>VXQZ01000055.1:46314-57384 GCA_009838735.1 Chloroflexota bacterium
ACAAACCCCCCCCCACCCCCCCCCCCCTTTGCCCCCACCATCCCACCCCCCCCTCCACTCCACCCCCCCGGGGGGGGCCCACGCGCCCCCCCCTCTCGCGTGTCTTCTGACATCGCAATACCACTTTGGCTATTCGATCCGCTGTGCGAACAGCGGAATCCCCTTTGCGTATGCGAAGCGCTGCGGCTCCCACCATCCGAAGATTGACTGGGCGTACTCGTCCTCCTCCGCGCTTTCGCAAATCCAACACCAAAGCCAAGGAGCCGAGTGGCATGACATCAACGCGAATATCGCCAGTGCTCCGCAGGGGCCATCTTCACTCTTCGGTGTGCCCAACAAGTCCCAAACCAAGAAACGCCTCAGACCGTCCCGTCTAGCCACCGCTCCTCCTTCAATCCCGTGAGACAGCAGTTGGACCTCCGTGGTCTCGCGCGCCGCATCTTGCACCGCCTGTTGCAAAACATCGGCGAACTCTGGCAGCACCTCGATCACCTGAGGCCAATCGGTCCGTTCGTCCACTTCTGCAAACCCCAACCGTTTGACAAGCCATACAATGTCGTTCTGTAACCAGATCTTTTCCAGTTCTGTCTTAAGAACAGGCGGGCTGGACATCGTTTCACCTCCGGTCCGAATCCTGGCGGTTATCGACGCCATTAGCAAATCGAAACCTCGAAATGCCCGCTGGTCAGCCTTGGACGCGCAGAGAGCTTCTCTTGGCCTTGGGCCTCTATCTCGATCCGCTGTTGGGCAGTCAGGACAAGTCGAACGACAGGATCATTGACCTCGCAAAGCGGATCGGAAGATCGCCCGACAGCGTCGTCTTCAAAATGGCGAACTTCAAGCACCTAGATCCAACAGCTGTAGGCGGCTTTAGCAACGTCGGAGCGCGGGATCGCGAACTCTGGGACGACGTTCTCAACAGGCCTAGGCAGATCCACGAAGCGGTCTCTGAGGCGTGGGCAAACGAAGAGCCACTTGTAGACGGACCTTCGCACGAAATGATTGGGATAAACACGGAGGGGCCTCAGCTAACAGAGGCGATGTCAACCACCAAATCGAGACGCGGCCAAGATCTTTTCCGCCGCGCAGTGCTGAACGCGTATCAGAATCGATGCTGCGTGACCGGTGTCGGTGATACCCGATTGCTCGTCGCCAGCCACATCAAGCCTTGGCGCGATGACAAGGAGAACCGCCTAAATCCAACCAACGGACTCTGTCTGAACGTCCTTCATGACAAAGCCTTTGACATCGGTTTGATTACGGTTGGCGAGGACTACCGGATCAAGGTCTCCTCGATTCTGAAGGACAATGACGAGGACTTCCTGAACCTCAATCTCGTTTCATACGAAGGCGTTTCCATTGGATTGCCGCAGACTCATCAGCCATCTCAGGAGTTTCTTGCGCATCACCGCCAGCACATCTTCACCCCTTGACGGGTGCTCTCTCATCCGAATGCCGGCTCGAGACCGCGCCTGTCCGGAAGGCCACCGGTCCTACTCAGCAGTTCCTCACGAACGCGCACTCGCAGCGCGCTTCGGCCGCCTCCAAGGGGCTCTGGCTTCGGTACAGTCAGAACACGTGATCACATATACGGAGAGTTGACCGCATGCCCTATCGACAAATCGCTCCCGAACCTGACACTCTTGCAATCTCCCAGATCCTTCTCGACGAGAGCTCACACATCTCCGATTCACACAGACTCTTCTGGACAGATCTGGACAAATCTGGACAAATCTGCACACCTGACGCGACAATTCCCTGTCCAGATCAGCACTTTCTGTCCAATCCTCCGAAATCTGGCCGCACCGACAGTCCAGCCCGCTTCGGATACCCTCCATTCAAGACCGCATAACAGGAGACATCACATGGTCACCGAGACACGACCCACGACGCCGGTTGGCGTGACGCACCCGCTTGACCCCTTGACCCCCGACGAGATTTCGGCGGCCTCTCAGATCGCAACGTCGCACGCGCCTCGCGATGGCTGGCGATTCCCTCTGGTGGCTTTGGACGAGCCGGCCAAAGAGGTGGTGCGTGGATTCTCCGACGGCGACGCGATTGAGCGCCTGGCGCTGGTTCTGCTGCATGACATCACGACCGGCGACTCCGTCGAGTGTGTGGTCGATCTTGGCTCGGAGGCTGTGGTTCGCTGGACTCCGCTGGAAGGACAGCAGCCGTTTCCGCTGATGGAGGAGTTCGGCCGGGCTCAGGAGGCGGTTCGCTCCGACGCCCGCTGGATCGCGGCGATGAAATCGCGGGGATTCTCGGATGAGCAGATTGAGCTGATCCAGATCGACCCCTGGCCGGGCGGGAACTTTGGCACCGCCTGGGAGAACGAGCACCGCACGCTCAAGGCGATCTCCTACCTGCGCGACTCGGAAGAGTCGAACGGCTACGGCCGGCCGATTGAGCATGTGATGGCGGTCGTCGACCTCGTTGAAAACCGCGTCCTCGACGTGGTCGACGAACCCGGTCCGGCGGCGCCCGAGACATCGCTCGACTACCGCTACAACGACATCGAGCCGCGCGAGGGCCTCCAGGCGCTCGACATCGTCCAGCCGGACGGCGTCTCGTTCACGCTCGACGGCCACCTGCTCTCCTGGCAGAAGTGGCAGATGCGCGTCTCGCTGCATCCGCGCGAGGGCCTGGTCCTGCACCAGATCGCCTACAACGACGACGGTGAGCTGCGCCCGATCTGCTACCGCGCCTCGATGACCGAGATGGTCGTGCCCTACGGCGACCCCTCGCCAACGCAGTACTTCAAGAACGCGTTCGATTCAGGCGAGGTCGGCGGATTGGGCCGCCTGAGCAACTCGCTGGAACTGGGCTGCGACTGCCTGGGCGAGATCGTCTACCTCGACGGTCACGTGACCAACGAGTTCGGCGGCTCGCGCACGATCAACAACGCCGTCTGCATCCACGAGGAAGACTTCGGCATCAACTGGAAACACACCCGAACCGAGAACGACATCCCGGTCTCCGAGGTGCGCCGCACGCGGCGGTTAGTCGTTTCCGCCATCGCGACGGTCGGCAACTACGACTACGGCTTCTATTGGATGTTCTACCCGGACGGCTCCTGGGAGCAGGAAGTCAAGGCGACCGGCATCGTGCAGACGATTGCCGCCGACCCGGACGACCCGCAGATTACGCGTCACATGATCGCGCCCGGTCTGGCCGCGCCAATCCACCAGCACTTCCTCTGCTTCCGCATGGACATGGAGGTCGATGGCGGGACCAACACGGTCTACCAGGTAGACACCCAGCCATTGCCGGCGGGTCCCGAGAATCCCTACAACAACGCCTTCACCGCGGTCGCCAAGCCGCTGCTGAGCGAAACCGACGGCGAGGGCGTGGTCAACGCTGCCTCGGCGCGTCACTGGCGGATCGCCAACACCAACAAGGTGAACCATGTCGGCCATGCACCGGCGTATCTGTTGGTGCCAGGCGAGACGGTCGCGATGATGGCCGGCCCCGACGCCGCCGTCCGCGGTCGCGCCGGCTTCACCCAGAAGCAGCTCTGGGTGACGCCATACGACGATTCCGAGTTCTATCCCGCCGGCGACTACCCGAACCAGAGTCTGCCCGGCGAGGGCATCCCGGCCTGGACCGCGGCCGATCGCGATATCGCCGATGAGGACGTGGTGCTCTGGTACACCGTCGGGATGAACCACATCGTCGTGCCCGAAGACTGGCCCGTGGCGCCGGTGCATCGCAGCGGATTCAAGCTGCGACCGGCCGGCTTCTTCGAGCACAACCCGGCGCTCGACCTGCCGGCGCCCGACCACTGCGCCCACGAGATGGATCACGACTCACACGACCACAGCAACCACGTCGGCCACAACGGTCACAGCTAGGGGCATCGGTGGTCACCGAGGCAAGAACGCGGACTCATCCGCTCGACCCGCTGTCGGCCGATGAGATCGTCCGCGCGTCGAGGATCATCAGCGAGTACCTCCGCTCGCCGGAGTCGTTGCGCTTCCTCCTCGTCGCTGCGTTGGAGCCGCCCAAGGGCGCCGAAGATGCGCCGCGCTGCGCAGAGGCGGTCTGCATCGACATCGATTCGGGTTTGACGACAGAGGTCGTTGCCGACCTCGAAGCTGGAATGGTCACCTCCGTGACCGCGCGTCCCGATGTACAACCTCCGGCCTTGTTCGAGGAATACGAACGTGCAGACGCGACCATTCGAGCCGACGCCGATTGGCGTTCGGCAATGCGCGGCCGCGGATTCAATGACGAGCAGATCGACTTATCGTTCATCCATCTCTGGCCGACGGGCAACTTTGGTTCGACGTGGGAGACTGAACACCGAATCCTCAAGGGCATCGTCTACCTGCGCGACGAGCCGGACGACAACGCCTACGGACGGCCGGTCGAGGGACTGATCGCGATCGTTGACCTCGCCAAGGATCGTGTGCTGGAAGTGGTGAACGTACCTTCGCCGCCGCCGGCCTCATCATCCATGCGCTTCGACCACGATCACGGCGGACCGCATCGCGAGGATCTGACGCCGCTCGACATCGTTCAACCCCAGGGAGCGTCGTTCAGGCTCGACGGTCATCTGCTCAAGTGGCAGAAGTGGCAGATGCGCGTCTCGCTGCATCCGCGTGAAGGACTGGTACTGCACAAGATTGGCTATGAGGACGGCGGGCGTCTGCGGCCGATCTGTTACCGCGCGTCGCTGGCTGAAATGGTCGTGCCGTATGGCGACGCATCAGTCGGGCACTACTTCAAGAATGCGTTCGACTCGGGCGAGTGCGGGATCGGACGGCTGGTCAACTCACTCGAGCTTGGCTGCGATTGCCTCGGCGAGATCGTCTACCTCGACGGCGTCGTCACGGATGAACGCGGTGGGGCCCGGACGATCGAGAACGCGATCTGCATCCACGAGGAGGATGACGGGTTGCTCTGGAAGCACACCTACCGGCATCCCGACCAGCGCGGCACCCAGGCCTGGCTGCGGCGATCTCGGCGTCTGGTGATCTCAACGATCGCAACGGTCGACAACTACGACTACGGCTTCTACTGGTACTTCTACCAGGACGGCTCGTGGGAGCACGAGGTCAAGGCGACGGGGATCGTGCAGACGATGGCGATCGAGGACGACGATCCGCAGATCACGAGGCACAAAATCGGCACACAGCTGGCCGGTGTGCATCACCAGCACTTCCTCAGCTTCCGGCTGGACATGGAGGTCGACGGCAGCGAGAACACCGTCTACGAGGTCGACACGATCCCGCTGCCTCTCGGTCCTGAGAATCCCTATCACAACACCTTCACTGCGGCCGCAACGCCGATTACCGAAGAGTCACAGAGCGGGCGGGAGGTCAAATCGTCCGCGGCTCGACATTGGCGGATCGCGAATGACTCGGTCAGGAACCCCATCGGCGAATCGCCGGCCTATGTTCTGACCCCGGGCGCGTCGGTCTCGATGATGGCCGACGAGCGCTCGATGATCGCGCAGCGCGCCTCGTTCGCGCGCAAACAGCTCTGGGTCACCTCGTACGACCCGGCGCAGCGATACCCGGCTGGCTACTATCCGGCCCAGAGCGAGCCCGGACTGGGCATTCCGGACTGGATCGATGCCAATCGCCGCCTGGAACAGGCGGATGTCGTGCTCTGGTACACCGTGGGAATGAACCATCTCGTACGTCCGGAAGACTGGCCGGTCATGCCGGTCCAGGGCGCCGGGTTCAGCCTGAAGCCGTGGGGCTTCTTCGACCGTAATCCCGGCCTCGACGTGCCGCCACCCGATCACTGCGAACACGACGCCGAGCACGGACAGGATCATCACGCGCATCACTCGCGCAACAGTCACGGCTAGGAATCAATGACCAACTCAGACGAGACTTCGACGTCGAAATCGGGCATAGTGGAGGTAGTGGCCTCTGGCGGGGTGCCCGATTGTGAGGGTGGTGGATGGTCTCCGGTGTCTCGGCGATGAGCGGACTTGAGACGTTCGAGGAGCTGGAGTCAGAGGTTCGCTCCTACGTCCGGAGCTGGCCCGCCGTCTGGTCGAGGGCGTACGGGGCGTCACTGTGGGATGAACATGGTCGCGAGTACCTCGACTTCTTCTGCGGCGCCGGTGGTCTCAACTACGGGCACAACAACGAGGCAATGATTGCGGCCCTGACCCGGTATCTGCAATCGCAGGGAATCATCCATTCGCTCGACATGGCGACCACCGCCAAACGTGACTTCCTGCAGCGATTCAACGACGTCATCCTCAAACCGCGGGGCATGTCCTACAAAGTGATGTTTCCCGGGCCGACCGGCACGAACGCGGTCGAAGCGGCGCTCAAGCTCGTTCGCAAGGTGACCGGCCGACGAGACATCGTCTCGTTCACGAACGCCTTTCACGGCATGACGCTCGGCGCGCTGGCTCTCAGCGGCAATGTCGTCAAGCGCGAATCCGCTGGCATCCCGCTGCAGCATCAGCTCACCGCGCCATATGACGGAGAACTCGGCGTCGACGTCGACACTGTTTCCGTGCTGGACGCAATGCTGGCGGATTCCGCGAACTCCGTCGCCGGCGTGATCGTCGAGACCGTTCAGGGCGAAGGCGGCCTGCACAGCGCCGACTTCGGTTGGCTGCGACGCCTGTCGGAATGCTGCAAGCGGCACGATGTGTTGCTGATCGTCGACGATATCCAGGCCGGCTGCGGCCGCTCCGGCACGTTCTTTTCGTTTGAGCGGGCGGGGATTCAACCAGACTTGATCTGCCTATCCAAGTCGATCTCCGGCAGCGGACTGCCGATGTCCCTGACGTTGATTCGTCCCGAACTCGACATTTGGTCGCCGGGCGAACACAACGGCACCTTCCGCGGAAACAACGCGGCGTTCGTTACCGCGACCGAGGCGCTGAGCTGGTGGGTCGATGACTCGCTCTCGAGCGACGTGCATCGCAAGTCGGAGATGATCCGGGCAGAGCTTGAATCAATCGCAACAGAGCACGAATCGATGCGAGCGACTGTTCGCGGACGTGGATTCCTGCAGGGTCTTCACACGCCGATCGCCGGCCTGGCGTCACAAATTTGCGCAGCGGCCTTCGAACGCGGCCTGTTGATGGAAACGTCGGGCGGCGCAGCCTCCGACGTGGTCAAGCTGATGCCACCGCTCACGATCGAAGACACGCAACTCGAGAACGGTCTGGCCATCCTGCGCGCCAGCGTTGAGGCCGCCGCCCCTTAGGCCGGCGTAAGAGTCAGGCTGCCCTCGCTGTTGGACTCGATGTCGGACCACTCGATGTAGAGCGGGAAGTACTCCATCTCGAGCCACTTGTGGATGTGGTCGCTGTAATGCGGACTGTCAGGACGGCCCGAGTTGCCCGGCGGCAAGACGATCCGCGCGCCGTTGAGATTGGACAGATCGAAGATCTGGCGGTAACTGACGCCGTGGTCGGCAGGTTGATTGATCAATCCTGTCGCGTTGTTCGGCGTGTTGCCGTCGCCACCTTTGGGGAAGTCGCCGACATTGAATCGAGCCGCGCGCTCCGGATCGCGGCCCAGGTTGTGCCGCCAGGTCACGGGATGCACATCGCCGAATTTCCACTGGCTGCGATCGCCGCCGTGGCGCTCGTTCAGGACACTCGCGGTCTTCGTCAGCGCTTCGCCGATGACGCCATCCCAGGTCTTGCCGTCGGGCAGGATGAGTGCGCTGTCGGCCTTGAGCTGCTCGTGCAGGATGCGCATCTCTTCATAGGAGCTCGCCGCCAGCCGCGACGGTGAGTCGAAGTACGGCCGGACGGTCAGGGAGATGAGCTGTTCGCAGAACTCGTAGTAGACCAGCGCGGCGGCCGAGTCGACAGCCATATGTCCGTCCCAACCCGAGATCATCGATTGAAGCTCGCTGGCTCCGTTGGCGGTAACGGTTGCCCGACCCACGCGCTCGGCGATGAAACGGGCGTGGAGACTGGTCTGGTCGGACTGGACTTCGGGCATATCCTCCGGCGACCAGTCGTCGCGACCCTGCAGCAGCTGGCGCAAGCGGTCGGCGCGGTAGGGAGTCTGGCTGAAGCTGAGGTAGTACGGGTAGTCGTCGGTGGTCGTGCGATTGTTGGCGGTAATGATCACGCCGTTGGCGGGATTCAGATCCTGCGGCAGCTCGTCCGCCGGGACATCGCCGTCCCACTCATGTTCGCCGTCCCAACCGCTGACCGGCGTGAGCTTCGCGTCACGAATCGGAATCCGTCCGGTGTACTGGTAGCCGATGTCTCCTTGCTGGTCGGCGAAGCAGAAATTGCCCGAGATTGAGTCATAGCGGCGGAAGCCCTGGCGCGCGTCGTGGATGTTGTCCGCGGTGAAGGTGGTCATCATCCCGTCGAAGTCGTGACAGGGGTCAGTCAGTCCGAACCGAGCTGTCAGCACCTCATCGTCGGATTCCGGATCGCCGTGGACGACTGGTCCGTGCCGCGTCGACCAGACAGACTGGGTGACCGATTCCTCATTGCGGATCTCGATCACTTCCTCGCGTCGTTGCAGCGGTTCGCTACTGCCGAGCCACTCCGCCTCGGGCCCCGACCCGTTGCGTACGATGCGCTCGCGGTAGACGTCCCAGCGGTCGCCTTGGGCGTGCGTCATCGTCCAGCCGATCTGCGTGTTGTGCCCGTAGTAGACCGGTCCGGGGTAGCCGGGGCTGCAGGGTCCGGCGACGGTGAACTCGGGACACTGCATGTGCATGACATACCACTGCGGCGGAACGCTGAACGCCAGGTGCGGATCGCCCACGACGAGCGGTTTGCCACTGGAGGTATGCGCGCCATCGATCACCCAACAGTTGGATCCGTCGAGGCCTCCGCGCCGGGTTCCGGGCTCCGCCTCGAGGTCGGCGAGCGCGCCAGCGAACGCGTGTGCCCCGTTCGTCCAGGAGGCGCCGGCCGGTGCGATCAGGGCAGATTCTGCAGGCACATCAGGTATCAACGCCTGCAGCGCGTCGATCCCCAGCCGCGACGCGACCTCGCCGTTGCCGATCTTGGTCGCCCAGTGGACATTGGCCGAGACCATTTTCAGAATCGCCAGGGAGTCGACCGGCGACCAGGGTTGCATCTCGTGGTCCAACAGACCGAACTCGACCGGCGCCGGTCCGGCCGCGATTGCCGCATTGATCCCGTCGGCATAGGCCTGCAGGATCATTCGCGCCTCGTCCGACTGCTCCTCCCACTCGCGAGCCGCGTCGCGCCCAAATCCCAAAGTACGGTTCATCTTGTCGATACGAAGGAGGCCCTTGTTCAACAGAGACGCCGCGCGTCCATGGGCCATGTGCCGATACAGCTCGAGCTGCCAACCGCGATCCTGGCCGAGACAGAACCCCTGCGCGAAGAACGCGTCGCGCGCCGATTGTGCCTCGACGTGGGGCACGCCCCAGCGGTCACGCACGATCCGGGTCGGCGACTCAAGGCCCGCCGCACGAAGTTCGCCATCGATCTGAGGGAGTACTGCCTGTTCAGCCATCTGTCACGCTCCGTCACCATGAGTCGGTTGTCGACAGGCATGGTAGACCCGCATAGCGGAATCACATCCCATGACGACCGACGAGTGTTCGAGTTCGGGACGGGACTCAGTTTGCACTTATGTCACCTCTGGTTTCGCCGTTATGCTCAGTAGGAATCGAATCTATGGAATTGATTGATAGGAGGCGGCATGAACCGCTTGGGCAAATCTCATCTGCTGACATTGCTTGTCGGCCTGATCATCGGTGCGGTCGCCCTGGGCGCCATCCAGGCGGCAATGCACTCGACCACCGATGTCCGCGTTGGCGTCAAGAGACTCGCCGATGGCAGAGTTGAGGTCAAAGTTCAGCAACTTGACGACGAACTGGGGTGGAACGATCTGGAGCTGCCCCCGGCCAGATTCCTCGAACTGAATGTGCCTGTCGACGCCTGGCGTTACACGAACCCGATCCCCGTCTCGGTCGCCGAAGAAGAGGCTGAAGTCGTCATCCTGCGCGAGCCGCCGCTGATGTGCGTGCTCGGTCACGGGTATCCCGAGGATGACCGATTCTGGCGCTGGACGCTCGCCGGCTCGGGCGTGGCCGCCTATCAGTACGGCGTGCAGATTGTCCGCTACGGCGCGCTCGACAGCGACGAACACGCGGCCGATCTGCGCGATTGCATTAGCCGAGGTCCAATCACGATCGCGACCTCCTTGCCGTACGCCGACGACCTGCGCGAGCCGCTCGCCGAAGCCCAGGCCGCCGGCATCCAGGTCGTCACCTTCAACTCCGGCGCCGAAGACGCAGACAGCGTGGGCTCGCTTATGCACATCGGTCTGGATGACTTCGCCGGCGGCGTCAAAGCCGGCGAACAGTTCGTCGCAGCCGAGGTCAGCGGCACGGTGCTCTGCGTAATCCATGAGACCGACAACGTTGGACTCGAAGATCGGTGTAACGGTCTCGAAGCCACCTACGGTGCCGGTCACGTCGAACGGATCTGGGTCGACCTGACTCGTGTGTCGCCCGACGATGAGGTGCACGGGGTACACACGACACCTGAGCACGTCCAGGTGCTGCTCGCTGAGCGGATCGCGGCCGGCGGAGTCGGCGCCATCCTGACCCTGAACCATGACACCGGGATTGCAGCGCTCGGCGCAGTTGCAGAGTCGGACGCTGAAATCGCGCTGGGGAGCTTCGGCTTCAGCGACGAGCTGGCCGACGCCGTCCGTGACGGCGAGATGCTGTTCCTGGTCTGGGACCACCCGGTGGCGCAGGGCTACCTGGCGGTCTCGGCCATGGCGCTGGCCTACACGCTCGAGTTGAGCGATCTCAATGCCGAGGTATTCCTCAATGGCGCGCAAATCCTGATCGAGCCAACACTGGCCGACCAGGAGCGGGCAGAGAACCTGAAATCGATGTTCGCCGGCCCACCACCGACGCCGCAAACTGAGGATGAGGAATAGCGAGTAAGAGGCGACGTCCTCTAGCGCCCGACGGCTACGTGCGCCGCCGGGCCTCTGGCGCAATCCGAAGCGCGGCTGATCAGCTTGATCAGCCCCCCGGCGGAAATCACGCGGGGCAAACAGCCGGCACCGGGGGGGACCGCGGGCGGTGGGGAGGGAGGCGGCGAGAGCAAAATAAATT
>VXQZ01000055.1:57394-82918 GCA_009838735.1 Chloroflexota bacterium
TTTATTTTACTTTATCTCGGCCACTTTCTCCTGCCCCTCGCGGTTGTCGGGGCGGCGGGCGTCTTCACCCCCCCCCCCCCGCGCCTCGCGCCCCCCCCCCCCCCCCGCTTCGCAATTCAGACTGGGCAAACTGCGGACACCTGTGAGCAACGCGGTCTGTGGCGAGGATGTCGACATGAGATACATCATTTACGGCGCCGGAGGGATTGGCGGCGGTATCGGCGCGTTGTTGCAACTCGCCGGTTGCGATGTCGTATTGATCGCTCGCGGAGCCCATCTGGACGCGATGCAGCAGGACGGACTGTTGGTCCGTCGACCGAGCGGCGAGCAGCGAGTCGCGGTCACCGCCGTCGGGCATCCATCAGAGCTGACCTTCGGTGACGAGGACGTCGTCATCCTGACGATGAAGGGGCAAGACACCGCCGGCGCCCTGGACGACCTCGAACGCTGCGCCGGGCCAGAGCTGCCCATCGTCTGCGGACAGAACGGTGTTGGCAACGAACGCAGCGTCGCCCGACGTTTTCTCAACGCATACGGGATGCTCGTGGTCATGCCGGCGACGTTCCTGGTAGCCGGCGAAATCGCGCTGTTCGGCGAACCCAGAGCGGGGCTACTGGACAGCGGACGATTCCCACGCGGTGTGGACGAGACCGTGACGCAGTTGTGCGCCGATCTCTCACGCGCCGGCTTCAACGCCCAGGCTGACGCCGATGTGATGAGGCTGAAGCACGGCAAACTGCTCGACAACCTGGGCAACGCGGTTGGGGCACTCTGCGGCGAAACGGCGTTGCGCTCGGCCGGCGACGAGGTCCGAGCGTTCATGCGGCGCATGTGCGAGGAAGCGATCGCGTGTTACAGCGCGGCGCAGATTGACTACGCCCCGCGCGCCGAAGTCGGCGAACGGCGAGCGGCGACATTCAGTTCAGGTGAGATCCCGGGCGTCGAGCGCGGCGGCAGCTCCACCTGGCAATCCTTCCGGCGAGGCGTACCGGCGATCGAGACCGACTGGCTCAACGGTGAGATCGTGCTGCTGGGACTTGAGCACGACGTCCCCACGCCGGCGAATCGCGCCCTCCAGTTGATGGCGAAGCGGGCGCTCAGCTCGGGCTTGAGTGTCGGTTCGGTGCCGATCGGCGACATCGTCGCGTTGGAGGAGCAGCTGGCCGCGGGATAAGGGACTCCTATCCGGCCAACCCCTCAATCACGCGCGCGTTCGGCAAGCGGGCCAGGTCATCCGCACTGACTCCGACCTTGAGTGAGCGGCTGCCGCCACCCAACCACATGACCTCATCCCCGCTGATCCTGGAATCGATCAGAATCGGTATCTCCGGCGGCAGATCGAATGGAGTGACGCCTCCGGAGAGCATGCCCGTCACGCGCTCTGTCTCCTCGAATGACGCGAACGAACACTTGCGCACGCCCATTTCCTTGCGCACGGTGCGGTTCACGTCCAGCCGATTGTTGGCCAGCACCAGGCACGCCGCGTAGCTCTTTGGCTCCTTCTTCGAGGCGACCAGAATCGTATTGACCGACGCCTCTGGCGCGATCCCGAAGACCTCGCAAAAGACGGCAGTGTCGGCCTGGTCGGGCCGGCAGACGATGGTGTGGTAGGCGATTTCGTGTTCGTCGAGAAACGCGCGAACGCGAGCCTCGATCACCTCAGATTCAGTCATTGGACTTCCGCGTGTGCAATACCGCTTCCAAGCGGCTATATTACCCGCACCCGAATGGTCGAAGTCGGACGGCAGTCCGTACCTCGATTGATGTCAGGATGCAAGGAGCGACAAATGACAGAGCGCAATTACTGGAAACGGATGCAGCGCAAGCGCTTGAGCCGACGATCGCTGATGAGTGCTTCCGCACGAGCGGGGGTCGGCGCCGCCGGTCTGGCGCTGGTTGGTTGTGGCGACGATGACGATGATGGCCAGCAGGCCGCCGCGCAGGTCCAGCAGCAGCAACAGCAGGACCAGCCTCAGGCTCAGGCACAACAGCAGCAGGTCCAGCAGCAGGCCGCCGCGCAGCAACAGGCGCAGCAGGCGGCTGCCCAACAGGCCAGCACGCAGCAGGAAACCCAGGAAGAGGAAGCCGTTGCGCTGCTTCCGGGGCAGTTGTCCGCCGAAGAAGAGGCGATGTCGCTCACTCCGGAGGAAGAATGGCGGCTGCGATTCCACTGGTCCAAGCTGCAAAACCTTCCCGGTCAGGCCGATGGACCGAAGTACGGCGGCACGTGGACACTTGCCCACCTGCCCGCCGCGAACTGGAACGTTCTCGGGCCGAACGCCAACCTGATGGCAGCGTTCGCGCCCATGTTCTACAGCCAGCTCGTCGTCTTCCCCATGGACGACTGGGCAAACGCGCACTACTACCTCAACGAGGGTGACCTCGCCTCCGGCTGGGAAGTGCCCGACGACACGACCGTGGTCTTCCAGATCCAGGACGGCGTCAAGTGGCAGGACAAGCCGCCCGTCAACGGCCGCGATTTGACGGCAGAAGACGTCAAGATCGCATACGACGCGTTGCGCGACGGCTCCTTCCTCGCTCCGGGCTCGGACGACCCGCCCGTTCCGGTGCAGGCCTCGTCCTACACCGCGGTCAAGGACATCGACTTCGACAACGCCTCGAACACCGTTCGCTTCAACCTGCTTGAGCCGGCTGCGTACCTGTTCAACAACATGATGAACCCGTTCCACGTGGTCGCCGCGCCTGAATTCATCACCGACGACTACACCGTCCTCGACGACTGGCGCAACACCGTCGGCACCGGGCCCTACGTGCTCGACTTCGTCGAGCAGGGCAAGGAATGGAAGGCGACCAAGCACCCCGATTACTTCAAGAAGGACCCGCGCACCGGAATGCAGCTGCCGTTCATGGACGCGCTGCACGGTCCCGACTTCATCGCCCAGCGAGAGTCGGAGTGGGCGGCCTGGGAGACCGGCGTCATCGACCGGATCACGATCCAGGACATCTTCGAGTACGAGCGCGCCGTCGAAACGCAGCCGGACACGACCGTTCAGGTCACCGCGCCGCCTCCGGGCTGGCAGCCGTACATGGCGTTCAAGGACCTCAGCGCACCGCCGTTTAACGACATCCGTGTCCGTCAGGCGCTGGCGCTTGGCATGAACCGCGAAGAGCAGAAGGAAGGCATCTACAACGGCCTCGCCGCCGCCGGCTACGGCCAGAACTGGACGTTCTTCCGCGACGACAACTCCCCGTGGGGATTCCGCGAGTGGCCATGGACGGCCGAGGAACTTGGAGAATTCGGCGCCTTCGACGCGGCCAAGGGTCGCCAGTTGCTCGACGCCGCCGGCTTCAACGACGACAATCCGCTCGAGTTCCAGTCCACCTTCCACTCGGTGCCGGGCTCCTACTTGAACCTCTTCCTGCTGGTCCTCGACCAGTGGCGGACCAACCTTGGCGTGACGGTCGAGCACTTCCAGATCGACATCGAAAGCTGGATTGCCCGACTCGTGACACGCGAGTACGAGGACACGCTGTTCACCTGGCTGATCGGCGCCGAGATGGACGCCGACGGTCTGGCCTACGGCAAGCTGCACACCGACAGCCCCGGCAACTACTACGGCATTTCCGAGCCCGACGTGGACCAGTGGTGCCTCGATCAGCGCCAGGAACTGGATGTCGACAAGCGCTCCGAGATTCTCGAGAAGATTCGCGTGCGCGAGCTCGAGAACATGTGGCGCATCTTCGCCGTCAATCCGTACCGGATTGCCGGTCGGCGCGGCTACCTGTTCAACGAAATCGACACCTACAACGCGTGGAACCCAGGCTGGGGCGCCACCAACACGGAGCGCATCTGGAAGAACCTGTAGGTTGCGCTTGCGGCCTGGTCGAGTTCTGAGCCCCTAGATGCAACTGGGCTGGCCTGACAATCGGGCCAGCCGTTGGAGGACGCGATGTCCGGCTATATCGTCCGCCGTCTGATCGGTGTGGTCGTCGTCGTCTTCATCCTCTCCTTCGTCGCGTTCATGCTGGTCAATGCGTTCCCGGGTAGCACCGCTGAGCGATTGCTATCACAGAGCCCGCAAGGCGCCACCATCACGAGCGATTTGATTGAGCAGTACAACAAGGAGCTCGGACTCGACAAGCCCACGCTTGAGCGCTACGGCGAGTGGCTGCTGAATGCATTGCAAGGTGATCTCGGGCGTTCATTCGTTTCGAGCGAACCGGTGCTCAATGACATCAAGGTTCGGATACCTCGCAGCATTGAGTTGGTGATCATTGCCAGTGCGTTAGCCCTGCTAATCGCCATTCCCGTGGGGGTGATCTCCGCAGTTCGGCAGAATTCGATGGCGGATTATTCTGGCCGTCTGTTTACGATCCTTGGTCTGGCGATCCCGAACTTCTTCCTGGCCATCGTCGTGGTGTCATTTGTCGCAGGCTGGCTTGATATCTCCCTGGCGACGATCGACTCGCCCTACATCTGGGAAGATGTTGGCCAAAACCTCTTGAGCATGCTTGCCCCGGCATCCGTGCTCTCGGTCTCGTTGATGGCCACGTTGATGCGGATGCAGCGTTCGCAGGTTCTGGAAATCATCCACGAGGACTATGTGCGCACGGCAAGGGCCAAGGGACTGAATGAGCGATCGATCGTGATACGCCACGTGCTGCGCAACTCGTTCATTCCCGTGCTGACGATCTTCGGCAACCAGTTTGCCTTCCTGATTAGCGGTGCGGTCATCGTCGAGTACATCTTCCGAGTCAACGGCGTGGGCGCGCTGCTGGTCAGCTCAATCCGTCTCGCCGACTTCAACGAGGTCGTGGGAATCACCGTTGTGATTGGCCTTGGCGTCGTCTTCATCAACCTCCTGGTTGACCTGAGCTACGCCGCAATCGACCCGCGCATCCGGTACAGCTAGGGAGTACGGCACGTGACCACTGCTGCGGACGTCGTCTCTGAAGTTGATCTCCCGGTCCCGGGCGGACCAAGCCGCACGCGGCGGTTGCTGCGCATGGCACGGCAGCGTCCTCTCGGCGCGATCGGCGCAGTGATAATTTTCATCCTGCTCGTAACGGCGCTGTTCGGCCAGGACATCAATGTTGCCGGCGAGACGATCGTGCCCGGGTTCGCGCCCTACGAGGCCGAAGCAACCAACGTCGTCAACAAGCTCGCAGGGCCATCATGGAGCCACATCGCGGGCACCGACTCGCTTGGCCGAGACATCTTTACGCGCATCATCTACGGCGCTCGTACCGCGATGATCATTGGCCTGGCCGCGACGGGACTGGGGATCGCAATCGGCACCCTGATTGGCACCGTCTCCGCCTACGTGGGAGGTTTCTGGGACTTGGGCGTGCAGCGAGTCTCGGACGCGATGCAGGCCCTGCCTCCGCTGGTCTTGATGATGGTCCTGGTGACGATGATGTCGCCCGGCATTGGGACGGTGGTGTTCGTCATTGTCATCTTCCTCGTGCCCGGCACCCAACGGGTGATCCGCGGAACGGTGTTGTCGCTTAAGGAATTCACATACATCGAAGCGGCTCGCACGATTGGCGCGTCCTCGCCGCGGATCGTGCTGCGACACATCATGCCCAACATCGTCGCGCCGATTATGGTCTTGGCGACCGTAACGATCGGTGGGACGATCCTGGCAGAGGCAGCGCTCTCGTTCCTCGCCTTGGGCGCAAACTCGGCCGAAAATCCGACCTGGGGATTCATCCTCTTCGAGGCCACGCAGCGGGGTCAGCTGACCCGATGGCCGTGGCTCGCCTTGACCCCGGGGATTGCGATCACGCTCATCGTGCTCGCCTTCAACCTCTTCGGCGACGCAATTCGCGACATCCTCGACCCGAGACTGCGCGGAACCAGCGCCGGCGCATAGAGACTTTGGCTCTGCGGGAACCTTTTCGGACTGGCCGTCGTCTGATCTATCGGAGGGTCAGTGAGGTCAGACGGTAGAAACTGTCACCCCGCCCGCCCACCGATGTCCGCATGGGAGACATCGGTTGTCTCTCCGACTGGCCACCCTCCCATTGCCTGTGTCGCGCCCCCGTCCGGTTATCCGGCGGGGGCGCTTCCGCTTCCCGGAACAGGGTGGCCCTAGGCGCCGATCTTGTTGAGCAGGCGGTTCGTGTCGACGACGTGGCGAGTGAGGCCCAGCGTTTCCGGCTCCAGACCCATTGCCAGACCGAGCAGCTGCGGTACGTGCAGGATCGGCAGGTTGAGATTGCGGTCGATCACCTTGGCCGCGTCGGGCTGCTGGGCGTCGAGATTGAGGTGACAGAGCGGGCAGGGAGTGACCAGCGCGTCGGCGCCCTTGGACTGAGCCTCGTCCAGGTGCGTGCCGGCCATCGTCAGTGAGTTCTGCTTGTTCATCGTCAGAATCGGGAAGCCGCAACACTTGGTCATCCCGTCGTAGGTGATGCTGGTCGCGCCGAGGACCTCGATCAGCTGCTCCAGGCTGTCGCGCCTGGTCGGATGCGTATCGAACTCAAGGGTGCGTTCGGGACGCACGAGGTAGCAGCCGTAGAACGGTCCCAGGTTGAGCTCCTCAAGCGGCCGCTTGACCATCGAGTTGATCTTGTCGATGCCAACATCCTCGAGCAGGATCCAGAGCAAGTGTCGGGGATCGACGGTACCGCGGTACTCGAGACCCTCCGGCGCGAGATGATGGTTGATCCGGATCCGGTAGTCGACGTCGCGGAACTTCTCGGCTGCGAGGCGGTGAACGCCGACGCACGTGGAGCAGATATCCATCAGCGGCAGGTCCATCTGTTCCGACATCGCCATCGTCCGGGCGTTGAGCACATCCTGGAGGTACGGTTCCCCGTCGGAGATGATCCCGGCCCCCGTGCAGGCGGCGGCCTCAAGCTCGACCAGGTCCATGCCCAGGTGTTCGGCGACTGCGAGCGTCGACGTGTACAACTCCGGCGCCGCGCCCTGCGCGACACAACCGGGCCAGAATGCGTACTTGCTCATGATGGTCCGCTCTTCCGCTCGTGAGCCCTGTCCCCGCTCAGGTAGATGGCTCGCTGATTCTGCTGAGTGATCTAGTGTCCGCCGATTGCGGTTTCAAACTCGGCGCCGAAGGCCTCTGCATCGACGTCATGGTGATGCTTCTCGGCCTCGACCTCTTCAAAGATGCGCTCGATCTGCTCGCGCCCTTCGGCGTTGGCGCCGTGGCGCTGGGCGATGGTCAGCAGCTTGCGCGACTTCAACAGCCGGATCGCACCGGGCGTGTAGTCCATCATCTCCTTGTGCGCGGCGAGGTTGCCAGTCAGGAGGCGACCGATGCCGACCGATTGCACCGGCAGCATCATCTCGTCGAGACGGCCGCGCTTGCGCACGCCGGACATGAATCCCTTGTGGTGGCGCACACCGTGGTTGTTGACGTGACCGGCCTCGATCGCGAGCGTGCGCAACTCCATGATCGCGTCCATCGGGAGGACGTCCTTGGGGCAGGCCTGGACGCACATGTAGCAGCGCGTGCAATCCCAGATTCCGCCCTGCTCCTCGGAGAGGAACTGGAGCCGCTCTTCGCGCTTCGCGTCACGACTGTCCATGACGAAGCGGTAGGCCTTGGCCAGCGCGGCCGGACCGAGGAAATTCTCGTCAACGGCGGCGACGGTGCAGTCGGAGTAGCAGGCGCCGCAATGGATACAGGTCGAAGCGTGCGACCAGTGGTCGAACTCCTCGACCTTCTGCCGATACTCGCGCTCCGGCGGCTCCTGATCCTCGTACGGTTCCAACCAGGTCTCGGCCCGTTCGAACTGGTGCAGGAATTTCTCGACATCGACCACGAGGTCTTTGATCACATTCTGGTTGCCCTGCGGCCCGACCGTGATCGGATCACCGCGTTCGGCGGCGGCGTCCACCTGCGTCTGGCAAGAGAGCATCGATTGCCCATTGACCTTCATCGCGCAGGAACCGCAGATGGCGTGACGGCAGGACATGCGGAAGGAGAGTGTGCCGTCTTGCTCCCACTTAATCGCGTTGAGGCTGTCCAGCACGGTTTGGCCGGGCTGGACGTCGACGTTGAACGATTCCTCGTAGGACTCGTCCGTGTCGGGGTTGTAGCGCTGAATGATTAATTCCTGCTGGGCCATGGGGTTTCGCCTGTTCTGCGCTTGGTTTCGCGGTTCTAGGTGTTCAGGTTTGTCCAGATCTGTCCAGATTTGTCCGGATGGTTCTAGTAGGTTCGCTCCTGGAGCGGGAATGGTTCGCGGAATTTCGGTTCCATGTTGACCTCGCAGTACTCGAGGCGCGGCCCGTCCTCGCCGTCCTGCGGTCGATAAGCGAGCGTGTGGCGATGCCAGTTCTCGTCGTCGCGATCGGGGAAGTCTCGACGCGCGTGGCCGCCGCGAGACTCTTGCCGCGCGATCGCTCCGACGGTGATCACTTCCGAATACTCGAGCATGTGTCCGAGCTCGATGGCGTCGAGCAGGTCGGTGTTGAAGGTCGAACCGTGGTCGTCGATCGACACGTTCCTGAAGCGCTCCTGATAGTCCTTGACCTCGGAGAGACACTCCTTGAGCTCGGCGTCGTCGCGGAAGACGCCGCACTTGTCCATCATCGTGTCTCGCAGCTCCGCGCGGATCTGGCCGACTTTCTGGGAGCCGTCAGCGCTGAGGAAGTGATCGACCTCGCCGACCGCGTTGGCCATGTCACCTTCGTCGATACTGGTCGGCTCGAGGTCGTGAACCGCGTCGAGAATGCCGCGGCCCGCACGGCGTCCCATGACGACGGCTTCGAGCAGCGAGTTGGTGCCGAGCCGGTTGGCTCCGTGCACCGAGACGCACGAGGCTTCGCCGGCGGCGAAGAACCCGGTGATCTCGGGGGCGCCATCGACGTCCTTGACTCGCACCTGGCCGTTGATGTCGCAGGGAATGCCGCCCATTGAGTAGTGCGCAGTGGGCTGAATCGGGACCGGCGCATCGAGCGGATCGATGCCGGCAAAGTCGCGGGCGAGATGCAGCACCGACGGCAACGCATAGCGGATCCGTTCCTCGCCGATTGGACGGAGGTCCATGAAGACCGAATCGCGCAGTGCGGTGACGCCGCGTCCGGCCTCAATCTCGGACTGTTCGGCCCGGGCGACGATATCGCGGGGGGCGAGCTCCATCCGGCCGGGGGCGTAGTTTTCCATGAAGCGGAATCCGTCGGAGTTGACGATGTGCGCCCCCTCGCCGCGGGCGGCCTCGGAGAGCAGGATGCCGGAGCCCTGCAGCCCCGTCGGATGGAACTGAACGAACTCCATGTCCTCCAGGGGAATGCCGGCGCGGTAGGCCATGACGACGCCGTCGCCCGTCGACGCGAAGGCGTTGGTCGTGACGCGGAACGCGCGGCCGTAGCCGCCGGTGCCGAACATCACGGCCTTCGCCGAGATCGCCTCGATCTGGCCGGAAAGGATGTCGTAAGCGACGAGACCCTGGCAGACGTTGTCCTTGACGACGAGGTCGAGCGCGTACCACTCGGAGTAGACCTTGACGCCTCGGCGCAGGAGCTGCTCGAACAGCACGGTCAGCACGGCGTGTCCGGTGCGGTCGGCGGCGTAGCAGGCGCGCGGAGCAGTGTGTCCGCCGAACCGACGCTGAGCGACGCGACCCTCATCGTCGCGAGAGAAGGCGCAGCCCATGTGCTCGAGTTCGAAGATGTTTTCCGGGCCCTCGCGAGTCAGCACTTCGGCGGCGTCCTGGTCGACGAGGTAATCGCCACCCTTGACGGTGTCGAACATGTGCAGGTCCCAGGAGTCCTCGGCCGAGTTGCCCAGCGAGGCGGCGATTCCGCCCTGGGCAGCGCCGGAGTGGGAGCGCAGCGGATGGACCTTGGAAAGGATCGCCACGTCGAGCGTAGGATCGCTCGAAACCTCCAGCGCGGCTCGCATGCCCGCCAGACCTGAACCGACAATCAGTACATCGTGCTGCAACATCGTGCTGTCTCCCCGTCGCAAGAGCATGGCGGATGCAACGCTCAGTTTCGCACCAAACGACACTGGGCGGTAGTCATTTGAGCGGCAAGCTCACTCCTGCCCTCGATAGTGACGGACGATCTTGCGTCCCAGGGGACCCACCGCTTCCAGCGCCAGGTACTGGATCAGAATGACCGACTTGGCGTCGATGATCTCTCCGGCTTCGACCAGGTCGATCGCCTCGCCCAACGGCTTCCATTCGACGATCAGTTCCTCATCTTCGTCCGCCTCAAGCGGTGATTCGACGCACTCTCTCGCGATGTAGCCGTGCAGAAACTCGTCGGCGAAGCCCGGCGCGACGAAGAAGCCGCGGGCGAAGTCGAGGCGGCCAGGGTCAAGCCCGACCTCCTCGCGCAGCTCGCGTCGGGCAGTGTCTTCAGGGGACTCGCCGGGATCGACACGGCCAGCCGGGAGTTCCAGCAGCGGACGACCGGTCGGATGCCGCCATTGACGAACGAAGGCGATGTCGCCATCGTCACGGATTGCGAGGATTACGACCGCGTCGGGATGCTCGACGACTTCCCGTGTGGCCCGGCGGCCGTTGGCCATCGCGACTTCGTCAACTCGGACGTTGATGCGCTGACCATCGAATACCTGCTCGGAAGAGAGCACGGTCTCCAGGAGCGACTCATGCGCCTCGCGCATTGGCCCTCACCCTAACCCTCTCCCCCAGGGAGACGGGACTTCATGTCGAGTCGGTCGCGCAAGTCAATGGTGACGGCGATCTCGTCGCAGGCGTTGTACTTGGGACAGCGGAAGCACTCGTTCCAGACCTTGCGCGGGAAGGCGGAGACGCCGGAGATGCGAAATCCCAGCCGCTCGAAGAATGCCGGAGTGGTGGTCAGCGCGAAGACGGTCTTGAGACCCATGCCAACCGCTTCGTCGAGACAGGCATCGACGACGATGCGTCCCAGCCCTTTGCCCTGTGTGCTCGGATCGACAACCAGCGACTTGATTTCGGCCAGATCGCGCCATTCCACGTGCAATGCGCCAGCAGCCAGCAATCGATCGCTGCTCGGATCGCGAACGACGACGAAGTCGCGAATCGTCTCGTAGATTTCTCCCTCGGTGCGCGGCAACACATCGCCTGTTGCCTCGAACCAGTACTGGATCAGCCGATGGATTTCCGAAGCGTCACCGACGACGGCCTTCTCGGCAGCAAGCGGCGCTTGAACCGGCGAACCGATATCGACACCGATGTCTTCGAGCGCGTGAATCTCGGAGGCGCGCTGGCGCATTGTCGCCGCAGGGGTCGGGCCGACGGTTTCAGAGGTCATGACGCGACCGCAGGGTGCAGCAAATCGCTGGCGCTGGCCAGGTTGGCGTTGGTCCGTCCGCCCAGCATTTCGGCCAGTTCGATGATGCGGTCTCGTTCCGACAACATCATCACGTCCACGCTGGTTCTATCATCCACTGCCGCCTTGCTCACTGTGATGTGATCCTGTGCCCGTGCAGCAACCTGGGGCAAATGGGTGATGCAGATCACTTGCCGATGCTCTCCCAGGCGAGCGAGTCGCTCGCCGATCATTCCGCCGCTGCGTCCGCCCAGACCAACGTCGATCTCGTCGAAGACCATCAGCGGCACGACATCACTTTCGCCCAGAACGGCCTTGATTGCCAGCGTCAGACGGGCGGTCTCGCCGCCCGACGCAACCCGTTGCAACGGACGCGGCGGGGATTCGGGATTGAATGAGACGAGTAACTCCACCTGGTCAATGCCGTTCTGGTCGAAGCCAACCGGCTGGTCATCGATCTGGAGCGCTCGCTCTCCCGGAGCCGGTTCATTCGACTCGAAACGAAATTCGATGTTGGCGCCAGGAAGGCGCAGACCGTCGCACTCGCGCGCCACCGCCTCACAGAGACGCAGCGCTGCTTCTTGTCGGCGCTGACTGAGATCGGCGGTCGCGGCTGCCAGATCGTCCGCCAGACGCTCGGCTTCGGCCGACAGCTCTTCGCTATCGGCCGACTCCTGTTCAAGTCGATCAGCTTCTGACCTGGCCCGCTCGCCATAGGCGATCACTTCCTCAATCGTGTCGCCCCAGCGGCGCTTCATGTCGCCCAGCAGTGCGATTCTCGCCTCGACCTCGGACAACCGCTGAGGGTCGATCTCTACCTCGTCGGCGTAGATGCGCAACGAGCGGAGCGCTTCTGCCGACTGCTCGGCGGCTCCTTCGATCGCATCGCAAATCGGCGAGGCCGTGTCATCGAGCTCCGCGATACGGCGGATAGCGCCGAGCGCATGACCGAGCGAGTCTTCCTGCAACGAGGCGATCGCATCTGCAGCCTCGAGTGCCAGGCGTTGAGCATTGACCAATCGACGATGCTGACCGAGCAAGGACGCCTCTTCGCCGGACTGCAGGCCGGCCGCGTCGATCTCGGACGCCTCATGCCGCAACAGCGCGACACGTCTGATCCGTTCGCGTTCGGACTGTGAGAGATCGATCAGCTGGCGGTCCAGCATTCGCAAACGTCGGACCATGGCGGAAACTGCGTCCCGCTGATGCTCGACGCCGGCGAACCGGTCGAGCAGGTCGAGTTGCTGCTGCGGCCGGAGCAACGAGAGATGTTCCTGCTGTCCGTGAATGTCGGCGAGCAACGGCGCCAACTCGCGCAGCACACCGACGGTTGCCGCCCGATCATTGATGCGCAGCCGGCCGCCGAGCCGCTGCGAGCCGTCCCGTGGACGGGTCAATGTGCGCCTGACGATCAGTTCTCCCTCGAAGGGAATATCGGCGTCCGACAGCTGCCTGGCGACCGGTCCATACGCCTCGCTGTTGGCGAGATCGAACATTGCCTCAACTTCGGTGGCGTCGGCGCCTGGCCGGATCATTTCGGCGTCTGCCAACGAACCCAGCGCGAATGTGAGCGCCTGGATCAACACGCTCTTGCCGGCGCCGGTTTCGCCGGTGATCACGGTGAATCCGGGCTGCAGATCGAGCTCGACCCGGTCGGCCAGCGCGAAGTCACGCAGATGCAGGCCGGTCAGCAACGTGGATCTCCTGATGCCGATAACGAAAGACGTGCTCGTTGGAGCACATGTTCATCTTATCGGAATCACCGGTGCCTGCGGTTGAACACTATGAGGGATCGGCCGTCTTCTGGTCGAACGCTTCAACGCCGGTGCGCGACACGGCCTCGATCCGGCGTTCATCGAGCCAGGCGAGGCGTCGGCCGAGTTGCGCGAAGAAGGGACGCTCACCGAACCGGACCAGCCGGGCCAACGACTCGCTGCGCCGAACCTCGACCCCGCCCCCAGGATGAAGCGCGAACGGCCGTTGGCCGTCCACGGAAAGCGAGCCGGGATGTTCCCGGCCCAGGCGCAGCTCGATCACCGCGTCGCCGGGGAGGACCATGGGAGCGGCCTGCGCCAGGTGCGGCGCAACCGGGGTCAGCACGACGTTTCGCGCCTGAGGATGCAGAATCGGTCCGCCGGCCGACAACGAGTAGCCGGTACTGCCTGTCGCCGAAGCGACGACCACTGCATCGGCGCGCACGACTCCGACCAGATCGCCGCCGACCCAGACCGCGATGTAGGCAGGCTGGCCCAGGCTGCCGCGACCGATCATGACGTCATTCAACGCCGAGAGCTTGCCGGGCGACTCTCCGTCAACGCCGATCGGACGAGCTTCGAGCATCGTCCGATCCTCGATCATGAAGTTCCCGTCGAACAGGTCGGGAATGTGCTCGTCAAGCTGTTCGGGCAACAGTTCAGTGAGGAACGCCTGGCGGCCGAGGTCGACGCCCAGAATCAGACAATCGTGGCCGGCGCTCGCGCGCGCCGCCCTGAGAATGGTGCCGTCGCCGCCGAGGCAGATCAGCAGATCCGTGCGCGGCAGATGCTCGGTCGATTGCTCCGGTTCCCACGGCATTGAGGTCCAGACATCGACGCCGCGCTTGTTCAGGTCGGCTGCCAGGTCATCGGCGGCGGCGCGCGCCTCGTCGAGACGCGGATGGTAGTAGATCCCGACGCACTTGATTTCAGTCACGGTGTACGAAGCCAGACGAACCACTCGCAATTGCCGGCCGGTCCAGCCAGGGGAGACTTGAGCACGCCGCCAATCCGCCAATGATGCTCGACGGCCCAGGAGACCACGCTGCTCAATGCCCGGCCTTGCACGAGCCGGTCGCGGACCACGCCGCGCTCGTCGACATCCGACGGCGGCGCCTCGAACTGTGGCTTGACCAGCGCGACCACATCGGCACCGGGCGATACTGCCTCGGCGACGCACGGCAGCACCTGTTGCAGGCCAATGAAGGAGACATCGATGGTCGCCAGGTTGGGCGATTCGGACAGCGTCGGAAGTTCGCAGATGTGCGTGCGCTCGAGCGACACAACACGCTGGTCGTGACGCAACGACTCGGCAAGCTGTCCGTAGCCAGCGTCGACCGCATAGACCCGCTCGGCGCCGCGCCTGAGCAGGACGTCGGTGAACCCACCCGTAGACGCTCCAACGTCCAGGCAGATGCGATCCTGGACCGGAATCGGCCATTCGTCGAGCGGGGCGATCAGCTTCTCGCCGCCGCGGGACGCGTACTCCCGAGTCGCCTTGACGCGCAACTCAGTGTCACCGGGTATCTGGAGTCCCGCTTGCGTGTAGCGACGGCCGGCGCCATGCACGCGGCCGGACATGACCAATGCTCGGGCGGTGGTGAGGTCTTGGGCGTCGCCTCGCTGGACCAGGAGTTCATCGACCCGCACGCGGCGGGAGCTGACCGGCGCGGCGGCGCGCGACATCAGGCGCTTTCCTGGCGGGTCGCCAATCGTCCGTCGCGGCGACGGATTGCCTCGTACTCGACCGCCAGCCCCTGGTCGTTGAGCAGCAAGGGACGCTCGCCGCGCCGGACAGTGTCGGCGTTGACGACGCACTTCTTGACCTCGGGCCGGCCGGGAACTTCGAACATCACGTCCAGCAGGAGATCCTCGACGACGGTGCGCAGACCGCGCGCGCCGGTCGCCTCGGCGATTGCTTGTTCGGCAATCGACTCCAACGCCTCCGGCGTGAAGCTGAGTTCGACGCCGTCCATGTCGAAGAAGCGCTCGTACTGGCGCACCAGCGCGTTCTTGGGCTCGGTCAGGATGCGGACCAGCGAGGCCTGGTCGAGTTGGTCGAGCGTGACCACCACGGGAAGCCGACCAACGAATTCGGGGATCAGACCGTACTTTTGCAAGTCGTCGTGGCTGAGATGGTGCAGGAGATGGTCGCGGTCCTCGGCCGATCGTTTGGCCGAGCCGAAGCCGATGTTGCGAATCCCGGTCGTGACGCGGCGGTCGATGACCTGGTCGAGACCCTCGAAGGCGCCGCCGCAGATAAAGAGAATCTTGCTGGTGTCGATCTGGAGGAATTCCTGGTGGGGATGCTTGCGGCCGCCCTGCGGCGGCACGGAGGCGACTGTCCCCTCGATGATCTTGAGCAATGCCTGTTGGACGCCTTCACCGGAGACGTCGCGGGTGATCGACGGGTTGTCCGCCTTACGAGCGATCTTGTCGATTTCGTCGATATAGATGATCCCGCGCTCGGCGCGGGCGATGTCGAAGTCGGCCGCCTGAATCAGGTGAAGCAGGATGTTCTCGACGTCCTCACCGACGTAGCCGGCCTCGGTCAGCGCGGTCGCGTCGGCGATTGAAAATGGCACGTCGAGAATTCGGGCCAGCGTCGAGGCGAGCAGGGTCTTGCCCGAGCCGGTTGGACCGACGAGCAGAATGTTGCTTTTCTCGAGTTCGACTTCATCCTCGGGGTCAACGACGGTGTTGATTCGCTTGTAGTGGTTGTAGACGGCGACAGCGAGGACGCGCTTGGCCTCGTCCTGGCCGACGACGTGCTCGCACAGCCGGTCGTAGATTCCCAGCGGCGGCAACGTCTGCGGGGGGCTGGCTGCGGCCTGCGGCTGCGGCGGACCGGAATTGAGTTGCTCGTCCTGAATGACCGCGCGGCAGGCCTCGACGCATTCGTTGCAGATGTACACGCCGCCCGGTCCGGCGACGAGGCGTCTCACCTGAGCCTGGTCCTTCATGCAGAACGAACAGTGATACTGACTGCGACCGCCTCCATGCGCACTGCTCATCAGCTCATGCCCTTCGCTAGCACGTCAGTCACGTGAGCCGGCCGGTTGTCCAGATGCTACGCGCCTGCGGCTGCGGCTGCATCTCCGGCGACTTCGCTGGAGAGAACGGAATCCACCAGACCGTATTCCTGGGCCTGTTCGGCGTCGAGGTAGAAGTCGCGATCGGTGTCGGCCGCAATGCGGTCGAGTGGTTGTCCGGTGTGTTTGGCGAGAATCTCCCGGATCGTCTCGTTGTTGCGCAGGATCTCGCGGGCGGCAATCTCAATGTCCGACGCCTGACCGCGCGCGCCACCCAGCGCCTGGTGCATGTGAATCGTGGCGTGCGGTAGCGCGAAGCGCTTGCCCGACGCCCCGGCCGAGAGCAGCACCGTGCCCATCGAGGCTGACATGCCCACACAGATCGTGGATACGTCTGCCTTGATCAGCTGCATCGTGTCGTAGATCGCCAGACCGGCGGTGATCACGCCGCCGGGAGAGTTGACGTACAACTGGATGTCGCGGTCCGGGTCCTCACGGTCGAGGTAGAGCAGCTGCGCGACGATCACGTTCGCGATTTGATCGTCGATCGGCGTGCCCAGGAAAATGATGCGCTCACGCAGGAGCAGGGAGTAGATATCGTATGCGCGTTCGCCGCGGTTGGTCGTCTCGACCACCATCGGGATGATGTCGCTGGGTCGGGTCAGGGTCATGGAACCCTCCTTCGCGGGTTAAGTGTAATCACGATTCGTAAACGCACGGTTACGCAGCACACATCAGCGGACAGAAGTCGCTGGCATATCAGCGGCGATTATTCGTCGGCCTGCGCTTCTTCTTCAGCGATTTCCTCAGTCACCTCTGTGGGGTCTTCCTCTTCTTCCTCGGGCAGTTCGTCTTCCTCTTCGATTACGTCATCAGAGACGCCCGCAGCGTGATTCGTCAGGGCGATCTGTTGCAGACGCTCGACGGTCCGCTCGCGCACGAGTCGCGCCTGGACGTTGGCGCGGATGCCCTCGTCTTCGAGCATCTGCCCGGTTTGCTCGGGATCCTGTGTCGGCATGCCGGCGAGCATTTGCTCGAGGTCGGCGGTGATTTCTTCATCCAGCACCTGGATGTCCTCGGCCTCGCTGATGTTCTGCAGCACCAGCGTGTTGATTACTCGCTCATTGGCCTGTGTGCGGAAACTGGCCATCAGCTGTTCGCCCTGCTCGCCGCCGTCGCGTAGGAACGTCGCCGGATCCTGTCCCATCTGGCGGGCAAAGTCCTGTCGCATGTGCTCGATCTCATGCTCGACCAGCGCCGGCGGATACTCGAGGGTGGCGCGGTCCACAGCAGCCTGCATCACTGCCTGGCTGAACTGTTCGTCCGCTTGCCGTTCGGTCTGCTCCCGAAGTCCCGACTCCACACGCTCGCGTAGCTCAGAGAACGTCTCGAACTCTTCCGAGACCTCCATCGCGAAATCGTCGTCCGCCTCCGGCAGTTCCTCCGACTTGACGTCGTGAATCGTGACGGTGAAGACCACGGTCTTGCCGGCGACCTCCTCGTCATCCCAGTCGTCGTCCACATCGATCGGAATCGTGTGTTCTTCACCAACCGCCACGCCGACCAGCTTCTCGCTCAATCCGGGCACGCCAATCACGGCGCCTTCGCGGAGATGAAACTCTGCGCCAGGCTGATCCAGGATCTGCTCGCCATCGACTTCAGCGCGCACATCGGCGGTGACTCGATCATCGAGTTCGGGCTCGCGCTCAACCGGTTCCAGGAGCGCATGTTGTCGGCGAAGCTCCAGCAGCCGCTCTTCAACCATTTCCTCGGAGAACTCACTCTCCGGCTTGGCGATCGAGATGCTCCGGTAATCGCCCAGTTCGACTTCGGGCGTGAGGGGAACCGTGGCGGTGAAGGTGACCGGCTCTCGACCGGTGATTTCGATGCTGGGCTGCGCAACCGGATCGAGTTCCTCCTGCTCAAGCGCCTCGGTCAGCGCCTGCGGAATCAACCGCTCGGCCGCCTCTTCGAACACCATGTCGGCGCCGAGCGCGCTCTCGACGACGCGGCGGGGCGCCTTGCCCTGGCGAAAGCCGGGGATGCGGAAGCGCTGCGAGAGACGCCGGGCGGCCTGGTCGAGCGACTTCTTGACTCGGGCGTCATCGAGCTCGATTTCGAGCAGCATCTGCGCCTCGGGGATGCGTTCAGAGGAAACTTTCATCAGTCAACCTTCATGGACCAGGGACTCGGGCATAGCTGCGGCTGAGCATATCAGCGCATCCAGCTATCGCCCGCGAGGATTGAGCACATCGTTAATCGCGTCCCCCAGCAGGTTGAACGCGAGCATCAGCGCCAGGAGAAAGAAGAACGGCGCGAGCAGCAACCAGGGATAGAGCAGGAATGTCGTGCGTCCGCCCGCATTCTCGACCATGATGCCGAATGACGGAGTCGGCGGCGTGATGCCGATGCCGAGCCAGGTCAGAACAACCTCCGCCCCGGCGATCTCGCCGAGTGAGGCGCTGAAGCCGACAATGAACCAGGGCAGGATTCCTGGAAACAAATGCCTGATCAGCACTCGCGGCGTTCGTGCACCGATGGTCTCGGCCGCCAGAATGTAGTCCGACTCTCGAAGCGCCAGCACCTGCGCGCGATAGAACCTCGCCGATCCGGCCCAGCCGACGAGCGAGGTAGCGAACACGATCAACACGTAATCGTCAACTCCCTGCGCGATCAACCAGCCCATGCCGGTCGCATCCTCAATGGTCCGGAACCACTCCTCCCACTGATCCCGAAACACTGCGACGATCACGATCAGGAACAACAGACCCGGCATTGCCAGCATGACATCGCCGATGCGCATGATGATCTGATCGACCAGCCCTCCTCGATAACCGGCCAGCAATCCAAGACCCAAACCAAGAAAGAGGTTCCCGAACAAAACAGAGATCACGCTGATAATCAGCGTCGTGCGAAGCGAGAACATCGCCCGTGCGAAGGCATCGCGCCCATTTCGGTCGGTACCGAACCAATGCCGCGAAGATGGACCTTGCAGGGTCTCATCCTCACTCAGGACCAGTTCCGTTCGAGCAGGCAGAATCGTCTCGGTAGTCAGCGGTCCGTATTCGTCAACGATCTCGGGATTGAGCTCCGTAATCGTCGCGATCTCGACGTCGAGTCGTTGGGTGAATGCGCCGAGCGACTCCGGCGTTCCATCCACCGCCCTGATCGAGCGCCGCTGACTCAGATTGGACTGAGTAGGGTCCTGCAGACCAATGTCGACGCCGAACGCGTCGAGCATGGTGTAGGCCCCAGCCCCGTAGAGCACGATGATCACGGCAATGCAGACAACCGCGATCTTCTTGCGCAGAATGGCGCGCAGTGCACGCATCCACGGGGACTCCGACTTCTCGGGCATTGCCCACTGCGGCTGAACCTCAGCTCTGGTCGTCATGAGAATCGGGCCGTGAAGCGGATACGCGGATCGATAAAGATGTAGAGCACATCAATCAGAGCATTGACGACGATGAACAGTGTGGCGGTCAACAGGGTGAAACCGAGGATGACGTTGAAGTCCCGTTGCGTGATCGACTGGAATACAAACTGGCCGACGCCGGGGACGCCATATGCGGTTTCAATGATGATCGAACCCCCGATGATTCCCACGATTGAGAGTCCGAACACCGTGGACAACGGCAGCATCGCGTTTCGCAAAACGTGGCCGTACAGGATGCTCCGCTCGGTCAGCCCTTTGGCTCTGGCCGTTCGCACGTAGTCATCATCCATCGTGGAAAGCGCGCTGACTCGGACAAATCGCGCCATGCCTCCGATCGACGGCAACGTCAACGCCAGCACGGGAATGATGTACGAGGCCGGGTCGCCGGGCGTCCACACGTTGGGCACATTGAAGCCCAGGAAGTTGAAGAAACCAGCGAGCCCGTTCACCATCAGGACGGCGATCAACACGATGAAGATCGGCGAGGGGATGGAATCGAAGACCTTGAGCGCGGCGATCAACGCGGGATCTTGCCAACGCCCGCGGTGAACGGCTGCATACACCCCTAATGGGATTCCCAGGCCGAAGACCAGGCCCATGACAATCAGATTGATCTGCGCAGAGACCCAGATTCGTTCGCCAAGCAGCTCCTGCACTGATCGCACCGGCGACCGGTAGTAGTACGACGGCCCAAGATCCCCGCGAGACACAACGCCCCAGACGTACCGAGCGAATCGTTCAACGTAGTTGCCTTCAAGTCCGAATTCTTCACGGATCTGCTGAGCGCGCTCCGGCTCGATGTCGCGGGCGCCTGCGATGATTTTGACGGGGTCGCCCGGTGCGGCATGGGTGAGCGCATACGACAGCGCCATAACCGCGAACACCAGAATTGGCACCAGGAGCATTCGTCGAATCAGGAGCGGGATAGCGCCTGATGCCATGAATCGCCCCCACTAACTATTGAGTGGGCGTCGAGGTCGCCGCCGACCCTATTCCTCGATGCTGACGAAGCGCAGGTGGGGAATCACCATTCGCGTCGGTTCGTAGTCCTGTACGTACGGCTTGACCAGCTCGTGAGCCACCGAGTAGTACAGCGGAATCCAGATCGCCTGCTCGACCAGCATGTTGTCGACCTGCCGGTAGAGGCTCGTTCGCACCTCCTGGTCGAACGAGTAACGAGCCTCTTCCAGTAGCGCGTCGATCGCCTCATCGTCCAGCTGGACATCGTTGCCCAGCGAGGCGCTGTAGAACTTGTAATCGAGCACGTTGTGCGGATCGGGATAGTCGAGGCTCCAGCCCAGCGAGAAGAATCCGTACAGGCCGCGGTCGATGTCGGAGATGAAGCTGGCGAACTCGACCTGCTGGATGTCGACCTCGAGGCCCAGATGCTGTCGCCACATGTCCTGGATCGCCTCGATGCTCGGTCCCGGCGTGGCGCCGGCCCCGGAGATGGTCAGGCGGATGTCCTCCAGCGTCGTCGTGCCCGCGTATCGCGACGCGGCAAGATACTCCTGCGCCAGCTCCGGGTCGAAGACGAGGCCGGGATAGTCGGCGTCGTGGGCCGCGAGCCCTGGCGGGACAATCTGGCGCGCCTGGATCAGCAGGTCGGCCTGGACCTCCTGCGTGATCGTGGTCTTGTCGATCGCATGTGCCAGCGCGAGCCGGACGTTCACATCGTCGAACGGCGGCGTTGAGACATTGAATGCGAGGTAGAAGATGGAGAGCTCGGATCGCGTCACATATTGCGAGTTCAACTCGTTCGCAGGATCGCGCACCCGCTCAATATCGTTGATCCCAACGAACGCCTGGTCCAGTTCGTCGTTCTCGAACTGCTCCACCGATCCGCCGGCGAATCGAACGGAGACCTTCGCCACCTGGGCCGGCTCGAGGTGGTAGTCGTCGAAGCGTTCCAGCGTGAGACCTTCGCCGAGTTGCCACTCGGTCAGCCTGAACGGTCCGCTGCCGTTCGGATTGAGCGCCCAGCGCTCAGGATCCGCCTCAACCTGGTCTCGGTCGAGCACGTACGCCGTGGGATACGTGAGCTTGTACAGGAACACCGGCGTCGCCTGGAGAATCGTGATGTCGAGCGTGTACTCGTCGACGACCTGAATGCCCACAACTTCATCAACCCGCTCGCGGACATACTCGGCGGCCCCGACGATGTCGCCGAGGAAATCAGGCGCGGTTGGTGACAGCGTCTCAGGATGCAGGTTGCGCTCGAGCGTCCACTTGAAGTCCTGAGCCCTGATCGGCTTGCCGTCGTGGAACGTCGCGTTACGCCGGATGGTGAATCGGTACGTGACGGTGCCATCGTCATTGAGCGTCGGGCTGGGAACCGATTCCGCCAGGTCGGGCGCGATTCGCAGATCGCGATCCAGCACCAACAGTCCGCCGAAGATCTCGACCGCAATCACCGCCGACGACACATCGGTGATCTGAGCCGGATCAAGGTTGATCGGCTCTGCTCTGGCGATCCGGAACTCACCACGTTCGCGAGGGGCGACTGGCGCAGCATCGCCGGCCTCGGCCTGAGCCGCGCCGGCTTGCTGCTGTTGCTCCTGCTGAATCGTGGCCTGACGTTCCTGTCGCGTCACCTCTTGCTGCTCGGCCTCGCCGTCCTCCTCGCGCTCCGCCCGCTGCGTGGCTTGCGACTGGGTGTCCTGTTCCGGCTGCCCATCGTCTCCACCACACGCTGCCAGGCCGATCCCGACAGTAAGCAACAGTCCGATGATCAGGAGTTTCAGCGCCGCCATGCCTCTGAGCTCTCGCGCGATTCGGTCAACCATCACGGCTCCAGCCTGCTACTTCCTGTAATCACCCATAACGCCCTTGCCCCTCATATCAATCGAAGATTATCACTGGGCGACAGGCGTGGCGGCCTCGCTGACCTGCAAATGAAGTTCGTCCAGTTGCTCTGAAGCAATGGCCATCGGCGCGCCGGTCATGGGGTCCGACGCCGACATCGTCTTGGGGAAGGCAATCACCTCGCGGATATTCTCCGTGCCGGCCAACAGCATGGCCACGCGATCAATCCCGAAGGCGAAACCGCCATGCGGCGGCGCACCGTACTCGAACGCGTTGAGCATGTGACCAAAGCGCTGCTGCGCCTCCTCTGCGCCGACGCCGAGCAGCTCGAATACCGTCATCTGCAGATCACGCTCGTGGATCCGGATCGATCCGGAGCCCAACTCAAAGCCATTGCAAATCGTGTCGTATGCCCGCGCGCGGACCTCCGCAGGATCACTGTCCAGCATGTCAATGTCTTCGGTTTGAGGCGCCGTGAACGGATGATGCAGCGCGTCCCAGCGCTGACCCTCTGCGTCCCACTCCACGAGCGGAAAATCGGTCACGAAACCAAAGTTGAGGATCGAATCATCAACCAGATCGAGCCGCCGCGCCAGCTCACGCCGGATCCCATCCAGCACCGTCGAAACCATCCCCGAGTCGCCCGCCGCCAGCAGCACCAGGTCGCCCGCCGACGCCCCGCAGCGCTCACCGATCCGGCGAGCGTCCTCGATCCCCAGGTGGCGCAGCACGGGCGAGCGGACGTCATCCTCCGTCGCCTCGGCCGGCTCGGCGCTGAACTGCAACGAGACCAGCCCGGGCGCGCCCATCGTTTTGGCCAGGGCGGTGAAGCCATCGACCTCGCGTCGCGACAGCGACGCGCCGCCCGGCATGACAATGCCCCGCACCCGGCCGCCGTTGGCGATCGTCGACGAAAACACGCCAAAGCCCGATGTCGAGGCGATGTCGGAGCAGTCGGACAGTTCGAGCCCGTAACGCAGGTCCGGCTTGTCCGATCCGTAGCGCTCCATCGCCTCGTGCCAGGTCAGCCGAGGAAACGGTCGCGGCACTGTCAGGTCGGGCCGAAGCGCGGCGGCCAGACCGGCGAACAGCTCTTCCAGCAGGCCCAGGATGTCCTCTTCCTCACAGAACGACCACTCAAGGTCGAGCTGAACGAATTCCGGCTGCCGGTCAGCGCGCAGATCCTCGTCGCGGAAACAGCGTGCGATCTGGAAGTAGCGCTCGACTCCGGCAACCATCAGCAACTGCTTGAACTGCTGCGGCGCCTGCGGCAAGGCATAAAAGGCGCCCGGCGTCAGCCGGCTGGGCACCACGTAGTCGCGCGCGCCCTCGGGCGTCGCCGCGACGAGGATTGGCGTCTCGACTTCCAGGAACCCCTGCTCCGTCATGAAGTCGCGTATGTACTGGTTGAGCCGATGCCGCAGTTCGAGCGCCGCGATCATCGCCGGACGCCGCAGATCGATGTAGCGGTACTGCAATCGCACGAGTTCGTTGACGTCGTCCTCTTCGCTGATCGAGAACGGCGGCGTCTTGGCTGGGTTCAGCACCTCGACCGACGTCGCCACGACCTCAATGTCGCCCGTGTCGAGATTCGGATTGCGCGTTGCTTCGGAGCGCTTGACCACCTCGCCTGCCACTCGGAGCACATACTCGCCCCGCACGTCATTGGCGGTCGCGTAGGCCTCGGGATATTCGTCCGGTCGAACGACGACCTGGACGATCCCGTCGCGGTCGCGCAGATCGATAAAGACAAGTTGTCCATGATCACGTCGTCGGTGTACCCAGCCGGCCAATACCACCGACTCGCCGGCATGCGCCGCCCGCAAAGTTCCGCAACCGTGTGTCTTGAGCACCACGCCCTCCAACCATCTGATCCTGTCCACTGTGTCAGCAAGTCCGCACGCGGGCAATCAGTTCCAACACTCAGGCAGACTCATAGACTCGACGTATGCAAGACACGCCGCTCGGGCTCTACATCCACGTCCCGTTTTGTACGGTCAAGTGCTCGTATTGCGACTTCAACTCCTACGCCGGCATCGAAGACATGCAGACAGAGTGGGAGGCCGCGGCTCTGACCGAACTGTCACTCTGGATCCCGCGATTGCAAGGCCGCGAAATCTCGACCGTCTTCATCGGAGGAGGCACGCCCAGCCTGCTGCCCGGCGAGTCAATCGAGCGAATCCTCGACGCGATGAGGTCCAGCTTCAGCCTCTCCGCCGACGCAGAGATCACGCTTGAGGCCAACCCGGAAAGTGTGCAGCCCGAACGCCTGCAGACGTATCGGGCGGCCGGAGTCAATCGAATCTCGATGGGAGTGCAATCGCTCGACTCCGATGAACTGTTCTTCCTCGACCGCATCCACAGCGCCGATAGAGCTGAATCGGCCTTCACCGAGATTCGCTCCGCACGTTTCGACAACGTCAATCTCGACCTGATCTACGGTCTGCCCGGCCAGTCGCTCGCGACCTGGCAATCAACGCTCGAACGAGTCCTCAAATGGTCAGGCGACGGACCGGACCACATCTCCTGCTATGCGCTAACCGTCGAAGAGGGAACGCCGCTGGCCGCCAGAGTCGCCGCAGGCCGCGTCGTCGAAGCGAACCCGGACCACGTCGCAGAGATCGCCGATTGGACGGCTGAGCGACTGGTCCAGGCGGGCTTCGAGCAGTACGAGACCAGCAACTACGCCCGCAACGGCCTCAGCTGCCGGCACAACCTGATCTACTGGCGCAACCAGGAATACGCGGCCATCGGACCGGGCGCGCATGGCTTCATCGACGGCGTCCGCTTCCACGTCGTCCGCAGCCCGAAGGCCTACATCGATCGGCTCCGCGGAGCCCACTCGACGTCAAACGAAGTCGAGGGTCTTCCCTCCCCCGCCATCGCCGGCGCCGAGCGAGTAGACGACCTGGAGAACGTCATCGACACCCTGACCTCGGGACTCCGGCTCATGGAAGGCATTGACGAGACCAGCTTGCCGCCCGCCTACCAGCAAATCCGCCCCGTCCTCGATTGGGCAGTCGACAACGCCCTCGCCCAGCGCCAGGAGGGTCGAATCCTCCTGACCAGGAGAGGCCATGCAGTAGCCAACGAAGTGTTTGTCCGGCTGCTCGAAGCAATGAATCCCTAGCGACAGCAAGCCCCCCCTCCGATACCTCTCCTTCCCACCAATCCACAGCCCCACCAACGCACCCTCTCCGATGTCCCTCACTCCCACCCCTCCGATGCCCCGCACTTGATGCGGGGCCCAGACCGCGATCCTCCCACGCAGCCCAACCG
>VXQZ01000004.1 GCA_009838735.1 Chloroflexota bacterium
CCCCCCCCCCCCCCCCCCCCTTTTTTTTAATCAACCGCCGACCACCGAGATCAACACCTCTCTATGCGTCGGCCCCGTCAGATGTGTATAACACACCGGGGGGGGAGGCGGAGGCGGGGGCGGTGGCGCACCTGCGGCGCCGGTTCCATCCGAAGCCGATTTCGACTGGAACGTGACCCGCGACCTGGAGGAACTCGATCCGGAGAACGAGAACCCGACCGGCATCTGGTCGGACGGACAGACCATCTGGGTGCTGGAAAATTCGACGACGGGTCCGGACCGCGTATTCGCCTATGACCTCCTGACCGGCGATCGGCTCCAAGACGCCGAGTTTGAACTCGACAGCCGCAACCGATTCTCCCATGGCATCTGGTCGGACGGCGAGACGGTCTGGATCGCCGACAGCGGTCAGGACAAGCTCCTCGCCTATCGGCTCCAGGACGGCGCGCGGCTCCCCGACCGCGATCTCGACCTTGACGAGCGCAACCGCGATCCGCGTGGAATCTGGTCCGACGGTGAGCGGATGTACGTGGTCGACAGCGTCAAGGACGCGTTGTTCGTCTACGACCTGTCCACCGGCGCGCTGCTGGCGGAGTACGAGCTGGACCCGCTCAACCGCAGTCCTCGAGGGATTTGGTCCGACGGCGTCACGATCTGGATCTCCGACGACGGCGCCAAGCGTGTCTTCGCGTACCGGATCGAGGACGGCGAACTGAAGCGGGTGGAGTCTGAAGAGTTCGGCTTCCGCTCGCTGCTCAAGGCTGGCAACGGCGACGGGCGTGGAATCTGGTCCGACCTCTCAGTGTTATGGGTCGCGGACGCGCGGGACGCCAAGCTCTACAGCTACAACATGCCCGCCGCGATCGACGCGCGGCTGGCCTCGTTGTCGCTCAGCTCCGTGGATATCGGTCCGTTCTCCCCGCTCCAGACGGACTACCGCGGCACGACCAGCGCCAGTCTCAGCACGGTCGCCGCTTCGGCGGCGCAGGACGAGGCAACCCTGGTGATTGCGCCCGCCGACACCGACGGAGACGTGGCGAATGGGCACCAGGTCATGTTGTCGGAAGGCGCTCAGATCAGCGTCACCGTGACCTCGCCGGACGGCAGCCGACAGCGCCAGTATCGCGTGACGATCGAGTTCGGAAACCAGGCGCCGCAAGCGACGGCGCTGCCGTTACTGCGACTGAAGGTCGGAGAAGACTCGGCCCGCATCGATCTGGCTACGTACTTCAGCGACCCCGATGGCGACCCTCTGAGCTACACGCTTGGGCAGTCGTTGGCTCCCAATGTCGCGGATGCGACTGTTGCCAATGGCGTTCTGAGCGTCACGCCGATTGCCCCCGGCAGGACGAGTCTCAACGTATCGGCCAGCGATGGCTCGCTCAGCAGTGAGGCCAGCACGCTGATGGTCACAGTCGAGCCGGCTGAGGTGCTGGCGCCGGAGGTCCGCATCGCGGCCAGACGCGTACAACAGGGGAGATTCGAGTTCGCGCTTCAGGTGCGTTCAGCCGAAGGTCAGTGGCAAGACCGGATTCTGCCCAGGCGGCGCTTCCTTCCAGCTGTATCCGATGCGGGAAGATGGCTGAACAGCAACGCCTTCAACGTCGGTGAGGGCAACGAGGAGCGCACAATCCGGATCACGGCGCGACGGGTGAGCGGAGGCCGCGTCGAGTTCGCGATCCAGCTCCGCTCGGAAGACGGCGGCTGGGGCAATCGGCTACTGCCTACGCAGCGCTTCCTCCGTATCACGTCACCGATGAACCGCTGGTTTGTCAGCACCCCCTTGGACACTGGTCAGCCATAGGACATCTCTTCCGGCGACGGCGCCCAGTGAATGGTGACTCGCTCCTTGCCCGTCCGGTCTCGCTTGTTTGCCGTTGGCCGCCGGTGTTAGGCTTCGTCCAGCATTGTTCGTCCAGGTGCCCGTCCCGGGAGAATAGGGAAGTCGGTGAGAATCCGACGCGGTAGCGCCACTGTAAGCGGGGCCCGTACCAGCGACTGAAGCGGTACGAGCAGAACGGAGAGCTGACGCCCACTGTCGATCGACCTCTGGTCGACGGGAAGGGCACGGCGCAATATCCGCCCGCGAGCCAGGAGACCTGCCTGGACGAGAGGTGACAACTCTCCGCTTCAGAGAGGTCCCGCGATCTCCGGCCGTCGCATCCGGTCAGATCGAACACCATTCCTCCGGCGGAGCCGCTGGAGGTTTTTTTGTTGTTCGCCGGAATCCAGTCCTTGCGAGGCTATCGACAGCTGGGCGTGAAGACGCGCCTGGGGATTGGCCTGTCGACTCTTGCGTTGCTCGTCCTGGCGGTTGGACTGGTCTCGCTGAGTCTGGGTCCGGTTGACATCCCGGTCAGCCACGTCGCCTGGATTGCGCTGTCGGCGGTTGGATTCGACGTGCCGGAGTTTGGTCGCACCGAGCAACTGGTCATCGATCAAATCCGGCTGCCTCGAATCATCGTCGGCGCGGCCGTGGGCATGGCGCTGGGCGTCGCCGGAGCAACGATGCAGGGCCTGTTCCGCAATCCCATGGCCGACCCGGGAATCATCGGCGTCTCAGCCGGCGGAGCACTGGGCGCGGTCATCGCAATCGCCGCCGGACTGGCCGGTCTGTTCTTCCTGGCGTTGCCCATGTTCGCCTTTGTCGGTGCGATGGGCGCAGCGCTGCTGGTCTACGGGATCGCCGTCGTCGGCGGTCACTTCTCCATGGCGACGCTGTTGCTCGCCGGCGTCGCCGTCAACGCATTCCTGGGAGCGATTGTCTCGGCGATCATCATTGTCCTGCCGGACAATGAGGCACTGCGCGAAATCCTCTTCTGGCTGGCGGGCGGACTCGATTCTCGCTCCTGGGAACACGTGCGGATTGCAGGACCGCTGATTCTGGGCAGCGTGGCTGTGCTGCTGTTGCTGGCCCGGGATCTGAATCTGCTGATGCTTGGCGACGACGAAGCCCGTTCGATGGGCGTGCGCGTCGGAGCAACTCGTGTGACGATGCTGCTTGCCGCTTCGCTGGCCACCGGCGCCGCGGTCGCCGTCAGCGGAACCATCGCGTTTGTCGGACTGGTCGTGCCGCACACCCTGCGACTGATCCTCGGACCCGACAATCGAGTCCTGATTCCGATGAGCGCGCTGGGCGGGGCGGTCTTCGTGATCCTCGCCGACACCGTGGCCAGGACTGTGATTCAGCCGGCCGAGTTCCGGGTCGGCATTCTGACGGCGTTTGTCGGCGCGCCGTTCTTCATCCTGTTGCTGATCAAGAACAAACGACAGGTCTACTCGCTGTGAGCGGGCGATTGAGGGGAGTTGCCAGTGAATGAGCGCAATGGCCAGCCGCCGGCCGTCGACGCGAGATCGCTGAGCTTCAGCGTCGACGCAGCGAAACTGCTGGACCGGGTTGATGTCAGCGCGGAGCCGGGCCAGTTTGTCGGACTGATCGGACCCAATGGCGCGGGCAAGTCGACGTTGCTCCGGGCAATCTCCAACGTGCTGAACTATCAAGAAGGCTCGGTCTCGCTTCACGGCGCGGATCTCAAATCTCTGCCGGCCAGGGAAGTCGCCGAGCTCCTGGCGCTGGTACCACAGATCGCGCCGTACACGCAGGGATTCACGGCCTTTGAGCTTGTGCTGATGGGGCGCTATCCCCATCTCGGTCGCTTCCAGGTTGAAGGCCAGGCAGACGACCGCATCGCCCGGAACGCGATGCGACTGACCGAGACCGATCAATTCGAGACCCGCACCATCGAGACGCTGTCGGGCGGAGAACGCCAGCGGGTGTTCCTCGCCCGAGCCGTGGCGCAGCAGCCGCAGGTGTTGCTGCTGGACGAGCCGACTTCGAACCTCGACATCCTTCATCAGCTCAAGATCCTGACCCTGGTCCGCCAACTGGTCGATGATGGCTTGACGGCGATCGCAGCGATCCACGATCTCAACCTGGCCGCTCGTTTCTGCGACCGGTTGGTCCTGATTTCGGGGGGGCGCGTCGTGGCGGACGGCCAGGCGGAGGACGTGCTGACGCCTGAGATGATTGAGTCGGCCTTCGGTGTTGAGTCGGCGATCTATCGGGAGCCAGTCACCGGAGCGTTGGCGATCAGCTTGATTGCCCCGGCGGGGGACGCCCTTGCTGAGCCTGACCTCGCTGGGGAAGCGGTTCCGGTTCCGGGAGGCCAGTCCACTTCGATCCGAGGCAGCGAGGCGACCAGTGCCGCCCGCTAACGATCCGGCCGAGCGGCCGACCACGCCAGCGAATGTCGGCCCACGGCGCCGACATGGACTCGTGATCGTCAACACGGGCGACGGCAAGGGCAAGACGACGGCGGCACTGGGCGTGCTCTTTCGCGCCTGGGGACGCGACTTCAAGATCCGCATGTTCCAGTTCATCAAGCACTCGACGGCGAGATTTGGTGAGCACCGCGCGGCGAAGAAGATTGACCTGAAGATCGAGTCATTGGGCGACGGTTTCACCTGGCTCTCGAAGGACATGGACGAAACTTCTGCGCTCGCGGTCGAGCAATGGAAGCGATGCCAGGAAGCGATTCTGCACGGCGAGGAAGACATCATCGTCCTGGACGAGTTCACCTATGCGATGCACTACGGGTGGATTCCGGTCGAGGATGTCGTTGAGACGCTCAGGCGTCGCCCTGCCGACATGCATGTGATCATCACCGGCCGCTATGCCCCGCAGGAACTGATCGATTTCGCGGATCTGGTCACGGAGATGAAGCTGATCAAGCATCCCTATGCGGACCAGGGGATCAAGGCGCAGCCGGGTATTGAGTTCTAGGGAGCGCGGGCCGTTTAGATGATCATGTTCGACGACATCCTGCGGATCATCGAACCGCTCGACCGCGAGGCGATGGCGGCGGCGGAACGGCGTCAGCAACAACTGACCAAACCGCCCGGCAGCCTGGGGCGGCTGGAGGAGCTCTCGATCCTGCTGGCCGGTATGCAGGGCGACGAGCAACCGCGCGGCTACCGCAAGCAGCTCATCCTCGCGGCCGGCGACCACGGTGTCGCGGCGAGCGGTGTGAGCAGCTATCCCCAGGAGGTCACCGCTCAGATGGTGCAGAACTTCCTCGAAGGTGGGGCGGCTGTCAACGCGCTCGCGCAGCGCGCCGGAGTCGAACTGACCATCGTCGACGCCGGTGTCGCCGTGCCGGTGGGGCCCGCGGACGAGCTGGTCTCGGTGCGCCTTGGATTCGGGACGCAGAACATTGCCGAGGGGCCGGCGATGACCCGGGAGCAGGCTGAAGTTGCGCTCGACACGGGAGCCAAGATTGCGCGCGCCGCGGCGGCCTATGACGACGTTATCGGCATCGGGGAGATGGGGATCGGCAACACGACTTCCGCCGCCGCGATCGTTTCGGTGCTGTGCGGGCGTCCGCCGGAAGCGGTGACGGGTCGAGGCGCGTCTCGCAGCGACGAGCAGCTCGCGAGGAAGGTCGCCGTGGTGAAGCAGGCCATCGATGTCAACCGGCCCGATCCGACAGATGGCGTGGACGTGCTGCGGACGCTGGGCGGGTTCGAGATTGGCGTCCTCGCCGGCGTCGTGCTGGGCGCGGCTTCGCGCCGGACGCCCGTCGTGCTGGACGGGTTTATCACGGCAGCGGCGGCGTTGATCGCACAGGCGATCGTACCGTTGAGCCGGGATTACCTGATCGCCGGTCACCGCTCTGCGGAGCTCGGTCATGGCGTCGCGCTTGAACACCTGGAACTGAAGCCGCTGCTCGATCTCGACATGCGGCTCGGCGAAGGCACGGGGGCGGTGTTGGCGATGGGCATCGTCGATGCGGCGGCGGCCTGTCTGAATGAGATGGCAACATTTGCCGAGGCTGGCGTGTCTGGTTCCCAACCGTCCGCCGAGCCTTCGCTGTGAACAGCTTGAGGCATGCCTTCGGGTTCCTGACAATCCTGCCCGTCGCATCTGCGGATGAGTCGCCGTCCAGTTGGGCGCGGGCCTGGTTCCCGCTGGTTGGGCTGTCCCTTGGCGCAGCGTTGGTCGGTCTCGACGCTGCGATACGCGAGGGCTTGCCGGCAATCGTCGTCGGCGCGCTGCTGGTCGCGGCGCTGCTCACGTTGACTCGCGCACTGCACATGGACGGATTTCTCGACTGCTGCGATGGCCTCTTTGGCGGCTTTACGCGAGAGGACCGGTTGCGGATTCTGCGGGACTCGCACGTGGGCGCGTTCGCCGTGATCGGCGGGGCGGCGTTGATCGTGACCAAGTGGAGCCTGTTGGCCAGCACTCCGGATGCTGCGCGGATCGGGCTGTTGCTGGTGTTTCCCTGCCTGTCGAGGTTTGGCATGCTGGCGACCATGGCGGTGTTCCCGTATGTCCGGAAGCAGGGCCTGGGCTCTTCGTTCCAGGAATGCGGACATTGGTGGCAGATTGGGTTCGGACTCGTGACCGCCGCACTGGCGGCGGGACTGTTTCTGGGTCCGGGCGGACTGGTGCTGTTCGGCGCCGTGACGATCGTCGCGCTCGGAGTTGGACGTTGGATGTCGTCCAAGCTTGGAGGCATGACTGGCGATACGTATGGGGCGGTCAATGAGCTGGGCGAAGTGTCGGTGTTGATTCTCGGCGTCGCGCTGGCGCCGGTGCTGCCTGAACTCTTCGACGCGCCGTTCTGGTAGGAGCGCGAATGAGTGACCAACAGATCTTTGTTCCCTGGGACGCGGGCTGTACCTGGTATCTGGTACGTCACGGCGAGACGGAGTGGAACCGGACGCGCCGGATCCAGGGTCAGGCTGACACGCCGCTCAATCAGCGAGGCGAGACTCAAGCCTCGCTGCTGGGTGGGCGTTTGGGCGGGACCGCGTTCTCGGCGGTCTACGCCAGCGACCTGTCGCGCGCGATGGCGACGGCGCGATTGGCGGTCGGCGAGTCGGGACCCGAGATCGCGCCCGTCCCGGAGCTCCGCGAGATCGCCTATGGCGAGTGGGAGGGTCTGACGTTTGCGGAGGTGGAGGCTCTCGATCCGGAAGGATTCGCCGAGCGCATGTTGCGACAGAACGATCGCTACACGCCACCCGGTGGCGAGAACGTTCATCAGTTCGTCGAGCGCGTTCGGCGCTTCCATGACCGGGTCCGAGAGCGCCACGGTTCGGGCGAGCGGGTGCTGGTGGTTGGACACAGCGGCTCGATCCTGGCCCTCTTGATCTGCCTGCTGGACATGCCGAACGAGTTTCTGCTGCGTTTCCGGATGAATCCGGCCGGGCTGTCGATCGTGAGGACGTTCGACAGTGCGGCCGTGCTGGAACTGTGGAACGACACGAGTCACCTGGCGTCGATTGGGGCGCTGGATGAGGAGGAGTAGCTGGTGGGCAAGCAACTGACGTTGGTCCTGGGCGGCGCTCGGGCGGGCAAGAGTACGTATGCTCAGCGGCTGGCCGAAGTGGGAGAGCGGGTACTGTTCGTGGCGACGGCGGAGGCTCGGGACGCTGAGATGTCGGCGCGGATTGTGGCTCACCAGGCGAGCCGGCCGGCGGAGTGGGGCACGCTGGAGGAGCCGCTCGACCTGGTCTCGGCGATGGCGCGGGAGGTTTCGGGCTACGACACGGTGCTGCTGGACTGCCTGACGCTGTGGGTCAGCAACCTGATGCTGGACGACCCGGACGTTGATCTGCCGGCCCAAGCCGAGTGGTTGCTGGAGCTGTATCGCGAGCAGGATGCGTCCTGGATTGTCGTCAGCAACGAAGTCGGGCTGGGGGTGGTGCCGGCGACGAAGCTGGGGCGGGTGTACGCCGATGAGCTGGGGCGGTTCAACCAGATCGTGGCGGCCGAAGCGGACGAGGTCTGGTTCATGGCTGCCGGGCTGCCGCTGAATCTGAAGGCGCTGAGCCGGGACTCGACGGCGTAGCGCTACGCTGAGATTTCCGGGGCCGTAGCTCAGTTGGGAGAGCGCTGCCCTTGCACGGCAGAGGTCAGGGGTTCGAATCCCCTCGGCTCCACCACCCCGGAATTTCACCGTTTGGGATGAGCCATGAGTGACGACGCACCCGACCAGCGGCCCGGGAGAATTGGCTGGCAGGACCTGACGGTCGGCAATGCCGCAGAGGTCCGCGACTTCTACTCGGCGGTGGCCGGCTGGCAATCGCAGCCGCTGAGCATGGGCGACTACGACGACTACGTGATGCTCAGCCCGGATGGCGAGTCAGCGGTCGGCGGGGTCTGTCACGCCCGGGGCGTGAACGCCAATATTCCGCCGGTGTGGATGGTCTACATCAACGTTGAGGACCTCGAATCCAGCGTGGCGCGGGTGACGGAGCTGGGCGGCGAGATCGTGGACGGGCCACGGGAGCTGGGCGAGGGCCGGTTTGCGGTGATTCGCGATCCGGCGGGAGCGATCTGCGGGTTGATCGAGCCATAAGGCTGTTCGGTTCTGTTCGGGCTGATCGGGGCGCTGGGTGGTTGGTGGAAAATTTTTCTGCCGGGTCGGTAGAGAGAAAACGGGGGTCCGACCGCAGGAAACACTGGGTTTCGTGGATTTCGGGGTGGTTGGAAGTGGTTGGGTTTGGAAGGTCCTGGTCAGTCGTGGTTGACCGGATCTGTCCAGATTTGTCCAGATTCGTCTGGATGAGAGCGGGTTTGGCCACGGTGGTTGCGGGTGAATCCTGAGTGATCCAGGTGGTTCCGGATTTGGTGTTGGGGTGGGATGCGGGCATGTTGGGGTCTCCGGTTTCGGGTTGTTGGGTGATTGTATGCGGACGGATGTTCTGTGGGTGAGGAGAGTGTCGGGGGTGACGGTGTAGCTACCCGAAGTGGCGGCGCTGGGTTAGTCAGCCGTTGCCTTGCAATTGTGCCAGTCAGTTGGTACCTTCCCCCGTAACGGTGTGACAGTGGCAAATGGAGATTTGACAATGGCAAAGACGAGAAATCGGTCCAACCGCCCAAATCCTCCTGTACCTCTCGAGAGCGCACTGAGGGTTGCGCAGGCGATCGTCAACGGAAACGGAGGCCATCCGATGCATCGCCTGTTGCTTGCCGAAGCAATGGAGCAGCGGCCGGGGAGCAGCCTCTTCAGGGATCGAATCACTGCATCGTCGAAGTACGGATTGACCGTTGGCAACTACAACTCCGAGTCGATCGCGCTGACGGAGCTGGGCAACAAGGCGACTAGGCCTAGGAATGAGCAAGAGCAGGTCGACGCGCTGCGCGAAGCGGTCCGCTCCGTGGAAATCTACAGCGCCCTTCTTGACCACTTTGCCAACGCACGCCTCCCCGACAGGCGCTTCATGCAGAACACTCTCGAACTGCCTCCGTTCAACGTGGACCCAGGATGGTCGGGGCCAGTGATCAGTGCATTCGTCGCGGACGCAGAATACGTGCGCTTCTTGAGATCCATCGGTGGCTCACCCCACATCGTTGTCGAGGGCAGCACAGCCATTCCTGAGCCCTTGCCTACGACCGAACCAATAGATCCGGACGTGGATCCGATCAGGCCGGAGTCAAATCCAGATCTCGGAATCGCTCAAGGGATGGACGCAGATCGTGGGGACGCTCTCACCGAGCGTCCGGTTCCGATGCAGCTGTTCTTATCGCACGGAGAGGACCAGAGCCCGTTGGAGGAGCTAAGGGGCATTCTCGAAGAGTGGCATGTTCCATATCTGGTCGGCGATGAGCCGGGGACAGAGGGCCTTCCGCTCTCGGAGGGAGTGGCAATGACGATGCGTGAGTGCTCCGCTGCGATTTTTGTCGTCACTGAAGACGAAGTGGTCGCCCGCCAAGGCACTGGAATCGTGACCCGTCGCCCAAGCGTGCACATTGACTATCAACTTGGGGCAGCCTCGCTCTTGTACGGGCAGAAGATCGTGATATTGAAGCAGGCCGGAGCCACTTTCGAGCGCAACCTCTCCGCTCTGAGAGTGATCGAGTTCAAGGAGGATGGAGTGAGGGCAGTGGCGTTGGACTTGCTGCGAGAACTGATAGAAATCGGCGCATTGCGCCTTGTGTCGGCTTCGGGCGGTTGAAGCAGATCTCCACACCAAAATGCGACCGAGACGTTGCCACAGTCGTCTGAAGGATTGGCATCACTTCAGTAGGGTCGTAGCTCCAGACGCCATAATGATTGCGGCGTTCGTCGCTGCGGTCCTCGCTGGATTGGGTGTGTTGGAGCAAGCTAGTCCGATCGTTCTTGGCGCTCCATTCACTCTTGCGGCAGTCCTGTACGGATTGAGAGAGCGGTGATTGGGGTTTCGATTTCGCGTTTTCGCTCAGTCTGATTTCGAGCATGTGGCATCGTGCACCCCGCCAAACCTAATGCCCTTGTTTAACTGGCCAAAGTCCTGGGGATCGTTGCATCGTGGATGCACCCGTTCCCAGCCCGAGCGTGGAGTGAAACGCTGCAGCGCCGACGATACTAGGGGGCGTCCGCTTGCGAAAAGTGGTAGTCGCCAGCCCAGTCCTCTGGCATGACCTCCCGACGCACTTGCTGAGGTGTCTGGCGGTCTTTGTTTCATCGAGCCCGGGAGGGCCCTCACCCTAGCCCTCTCCCTCGGGGAGAGGGGATTGGAAGGGGGAGCAGATCCCGGGACCGCGTGCAAGCCTCGGGGAGGCCCGGCGGCCGGGAGTGGGGATTGCGGGGGTGGATTCCCGTGTAG
>VXQZ01000031.1 GCA_009838735.1 Chloroflexota bacterium
GGATTAACCGCCGCCCCCGCCCCCGACCCACAGAACGTAATGCGCATGTCTCAGACTCCTCGCTGCAGGCTAGCCCCTCACAGGCTCCGACAACCACGGATCATCACCGCCGTTCCTCCCGCACCCAACTCCGTCATTCCCGCGAAGGCGGGAACCTCGCCACAACTGCACAGTCCGTTGTCTGTTAGCAGCTTCACACTTCCGATCTTGCCCACGAGAACGCATGTGCGCCTACGATCGTTTCAGACTGAATCCCGTTCCCGACGAAGGACCGTGATCATGACCCACCCGACCTCTCCGACCACACCCGAACCGTCCCGCTCATACGCGCACAAGGCCGTCCAGAGCCGTCCACATCCGAACACAATCGTCCAACATCGAACAAATCCGAACAGAAAAGGCTGAAAGAACCTGAAAGAACCTGAAAGCCCAAACGCACGATCTCCAGTGTTTTGTGCGGGATCGCGCGCTGTTCTGCCCCGAGAAAAAATTCTTGCCGAAACCTGAAACCGGCAAGCGCCAACCGACCAACACGAAAGGCGAACACAACCTAGACTCCCAAACCATGCCGCCCCTGACTGGACTCCGAGTCCTCGACCATGGCCATGTCTGGGCGGGGCCTTTGCTGGGCATGTTCCTTGCCGACCTTGGCGCGGAGGTGATCAAGGTCGGCGCGCCTCACCGACTTTCCGGGGTCTCGATTGGCGGCCAGCGGGCTCCGGTCGGTTCGATCGGTGGCGACCGCGGCTCCACGTCCGCCGACGATCCACGTGCGTTCCACGGCCTTGACCGGGGCAAGAAGTCGATTGCCATCCACCTCGGCGACCCTCGCGGCCGCGACCTCTACCTCAAACTCGTCGAGCAATCGGACATCGTCCTGGAGAACTTCTCTCCCCGCGTGATGCCCTCGCTGGGGCTGTCCTACGACGTGCTCGCCGAGGTCAATCCGCGGATCATCATGGTCGCACTCTCGGCGTCGGGCGCGACCGAGGGACCCTGGCGCAACCTGGTCACCTACGGGCCGTCGCTGGCCGCGCTGTACGGGCTCAAGTCGTTGCTCGGTTATCCCGACGACCCGCAGCCGCGCGAGGACACCGCCGACCTCGACCCAACCGCCGCCGGGCATGCGTTCATCGCCGTGCTGGCGGCGCTTGAGTACCGCGAGCGCACCGGTCGAGGTCAGTTCATCGACCTGGCCCAGGGCGAAGCCACGCTCCAGCGCGCCGCAAAGCCACTCATGGACTGGCTGCTCAACCGACGCGACGCCGGCCCGCAGGGCAATCGAGCTTCGGCGATGGCGCCGCACGGCGTCTATCCGGCACAGGACGAGGACTCATGGTTGGCCGTCGTGGTCCGCTCAGACGACGAGTGGTCTGCGCTCTGTGGCATCGCACCGCATCTGGATCGACCGGAATGGTCGACCATGCGTGGCCGCCTCAACGATCAGGACGCGCTCGACGCCGCCGTCTCGAACTGGACGCGCAACTACGACGCGATGGAACTGAGCATCCAGTTGCAGGGCGTGGGCGTACCCGCCTTCCCAATGATGGATCCGACAGCGCTGTTGATCGATGACGACTACGCCGCCATGTCCAACGCCAACCTCGACCTCAGCGCCGATGCCGCCGAACCGCTCCGTGGCGGCGCGCTGTACACCGGCACCCCCTGGAAGATGGCCCGAACCCAGGCCGCACTGACCGCCCCGATTCCCAACCGAGGCGAGCACGACGACGAGATCTATGGCGATCTGTTGGGCATTGACGAAGCAGCACGGGCCGAACTGCGCGAATCCGGAGTGATTTGATCGCGCTCCGTCACTTGCCGACACCTGCGGGGGGTTATCCTCGCAGCGCTGAACCAGACAGCCAGAGAGGACACCCAACATGTGCCACCGATACGAAGCGCTGCCCGCCATCACGCCGATCGCCGGAGCAGCCGTCGACGTTGAAGACCTGACCCTGACCGCCTCCGACGGAACCGAGTTCGCCGCCTTCCACGCTCGCGCGGAATCACCGACCGGCCCAGCCATGGTGGTCCTGCCCGACGTGCGCGGGCTCTTCCGCTTCTACGAGGAACTCGCCATCCGCTTCGCCGAGGTCGGCGTCGACGCCGTCGCGATCGACTACTTCGGCCGCACCGCCGGCAACGCCAAGCGCGACGCCGAGTTCGACTTCTGGCCGCACGTGCGCAGCACGACCGCCGAGGGCATCGTCGCCGACACTGCGGCCGCCGTCGCCGTGCTGCGCGCCAACGACCCCGACCGGGCCGTCTTCACCGTCGGCTTCTGCTTCGGCGGCAGCAACAGCTGGCTGCAGGCTTCATCCGGTCACGGACTCGCCGGAGCGATCGGCTTCTACGGCCGCCCGACGGCCGAGGGCCTCAATGGCGCGCCTGCGCCCTCGGCCACTGTCTCCGAGATCGAGTGCCCCATCCTCGGCCTGATGGGCGGAGCGGACGAGAGCATCCCGGCCGAAGCCGTCGCCGAGTGGGACGCCGCGCTCCAGGCGGGCGGCATAACGCGAGAGATCATCACGTACGAAGGCGCTCCGCACAGCTTCTTCGACCGCACGTACGACGAACACGTCGACGCCTGCAACGACGCCTGGCAGCGCATCCAGGCGTTCATCGCAGCCAATAGCTAGCAATCCTCATCACGAAGAAGACCAGAAAGGCGGAATCGAATGCGAGTCACAAAATCATCCGACGGCGACACCAACCAGGCCAACGCCCCGATATTCACTGGCGGCAACGTCTGGGTCCGAGCGCTGGCCGGTTCCATCGGCGGCCAGAACGCGGCCGACGACGCAGACTTCAACCTGGCGATCGTCCAGTTCGGCGCGGGCGCTCGGACCAAGATGCACACGCACACGTCCGAGCAGATGCTCTACGTCGTCTCGGGCATCGGCAAGGTCGGCACCGCCGACGAAGAGCACACCATCTCCGTCGGCGATTTCGCCATCATCCCGGCCGGCGAGGATCACTTCCATGGCGCCGCCGATACCGGCTCGCCCATGTCCCACCTCGCGATCACCCGCCGCGACTCGGTGACCGAGGTCACGGAAGACTGACCGACGGGCTCGTATGATTGCCGGGTCTGAGCGCGGCCTAGTAGCCGCTGCGACGGCCGATTGCGCGTACGTCCCAGGCGGCGATTGCAACTCCGAGCAACAGGAAGAATGCGATCAGACCGAGCATGATGTTGCCGCCCGCGCCATCGATCCCGGCGAGTTGGCGCAGCGCGATCATGACACCGGCGCTCACCACCGCCAGCGAAATGTAAATCCAATTGTGGATCCACTCGGCGGCAAAGTTGACCGCAATCGCGACCGCGACCGCCGCGTTGACCACGATCAGCAAATGCACGTCGGCGTGACGGCTCCAGCCGCCCCAGGCCGTGCCGGTCAGTTCGTTCAACTCAACCGCCGTGCCGCCGCGGATCGCAAGGAAGAGCACCACGATCGCCGCACCGACGGCCCCGCCGATCAGCGGCCGCAGCATCCTCGGACCCATCGTGTCCCAGGCGCGCGAGGGCAGTGATCCGAGGCGAGTCCGGCTGTGCTCGTAGCGGTGCTCGGCCATGACGCCCTCCCTGCCTCAGTCTAGATGTTGGAGCGGGTTTGACCGCCGTCGACGTTGAGGCAGGACCCAGTCACCCAACTCGCCCTCGGCGATGCCAGGAAGGCGACGACGTCAGCCACCTCCTCCGGCCGTCCGAAGCGATTGAAGGCAATCGTGTCGAGCACGCTGCGCTGGATGCCCTCCGGATCGGACTCATATCGCGTCTGCCAGCGAGAGTTCGGCCACGCTATTGAGCCAGGCGCAACCGCGTTGGCGCGAACGTTTAGCGGAGCCAGTTCGAGCGCCAGCGACTTGGCATGACTGTGCATGGCCGCCTTCATCGCGTTGTACTGAGCCGAGCCGCCCGCCTCGCGTCCGAAGATCGAGCCGATGTGAATGATCGACGAGCTGTCGGCGTCTTCGCCTGACGCGGCTGCCGCCAGATGCGGCAACGCCGCCCGGGTCGTGCGCACCGCCGCCATCAGATTGAGGTCGAACATGTCCTGCCAGACCTCGTCGCCCTCTCCGCGAAGCGAGACGCCCATGTTGTTGATCAGGATGTCGAGGCCGCCCAGCGTCTCGACGGCGCCCGCGACCGCGTGGTCTGCGGCGTCGGGATCGCCCAGGTCGGCCGCGGTCCAGTGCGCGCGCCCGTTGCCGGCTGCTTCGATCCGTGCCGCCGCCTGTTCGAGCGCCTCGGCCCGGCGCGAGCAGATCGATATGTCGGCCCCCTCGGCCGCCAGCGACAGCGCGCAATACAGGCCGATGCCTTCGGAAGCGCCCGTAATCAACGCTCGTTTGCCCTCAAGCCCAAGATCCATGCCCGCCTCCACCCCTGAGCTGAACGATTCTCAGTGACGTCTTCGGCATTCATTCTATGACCGCGTACGCTCAGGACATGAGCGCATCCGGCTTCGATCAAATGCTCGGCGTCGATTGGCGAGGGTTATCCCTCTCCCTGCGCCAGGGCGGGTCGCTGCTGCGCGCCCTCGCCGGCACAACACTCGCCAACGCCCTGCAGATGCCGCAAACCCACAAGCGGCGTGGCAGGACGGCCGTCGCTGGCCTGGACGCCCCGGTCGAGATTGTTCGCGATCGGTTCGACGTCCCGCACTGCTTTGCGGAATCGGCCGCCGACGCGCTGTTCGCGCTGGGCTATGTGCAGGCCCAGGATCGTCTCTGGCAGATGCAGTGGAGCCGTCGCGCTGCGATGGGCCGCCTCGCCGAGATCGCCGGTCCGGCCGCACTGCCCGTCGACCGATTTTGTCGGACGCTTGGAATCGGACGCGCTTCCGAGCGGGCCTGGGACGAGACTCCTACCCAAGGACGAGACCAACTCTTTCCCTTCATCGCCGGCATCAATGCCGCGATAGCTCGTGCGCCAAGACCATTTGAAGCGCAAATGCTGGGCGACCGAATCGGGCCGTGGTCACCGGCCGACAGCGTCGCCTGGGGAAAACTGTTGTCGATTCTGCTCTCTCCCGCCTGGGAGCAACAACTGATTCGCGCGCGCATTGTCGAGGCAGCGGGAATCGATGCCCTGCAGGAGATTGATCCGCCGCTATCCCCGGATACGGCGTCCGCCGTCCCTCCCGACGCTCAGTACGGCGAGCTCGCCGATCCGCTGATCGCAGGCGCGAGGGCAGTGTCCGAGCTGTTGGGATTGCAACGCGGCGCCTCCAACAACTGGGCCGTCGATGGACGCCACACCGCGAATGGCGTGCCGCTCTTCGCCTGCGACCCGCACCTCAACCCGGTGACGCCTCCGCACACCTACTTCGTCCATCTGCACTGTCCCCAGTTCAATGCCGCCGGCGCCAGCGTCCCCGGCCTGCCCGGCATCGTCTGGGGCTTCAACGATCACATTGCCTGGGGACCGACGGCCGCCATGATGTCGATGAATGTCGCCGTCGTCGAACAACTCTCGGACGACGGAAGCAAGTCACTGACCCCTGACGGATGGGTTGACATCACTCAGCACAATGAGACGATCCAGGTTCGCGGGCACCCGGACGAGCAGATCATGCTGCGCGAATCCGTGAACGGCCCCATCGTCAGCGACGTTCTGTCCTCGGACATCAATCGACGCTGGAACGGGAGCCGTGCCATCTCATTGCATTCGCGAATCCTCGCGCCGCGTCACGGCGGCGGCGGAATCGCCGACATGCTCTCTGCTCGCGACTGGGATGAGTTCAGCGCAGCGACCGGCGACATGGCCGACTTCAACCTCTGCTATGCCTACGCCGACCGGCAACGCGTCGGGCTGCGGGTCAGCGCCGACGTTCCCGCAGGCGACATGGCGACGCTGAGATTCCCGGCTGCCGGCTGGGCCCCAATCGATCTCGGCGGTGCGCCCACCAGAGCACTCAGCGGCGACGAGCTGCCGCATATCGTCGATCCACTCGGCGGCGTCGTGGTCAGCGCCAATGCTCCGCTCGTTCCATTCGAGGAGAGCTGCTTCGGCGCGGAATATCTCGATCCCGCCCGGGCGGCTCGCATTCGCGAGCTGCTTGATGAGACGGGCCCGCACACCACAGAGACCTTCGCAGCCATCCAGTCCGACAAGACCTCGTTGCCGCTGCGGGAGTTCGCTCGCCATCTTCCCGACAACTCGATCACCGAATGGGACGGGGAAATGAACGCCAGTTCAGTCACCGCTGCCATCGTCGCGGCGACGTTGATTGAATATCGGCGGATCGAATTGACCGACTTGTTGGGAGCGCCCGGCCGAGATCTCCTCTCGCCATTGCTGGCTATTCCCACCCTGGACATCTTCGCTGCTCATGCCACCTCGTGGGCGCTCAAGCGAATCGCCGCCAACCCGGAGGCGGCAGGGGAACGCCTGGCAGAAGCTCACACCCGCGCAGTCGATGTGTTGCGGCGGCGGTTCGGATCGGACCGCGCCACCTGGACCTGGGGTCGCTGTCGCCATTTAATTCTCAAACACAGCCTTTCCGACGCGCCGGTCATCGGTTCCTTGCTCTCCCCAGGCCCGTTCGCTTATGGCGGCGAGGCCGACACCATTTCCCAGTCCGGCGTGCTCGGACTGCGCCACTTCGAGTCCTCGACCGCGATCCCGGCGCTGAGGCTGATCGTCGAAATGAGCGATCCGCCGCAGGCTCAGTTTGCCCTCGCCGGGGAACAGATCCACCATCCGCTGCACGCCAACGGACCGCTCACCGATGCCTGGCTCAAGGACCGGTACTTGCCGCTACTCCGTGACCGTGAGCAGATCGAATCGGCATCGAAGGCCTCTGCAACCAGCCGGACGCAGCGCTTGCAGCTTGTTCCCAGGGCTTCGGTACACTGACTGACTTAGACGCACAACGACGACCGACTGGATGTCCGCCTTGTCCCAGCTGAGCCTCGAGCGCCACGACGACATTGCCGTGATCAGCGGCGGCGACACGCTATCCGGCGATTTCATCAGCCAACTGTCCGACTTGAGCTCGGTCGATGCCGATGACGTGCGAGTGGTGGTTCTGCATCCCGACGCAGGTGTGTGGTCGGGATTCGATGGAGTGACTGAGGCTGGCGACCTGTTCGCCGGATTCGCAGAAATCGCGCAGCCGACGATCGCCGTACTGGACGGACCAACCCTGGGCGGAGGTCTGGAACTGGCGCTGGCGGCCGACATCCGTGTCGCGGCATCGGACTGTCAGATCGGTCTCGAGGCGTTGACGGTTGGTTTCCCGCGGGCCGGCGGCCTACAGCGCTTGACCCGCGCAATCGGCCGTTCTCGAGCTACGCAGCTGTTGCTCCTGGAAGGCCAGATCGATTCCGCCACCGCCCTTGATTGGGGATTGGTCAATCTCGTGGCCGACAACGCATTTGAGGCCGCCTGGCAAGTGGCCGTCTCGATCGCTTCCCGAGGACCGATCGCAACTCGCTACGCCAAGGACGCGATTCGGCACGGACTCGACATGCCGCTGGCCCAGGCGTTGCACTACGAGACCGAGCTCACCATTCTGCTTCAGGACACGAACGACAGAGCCGAAGGCGTTGACGCCTTCGTGAACAAACGAGCGCCAGAGTTCAGCGGTACGTGATCCCGTACGCGCAGGGAAGGCATATGAGATGCGACTGATTCTTGATGAGGAAGAAACCTGGTCGTTGATGACCCTGATCACCGCCCAGGTGCTCGATCAGGTTGAACTCTCCGAAGAGGGGGGCCAGGCAATCCGCGACTGGCGCGCCGGCGTCGTCGAAGGCAACGCGGCGATGGAGGCTGTGGCCAACGGCGTCAACGAGGCCCTGGGCAACACGATCGACGAAGAGCTGACCCGCCAGATTCGTCGCCGCGACTACTACCGAACGGTCCGCTAGCCGTCCGCATTCCGCGAGGACAGAGGGGAAGACGATCATGGTCAAAGTAGAACTCGACATCGAAGAAGCCTGGGCGATCTTCAGCCAGGTGGTCAATCACATGCTCGAGGAGGTGGAGATCGACAAGTCTGATCGCGCGGCCATCCGCCGCTGGAAGTCCGGCGAGATGCGACCCGGCCGCGAGGAGATGGACGCGCTCCACGAAAAGATCAACGCCGACATCGAGCGACTCTGGGAAGTCCGGCGCAAGAGCGAGATCCGCAAACCCGACTGGCGCTAATGACCCAACCGTTCGTCGACTACGACAAGCCCCTCAATGGCGTCGCCAGCATCAGCCTCAATCGGCCCGAGGCGCTCAACGCGATCAACATGGCGATGCGCGACGACCTCTGGACGTTCATTCAGGCCGCTCGGCTTGATCCTGATGTCCGGGTCCTGATCTTCCGCGGCGAAGGCCCACGAGCCTTTTCCGCCGGCGCCGACATCTCGGAATTCGGCAGCGCGCCTTCGTTGCACGAATCGCGGGAGGCGCGCCGACAGCGCGATCTCTGGGCGCTCCTGGAAGATCTGCCGATCCCAACGATCGCGGCACTGCACGGCTTCTGCTTTGGCGCCGGTATCGAACTGCCCCTCTATTGCGACCTACGGATCGCTACGGAGAACACGCAGATCGGACTGCCCGAGGTCACGCTGGGCTACATCCCCTCCGCCGGCGGCACCCAGCTGATGCCGCGCATCGCACCGCCCGGCGCGGCCAGCGGCCTGATTCTGAGCGGCGATCCGATTGATGCCGATCAGGCCCTGCGCTGGGGGATCATTCACCGTGTTGTCGCTCCGGAGGAGTTGGATGACACCGTGCTCGCCGTCGCTGAGCGGCTCGCCGTAGCCGATCCGGCCGTCACGGCAGCGCTAAAGCGCAGCATCCGGCGCGGGCTCGATCTGTCTATGTCTGCTGCGATTCGACGGGACACGCAGACCGCACGGCGTTTGGCCAATAGACTGTCTGATCGTTAACCCCTTCACATCCGCATTCGGCCCGAACCATGCAACCGGCCGGGCCAGGGAGACTGAGTCGTGAATACCGCCGATTTCCTCGAACTGTCCGCCGCCGTCGTCCCCGACCGCGCAGCCCTGATCTGTGAAGACACGGTCAAGACCTATGCCGATCTGCAGGCCGAAGTGACCCGGCTGGGCAACGCCCTGCAAGGCCTGGGTCTGACCCGCGGCGATCACGTCGGCGTCATGTCCGTCAACTCGGCCGAGTACGTGATCATCTACTACGCCTGCGCCAAGATCGGCGTCACCTTCGTCCCGCTCAACTACCGGGCAAAGCGCGAAGAGCTGACCTACATGATCAACACGGTCGAAGCCAAGGCGATCTTCATCTCCGACCGCTACCAGGACCTCGTCCGCGCGATCAAGGACGACTGTCCGACCGTCCAGAACTACATCGCGCTTGAGCACGATGTCCCGCTGGGTCAGCAGCACTATCGCGACCTGATGGCGTCCGGCTCCGACGACTTCCTCTGGGCCGAGGTCGACGACAAGGATCCGACCGTCATCATCTACACCTCGGGCACCACGGCCATGCCCAAGGGCGTCCAGGTGACATACCAGGACCTCACCGTCTACGTGACCAACACGATGTCACCCGCGGACCCCGACATGCCGCACGAAAAGACACTGCTCTCGGTGCCGCTCTTCCACATCGCCGGCGCGACCACCATGGTGTCCTCAGTCTGGGGTGGCCGCACCCTGGTCATCCTGCCGCAGTTCTCGCCGCACACCTGGATCGACGCGGTCGATGGCCACGGCATCACCCACTCGATGGTCGTTCCGACCATGCTCAAGCGCACGATGGAGGATCCGCACTTCTCCAATTTCAATGGCGAGACCCTCCAGCTCCTGACCTATGGCGCTGCGCCGATGCCCTACGACGTGATCCGCGCTGCCGTCGATGTCTTCCCGGCCAACGTCGGATTTATGAACGCCTATGGCCAGACCGAATCGACCAGCTCGATCTCCTTCCTCGGCCCCGACGACCACCGTCTCGATGGCTCGGCCGAAGAGATCGCGGTCAAGGAACACCGGCTGCGTTCGGTCGGCAAAGTCATGCCCGACATCGAAGTCCTGATCATGGACCCGGCCGACCAGGTCGTCGGTACCGGCGAAGAGGGCGAAATTTGCGTCCGCGGCGATCGGATCATGGCGGGGTATTACAAGCAGGAAGAAGAAACCGCCTCGGCCATCCGCGACGGTATCCTGCACACCGGCGACGTCGGCTATCTCGACGACGAGGGTTACCTCTTCATCACCGGCCGGACCAAAGACCTGATCATCCGCGGCGGAGAGAACATCGCGCCCGGCGAGATCGAGCAGGTGCTTGAGGCTCACCCCTCCGTCGCCGAGGCGGCGGTGATCGGCGCGCCCGACCTCGAGTGGGGCGAAGTTGTCAAGGCCGTGGTCATCCTCCACGAAGGCGAGGCACTCTCCCTGGACGACGCGGTCGCCCACACCAAGAGTCAACTGGCCAGCTACAAGGCTCCCACCTATCTCGCCGTGGTCGACACCCTCCCTCGAAACCACATGGGCAAGGTGCTCAAGAACGACCTGCGCAAAACCCACGGCGAAGCCAAGAACGGCTAGCCGACTGCTCAATGGGCACATCGACCGATTCGCCTTCGTCGGTGTGCTCATTGAGCCCTGCCCACACTATCCACAACTGAATCCACCGGTTTAACGACTGCGCATCTCAGGCCTCCCTAGCGTGGCCTCATGCCGCGACTACCTCTGCTTGGAGTTCTGCTTGTCGCCGTCATCGTCGCTGCGTCGGCCTGGCTGGCAATCGACGCTCGCACGGATCCCGAACCCCTGCCGGTCGCCGAACATCTTCCTCGGGACGATGAGCAACCGCAGCAAGAGGAGTCCCAGGATCAACCTGAGCCGGGGCCCGAAGAAGAATCCGATCAGGAACCGACAGACAATGAGTCGGACGGCGACGCCGCGCAGGAGTCAAAGGAGGACGAGGACTCAGGGTCGACGGAGCCGCTCGAGCCAGCGCTGGAGCCGGTCGACATCCTGATCGCAGCGCTCGATGTGCCTCGACCCCAGATCGAGCCGGCGCCAAAGCCCGAGACGACCGTTGTGTTGGACCTCGAGACTTACGTCGTCGAGACCGGCGACACCCTCGCCGACATTGCCGAAACGTTGGGGATCGAGTTGCACGATCTGATCGCGGCCAACGAGCTTGACTCGCCCGATCTGCTGTACGTCGGTCACGAGCTGGCCGTCCCCGTAGAAGTCGTTGCCGCTGAACCGTTGGAAGAGACCGATCCGTCGTTCGAGCCTGTTGAGATTGCACCGGCGATCACCGGGGACGGCATCGTCTACGGCACTATTCGTGACCGTGAGCGCGGAGTCGTCAACAGCGCCGTGATCGCGACATCGCTGACCGACGCGTCTGCCCGGCTGGTAGAGGCCTGTGTCGACGGCGTGCGGCGCACCTACATCATGGGACTGTCGTTGCCCGATGGCCCTACCCGCATCTACTGGCGGTTCGACGAGGGCCCATTGAGCACTGATCGGTGGACGGCTGGCGACGATCTGGTTGAGTCAATCCACAGGTGGCCCTTCCTGCACACGTTGGACGAACAGGCCGGAATCCGCATGCTCTGGATCAGAATCGGCGGCCAGGATCTGACCTTCGGCATTGAGAACCTGATTCCCGACGAGATCCACGCGAACTTCTCCCACTGCGGCAGCTGACAGTCCCGCGCGGGCCACATGCGATAATGCCCCAACGCACAGATTGAAGAATGGCTTGTCGGTTGGGGGTGCTGCGGTGACCAAATCGGCCGTCAAATCTGATACCGCCAAGCGCAAGACCAGCGCGACATCGACGGGTAAGCGAGTCTCGGCACTGGCCATTCCCGCCTGGTTGCCGCTGGGCGGCATCCTGCTTGTCTCCGGCGCCGAGACCGTCCGCGTGACCGGCGCGCACCGCGAACTCTTCTTCAACATCGATCACTTCTGGGTGCTCTACATGCTGCTCCCGTTCGTGATCGGGATCATCATCTACGGACTGGTCCGACGCTCTCGCGTCTGGCGACTGGGCAAGCCAACAGCATTGCTCAAGGGAAACTTTGACAACCTGCCCGTCAGGCTCGGCAGATTGATCAAGGGTGGCGGCGGCACCGAGCGCGTCCTCCGCGACCCCTACTCGGGCGTCATGCACCTCTGCATCATGACCTCGATGATCGTCCTGTTCCTCGTCACGGCGCTGTTGGCCATCGACGACTACATCCCCGTCGACATCCTCGTTGGACCGCGGTACCTCGGGTACTCGCTCGTGGCCGACCTCTTCGGCCTCGTCGGCATCATTGGCGTCGCGATGGCGGTTGCTCATCGCTGGGTCAGGCCGCGTACTGCCTGGCTGCCGACCTGGGAAGACTGGCTGATCCTCGGCGGTCTCGGGATGCTCCTGGTCACCGGCTTCATCGTCGAGGGCCTGCGCATCCACACTTCCGAAATTAACGTCAACCCCGAATGGTCCTACTGGTCGCCGGTCGGCTACATCGTGGCCCTGATGTTCTCCGGGGTGAAGATCTCCGCCGCGCTCGACATCCACACCACGTTCTGGTGGATCCACATGGTCGGCGCGCTCTCCTGGATCACCCTGCTCGGCTACTCCAAGCTCAACCACCTGGTGCTGGCGCCGGCCAACGCGTTCCTCAAGCGCACGTCCGCGCCGGGCAAGCTCGACATGATCGTGAACATCGAGGAACAGGAGCACTTCGGCGTCTCCCAACTCGAGCACTTCACGATGAAGCAGATCTTCGAGCTCGATGTCTGCGTGCGCTGTGGCCGCTGTACCGACAACTGCCCTGCCGACATCGCCGGCCAGCCGCTCTCGCCCATGCACATCATCCAGGATCTCAAGTCGTATGCCACCGCCGTCGGCGAGCAAAAGGTCGCCAACCTCGTCCAGGGCAACGATCTCAACTTCGGCCTCGACGACGAGACTCCCATGGTTGGCGGCGTCATTCGCGATGAGTCGCTCTGGGCCTGCCGCACCTGCGGCGCCTGCGTCGAGGCCTGCCCCGTCTTCATTGAGCACGTGCCAACGATCGTCGACATGCGCCGCTCCCTGGTCATGGAAGAGGCCCGCATGCCCGACACCGTCCAGGGCACACTGGAGACGCTCGAACGTCAGGGCCACCCCTGGCGCGGCACGCCGTACACTCGCGACTCCTGGATGGAAGGCATCGAGGATCAGGTCCCAGAGTGGACCGGCGAGCAGGACTATCTCTACTTCGTCGGCTGCACCGGCGCCTTCGTCGACCGCGCGCAGGAGATCACCCGCTCCGTCGTCTCACTGATGCGCGAGGCTGATGTCTCCTTCGGCGTGATCAAGGGAATGGAATCCTGCAACGGCGACCCGGCCCGCCGGCTGGGCCACGAGTACCTCTACCAGATCCTCGCCGAGGGCCTGATCGAGTTGTTCAATGAAACCGGCGTCAATGATGAGCAGAAAACGGTCATCACGCACTGCCCGCACTGCTTCAACACGTTCCTCAACGAGTATCCGGACATGGGCGCCAAGTTCCAGGTGATCCACCACACCCAGCTACTGGAGCAACTCGTCAATGAAGGCCGCTTGGTGCCCAACGCGGAGGTCCCCGAGCAAACCATCACCTACCACGACAGCTGCTACCTCGGACGCCACAATGACATCTTTGAGGCCCCGCGCCGGATCCTCGAGCAGGTGCCGAACGTCACCCTGATCGAGATGCCCCGCAACCGAGAGCAGGGCCTCTGCTGCGGCGCTGGCGGCGGCAACATGTGGATGGAAGAGCAAGGCAAGAGCCGGGTCAACGAGGTCCGGGTCGAGGAAGCCGTCGCCACCGGCGCCGACTCCGCCTGCACCGCCTGTCCCTTCTGCATCCAGATGTTCGATTCCGGCATCGGAACCGTGCAACTCGATGTTGAGGACGACGACAAGCTCAAAGTCCTCGACGTCGCTGAACTGCTGCAAGCGGCGGCCGTTTCCGACAGGCAACATGGTGTCTAGCATGGAGACTGGAACTCTGAATGGCAGCACCTGAACCCGATCCCACCGCGCGCGAGATTGCGCAACGAACCCGCTCGCGCTTGCCCAGTTCGCAGACCGGTAGCGAGCGGCGCATTTCAGATGCACTGGTTGACGCCCTCGCTCCTGAACTCCACTCCCTCCATCGCCGCATAGGTGGGGTCGAGCAACGCTTGAGCGAGCACATCGACGGCGTAGAGCAACGGCTGAACGGGCGCATCGACGGACTCGATGCCAAGATTGATCGCTTGGGAGAGCACGTGATCGACCGGCTCGGCGACATGGACGCCAAACTTGACCGGCTACTCAACAGAACTGACAACGGTCAATCCCCGAGCAGCTAGGCGTTGGACGGGCTCGAAGGCGTCAATCTGTATCCCATCTGACTGCCCAGCGACCTTGGGCGCGACACAATGCGGAATTGGACGCGTGACCTGATTCCCGTCCGCTCGACTCAGTTTCGAGCTCTTTCTCCCAGTCAGTGAGGAACCGATGGATGTCATCGTCTGCGTGAAGCAGATTCCCGATCCCGAAACGCCCGCCGCCGCCTTCAAGGTCGATGAGGCGGCCATGCAGGTATTGCCCGCCCAGGGCATCTCGCCCGTCATCTCCCCGTTCGACGCCCAGGCCGTCGAGGCCGCACTGCGCATCAAGGACGCTTCCGGCGATGGCACGGTCAACATCATCTCGCTCGGCCCGGACTCGGCCCGCGACGCGATCAAGCATTCGCTGGCGATGGGCGCCGACGAGGGCTACCACCTTAAGGATGAGGCCTTCGAGGGCGGCGACGCCTGGACCACCGCTCTGGCGCTCTCCAGGGCAATCCAGCACCTGGGCGTGCCCGACGTCCTGATTTTCGGACGTCAGGCCGCCGACTGGGACCAGGGCACCGTGGGCAGCATCGTCGCTGAACTGCTCGACCTGCCCTCCGCGACCGTCCTGCGCGCGGTAGAGCTCAACGGAGAAAGCATCACCGTCTCGCGCGTCGTCGCCGACGGCTTCGAGAACATCGACCTGCCGACCCCTTGCGTCTTGACCATCTCCAATGAGTTCGGCGATCCGCGTTACCCGCAGCTCCGCCAGATCATGCAGGCCGCCCGCAAGCAGGTCACCGAGCTGACCGCCGCAGATCTGGGCCTCGACGCCTCCGATGTCGGCGCCGCCGGCTCACGCGTGCAGATGCACGCTCTGTTCCAGCCGACAAGCGACGTTGAAGTCGAAATCATCGAGGGTGACACACCAGAAGAGAAGGCCGCCGGCCTGGTCAACGCCCTGCGCGAGGCGAAAATCCTCTAACCCACCCGTCATTCCCTGCTCAACTCCCGCACTCCCGCACAGGCGGGAATCCCGGTCCAAACGGTAAGGACTCTCAACATGGCCTCCATCCTCGTCTTTGGCGAAACAGATGAAGCCGGACTCAGCGCCCCGACGCTCGAGATGCTCGGCGCAGCCTCGCGCCTCAGCGGCGAACTCGGCGGTGGAGTCTCCCTCGCCCTGCTCGGCTCGGGTCTCTCGGACGCCGCTGCGTCGGCCGGGCCAGCGGGCGCCGACACCGTCTACACCGCCGACGCGGAATCGCTCGCGTCGTACCAGACCGATAGCTACCTGCCCGTCGCCCAGGGCATCGTCGAGCAGGACTCACCAGCTGTCGTCCTGATGTCACAGTCGAGCATGGGCCGCGACCTCGCGCCGCGTCTCGCCACTCGACTTGGCACAGCCGCGATCATGGACTCGCTCGGACTCGAAATCGACGGTGACCGCGTCAAGGCCACCCGGAGCTGCTACGGCGGCAACGCCCGCCAGGTCGTCACCGTGCAGACCGACCCGCAAGTGATCACCGTCCGACCCAAGTCGCAAGATCCGCTCGAGGCGGATGCTTCGCGATCAGCTGAAGTAGTCGCAGTTGACGTGGCTGAGCCCAACCTCCGCGCCAGAACGACAGGCAAGGAGCAGGCCGAAGCCGAAGGCATCCGCCTCGAAGACGCTGAGGTTGTCGTTTCCGGTGGCCGCGGACTCGGGGGACCTGAAGCCTTTGCCGATCTCGAGAGCCTCGCCGGCGTGCTCACCGCCGCCGTCGGCTCCTCCCGCGCCGCCTGCGATCTGGGCTGGTACCCACCGTCCCAACAGGTCGGCCTGACCGGCACGGTCGTCTCGCCGACGCTCTACGTCGCCATCGCCATCTCCGGCGCCAGCCAGCACATGGCCGGCTGCGGAGGCTCCAAGAACATCGTCGCGATCAACAAGGATCCCGACGCGCCGATCTTCAGCTTCTCCCGCTTCGGCATCGTCGACGACTACAAGAAGGTCCTGCCCGCCCTCGAAGCCGCCTTCGCCCAGGCGCTCGACTAAGAGGAGCGCTCCGGCTCAGAGTGAGTCAACCTCGCGGCCTGTTTGGCACGCGCGGCAAGAGTGGAGTCAGAGGGAGCCGTCTGCAAGAATGGCTCTACACGCCCTGAGTCTTGCGCCAGGTGCGGATTTGGCCGGCGTGCTCCATGTCGTGTTCGATCAGGCCGTCAACCAGTTCGTTCACTGACAGGCTCACGTCTTCGACCGCCATCGACTTCTCATCGCGCTCGTCGTCAGTCAGCTGACTGACACGATCGGACAGCGTGTCGCGGATGTTGCGCAACATGGTCAGCAACTCGTCAATTGGCCGTCCGGACCAATCGTTGGGCGCAGCGTCGTTGATTTCTCGCTCGGTCGGGAACGGACCCAGCGGCATTCCGGCGGCGGATCGTTCCAGCGCATTCACGGCCCAGGCGTCCCAACCAACCAGATGCGCCAGGCAGTCTCTGACACTCCAGTCACCGATCACATCGGGGATGTCAAACGACTCCGGTGGCAAGCCATCGACCGCTTCGAGCAGACAACTACGACCATCCGTGCAATCGGTTGTGTCAGACTTGGCCTTGGCAACAACCATCGGGGCTCCTCGCAGGCGCGTTGAACTGTAATGTTCGGAGTGCGCGGTGGTTGCGGAAGACGCCGCAGGCGAGGCCTCGACATCTCCCCCTGTCGTCATCGCGAAGGCGCGCCAGGAACTTGAGGCCGCATCCGCAAAATCGTCAACTGACTGTTAACCCTAGCAATCTGGTCAGAGCTGCCCTGCTGACTGTGACACAGTTCGCATTCGACCTGCGCAACGGGGCCCACATGCCGCTCTGGAGCGTCGGTTGACCACTTCCGGCACCGCCAATAGCCTGATCTCTCAGCGTGCGTCCGCGTGGCCGATTGTTCTGGCGCCCGACCTCGACATCGACGAGGGTCGGATCGGGACAGTTGGTTAGAGGCGGTTGGACGACGCGACACCGTGAGGACGCGACTCCGATATGCGCTCGATCGGACTCACCGGCGGGATTGCCTCGGGCAAGTCAACCGTCGTCAAACAGCTCCAGGAGCTCGGTGCGGCCACCATCGATGCCGATCTTCTCGGCCACCAGACCTATGAGCCCGGTACCGAGACCTTCAAGCAGGTCGTTGAAGCGTTCGGCGAGGACCTGGTTGCTGAAGACGGAACGATTGACCGAAGCAAACTCGGACCAAGAGTCTTTGGCCATCCCGACGGCATGAAGCGTCTGACCGATATCGTCTGGCCGGGAATCCGCGCGCTTGCGGAGGCAGAGTTGGATCGTCTGGCCGCGAACGGCACCTCCGTCGCTGTGCTTGAGGCCGCCGTCATGATCGAGGCAGGCTGGCAGGACCTCGTTGATGAGGTCTGGGTCGTCGCGGTTAGCCGCGACACGGCCCGCGAGCGCCTTATGGCCCGCAACAACTTCTCCGCCGAGGAAGCGGACAAACGAATCGACTCTCAGATCACCAACGACGAGCGGCTCAAACACGCCGACGTGATGATCTCCAACGACTGCAGCATGGACGTCGCCGCCGAGCGCGTCGCCCGCGCCTGGGCCGGAATGCAGTCCGGATAACGTCGAGCAATAGGCTGGAACCAGACACCACCATCACCACTTGTGCACACACTCGCCGCTGACGATGCGGCAGAGCGGGAGAGCGTTTGATGACTACTGCCACCGAAGCGATCACCGAATACCGCAGTTGGGCTGTCGAGGAATTCCGCGCCGAAGAGGAGCCGTACTACGTGCCCGTCTCGGACGAGATTGAAGTCTTCGAGGCCGCCTGGAACAGCAAGATTCCTGTCCTCCTCAAGGGCCCGACTGGCTGCGGCAAGACCCGCTTTGTGGAGTACATGGCGTATCACCTCAACCGCCCGCTGGCCGTCGTCCGCGACGGCAAGACCGAGATCGAGGATGAGTCCAACCTGCCCCTCGTGACCGTCGCCTGTCACGAAGACCTGACCGCCTCCGACCTCGTCGGACGCTACCTGCTCGAGGGCAACGAGACCGTCTGGATCGACGGGCCCCTGACGCGCGCCGTCAAGGCCGGCGCGATCTGCTACCTCGACGAAGTGGTCGAAGCGCGCAAGGACACCACCGTCCTGATCCACCCGCTGACCGACCACCGACGCATCTTGCCGGTCGAGAAGAAGTCGCAGTTGCTACAGGCCCGCGACGGCTTCCTGCTCGTGATCTCCTTCAACCCCGGCTACCAGTCGGCGCTCAAGGACCTCAAGCAGTCGACCCGCCAGCGCTTCATCGCAGTCGAGTTCGACTACCCGCCGCGCGAAACCGAGGCCGAGATCGTCCAGCACGAGTCCGGCTGCGACCTCGATGTCGCGCTCAACCTGGCGAAGATGGCCGAGAAGATCCGTAACCTGCGGGAGCATGGCCTGGCCGAAGGCGCCTCCACCCGACTACTGATCTACGCCGGCCGGATGATCGCCGAAGGCGTCTCACCGCGCCGCGCCTGCCAGGTTGCGATTGTCTGGCCGCTGACCGACGACGGCGAAGTCCAGCGTTCCATTGAAGAAGTCGTTTCGTCGATCTTCGAGGACTAGGACCGGACCCGGCTTCCAGTGCGGATTGGCATCGTCTCGGACATCCACTGCAACGCGGCCGCCCTTGATCGCGCCGTCGAGCAGATGGGTGAGATCGACGAACTGCTCTGCGCCGGCGACGCCTGCTACCAGTACCGCTTCTCCAACGACGTCGCCCAGCGGCTCAGGCAACTCGGCGGACGATACGTGCTCGGCAACCATGAAGAGATCCTGCTCTCCGAGGCCGGCGCCCGCGCCCAGGCATCGCCCAGTGTCGACCAGTCGCTGCTCGGCTGGACTCGCGAGCAGCCGTACCTGCTGCGCACCGAGATCGGCTCAAAGAAGCTGCTCATGTTCCACGCGACCCCCTGGGCGCCGTACCGCGATTACCTCTTCCCGCACGATCCCCAACTCCAGCGTCTGGCCGAGGAAGAAGCCGACTTCATCATCTACGGCCACACCCACGCGCCGTTGGTCAAACGCATCGGCCGGGCGCTAATCGTCAATCCCGGTTCGGCCGGAGAAATGCGAGGGACCGAGCAGGTCCTGACCTATGCTGTGCTGGATACCTCAGATGACCACGCCGAGATCCATGAGATCCGCTTCAACGTCTGATTGAGATCCGCTCTCTCCCCGCGTAGTGGGGGGAGATGCCGAAGGCAGTAGGGGGCGCTCCCCAGCCACCGCCCCCGCGAAACGAGACGTCCATGACCGCACAAATGATCGAAGAGGCACGCGAGGGACTGCGCCAGTTTCCGCCCGCCCTGGCCCAGGAGTTCGAGGCCGCTGTAGAAGCGGTCCTGCCGACCCTCGAGCCCGACGAGCTTGACCAGTGGTTGCGGGATGGTCTTGATATCGCTCGTCACTCCCTGCGAAGCTGGGAAGCGTCCTCCGAATACTTCCGAGCCTCAGGCCCGGTCCTGGAGCAAATCACCTACGACCAGATGCGCGAATGGTGCGCCGTTGGTATCGACTTGATGGAGACGTCACCTGCGCTCTCGGGCGCGCTCTTCCGCGCTTCGCCCGCTGTGCTGCCGCACCTCTCGGTCTCGCAGGCCAACGACTGGTCTGCGCAGGGCAAATCGCTCTATAAGGGAACCTGGAAGTCCGGATCTCTCTCGGCCCAGTACTTCGATGTCTCGCCGCAGATCCTGCCCCACCTGCCCCTCTCGCAGATGAGACTCCTGGTCGACCTGATCGACTCGCTCGCCTCGCACTCGTATGAACTGGCCTCGGCCTGCCTCGGCATGGCGCCGGGCGTGCTTTCCCAACTCGACCGCGCCGACCGCGCACCCTTCCTCGAGTTTGGCGGCATCGTTGCCCACACGGCCTGGGTCGACGCTCGCGTCTACTTTGAGCGTGGTCCCGGAGCACTGCGTCAGGTCTCCGAGGACCAACGGCCGCGCTACCTCTCCCTCGCCGGACAGGTGGCGATGCAGGTCGGACGCCTCGGCCACCCATATTTCATCGAGGCCGCTCAGGCGATCTCCGAAGTCGACAAAGACATCCACGAGGGCCTGCTCGAATTGGCAGAACAGCTCGCCCAACACTCTGGCGACGCAGCCATGGAGTTCATCAAGTCCTCGCCCCGCGTCGCACAGCGGCTCGGCATCGACGACATCGCCCGCTGGCAGGAGTTCGGCCTGCAGATTCTCCAGCAGTCTCGAGACGGCGGCGAAGCCTTCTTCCGCCTCGAATCGGCTCGCGGCGAAGAGGTCATGGAAGCACTGAGCAGCCGCGTCGATCTCGACCGCGTCTCAGAGCTCATTCGCATGTACTGCAAGGCGCTGACCGGTGTTGATGTCGGCGTCAAAGCCTCTGAGGAGTTGACCGCCAAGGGCGTGGGATGGGTCGATGAAAGCAGCCCGACCACCGAGGGCACCACGATCTATCTGCCCGAAAACGTCGAGCGTTACCCGACCAAGGAAGAGAACTTCTCCGTCTACAAAGTCTTCGCCACTCACCAGGCCGGACGCCTGGAGTTTGGCTCGTTCGAGTACCAGTCGGAACTCGCCCCGGACCTCTTCCCGGCGGCTCAGAACGGCTCCTCAAACGGTCACGGCAACGGGGTCGTTCCGGCCGTCGTCGAAGGCGAAGAAGAACAGATCCACACCGACATGGAACTGTTCTTCGATCGCTTCGACGACCGCCGCCTCGCGCACGATCTGTTCACGATCGTCGAGGACACGCGCATCGACACGATCGTCAAGCGCGAGTACGCCGGTGTGCGCCGCGCCTTCTCCAGACTCCAGCAGGCGGCGATCGAGCGTCGCCGGCCCGTTGAGGACATGCCTGCCCGACAGGCGATGGTGGAAAATCTCCTGCGCGCCTCACTCGACGAGATTGGTCGTATCCGCTGGCCCAACGAGCTGGCCGAAGAGATGCGCACGCCACTGCGCATCCTCAACCGGATTCGCAGCGAGGGCGCGACCGTTCAGGACAGCGCGGCCGCCACCGCGTTGCTCTACGAGTGGCTCTCACAGATTCCCAACGTCGAACTCGACAGCGAGGATTGGTCCGATTTCGAACAGGAAATGTCCGCCGACCCGGACGGCGGCGAAGACTCCGACATGATGCCCGGCTCCGGTTCCTCCGGACTCGAAGAGTCCTTCATGCCATTCATGCCCGGCTCCGAGGAACAGCCCTACGACAGCCCCGACCCGGTCGACTTCCGCGGCGATTTCAAGCCGGAACTCGTCCAGTTGCTGATGAAGCTCAAGGGCGAAACCGGTACCGGAGACGCCCCACCCATCCCGCTGACCAAGGAACAGCTCCAGGAACTGCTGGAGAAGTCGGTCGAGATCTCAATCAACGAACTGATGGACATGGACCTGGCCGAGTCGTCGGGCATGTTCCTCGACAACCTGCTCAAGGAAGTCAACCAGATCCAGGGCGAGCGCCAGGAAGGCCAACAGGCCATGGGCGACGACTCGACCGGCGCCGACGACGGCGAAGAGCTACCGGTCGAGGCCGCCTCGTTCTACTACGACGAGTGGGACTTCCGCGCTGCCGATTACAAGCCGCGCTGGTGCCGCGTGCAAGAACAACGCGGCGAATCGGGCACCTCCAACTACTACACCGAGACCCTGCACGAGCACACACAGCTCGTCCAGGAGACACGCAAGCAGTTCGAGATGCTGCGCCCCGAAATGTTCCGCAAGATGAAGCGCCTGACCGACGGCGAGGACTACGACCTCGACGCCGTGATCGAGTGGTACACCGAGAAAATCGCGGGCGCGACCTCCGAGACCAAGCTCTTCTACCGCCGCAACAAGGTCGACCGCGACGTCGCCGTCGCATTCCTGCTCGACGTCTCCGCCTCAACCGACGAGGAGATTCAGAAGCACCACGAACAGCGCCAGGATGACCAGTTCGACGACGACCCGCGCAAGTACCTGAGCTGGTGGGCCCAGCGCCGCGCAGAGGCTGCCCGTCACCCGGGTAAGCGGATTATCGACCTCGAAAAGGAGGCCACCGTCCTGTTGATCGAGGCGCTCGAAACAATCGGCGACAAGTACGGCGTCTACGGCTTCTCCGGCTATGGCCGCGACAACGTTGAGTTCTTCGTCTACAAGGACATGGACGAACCCTTCGGCGACCGGATCAAGGAGCGAATCGACAAGATCGCCCCCGTCCGCTCGACCCGCATGGGCCCCGCCATCCGACACTGCATCTGGAAGCTGCAGAACACCGATGCCAAGGTCAAAATCCTCATGCTGCTCTCCGACGGCCGCCCGCAGGACCACGGCTATGGCCGCGACCGCACCGAGAAGGAATACGCGATCCACGACACCAAGATGGCGCTGACCGAAGCGCGCCGCGAGGGCATGGTCCCGTTCGCACTGACCGTCGACCGGGCCGGTCACGACTACCTCAAGCAGATGTGCCAGGACATGGCCTACGAGGTCGTCGCCGACATCGAGTCCCTCCCCCGGCGCCTCCCCGCCCTCTACCGCCGCCTCACCGGCTAGCCATCAAGACCTCCCCCTCCAGGGGAGGTGCCGCGAAGCGGCGGAGGCGGCCGCTCCGGCTACCATGACCGCATGTCATTCCTCGCCGCCACCCTGACCACGGCAGGCATCGCCGCCGCCTTCGTCGCGACCCTTGTCGGCCACGAATCGCTCAGCCTCTACATCGTCTGCGCCGTGGTCGCTGCCGCAGGTCTGTTGCTGATGTTGCTGCACGTGGCCCGACGGCGCCGCGACGCCGCCCCCTTGTACGCCCTCGCGCCCATGGCCATCGTCGTCGCCCTGCTCGGCATCGCCGCCTCCGGAGCCACCTGCGGAGTCGCTTGCATCGCCTGGGGTTCCCCCGTCGCCGCCGCCACCCTCGCCATCCCTGACATCCGAGGCTGGTTCAACAACAAAAGGCCGCTCAAGCGGGTGTAGGAGGTCCTAGCCGAGCCCGCCGACGTTCGTCCCACCGACCGACGTGCGAATGCCTTCCATTTGCGCTGCACGGATGCCCCGGTGCTGAGGATTCCCCCGCGGCCTCGCGGCCCGTCTCTTCGCCGCATCTGCGCCGCTAATCTTAGCGGCCGCTCTTGAGAGCGCACCGCTGATGCGCTTGATCGCTGACTTCATCGTTCCCTTGCCTCCTGCGACCATCGTACCTAGTTCGTCAGCCGCAGCTCGCGGTTCAGTTCCAGCTTCAGGAACCAGCGCCAGGTCGCCAACACGCCGATCACTAGCACCCCGATCAGCACCGCGAACGCGATACCCAGGATCTGCCAGTCTGTCTCGACCTGGAACGGCGGCAGCACCGTTCGCCCCGTTTCGTCAATCTCCAGGTAGCCGAGAAGCAGCAGCGAGATCCGGTTGCCCAGCAGTACGCCGAGCACCAGGCCCGTGCCGACAATGATCGCGTATTCAAGGAACAGTTGGATCAGGATGCTCAGATTGCCCACACCGACCGTGCGCAACAGTGCCATCTCCAGCCGACGCTGGCGCGCCGACACGGCCATCGACACCAGGAATGCCAGGGCTAACAGCAGCGAGATTGCAATGAATGCCACCAGCAGAATCCCCGAGCCGCCGGCCGTCGTCAGAGGATCGCGTCCGCTGTCGTCCAGTCGCTCGTCCCGGTCCAGGAGCTTACCGAGCGCGTAGCGGGGCCGGTTCAACTCTTCCTTGGCTGCTTGGCGTACCTCAGGGTCGTCGGTCAGGTCGAGCCAAACCTCTGTCGGCGTGACCGTCGGCCTCAGGGCCGTGATTGAACCCATATGGAACAGCGCGTCGTAGTCCGCCACGATGAACGAGAGCGTGTCGGGCCGCAGCGTCGGGAACAGTTCCACGATGCTCGCAACCCGCGCGCGCACGATTACGGTGTCCAGACGCAACGGATATCGATCGCCGACTTCCAGTCGCTGGCGCTCGGCAAAGTCTGCGCTCACGATCGTCGGAATCGTGCAGCGCGTGTTGGTGCAGAACGACGGATCGGCAAAATGCGCGGCTCGGAGTCCGGGCGATTGTCCAATCCCCGGACGGAAGGCCATCACGTACTCGCCCGAGATCGGATCCTCGTCTTGCTCAAACTCGATATCGTCCCCCGTGCCTCGCCGCTGCACGAACTCTAGCCACCGGCCATTCTCGAAGTCCTCGATGATGAGTTCACGCCCATCTGGCTGAATCGCCGTGACTGCATCGAAGTAGACAGTGGCCGGCTCCGAAACGAACAGCCCGAACGGCTCGCTCATCGTGATCGAGTGCAAGGAGTAAGGCGGCGCCGCGCCCGAACCGACGATCTCCTTCTGGAAGTCGATGTCCATGGCAGTCCAGGGAGTGTCGGCAGCAGGCATAGCCAGCCCTCCCGCGGTGAGATAACGGCCGTCGCCATCGCGCACGCGCAGCCAGAACGATTGGTCGGTCTCGCCTTCGCCCATTCTCACCCAGACCCGCAGGGTCTCGGTGTCCTGTGGAATCCCCACTCCCCTCCCGACCGGCGGTACGTCGATGGTGCCGATCAGCTCCTCAAACGTCATCAATGACATGTCCTCGCGGAACCACATCATCTCGACTGCAGCCTTCGGCTCAAGGCCCAGGATTGTCACGCTGGTCGTCGTGCCGATACTGCGGCCTGCCGACACTTTGCTCCGGTGGATCGAGGCAATCCCCTCGACGCCCTCGATCGGGCCCAGCCGATCACGCACCCCGTTCGCGGTGGAGTACCCGCTCTCTCCCAGTTCGACCCTGAACTCCACTCCGTTGTCGTACTCGATTCGTTCCGCGAGCGACAGCTCGACCGTATCCGCATAGGAGGCCGCAAACGTGCCGAGCGCGGCGCCAAGCATCAGCAGGATGGTGAGCCGGGCTGCCGGGCCGACAGTGCGGCTGACATAGCGCAATGTCGAGGCGATCGATAGCGGAAAACGGTCGTAGGTTAGCCAGGCGAAGAACCGGTACAGATAGGGCAAGAACCGCAGAATCACAAGCGTTGCTGCCAGTGCAAACAGGATCGGCGTGCTCAACAACAACGGGTCGGCCGACAGCCCGCCCACACTGTCACGCTCGAACACAGTGCCTTTCAGGTCGGCCTCGAAGATCAGGCCGACCGCCACGAAGACCAGTGCGACATCAAGGAAATAGCGTTGCAACGCATTGGGACCGGCCGGTCGGGACAGGCCGCGCAAGCGCTCCGACAGCACCCGAGTGCGGCTCGCGATCACAAGCGGCGCCAACGTGAACAGGACCGCCACGATCGCACCGGCCGCGGAAAGCAGGAACGCCATGTCGGTCAACGTCGTTGGAATCGTCTCGCCACCGGTCAACGGCTCGAAGATCGGTGTGTAACCCAACAGTCCAATGACGCCCATCGAGATGAACGGAGCCACGGCCGCCGCAACGATTGCGATCAGGATCCCCTCAATCGCAGTATGCGAAATCACCTGCAGAATCGATGCGCCCCGCGAGCGCATCGAGAACAGCTCTTCCCGCCGCTGCGCCACCTGCACTCCGGCAACGATCACCACGTAGAACAGGGCGATTCCGACCACCTGCGCCAGCAGCATCAGGATCGGCACCTGGGTGAAATTGAGATCCTTGACGAACGACTCCAGCCGCGGCTCGATCGGCGAGCGCAGGGATCCTCCCACCGAGCGCAGATCGGCGCGCAGCAGGTCGAACGACTCGCGTGTGTCGTCAAGCACCGCCACGTTCAGTTGGTCGGTGTCCAACTCCGAGATCCACATCGTGTTGACCAGGTACCCGCTCATCACTCGGGCCAGGCCTGTGTCGAATGACTGCGAGGGAAGGATCAGCGGAGCGCTAATCGGTCGCGCTGGACCCGAGAACACGCCGAAGGTGATCTCGCGCGGCACCCGCGTCCAATAGGAACTCTCAGTGTTGTCGGGTTCCACGATCCCAGTCACCACGACGGGGATCAGCCGCGTGATCGCCATTGTCGGCTCGCAAGGCGGTCGCGGCGGAGGCGGCGGTCCGCCGGGTGGCGGATCGGGTTCGCGGTCGCACTCGTCAAACCCGTCGATAATCTGCCATTCCGATCCGACATCCAGTCCAAACAGACTGGCCCCGCGTGGCGTGACGGCCACTTCAATCGGATCGTCGAGCCAGCCCCTCGAGTTCAGGTCCGGCGGCTGGGGAAATCGTCCGTCGACCACGTTGACGTTGTGTTCAGCCTCGTCGAGCGCTGCGAAAAACGCAGTGGTCGGAAACACCTGGCTCGGCCTGAGCGGGAAGTTGATCTCCGTCGGTACGGTCGACCGGAACCGCAGGCGTCGGGTCTCCAGGTCACTGAATCGATTAGCGATCGACTCGCTCGTGTAGTCGCGTGCAGACTCGTTCGGACCACCGCCCATGGGCAAGCCGTTGAGGAACGTGAACATCTGCCGGCGCTCGGTGAGATCCTCCCGCAGGCTGACGGTCAGCGCGAGATCGGAGACGGCGCGCGTGTAGATCGTGGTTGAAGACATCAGCACGGCGGCAACCAGGATTCCCGCCGCGATCACCAGCTGCAGGCGCCAACTGTCCCGCATGCGCCGCAAGACAAACCCCAGGACGGCGCCGAACGATTCCACCCGAACCCCCGCTGCCTGCTCAGTGTCCGCCGCCGCCGACTGCCCGGTGGCACGCTGGAATTTCGTCGATCCCTAGTAGTCTACGAAGGCAACGCGGTCGAACATACCCCTACCGACCACTACCAACCATCGACAACCAGGCACGGCGGCAGCCACAGCGGGAAGCACGACGAGGCAGCACGAGGCAGCATGGGCGGCATCTTCAGATCGTTCCCTACGGCGTTCCGGATTGCGGTGCGCCGTCTCAATGGCAACCGCCGGCTGATGGCCGCAGTCGCCATCGGCGTAGTCCTCGCCGTCGCCCTGATGGCTTCGACCACGATCTACCGCAACGCGCTGCAGGATCTCGGCCTTCAGACCGATCTGCGCCGGGTCTCCGACGCCGAGCTCGATGTCCGCATCCTCAATGCCGCCCATGGACTCTCCGGCGGTCTGGCCGACGAATCGTTCGACACCATTGATCGACGGCTCAGAATTCCCTCGGAATTCATCTCCGATACCAAGCACTCGCTGACCACTGCCACGTTCTTCATGACCGAGGTCGGAGGAGTCCCACCGGATGAGGACCCACGCGATCGCGCGCGCGTGCTCTGGTTCGAGGCGGTTCGCGAGCACATCGAACTCGTAGAGGGCCAATGGCCCGATCCGACACCGGCCGCCACCCCCGATCAACCGCCAGTCATCGATGTTGCCATGGGAACCGAGGCGGCCGCCTCGGGCGGGTTCAGCATCGGTGAAGTCCGGGACATCCATGCCTCCTGGCGAGACGACGCCAGACCGATCCAGATCCGCGTCGTCGGACTCGTTCGGCCGATCGACTACAACGACCGCTACTGGGGCGTCCGCCGCGACCACTTCCACGTGCCGATCGAGAAAACCGACGCATTCGCTTTCTTCGCACCCAGGTCCACGCTGATCGACGCAATGGCCGGCTACATGCCCGAGCTACGCGCCCGTCTGGAGGCCTACGCGCGCGTCGATCGATCTGCCTTTGTCGCCGACGACGCCGGAATCGCCGCCATTCGTTTCCGCGCCGCGTTTGAAGCCATCGCCAAGGAGATTGAGCGAACCCGCGTCGAGACCGAGATTGTCAACGTCCTCAAGGATTACGAAACCAAGGAGTTCTTCTCTTCGATCCCGCTGCTCGTCCTGACGTTGCAGATCGTCGGCATTGTGCTCTTCTATCTGGTCCTCGTCTCGACGATGGTGGTCGACCGACAATCCGGCGAGGTCGCCCTGCTCAAATCGCGCGGGGCCGGCATGGGCCACATCATGTCGATCTCGACGATCGAGGGACTGATATTGGTCGCGTTGGCCATGGGCGTCGGACCGATTGTCGCGAGGGAAGCGATCGCATTCCTCGGCTATTCGCCAGCCTTCGAAGGGCTAACCGGCGGCACGCGGTTGTCGGTGGAGCTTACCGGCGAGGTCTACATCTACGCCGCGATTGGCGCCGCCTTGAGCTTCATCGCGTTGATCTGGCCCGCCTGGCGATCCAATCGCAGTACCGTCGTCCACCATGCCCGTTCCACTTCGCGACCCGAGGACAAGCCCGTCTTCCAGCGCTACTACCTCGATCTAGTTGTCGTCGCTGTCGGCGCGCTCCTGTTCTTTCAGTTGCAGGAGTCCGGCTCCCTGGTCACCGAGGATCTCTTCGGCGGTCTCCAGCAGGATCCGCTGCTGCTGATCGCTCCGGCCGTGTTCGTCGTGACGGTGGCCGTCCTCTTCCTGCGCCTGTTCCCCTTACTGTTGTCAGCCTTCGGCGGGGTGGCTCGGCTGCTCGGCGGCGCTTCCACGCAGATGGTCCTCTGGCACCTGACCCGCGCCCCGGTCCAGCCCGGACGCCTCGCGCTGCTGCTCATCATGGCGACCTCGCTCGGCATGTTCGGCGGCACCTTTGGCGCCACGCTCGACAAGTCCTTCGACGATCGCGCCGCCTACCAGTCGGGCGCGCCGTTGCGACTGGCCGATTTGCGCAGTAGCGGCGCATCCGCCGACATGTTGGCTGACGATCTCGCCGAGGCGCCCGGAATCGACAGAGTTTCCTACGTCATCCGCCAGAATGCCTCGTTCTCCCGTGGACCCCTCGACGTCACCGACGCTTCGGTGCTCGGCGTCGATCCCGAATCGTTCAGCAACGTGCTCTGGTATCGCGATGACTTCGCTCTCGACGATGTCCGTGAACTGATCGATCGCGTCACTGCCCCTGAGTTCGAGGTCGAACAGATCGTGATCCCGGCCGATGCGACCTACGTCGGCATGTGGATCTGGTTGCCCGACACCAGCGGTTCTATCGGTCCCAGCCTCAGGTTGCAGGACAGCAAGGGTCGCTACCGGGATGTCCGACTCATCGGCCTGCCCCGAAGTCGCGGATTCGGCGGCGGCGAACTCGAAGAGGGTTGGAGGTTCCTCTACGGCGTCCTCAAGGATGGATCCGGCGGACCCCACATTGGTCCCTGGACCCTGCAGAACATTTCTATTCGCTCTGGCGGCAACGCCAACTTCTCTGGCTCCGTCGGTTACGACTCGATCCAGTACACCACCGATACCGAACTGCCCGAGGACATCATCAACGTGGGATTCCGCGACAGCGTCATCATCGAGAGCTTCGAACAACAGGGTCGCTGGACCGTGTTCACCGACACGACTCGCGCCGGAGCGCTGCCCGACGACGCCCGACTGTCGACCGCTCAAGCCCGAGACGGCGAGTATGGCATGAGCTACCGCTGGAATCGCGAAGTGAGGTCCGGCGTTCCACGTGGGGTCCGGCTGATCGGCCCCGACGCCGCCTTGCCCGTGATCGTCAGCCGCGATTTCCTGGTCGAGGCCGCGCTCGACGAAGGACAACTGGCCCTGGTCGGCATGGCTGGCGTCTACATCCCAATGCAGATCGTCGGCGCCTTCGATCTCTTCCCCACCTGGGACCCGGAAGATGCCCGCTCGCTGATTATCGCGAACCGCGACTATCTCAGCTACCGAATCAACCGAAATCCCGCCACGCTGGGTGCAGGCACGCCCAACGAGGTCTGGATCCAACCCACCGACGAAGAAGGGCTGCGCCAGCTGCGAACCTTCCTCGAAGTCACCCCACCCTGGAAGCACGACATCTACGACGTCGACGCCATCCGTAACCTCCAGGATGAGGACCCGCTGGTCGCCGCCGGCTGGGAGGGCCTGCTCTTCCTCACCTTCATCGCCATCGTTCTGCTCGCCGCGTTGGGCTTCCTTGTCGCCTCGGTGCTGGTCGCCCAGCAGCAACAGGGCGAGTTCGCGGTGCTCCGAACGATGGGATTCTCGCTGCCCCAGGTGCTCCTCGTCGTCGGGATCGAGAAACTCCTGATCATCGGAGTATCGATGGCTCTCGGTACCGCCGTCGGACTCCAGCTCGGCACGATGATGCTCGAGTTTGTTGGCTTCATCGAGACGGGCGAAACCGTCCTCCCGCCCTTCGTCACCGTCACCGACTGGGCCACCATCGGCGGTGCCTACGGAGTCCTCGGCCTCGTCTTCCTCGGTGCCATCGCCGTCATCGTCGCCCTCTACATGAGAATGACCATCGGCCAAATCCTGCGAATCGGCGCCGAGTAGCAGCGAGCTACCCGCCCCCGCCGCCGCCGGCGCCGCCACCACCGCTGCCGAGCCGCTCCTCAACCGCACCTTGCTGCGGCGCCCAGCGGGCGGCCACGCTGTCGATCACCACCGTGGCAGCGGCGCTCACGGCTGCAGAGGCCCTCGCCAACATGCTCTCCTCAACCAATTCACCGTGCATGAAGGTGGAACGCAACCTCGGCATGCCCACTGCCCACAGCAGTAAGGCGACAAAGAACAGGATCCCCGGGATAGTCAACAGATAGCGGACATTCACAACATCGGAAGCGAGGCCGTTGGCGAGGATCATCAGCGCCATGATTCCGCCCGCAAACATCGCATAGAGGCTCATCACCCGACCGCGGATCGCGTCCGGAACGACCGCCTGGATCATCACGCTCGACAATGCCATAAACATCGCCTGGGTCGCGCCGACCAGCGCTGCGCCCAGGATCGCAATCGGCAAACTGCCAGCGAGTCCCAGGATCGGCATCAGGATGCCGCTGGACAGCCCACAGAAGAGCATCAGCCGGCCTCGAATCGGCCCGGCGGGAACCATCGAGAGGGCCACGGTCGCGCCCAGCGCCCCGCCCCCGACGCCCATCACGAGGTAGCCGTATTCATTCGCGCCGCCGTCAAGCACGTTCTTGGCAAACACGACCAGCAGCGCATCGAACGACATCACCAGCATGCAGTGCAGCGCCGTCAGCGCAATCAACATCCGCACGCCCGGGGCCCGTCCCAGGTAGGCCAGTCCCTCGCGTACGTGCGTCGCGGCGTCGCGCAGGATGCCCGACGTCGTCCCGGCCACGATCCCACCCGTCGAGCGGACCTTGATCCGGGTCATTTGCCAGACCGAGAGCGCAAGCAGAATCGACGCGCCCAGGAAGACCCAGCCGGGCCCGAATTCGGCCAGCACCGGACCTGCTACCGGGCCAATCACCCGCGAGCCGAATTGCATCATCGAGGCCAAGGTGATCGCCGAGAGCAACGCCGCCATCTTGACCGTGTTGGGCAGCAGCGCTGCCTGAGCGGGCATCTCGGCGGAACGGATGATTCCCGAGAGCGCCGTCACCAGAATCAGGTTCCAGAGCGCGATCTCGCCGGTGAAGGCCAGGATGGCCAACGCGAATGCCAGGATCCCGGCGCCAATCCGGCTGAGCATCACCACCCGAGCGCGGTCGAAACGGTCCGCCAGTGCGCCGCCAATCGGAGCCAGCATCCACGGTCCAATCGCGGCAAAGTACACAACCCCGACCGCCCAGCCGCTATCTGTCAGGTCACCCGCGAGCCAGCCTCGAGCCGTGATCAACGCCCACAGGGAAATCGCCGACAAGCCCGCCGCGTAGAAGAGCTTTCGGTACTCAAGCGACTCCATCGCCGGGAACAACCGCAGCAGGCGCCCGGGCGCTTGAGTCCCTGGCTCCATGTTCCGCAGTTGCGACATCGATTGACTCCGCTCTCCGACCGACCACGCGGCAACGTCTGGTCGCTTGCCTGATGCTGCGGGCTAGTCGCCGCCGCCCAGCCGCTCCTCTACCACGCTCCGTTGCGGGGCCGGACGCGCCGCCAGGACCACGGGCCGCAGTGCAGCGGAGGCCGTGGCCGCCGCTTGCCGAGCCGCCGCCTGTACCACCCTGCGTCCCTCTTCGACAAGCTCGCCGTTGCGAATCACTGACCGGATCCCCGGGAGGACCAACGCGATCAGCATGATCGCGGCGAAGATAAAGCCGGGCGCAACCAACAGCAGACGAATGCTGATGTAATCCGCCGCCAGCCCATTGACCAGGATCATCACTGCCATGATCCCACCCGCGAACATCATGTAGAGGCTCATCACGCGACCGCGCACGGCGTCGGGCAGAACAGCCTGGATCATGGCGCTGGTCAGGACCATAAACATCGCCTGACTCGCCCCCGCAATCACGCTTCCGATTAACGCCATCAGCAACGAATCCACTACTCCGACCCAGACCAGGGAAAGCCCGGAAACGATCCCCGCGACGATGAATACGCGCCCGCGGATCGCGCCAATCGGCAACATCGACAGTCCCACCGACGAAATCAACGCTCCGCTGCCGAGCGCCATCAGCAGGTATCCGTACTCCGACTGTCCGCCGCCCAGGATCAGGTCTGCGTAGGCCGGCAACAGCGAGAAGTCGAAGGCCATCGTGAACATGCAGTGCAACGAGACCATAATGATCATCAACCGCACCGACGGCGTGCGACCGAGATAGCGCAATCCATCGCGAATATGTCCGACGGTGTCGCGAAGCAGTCCGCCCGCGTGACCCGCGATGCCGCCCGTCGATCGAGTGGTCATCCGGGTCATTTGCAGAATCGACAGCATCAGGAACAGCGCCGCCCCGACGAACACCCACTCGGCACCGAATGCCTGCAGAACCGGACCCGCAACCGGGCCAATCACCTTGGACCCGAACTGCATCATCGAGGCCATCGTGACCGCGCTCAACAAGGCATGCAGCTTGACCGTGTTCGGCAACAGCGCCTGTAGCGCCGGCATCTCTCCCGAGCGAATGATGCCCGAGATCAGCGTGATGGCCACCAGATTCCAGATCGTTAACTGACCGCTGAATGCCAGGAAGGCGAGTCCGAGCGCGCACAGTGCCGCCCCGCAGCGGCAGATAATCACGATCCTGGCGCGATCGAAGCGGTCCGCCAGCGCGCCCGCGAACGGCGCCAGCACCCACGGAAAAATCGCCGCAAAGGTGACAATCCCCGTGCCCGATGGATTGCCGGTCAGCTCATAGCCCAGCCAGCCGCTGGCGACGATCATCGCCCATAGAGAAACGGAGGACAGCCCCGCCGCGTAGAACATGCGGCGGTACTCGAGGAACTGCATCGCCGGGAAGATGCGGAGCAGGAACCCTTGCGGTCTGGCCTCGACCCCGGTCTGTTGACTCATCCGCGCAGCCCTCGCTCAATGCTCCGCATGTTACGGCCTCTCGCACCGTCGTGACTAGCCGCTGCTCGACCTACAGCTACGCTATCGGCGATAGCGCAGTCCACCCCATCCAGAGCAGGCAGTCACATGACCTCGCAGAACCACCTCCGCGAACGCTCCAGCGTCCTCGTCGACGGCCCCAGTCGCGCCGCCGCCCGATCTCAGTTGTACTCCGTCGGTTTCGACGACGAGGCCCTTGCCAAACCGTTGGTCATGGTCGCCCATAACTGGATCGGCACCATGCCCTGCAATTTCTCCCACCGCGAGCTCGCGCAGGACGTCATGCGCGGCATCCGCGAGGCCGGCGGCACCCCGATGGAAGTCAATACCGTCTCCATCTCCGATGGCATCACAATGGGCACTGAAGGCATGAAGGCCTCGCTCATTTCCCGCGAGATCATCACCGACTCAATCGAGCTCTGCGCCGTCGGTTACGCCTTCGACGCCGCCGTCGTCATCTGCGGCTGCGACAAGACCATCCCCGCCGCCGCCATGGCCATGGCGCGGATTAACATCCCTTCGGTGGCGCTCTACTCCGGCTCCATCGCTCCCGGACGCCACCACGACGGCCGCGACCTCACGATCCAGGATGTCTTCGAAGCCGTTGGCCAGCACTCGGCCGGCACCATCGACGACGATGAACTCCACCAGGTCGCGCTCAACGCCTGTCCTGGCGCCGGAGCCTGCGGCGCCCAGTACACCGCCAACACCATGGCCACCACGCTCGAGTTCCTCGGCCTCTCGCCGATGGGCTCGGCCACCGTCGGCGCCACCGACCCGCGCAAGCACAACGTCGGCGAGGCCGCCGGACAGCTCGTCATGGACGTCCTCCGCCGCGGCGTCAAGCCGCGCGACATCCTCACCCGCGAAGCGTTCGAGAACGGCATCGCCTGCGCCGCGTCCACCGGCGGCTCGACCAACGTTGTGCTTCACCTGCTCGCCCTCGCCCGCGAGGCCGGCGTCGAACTCAGCATCGACGATTTCGACGAAATCTCGGAGCGCACCCCGTTAATCGGAGACCTCCGACCCGGCGGCCGCTATGTCGCGCTCGACATGGACCGCGCCGGCGGTACCCCGCTGCTGGCCAGGCGACTGCTCGAGGGCGGCAAGCTCCACGGCGACGCCACGACCGTCACCGGACAGACCATCGCCGAAGCCGCCGCCGATGCCCAGGAGACGCCCGGCCAGGACGTCATCCTGCCCGTCGATCAGGCGCTCAAGGAGACCGGCGGCCTCGTCATTCTCAAGGGCTCGCTCGCCCCGGATGGCTGCGTCGTCAAGGTTGCCGGCTACGAGCGACAGCTCCAGACCGGCACGGCCCGGGTCTTCGAGCGCGAAGAAGACGCCATGGACGCCGTCACCAGCAACCAGATCAACGCCGGCGACATCGTCGTCATCCGCTACGAGGGCCCCAAGGGCGGCCCGGGCATGCGCGAGATGCTCGGTGTCACCGCCGCCATCGTCGGAGCCGGCTTGGGAGAGTCAGTCGCTCTGCTTACCGACGGCCGCTTCTCCGGAGCCACAAGAGGCCTGATGGCCGGCCACGTCGCCCCCGAAGCCTACGTCGGAGGCCCCATCGCCCTGGTCGAAGAAGGGGACCAGATCACCCTCGACATCGCCAACCGAGAACTCAACCTGGACGTCGACGAAGCCGAACTCGAAAGACGCCGAGCCAACTGGTCCCCCCGCCCCGCCAACTACGAAAACGGAGTCTTCGCCAAGTACGCCACCCTCGTCTCCGGAGCCGAACGCGGCGCCGTCACCAGCTAGCTAGGAGAGAAAAGTGGTCCTCATAAGGCAGGTCACTCTAGAGAACTTTCGCTGCTTTCAGGAGAAGCAGAGCGTTAACCTTGCGCCGTTAACTCTCTTGATCGGAGAAAACAGTACGGGAAAGACATCGTTTCTTGCCCTCCTTCGGGCTTTGTCAGAATTCGTGTTTGCAGGAAGAGCCCCTAACTTTCGTGAACCGTTTGATCTCGGTAGCTTTGAGCAAGTAGCCCACTATCGAGGGGGCTCGGCTACTCGAAACAGGTCATTTCGATTGGGCCTTGAGGCCAAGGCGAGCGGTGCAGTCTTCCCATTAGTAAGTGAGTCGGAACAGGATTTTGAAGTCCAAGTAGACATCACGTTTGAACGAGATTCGCGAGGGAGTGAGCCGACTCCTGTTGAGCAGCAGATTGCTGTTGGAGAGTCTTGGCTGCATGAGCGAACTGCTACGAGAGATCGTGGGTACGATCTTCGCATCGGAACCGAAAGGGGCACTTGGAAGCTTTCGGGAGAAGCCGGAGAGGGACATCCGAACAATCTTGGAGCCTTTCGATTCTATTCGATGCCAAGGGCACTGCAGGATGCTCTTCCTGGTGACGAGACAGACATGCCTCGCCTTGTTCCCGTGGGGCAGTCGTCCGATTTTGACGATGTGGACCGGAAGGAAATCAACATCCTGGCTCGATTTGGGATCTATAATCCGCAATTGTTGTACTCCACTTTCGCGGGCTTTGCACAGAGTCAAGTCTTTGCCAGTGGCCCAGTGCAGTCCCGGCCCCAAAGGACCTACGAGCCAGGTACGTGGGAGCGCGAGCCGCATGGCAATCACGTGCCTAGGAGATTCGCGGAGATGTCACTGTTCCAGCCTGACGAGTGGAGAGCGATCAAAACGCAGTTGGAGACGTTCGGCAGAGCGTCGGGCCTATTCGATGAGATTCGCATCCAGCCCATGATGCCGTCAAGGAGTCGGCGAGCTACTGGAAGCGATCCATTCCAACTTCAGGTTCGAAAAGGCTCGGGACGATTCAAGGGCATTCATCGCAACATCATAGACGTCGGCTATGGTGTCAGCCAAGTTCTTCCGATCTTGTCCGAAGTTGTGGCGGCGTCGGAACCTACAGACCTGTTTCTCTGTCAGCAGCCGGAAGTCCATTTGCATCCATCAGCGCAGGCTGAGTTAGGGTCGCTCTTCTGCGCTGTAGCGTCTGCAGACTTCCAAGTAGTGGTCGAAACCCACAGTGACCACCTATTGGACCGAATTCGCATGGACGTACGGGATGAGAGAACGGGGTTGTCGTCTAGCGATGTTCGGATTCTCTATTTCGAGAGGCGTGGATTGGATGTGAAAATTCACGAACTGACGTGGGACGAACACGGAAACATTGAGAACGCACCATCCAGTTACCGAAGATTTTTTCTGGAGGAGGTGGAGAGGTCAATATGGCCCCCCGAGTAGGATGTGCAATTCTCGACGCTGACTGTGCGGCCGAAGTTTTCGGCCGGGATACGTCTGAAGCCGGTGAGGAGTTTCGACGTTGGGTTATTGGTGGGAGAGGGCGTTTGGTGTACGGTGCCGGTTTGAGAGAAGAATTGAATGAGCTATCAGGATTTACCCAATGGGCGGCCTCTCGTCCTCCCAATCTGCGCTATTGTGGAGGCTCAGCGTTGAAAGTAGCGAAGGCGGATCTGGACTCCCAACGATTGCCGAACGGTCCGATTAGGTCAAACGACACGCATGTCTTAGCAATCGCGAAGGTAAGCGGTGCAAGGCTGCTCTATACGAGGGACAAGAAGCTTCGATCTGACTTTGCTAACCAGAATGTGGTGTCCTCTCCGCAGGGCCAGTTGTACAATGAGGGAGCGAAAGATAAGTTCACTGCAGAACACCGTGTGCGATTGCTGCACGCGGAGCCGTGTGACTAGCATGTCAGTCACCAACCCCGTCGTCGCCGTCGTCGCCGCCGCCGCCCACCCGAACTCGACGCCGACGCCTTCAACATCGCGACCAACACCGCACCGACCAACTTGAACACACCGCCAATCAGAATCACCCACGGGGACTCCGCCGCCTCGCGACGTTGCCGCTGCTCGGCACGCTTCGCCCGTCGATGATCCCACGGCTTGACAGATCCCTGCTGTCCCCAGACCCCCGCCCGCTCGCGCCTGGCATAGCGCTCGGAGTCGTCGAAGCCAAGCTCCGCCCCGCCGTACTCCCGGTACCAGTACGCCAGCCCCGACTCCACCATCGCGTGATTGGCTGAATCCCGAACCGATCCGCCCTCTGGATACAGAACGCCAACCAGCCGCTGATAACGATCGACATCCACTACCCGCAACCGCCACTCTCGACGACTCCGAACCACCCGTCGTAAATGGTCATGCGAATCACGCCCCGCCCTCTGATCCTTCTCCCGCGCGTCGATGCCGTACATCCGCACCGAATACTCGTCCCCGTCGGGCAGTTGCACCCTGACCGAGTCGCCGTCAATCACTCGCACCACGTGGACCGCATAGTCATCAGCCATTCCCGGAGGATACCTGCGGTAACATCGCCGCCATGACTCGACTACAAATCTCCCCCGACCTCTCCCTCGATGTCGCCGATCAGGGCGACGGACCGCTCGTCATCCTGATCGCCGGCGGCATGATGGACATGGACCAGTGGGAGCTCGTCGCCGACGCCCTGTCAGACGCCTACCGAGTCGTCCGCTACGACCAGCGCGGCATCGGCGAGTCCGACCAGCCGACCGAGGGCTACACGGTCGACCAGTTTGCCGAGGACGCCGTCAACCTGATCAAGGCGCTCGATTCCGGTCCGGCCGTCCTGATCGGTAACTCGCTCGGCGGGACCGTCGCGCTGGGCGCCGCGTTCCTGGAGCCTGGGCTCGTCCGTGGGATCGTCACCTGCGCGACCAACGCTGGATCGACCGGTCCGCCCACGCCCCCTGAGACCATGCAACACATGATGCGCGGGGCACAGCTCCCCGTCCCTCAGGCCGCCGCAGCGATGATGGACATCCTCTTCGCGACCGACTTCATCGACGAGCACCCTCACATGCTCGACGAAGCCGTCGAGAAGCGAAGCAAGGGCGCCCCGATGATCGCCACCCTCGGCCCGCTCCAGTCCGTCCTGACATTCGACCCCATCGAACGTCTCAAGACGCTCAACATCCCCATGCTCGTCCTCCACGGAGAAGAAGACGTCCTCGTCCCCCCCGACCACGCCCAACTCCTCGCCGAAGCCGCCGGCACCGAGCCAATCCTCATCCCAAACGCCGGCCACGCCCTCGTCGTTGAGCAATCGGATGCGGTCGCGCAAAATCTGACCACATTCCTCTCGGAACTCAACGAGTAGGAGTGTCCCACGGTCGCCCCTTCTGATCCCCTCTCCCTCTGAGAGAGGGTGAGGGCCCCCGCGAACAGATCTCCTATACCTCCAACTCCGGACGCTGCAGCACCCAATCCGTCGACTGCTCATACGCATGAGCCACCCGACACACCGTCGCCTCGTCAAAGTGCCGCCCGCCGATCATCAGGCCGATCGGCATCCCGTCGCGGTCGTACCCGCAGGGAATCGAGATCGCCGGAATCCCGGTCACGTCATACGGCGCGGTCAACCGTGCCAGCTCCGCCGTCGGATCGCCATCCTCGATCAACGGCGCTGTCCGAGAGCATGTCGGCGAGATCAACACATCCACGTCCTGCAGCACTTCGACCGTCTCGTCGATGAATTTGCGACGCAGCCGCTGGTCGTTGATGTAATCCACGGCCGTCACCGACAGCCCGGCCTCCACCCGCTCGAGAATGTCGCCGTATTCGTCCCGCCGTTCGTGCAGCCACTTGGCGTGATAGGCGGCCGCCTCGGCGATAATCGTCAGTCCCCGCGGCCGGTCGGTCTGCAGCGGCATCTCCACTTCCTCGACCGTCGCCCCCATGCTTCTCAGATGATCGACCGCAATCTCGCAGTGTTCGATCACATCCTCCGCACAGCCTTGCCAGAGCATCTGACGCGGAATGCCGATTCGAATACCGTCCACGCCTTCGACCAACGTCGCCGTGCAATCGCCCACCGGCACATCGGCGCTGCCGGGATCCTCAGCGTCGTAGCCCGCGATCGCGTTCAGCACCAGCCCGGCGTCCTCAACCGTCTTGGTCAGCGGACCGACGTGGTCCAATGTCCACGACAGCGGCAATACGCCGCGCCGCGACACTCTGCCATACGTCCCCATCAGCCCCGTGACCCCGCACACGCTGGCCGGAATCCGGATGCTACCACCCGTGTCCGAGCCCAGTGCGCCCAACGACGAACCCACCGCCACCGATGCGCCCGATCCGCCGCTGCTCCCGCCCGGCACCTTCGCCAGGTCCCACGGATTGTGGACCGCGCCGTAGTGCGGGTTCCTACTGGTCGTGCCAAACGCAAACTCGTGCAGATTCAGCTTCCCCGGCATCACCGCGCCGGCTTTCTTGAGTTTCGTGTAGACCACGGCGTCAGAGTCGGGCACGCGGTCGCGCAGGAATCCGCCGCCGCCCGTCGTCGGAATCCCTGCCGTATCGACCAGGTCCTTGAGCGCCACCGGGATCCCGTGCAACGGACCCAGATCTTGCCCGTCCCGCAACAGATCGTCCGCCGCTGACGCCTGTTCGCGCGCCAGCTCCGCTGTCACTGTGATGTACGCATTGAGCAGCGGCTCCGTTGCTTCCAGCCTGGAAAGCACCGACTCGGTCAGCTCAACAGCAGTGACGGTTCCGTCGCGTAGCGCAACCCCCGCCTCGACGATCGAGAGGTCATATGGCTCACGATGATCCATCTCAGTCCTCCACTCCGCCGCGCAGGTCGCCGACGTCGAAACGCAGGCCAATCGCCGGCTCGGTTTCGCCCAGGTCGGGCAGCGGCCCCGTCCGCAACGCGTTTCTCAGCGTCCGCGTCACAATCGGCAGCGCGCGCTCCAGGTCCGCGTCGCTCGCAGACGCGCCGAGCGACTCGGCGAACGCGGCCAGTGCCTCCAATGCTGAGTCGGCCATACCCGCTCCTCTCCCGCTCAAGTCTGCGCTAGATGATACGCGCGCGACCCCTATCCTGCCCTCATCCAGTCCGCATCCACAAACCCAATCACAACGCTGTAAGGAGTCCTCCCGATGGCCGATGAAGTCCTGTTTGATGTGTCCGAGCGAGTCGCCACGATCACCCTCAATCGCCCCGACAAAATGAACACGATCAACAGCGCCCTCGGCTCTCAGTTGATCGAGTCGCTGGTCGAAGTCCGCAACAACGACGAGATCCGCTCGGCGGTCATCATAGGAGCCGGCGACCGCGCCTTCTGCGCCGGCGCCGATCTCACCCAGGGTGACGGACCCGCCGCCTCCGCCGGACCCGCAGGCCATTTCCCAACCAACGCCGGCGACCGCTTCGACGAGTTCGACGCCAAGAAGCCGCTGATCGCCGCGATCAATGGCCACGCCCTCGGCGGCGGCTTCGAGATCGCCCTCGTCTGCGACCTGCGCATCGGCGCCGAGAACGCCCGCGCCCGCCTCGGCCTCCCCGAGATCACGCTCGGCTTCTTCCCGCTCGCCGGCGGACCGATGCGCCTCCCCCGCGCCATCCCCCAGGCCTACGCCAACGAGATGCTCTACCTCGGCCGCCGCCTCAGCATGGAGGAAGCGCTCCAATGGGGCGTCATCTCCCGCCTCGTCCCCCAGGACCAGCTCCTCCCAACCGCCCAGGAGATGGCAGCCCAGGTCGCCGGCTACGCACCCATCGCCGTCCGCGCCATGAAAGAACTGATCAACGCCCAGGGAGACATGACCCTCGCCCAGGCCAACCGCTTCGGTGGCTCCCTCCGCTGGATCGTCGGTCAAACAGCCGACTCCAAAGAAGGCCCCCGAGCCTTCGCCGAAGGCCGCCAACCCGAGTTCAAGGGCGAATGATCACGACAGGACCCGTCCCATGAGAAGCCAGGAATCGCTCAACGAACTCCGCTACCTCCGACGCATCCAGGAGGACGTCGAGGACCAGTGGCGCGCCCGACAACCCGACCTCGACCGTCTGCACCGCCTCATGGCCCTGCTCTACACCAGCCACGGACTCGTCTGGAAATCGCACGGCTGCTCCGGCGCCGGCGAGCATGATCCTTACGCCGGTGAGATCGTCGAACTCGCCCTGCGCATTGAAGCGTCATCCCAACGAGGCGCGCATCGCGCCTTCAACCTGTTCGAGCAGTGGCGCTGCGAGGCCTGTAGCTGGAACTGCAACGCGCTCTACACGCTCTGGGCCACGACGGCCGAACCAGCCGCCGAGTTTCAGCCGCTCGACGCCATCGACGACCACCGCCTGATGCACGAACGAACCAATCAGGGACTCGATCAGCCCCTCCCCGAAGCCCTCGACATCCGCAACAACGCCGCCAGCATCCGCCTCGAAGCCAACACCCAAATCGCCGACCGACTCGCCCACTGGACCCACGCAGGCCTCCTCAGCGACAACGTCGACGAGCGTTACCAGACTGAACTCACCGAACCAGCCGCCGTACCAGCCTGATTGCCATGACCTACCTCCCCCTTGACCACCTCTTCGTCCTCGACCTCACCCGCGCCCGCGCCGGCCCCACCGCCACACGACAGCTCGGCGACTGGGGCGCCGACGTCCTCAAGATCGAGCAGCCCGAAGTCCCCGGACAGGGCGAAGGCGTCACCGGCGCTCGCGAGTCCTCCGACTTTCTCAACTTGCACCGCAACAAGCGCTCCCTCACCCTCAACCTCAAGGAGCCCGAGGCCGTCGAGATCTTCCTCACCCTCGTCGAGCGCGCCGACGTCGTCGTCGAGAACTACCGCGCCGACGTCAAACGACGCCTCGGCATCGACTACGACGCCTGCCGCGCCCGCAATCCGCGCATCGTCTACGGCAGCATCTCCGGCTTCGGCCAGGACGGGCCCTACGCCTGGCGCGCCGGCGTCGACCAGATCGCACAGGGACTCGGCGGGATCATGTCCGTCAACGGACTGCCCGGCTCCGGACCCGTCCGCGTCGGCATCCCGATCGCCGATCTCACCGCGGGCGGCTTCCTCGCCCAGGCCATCCTCATCGCCCTGATCGAGCGCGAGCGCTCAGGCGAAGGCCAGTGGGTGCACACCTCACTGCTCGAGGCCCAGATCGCCATGCTCGACCTCCAGGCCACCCGCTGGACGATCGACGGCGAGGTCCCGCCTCAGGCCGGCAACGACCATCCCACGCTGATGCCGACCGGCGTCTACGAGACCGCCGACGGACACATCAACATCGCCGCCTCGGGCGGCGTCATGTACACCCGACTCTGCCGTGCCATCGGCGCCGAGGAACTCCTCGACCACCCCGACTACACCAGTTCCGTCCGCCGCTCCAAGAATCGAGTCGCGCTCAACGAGGACATCAACCAGCGCACCCGCACCAACACCTCCGAGCACTGGATCCAGTGCCTCAACGAGGCCGGAGTCCCCTGCGGACCGATCTACGACATCCCCGGCACCTTCGAGGACGAACAGGTCAAGCATCTCGGCATCGCCCGACAGGCCCCGCATCCCGAGCGCGGAGAAATCACCGTCGTCGGACAGCCAATCAACATGGCCCGCACCCCACAGCCCGAGAAGATGCGCCTCGGCACACCCGCACTCGGCCAACACAACCAGGAAGTCCTCTCCGACCTCGGCTACACGCCCGAAGCCATCGCCGACCTCCGCACCCGCGGCGTCATCTAACCGCCCACCCACAGGAGACCAACCATGAAGAACCACGTCCCCCTCGACACCGACAAGATGCTCGCCTGGTCCGAGGACGGCATCGGCTGGATGGTCTTCAACAACCCCGAGAAGCTCAACGCGATGGGCGTCGCCATGAACGCGGCCATCCCCACGATCATGCACAGCTTCCGCGACGACCCCGACGTCCGCGTCGTGGTCATGGCCGGCGCCGGCGACCGCGCCTTCGTCTCCGGCGCCGACATCTCGGAGTTCGAAGCCCAGCGCTCCAACCCCGAGACGATCAAGAAGTACGACGAGATCGGCGCCGCCGCCGGACGCGCCTACGGCGAGCTGGACAAGCCGATCATCGCCATGATCCAGGGCTTCTGCATGGGCGGCGGACTGCTCACCGCCCTGCGCGCCGATCTGCGCATCGCCTCCGACGACTCTCAGTTCGGCGTCCCCGCCGCCCGCCTCGGCCTCGGCTACGGCTACGGCGGCGTCAAGACCCTTTGCGACCTCGTCGGCTTCCCCGCCGCCCAGGAAATCCTGCTCACCGGCAAACGCTTCCCCGCCGCCGACGCCGCCCGCTGGGGCCTCGTCAACCGCGTCACTACCCTCGAAGACCTCGAACCCACCGTCCACGACCTCGCCGCCACCATCGCCCAGAACGCCCCCAAAACCATCCGAGCCATCCGCCGAGCTATCCAGGAAATCCCCAAAGACCCCGACCATCGAAACCTCGACGAAGTCAACGCCCTCGTCCAGGCCTGCTTCGCCTCCAACGACTACAAAGAAGGCCGAACCGCCTTCATGGAAAAACGGCGCCCAGTCTTCCAGGACGCCTGATCCCAGGGTCCCCTCTTCCCGAGGGAGAGGGTTAGAGCCTGCCCCCGCGAAGGCGGGGGGTGAGGGCCGCTCAGCACCGTCTTTCCCCTACACCATGTTCCTGACCTGAACAGGAAGCAGGAACCACCCTCGCGCCCTCCCCTAACTGCTAGGCTTCACCAGCACGCGGGCTGGGGAGTGGTCAGTTCCATGTCGAAGCCGTCGCTGCGTGTCGGTGCCTTGCTCCTGATTCTCATCTCCTTCGGCTTCGCCGCCGAGCCTGCCCAACTGCAGAGTCCGCCGAACTCCGACGAGATTGACCTGGCCATCGCCGCGCGAATCGACGATCGAGGCCGAGTCGAATTCGGGGTGATCCCTCCTGGTGGCCAGGCCTTCGACTCCGAGCTGCCCAGCGCCCGCTTCCTGCCCCTCAACCTTGTGCAGTCCAGAACGTCGTGGCGCTCCAGCAGTCCCGTGACGATCTGGTTCCCGGGCCAGGATCCGGAACGCCTGACAGTGCGCGTCGCCGCCCGCGGCACCGGCGACGACACCGTCGAGTTCGCGCTGCAACTCCAGGACGATGCCGGCGCCTGGGGACCTCGCCTGTCCCCCACCCGTCGGATACTGCCCTTCAGCGTGCCGGTCGGCCGATGGTTCCGCAGCACCCCCGTCAGGCTCGATTTCTCGCCTCCGGCACCCACAATCGACGAGATCCTCTGTTCCCCCGAGTCGCCCAGGGCCACGGAACAGCTGACATGTCGGGCAGAAGTGAGCGGCGAGTTCACGCGCTACGCCTGGTCCGCCCGCAGCGGAGCCCACGGCGGCAGCCGGTCGACGTTCTCGACGTCATTCCCCACCGCCGGGCATTGGACCGTCCAGCTGACGGTCGAAGGACCCGGCGGTTCCACCACCGCGACTCGAAGCCTGTACGTCCAACCCCCGCTCCCGCCGGTGGTCGAGGCAATCACCTGTCTTCCCACCGAAGTCTTCATCGGGGACCCCGTCACATGTCGGGCGCAGGTACGTGGCATCTTCGACGAACTCACCTGGGACTTCCCCGACAACGTGCAGCTCAACAACAAGGAGCCGTTCACGATAGAGCTCCCGGCCGAGGGCTCCTACCGCATCGCCGTCATTGCGACCGGTCCCGGCGGAGACAGCATGGAGCGCGAGACCCTGCTCACGGTTGTCTCACCGCCGCGCATCGAAGCCGTCGACTGCTTGCCCAAGGCCCCCGAGATTGGCGAAACCGTCACCTGTACCGCCTCGGTCACGGGTTCGAACGTTAGTTATCACTGGGACGCAACTGGCAGCCCCTCAACAGGCAGTGAGCCCGTCTTCCAGACCTCGTTCGACAGCGAGGGCGGGCAGATCATCGCGCTGCGTATCGTCGGACGAGCCGGCGACGATTCCAGCTTCGACAGCGTCAGCGTCGGCAGACCAGGACCCCAGATCCAACAAATCACCTGCACCGCCACGCCTGAATATCCCGATGATGCGTTAAGGCCCGATGGAACGTCTCCCCCAAGGTCCAATTACAACATCTATTCCTGCCACGCCGAAGTCGATGAAAGCGCCGGACGGGTCACGGAGTCGGCGTGGTGGTCGGCTGACTCGGGCGTCCGCAAGCCACGGGAGTTCGATAGGTACGCAAACAACAACCCAAGTTTTCGAATACTCCGAAGCCGCACGTCGATCCTGTTTGTCTATACCGTTCGTGGCGCAAACGGCTCGATTGACACGGCATTCTGGATGGATCGGGGCGCTCCCCGGGAAGACGGCGCGCACTGGGCTCCAAACTGGTGTGCCCCCGTATTGCCGGCGCGGGGCGAAACCCTGACCTGCGGACGGATTGGCAGCCTCTACCAGGGTCGACCGCCGTCGAGAATCTGGTGGCGCGTTGACGCGGGCCATCCGGATCTGACGGATAGCGCCATCTACCGCACGTACTTCACCACATCGGGATTCCGCGAAGTGTATGGCGGCTATCGATATCCTCGCCCCAATGATGTGAGTGGGGCGAATCGTCTCGACCTGTGGATAGCCGACAACGGACCGATCGCAGGACCCACTATTGAGGCTCTCAGTTGTGATCCCGTGGGCGGGTCGGCCAATGAACCGCTTCTGCTCTGCAGTGCAACCGTTGGCGGTGGTCCAATCGACTCTTACCACTGGCGAAACTCCGGCTCATATGACCGTGATCCAGGCTGGAGGCAAAGCGAAACGTTGACAATCCGTCGCTTCGTTGATGGTCCCCGCACGTACATTCTTGTGGTCAAGGGACCAGGAGGGAGCGATGTACGACGCATAAGAATCCCGGGTAAACCGTAACAACGGCTTGGCACCCTGAGCCGCTACTCAGGTCAAGCACGGGAGAGAGACCTATCGCGATTGCCAACCCCTTCCGTCGTACGATTCGTCGCACGTCGCTGTTTGACCGTAACGTGCTAGCATCGGCCAACTTGCGGGCGGGACCGCGAGGAGGTCCCAACATGCACCAGGTGGTTCGTTGGCTGCTTGTGCCGCTCGCAACCGCGGCGGCCGTGCTGCTGATCGTCCAGATCTCCGCCCAGTTCTCATCGACCGATGTCGAGGTTCAACTCGCCGTCACCGCAAGAATCGACGATCAGGATCGCCTCGAGTTCGGCGTCATTCCACCCGGAGGCGCCTCCGCCGACCGACTCCTGCCGCGCGCACGCTTCCTCGCCTGGGACCAAGTCCAAACCGCCACCGGCTGGCGCAGCAGCTCTCCCGTCAGCGTGCGCGTCGGCCAACGAAGTGGCGAAACCATCGTGGTGCGCGTCGTCGCCCGAGCCACCGGTGACGAAACGGTCGAGTTCGGCCTCCAGCAGCAGACCGTCGACGGCACCTGGGGCGAACGCATCCTCCCGCCTCGCAGGCTCTTCCCCCTGACCAGCGTCGCCAGCATCTGGCTCCGCAGCCGGTTCGTCACCGTCGATGTCTCCAATGTTGGCCTGTCCGACTGCTCCATTGATCAAGAGCTCGCCATCGGCCGAGGCTGTCGATACCCGGGCAGCGACGAAGTATTCGCGGTCGACCTGCGCGGTCGCGGAACCTATCGCGGCGAGTCGGCCTCGAACCGCCTGCAAGTGCGCTTCAACGTCGGGACCGCCTTCCACCAGTTGCAGGCCGAATCCGAACGCGACGTCTGGCGAGTCACCGGTCTGGGCGTCTTGCCCCTCTGTACCAGAGATCAGATCGTTGCCCACCGCCAGACCTGCGACCACCCAGGAACCGGCGAAGAGTTCTCAGTCGCCCGCGACGGTTCGGCAACCTTCCGCGATCAGACCTATCAGTCGGGAACGATTCAGCTGGCCGACTTCGAGGCCGTCCGCAACGATCGCATCACCGGCTGGACGATGATTCGCGTCGCCGCGCCCCCTCAAATTCAGGCAATCCGCTGTTCGCCGTCGAACCCGATGATCGACGAAGTTGTGAGGTGCACGGCCGAGTCCAATGCGCTGTTTGATGCACACAGTTGGTCCGCCGCCGGTTCGCCTCGCCGCAGCTCAGCGGCCGAATATGTGACGACGTTCGGCAATGCCCGCGACATAACCATTCGCCTCTCGGCGACTGCCGTCACCGGCGGCGAGGCAACCTCAACTGCGATCCTGCGGGTCCACGAGTCACCTGCCGTCCATCAGATCATCTGTACTCCCGCCGAGCCGGCGATCGGCATGCCATTCGTCTGCCAGGCCCACGTCACCGGGCTGGCCAGCAGTCTGTCGTGGTACGTCGATGACGTTCTCGTTCGCTCGGGAGTGAACCAATTGATCACAACACTGGATCAGCCCGGCGAGCACCAGCTCAGATTCGTCGCCGACAGCGGTCGCGGCCCCAGCGACGAAGACGCCGTCACCCTGAGTGCCCGTGTCACGGCCGTCCAGATCAGCGCCGGCTATGGACACACCTGCGCGCTCGACGGAGTTGGCCATCTTGAGTGCTGGGGAGTCAACTGGGAAGGCCAGACCGCCGTCCCGCCTGGCCGATTCAAGCAGGTGAGCGCGGGAAGCATGCACACCTGCGCCATCGATCGCGATGACCAGGTCCAATGCTGGGGAGAAAATCAAAGGTCTGATCGAAGCTATACAGGCCAGATTGATCCTCCCGCTGGACGCTTCCGCCAGGTGTCCGCCGGCAGTAACCACACCTGTGGTGTGCGATTCGATGACCAGGTCGAGTGTTGGGGAACCTACCTCAGCAAGAGAACTCCGTCGTTGGAAGGCAGCTATCGAGTCATTGACGCCGGAAACCGCAACACCTGCGGCATCACACTTGTCGGCGACATCCGCTGCGATAGCGGGGGAGGCCCACGCACGACCCCACCGTCCGGTCACTTCGTTCAGTTGAGCCTTCAAGAGATTCGCGCTTGCGCCATCTTCACCGATTCGACCATGTACTGCTGGAATCTGAACAGCGAGGAGTACCCGGTGACCACCCCAGGCGAATCTCAGACGTTCCGGACGGTGAGCGTCGCTGCCTGGCATACCTGCACCATCACCGTCGACCAGGAGCCCTTCTTCGACGATGGAGAAGTCAACTGCTGGCAACATAGCGTCACGGATTTCAATCACAACAAGGGACAGACCATTCCGCCCGACGAACGCTTCGTCGACATCGCCTCCGGCACCTTCCACACCTGCGGCATCAAGACCAACGGCAAGGTCGTCTGTTGGGGCGACGGCAGATACGGCCAGCTCGACGTCCCCGAGCGCTTCGCCGATCCCTGACCGCCCACACCGCCTGATCGGCGCATCGGCGTGGTGTATGTGCACACCGACTCAGTGCCAGTCATGGGACTTGGGCAGGGGGACATCGGCGCCGACGGCTTCGATTCGTTCGGCAGCGATGTTGGTCGTGCCGTCCCAACGGTCGATCCGACCGTGGATGATGATCAGCGGATTTGACAGCGCTCGGCGGCACCTGGCAAAGACCTCAGGGCGGACGACCGCCTGCACGTCGCCGGTCTCGTCCTCAATCGTGACGAAGACAACGCCGTCCGAGCCTTGCGGATGCTGCCGCGCGATCGGCCAACCGGCGACGCAGATGCGCTGCCCATCCCCCGCCTGATACGTCTCGGCGGTTGTCAGCACATCAGCATCCAGCCTGGGGCGGATGAACTCCATCACGTGACCACGGGGGTAGATCCCGAGCACGCGGTACTCGCCGACCATGTTCTCGTAGTCGCTGAAGTCGTCGAACTGAGGCGGCGGGTCAGCGCTGTGGACCGGGAACGCCCGCTGGCCATTGCGTGCCGACGGAATCGAGAGTCCCGCCTCCCAGAGCGCCGCGCGGCGGTTGGGCGTGAGCGCGTCGAATGCGCCCGCCTCGATCAGCGAGCGCAGCGACTGCGGCTTGAGCCCCGTCCGCCGGACCAGCTCGCCGGCGTCGGCGTAAGGGCCGTGGCGCTCCCGTTCCCCGACAATCAGCTTGGCCGATTCTGGCCCGATGTTCTTGATCATGCCCAGCCCGAGCCGAGCCGAACCACCCTCGGGTACGCAGCGCACCTGACTGCAGTTGATGCAGGGGTTGAGAAACGGCGTCCCGAAACGGCGTGCGTCCTGTTTCAGTGTCTCGAACGGATAGAACCCCATCGGTTGATTGTTGAGCAGCGAGACGAAGAACTCGAGCGGGTGGTATCGCTTGATCCAGGCCGCCTGGTAAGCCGTGATCGCAAAGGCATGCGAGTGCGACTCGGGAAACATGTAGTGACCATTAATCTTGCCGAAGATGCGCTCGGCGATGTCAGCCGGCACACCGTTGGCCTGCGCGCCCTCGAGGAAGCGTTGACGGTGCATCGCGATCAGATGTTTGTTGTTCGGCTTGGAGAACGCGCGCCTGACCTCGTCCGCCTGAGACCCCGTCATCCCGGCGACGTCCATGATCAGTTGGACGACCTGCTCCTGCCAGACGATGATCCCGTAGCCGCGTTCCAGTGCGCGCGCTTCCAGCGGGTGGTCGTAGTCCCAGCCGGCGCCCTGACGGTAGCGCTCGACGAACTGGCTGACGGCGCTGCCCTGCGTGCCCACGCCCGGCCGGATCAAGGCGACCTGGTAGGCGAGATCGCGCAGGTTGCGCGACTTGAGCCGCTGACCCATCTTGAGTTGAGCCGGCGACTGAAGCAGGAAGACGCCTTTCGACTTGCCCTCGTTGATCAGGTCGTAGACGCCCTCGTCCTTGGGACTGATCCGGCTCAGATCGGGACGCTCGCCCTCGCGCTGCTCGATCAGGTCCAGCGCCTCCTCGATCTGGTCGAGCACGGGCAAGGAGAGTAGATCGATCTTGGCGAAGTTGGCGTCGGCCACACTGTCCTTGTTCCAGTCCATGATGTAGCGGCCGGCGATCGCCCCGGCCCGCACCGGGACCAGTTCGGGGATCGGCGAACTGCTCAGGATCATCCCACCCACGTGCTGGCTCAATCCGCGCGGAGCCTCCATCAACTGCGGCGCGAGTGCGATTAAGTCGCGCCAGCCGTAGCCCTCAATCTTCTCGCGGAACGCGGGCAACTGCTCCATCTCCTCGCGCAGGCGCGCACCGTCGTGCGAGTGAATCTGCTTCGACAGCAGCCGCAGATCGTCCGGCGGCAACCCGAGTGCTTTTCCCAGATCCTGGATGATCCCTTTCACCGAATAGGTTGAGATCGCGCCGGTCAACACCGCGTAGTCGCGGCCGAAGGACGCATGCACCCGCTCGATCAACTCGTCGCGTAGTCCGCGCGGGAAGTCGAGGTCGATGTCGGGCAGCGAGGCCATGTCATCGGGCAGGAAGCGCTCCAGCGAGAGATCCCACTGCAAGGGGTCGATGTGACTGATTCCAATCAGATAGCCGACCAGCAGCGCCACCGATGATCCGCGTCCGCGACCGGGCGGACGCTGCTCGATCGGCGTCTCCGGCTCGACCAGCCCGCGCGCCTCCATGATCTGTTGAGCGAGACGTACGATCTCGCGATAGAGCAGCAGAAAGCCGGCCAGGTTGTGCTTCTCGATCAGACGGAACTCTTCATCGAGCCGTTGTCCGACCTCACGCGTGACCGAGCCGTAGCGCCGGGCGGCGGCCTCCTCGCAGAGCCGTCGGAGATATGTGTCGGGCTCATAGCCCGCAGGCACTGGCGGTTGGGGCAAGGCGTAGCCCAGGTCGATGTCGAGGTTGAACTGACACTGCTCGGCGACACGACGGGTATTGCAGAGCGCTTCGGGGATGTCGGCGAAGAGCTGTTGCATCTGCGCCGCTGACTTGAGGTGGAGATGATGGTTCGGCTGGATGTGCTGCAGCGCCTGGTCCAGTGTGGTGTTGTGCTTCGCGGCGACCAGCGCGTGCTGCAGACGGTAACGCTCAGGCCTGTGGTAGTGCACATCGTTGGTCGCTACGAGCGGCGTACCGAGCTCGCGGGCCAGTCCCACGAGCTCGCGGTTGCGTTCCAGGTCGCCGCGCAGAAAGTTCTGTTGTAGCTCGACATAGGCCGAGTCCACGCCGTACCAGTCGCGGTATTGGCCCAGCAGCTCGCGAGCCTCCGGGTAGCGCCCCGCCAGGACGAGTCGCGAGAGTGGTCCATCGCGTCCGCCACAGAGCAGCACGAGGCCTTCGGCATGTTCGGCCAAGCGCGCCGGATCGAGCTTGGGATCACGCCGGTCGACCTCATTGGCCAGCGTGAACAGGCGCGAGAGATTGGCGTAGCCTGCGCGGGTCTTGGTCAGCAAGACGAGGCGAGAGCCATCTGTCAGGGTCAATTCACCGCCCGTGATCGGCTGGACCTCGAGGCTCTTGGCCTGCCGGGCAAACTCCAGCGCGCCGCAGAGGTTCGTGTCAGTCAAGGCCAGCGCGGGCATCCCGGACTCGGCGGCCTGTGCCAGCAGCTCATGGATATGCGACGCGCCCAGGCCGAAAGAAAAAAAACTCTTGGCGTGTAGTTCGACGTAGGTCATGACGACGCGTCTTGCCGGTACCAGCGGTCTTCACACTGCTCGCGAAAGAGTGTGAGCTGGTTTCCGTTTGCTTGGCTGACCCGGTAGTAGGAGCGAGTCACGGGCGTTGGTCGCCACCAGAGATCGAAACTCCATTGGTCCTCGATCCGCGTCACCTCGCGCCAACGCTCGCCGATCTGAACGGCACGCGGTTCCTGCGTAGGCCCCTCGCGCACAGCAACGATCTCTGGCGTGGTCAACGACCGCATGCCGTCACCGGCCGATGGATCGATTGAGACCTGCAGCGCGCGCAGCTCCGGGAGCGGGTGCCAGGGTGCCACCTCGACCAGGCGGTGGAGCGAATGCTTGCCGTTCAACCGTGCCTGGAGCTGCCGCTCGGTCTCGAGCAGCCGCCGCTCTCGGTCATGGCGCAAGTCGGGGAAAAACGACAGCTGCTCGCCGCTCGCACCGCTGAGATTGGCCAGTGTGATCGTCATCGCCTCGACCGGCGCCTGCGGATGCTCGACCTCCAGGCGCGCCTGAATGATCTCAGCCGTTCGCCGCCAATCACCCAGCTTGGTCTTGAAGTGGAACGTCCGCTCCCAGGTCGGTGCATCCTCCAACACGCAGGTCAGTGTCGCCGTCTCTACGTAGCGGCCCTGCATTCGCGGCTGCGCGTAGACGCGCTGCAGCAACGTGTCCACAGCCGCACGCAGGAGTTGGAGTGAGGTCGATTCGGGTGGCAACGAGAGCGTCTCCGTCACCGGTTCTTTGTATGCGCGAGGCCGCAGCGGACGCTCATCGATCCCGTTGGCCAGCTCCCAGACGCGACGCCCCTCGCGTCCGAAGCGATCCAGCAACGCCTGCGGCTCCTGCGAGGCAACGGCCCCCATCGTCGCGAGCCCAAACCGGCGCAGATCCTCTTTCAACTCGGACGCACAGGGCAACAGGTCGATCGAGTGCGGCGCGAGAAACGCGGCCGCGTCGCTGGGAACCGTGGTCACATTCGCTCGGCCTCGTACTCGGCCTCGTACTCGGCCTCGTACCTGGGCCGCCACCAGGGAGGTGAACTTGTTCGGCCCCAACCCCAGCCGCGGCTTCAGGTACTCGGATGCGGCTCGTAGCAGCGCCTCATGTAACTCCGCCTCGCCGCCGTGCATCGTCGCCAACCCGTTCACGCCCACATAGCCGATGCCTAACTCCGCGCCCTCCACCCGGTCGCTGATGCTGTCGAGCGCGCTGAGCATCTGCTCGAACGCCTGGCGATAGTACGGTTCATCCGCCTCCAAGATTGTGGCCTCGGAGTGCAACGAGAGTGCCTGTCTCAGGCTCTTCCCTAACGTCAAACTGGAAGCCGCCGGCAGATGATCGACGACCACCGCCCGCCCGCCCGAGCGATCCACGATCACGCCCACACGCTCCGCTAGCTCCGGCCGCCGCGCCAACTCCAGGCGCGCACGCCAGTGGGCGATGGCGATGCAAGCAATAGGTGTTCCCTGTCTCATCTGAGATTCCGTTCCGAACACAGTGATTATCGTAGAACTAAAGTTCTCTATGGGTCAAGAAGATCCGCTGGTGCCTCTCCACATAACCGCAACCCTGTCCACAACCCCACCCCCGACGCCACAAACCCCATCGCCCAAGCCCACTACACCTACAACAACGGCCGATCCGGCGACTCCAGCCTCAGCCCCAGCGGAGCGACACCCGCTACGCTGACCTCCAGGAGACCGCCATGCCCACCCGAGTCAGAGCCCGCTATGCCAACGGCAAACTCGAGCCCCTCGAGCCGCTCAACCTCACCGAAGGCTGCGAAGTCACCGTCACGGTCGCGGAAGAATCCGAAACGGCGGCAGAGTCGATTCTGGATATGTTCGAGCGGCTGCACCGCAAGTATCCGCCGGAGACCCGCGGCGACGCACCGACCGATGGAGCTAAGAACTATAAGCACTATCTCTACGGCCACCCGAAGGTCGAGGATTGATGCGAGCCGTCTTCGCCGACGCCGGATACTGGATCGGCATGCTCTTTCGCCGCGATCAGCTGCACGAGCGTGCGCTTGCGCTCACGGCGCGTCTCGACCCTTTCGACATCGTCACCACGCAGATGATCGTGGTGGAAGTGTTCAATCACGCCTCGCGAATCGGGCTTGTCGACCGTGAAGTGGTCGTTGATTGGCTGAGAGACCTGGAGAGGAATGATCGGGTCGAGATCGTCCCGCAGACTCCGCAGCAGTTCCACGCAGCGGCAGAACGGTTCGCCGCTCGCGCCGATCAGAGCTGGAGCCTCACCGACTGCGCCAGCTTCCTCGTCATGGAGGAACGCGGCATCACCGAGGCCCTCGCCTACGACCGAGACTTCGAACAGGCCGGCTTCACCGCCCTGCTCCGAGAATCCGACTAGAATAAACATACGAGGAAACCCCAGCCCCCAACCCCGCCGACACAATCCAGCACAAACGGAGAATTCCACAGACAGAACCGAGCAAAACTGAGCCAAATCAGCACGAATCTGGACTCATCTGGACAAATCTGGACTATCCCGGACAGTTGGACGCCCAATTCCCAGCCCACGACGCCAGATCGTCGATGTTGCGGCCAGATTCCTCTCCGATGCCCCGTTCTCTATCCTGAATCTTTGAGTTGCGTGAGGTGAACCATGCCCGTCGAATTCCTGGGAATGATTGGCGTCAAGCCGTCCGAGTCCAACGCTGCGATGCACATCATCGGCGGCGGCATCGACCATGACTACCTCTGTCGATTCACGAAAGCCCACGAAGACTCCGACTTCGACGGCGTCCTCGTCGGCTACACCTCCGGCGCCGCCGACGGCCTCCACGTCGCCCAGGCCGCTGCCGCCTGCAGCGAGCGGATCAAGTTCCTCATCGCCCACCGACCCGGATTCGTCGCCCCGACCCTCGCCGCGCGCAAGTTCGCCACGCTCGACTTCTTCACTAATGGGCGCGTCTCCGTCCACATCATCACCGGTGGACACGACGTCGAACAGCAGCGCGACGGGGACTGGAAGGGCCACGACGAGCGCTACCGCCGCACCGACGAGTACCTCAGCATTCTGCGCCGCACCCTGGAGCACGACGCCCACGGGCGCGAGCCCTTCGACTTCGACGGTGAGTTCTACCAGGTCGTCGGCCAGAACCCCGAGGTCACGCCAATCCAGCCCGGCGGCATCCCGCTCTACTTCGGCGGCGCATCCGACATCGCCTTCGAAATCGGCGTCAAGCACGCCGACATCTACATGATGTGGGGCGAACCGCGCGCCTCGATCGCCTCCACAATCGAGCGCGTCCACGAGGGCGCCGCGAGGCACGGGCGCAAGCCCAGACTCTCCGTCTCTTTCCGCCCGATCATCGCCCCCACCGAGGATCAGGCCTGGGAAAAGGCCCACAACTACCTCGCCGCGGTGCAAAAGCTCTCCAAGCAACCGCTCGACTTCCGACCCCAGTCGCGCGGCTCGCAGCGCTTGCTCGAGTTCGCCGCCCAGGGCGAAGTCCACGACGAGCGCCTCTGGATGCCGATCGCGGGAGCCACCGGCGCCGCGGGCAACAGCACCGCCCTCGTCGGAACCCCCGAGCAGGTCGCCGAGGTCCTGCTCAAGTACATCGACCTCGGCGTCACCACCATCCTCATCCGTGGCTTCGAACCCCTGCCCGACGCCATCGATTACGGCCGCGAACTGATCCCCATGGTCAAAGCCGAAGTCGCCCGCCGCGACGCCGAGGCCGCCCGCCAGACGGCAGCAGTCGCAGACTGACCATGAACGACGCCGAGCGCCGCATCCGCGCCTACGAGGAGATGGGCATCCACCGCACCGGCCGCGAGGCCGACAACACGACCACCTGGTGGATGATCGAAGAACTGCGCAAAATCGGCGTTGACGCCGACCACCAGACCTGGCGCTTCCCCCGCGTCGAAATCCACGACGCCTCAATCCGCTTCGGCCCCTGGGACATTCCCGCCGTCCCGACCTTTGACGGCGCCTTCACCGACCACAACGGCCTCACCGCAACACTGCGCACTGACAACGGTCCCGGCATCGTCGTCTGGGAGTTCGCCCACGACGACCAGGAGCGCATGGCCGCCGGCATCTACTCGTCCTTCGAGATCGCACGCCAGGATGGCGCCGACGGCATCATCCTCGTCATGGGTGACCCCGACGGCCATCCAGTCCTGCGCAATGCCGAGCGACCCCTCGACCCCATCGAACTGCCCGTCCTCCAGGTCGCACCAATAGACGCCGGACCTCTCCTCGACCCCATCGGCTCCGAGGTCACCTTCATCAGCGACGGCGGGCGGGTTGACGCGCCGGCCGACAATGTGATCGGAACGATTCCCGGCACAGATCCCGACGCTGCGCCCGTCGTCCTGATGACGCCCAAATCCGGCTGGTACACCTGCGCTGCCGAGCGCGGCGGTGGGATCGCCATCTGGATGGAAGTCGCCGGACGAATCGCCGGCAACCCCGGCCGCCGCACGCTCAACCTTGTCGCCTCCAGCGGACACGAACTCCACCACCTCGGCCTCGACCACTACATCCACGAACTCGGCGACGCCGCCCACGATGTTCACACCTGGATGCATCTCGGAGCCTCCATCGGCTCCCGCAACGGCCAACCCAGCTACGCCGCCTCCGACGACGAACTCTTCAACGTCGCCACCAACGCCCTCAACGCCCAGGAGCTTGAGCGCCGCGCCTTCCCGGTCGGCAACGCCGGCTTCGGAGAAGCCCGCAACATCGGAGAAATCAACGGCCGCTTCGCCTCCTTCCTCGGAGGCCATCCCTACTTCCACAGCCCTCTCGACACCTACGACCGCTGCGTCGACCCCGAATCCCTCGCCAGGCACACCGACGCCGCCGAACAGATCGTCCGCTACATGCTCCAGTAGTCAGATGATCGCGGATCGCCGCAGCCGGGCCAACTCTGACTTCGCAACCCCAACCTCCGACAGCACCTCCGCCGTGTGCTCACCCAGCAGCGGCGCCCGACGCCGAATCATCCACGGACTCTCACTGAGCTTGTACGGCGCACCTGGCAGCCTGACCGGTTCCTCAAACTCCGGATGCGCGATCTCTGTCCAGAACTCCCGCGCCCGCAGATGCTCCGACTCTGCCACCTCGCCAATCGTGTGCACCGGCTGGAACGAAATGTGGTTCTCGCCGAACAGCTCCATCAACTCGGCCTTCGTCCGCTCCTTCATCCACGGATGCCAGAACGCGTCCAGATCCTCGCTGTGCTGAAACGCGAGCCAACGGTTCTGCAGCCGTTCATCGTGCTGCCATTCCGGATCACCCATCAGCTCTAGAAACCGGCTCCACTGCCGGTCGACCATCGTGATCACTTCGTAGTAGCCGTCCTTCACGGGCGTCACCTGCCACGGATAGAAGGCGTTCATGTGCGTCCCGGCCCGGCCCCGCGACTGCCCCGTGAAGACAAATGTCGCCACCCCGGCCCCGGCCATGACGTTGCTGATGATGTCGACGATCGATAGCCAAGCGTGCTGTCCCAACCCGTCTTCACGCGTCGCCCGGCGCGCCAATAGTGCCGCGATCGCCGCGTGGATGCCGCCCTGGAACTGCGGTGCGTCGTAAGGCAGTCCAAGCGGCGCGCGATCCGGATCGCCAATCCGATACGAGATCCCGCTCGCCAGCGACGCTATCAGCGACTCCGCCCGCCAGCCCTCGCGCTGCGTGCCAATCCCGAACACCGTGATCGTCACCTGGTTGAACTCCGGTGCATCGACCGACAGGTCTTCCCAGGTCAAACCCAGCGATCGCTGCTCCGCAATATGTCGCGACGTAATCACGGTCCCGCAACGACGCGCCAGCCCTCGATACATCCGTCGACCGGCCGCTGACTCCAGATCCAGCGTCACGCTGCGCTTGTTGGTGTCGAGAAAGAGGTGCAGCCCGCTCCGCTCCCGCCGCGGCTCGTCCTTCGGGAACGGAGACAGGCGCCGCACCTCATCACCGCCTGGAACCTCGACTTTGATCACGTCGGCGCCCAGATCGGCGAGCAGTTTGCCCGCATACGACGCAGCGATCCCGCCCCCGTCCTCGAGCACTGTCATGCCGGCCAGCGCGGCCGTTGAAGCCCCTGCCCTTGGTTCTCCGCTGGTCTCAGTCGTCATCTGAGTGAGGGTAGCGCTAGCCTCTGACACACAATTCGCAAGCAAGCAGGAGGTGCCCGATGGACGACCTGAGCGGCAAGGTGGCGCTGGTGACCGGCGCCGGATCGGGCATCGGACGCGGCATCGCGCTCGCCTGCGCCGACGAAGGCATGCACGTCATCCTCGCCGACGTGCAGGTAGGCACGACTCAGGCCGTCGCCGCCGAAGTCGAGGCCAGGGAAGTCCAGGCGCTGCCGGTCGACCTCGACGTGACCGACGCGGTTGGATATGAATGGTTGGCCGAGCAGGTTTACGCCCAGTTCGGTGAGCTCAATCTGCTGGTCAACAACGCGGGTGTGCTGACCGGTGGCGTTCTCACCCAGGCCACCCAGGCCGACTGGGACTGGACCTTCTCGGTCAACATGTACGGCATCGTCAATGGCGTTCAGACCTTCCTCCCGCGCATGCGCTCGCAAGGCAGCGAGGCTCACATCGTCAACACGGTGTCAATGGCGGGGCTGCGACTCAACGAGGTGATTCCGCTCGGCGTCTACAGCGCCAGCAAGCACGCCGCCTTTGCCTACTCCGAGTCGCTGCGCGACGAACTGGCGGCCGAAGGTATCGGCGTTTCAGCTCTCTGTCCAGGCGGTGTCGACACCCTGATCGGCGAGGCTGGACGCAACCGGCCGGATCAGTTCGGAGGAGCCACCGAGGGAGCCGCGCGAGGCTTCAGTCCGGGAGCAATGTCGCAGCAGATGAACCCCGAGGATGTCGGCCGCATCGTCATCAAGGGAGTCAAAGCGAACCGCTGGCTGATCTTCTCCCACCCCGAGCTGCGCCCGCACGTCGAACGACGTTACCAGCGCATCATGGACGACTTCGACTTCTTCGCCAACGACTGATCCCCTCCCCCCGTGGGAGAGGGTTAGGGTGAGGGCGGCAGTGTCGCGGTCCGGCCATGGCGATAAATCCTAGGAGCAGCAGGTGAACACGGAACACACCACCCCAACCGACATCCTCCCCGACCCGGAGGTGGTAGAAGTCTCAGACGGCATCTTCGCCTACATCCAACATGACGGCTCATGGTGCCTGAACAATCCGGCCTTCATCGATGTCGGCGACCAGGTCATCGCGATTGACGCCTGCGCCAACGAACGCCGCACCCGCCTCTTCCGCGAAGCGATCGCTGGCATCTCTGCGAATCCTGTGCGCACCCTGGTCAACACCCACGCGCACATGGACCACACCTACGGCAACTGCCTCTTCACCGACGACGCGGTGATCATCGGACACCGAAACTGCCGGGACCAGATCCTCAGGGAAGCGCCCGGTCAGCTTGAGCGCGTCTCAGTCATGTTTCCCGCCGTCGAATGGGGCGACGTCACCCCGGTCGCGCCCAACGTCGTCTTCGACGACACGATGACCCTCTACGCCGGCGACCTCGAACTGCAGCTGATCTACGTCTCGCCCGCCCACACCAACACCGACGCGGTGGTCTGGATTCCCGAGCGCCGAATCCTGATCGCCGGCGACATCATCTTCAACCAGGGCACCCCGTTCGCACTCATGGGCTCTGTCGCCGGCTGGCGCTCCGCACTCGAACGCCTCAAGGAGCTTCCGATCGAGACGGTCATCGCCGGCCACGGTCCGGTCGCCGACGCCTCCGTGCTTGACGAGGTCGACGCCTATCTCGAGTTTGTCCAGGACTCCGCGAAGTCGGCCTACGACGCTGGAGTTGAACCGCTACAGGCCGCCCGCGATCTCGACCTCGGCCGTTTCGGCGAATGGACCGACGAAGAACGAATCGTCGGCAACCTGCACCGCGCCTACAGCGAACTCAGGCGCGAAGAGTGGGGCGCAGAGATTGACATGGCAACCGCCTTCGGTCAGATGATCGAATTCAACGGTGGCAAGCCGCTGCGTTGCCTGGCGTAACGCGCGGAGCGGTTAAATCGGAATCTTCTCGACCTCTTCCGCCGGCATGATCCCGGCCCATTTGCGCAGTTCCTCGTTCAGGCGATCCTCGCGGTCGCCCAGGTGGCACTCTCGCAGGTAGCCGAGATACGTCTCGACCTGCTCTCGGCGCAGCTCCGCGACGTCGGCCATTGCTTCCTCAGCGCCTTCGCGGCCGTCGCCCATGATCACGCCCAACGCGCTGTACAGCGTGTCGTCGCCGTCCTTGGCCAGGTACCACTCGGCCTTGTTCAGGTAGCGGTGGACTTCTTCGCGCCGCTCCGGCTCCCGCAGCATCAGGTAGCGCATGTGGTCGACGAAATACGCCAGGTGGCGTTCGATGTCTTTCTGGCAGAGCTCGTAGATCTTCCGCTCCGCTTCGGTCTGAGCCAGTTGCTCACCGTGGCGCAACAGCGCGATCAGCATCGCGTCGTGCATCACCGACGCGACGCAGAACTCACTGAAGGTGTACGACTGCGTCAGTGGCAAGAACTTCCAGTTGCGGCCGCCGCGGCCCAAGCCGCCGCCGTTGGCCAGCGCCCGCTTGCGCCAGACCTCATACAGCCGAGCGCCGTCAAAGACCACTGTGCCCAGGAAGAGCTTGACCTCGATGTAGCCGTAGGAAATCTCCTGTAGCCAACGACCGGTGGTCTGTGCCTTGGTCCAGGCGTACTCCGAGATCAACGTGGCGATCTGGCAGACCGCACGCTCCAGGTCGGAGCCGATCGGCGCCAGCGACTCCCAGGGAATGTCGGCTGACGAGTTCCAGCGATCCGCAATCGCATCCTCATACAGTCCGGCGCAGAGATCCGACCAGACTTCCGACTTACTGAAGATCGAATAGCCCATCTGCTCCGTGCGGGTGTCGGGAATCGCGCCCCGGGGAATCTCCGTGTTGTTGTCCCAGTGCTCCGGCACCTCGCCGTAGATGTCGACGTTGAGATACTCGAAGCGCAGGCCCCCATTCTCGGGCGTCGCCTGTTCCTTGGCTTTGACGCCCCAGTGGACGGGAATGTCCAGCCAATTCGAAGGTAAGCCGGACTGTTCCAGACGTTCCTTGGCCGCCGCGACGACATCGCTCTCAGGCATGATCAATCTCGCAATCCAAGATTCATCCGTCGTAGGGGCGACCCTTGTGGTCGCCCTCCGACAACGTTCGCGCCAGTGGCGTTGTACAGGTAAGGGCGACCACAAGGGTCGCCCCTACATTGATGCGTTGGCGCGCCTCAGGCTCTAACTCTCGTCGAGCGCACCCGCCAGTGCCGGGTGCAGACGTCCGCTCTCAAGGCGTCCGCCCAATCCGGCCACGTCGAGTCGGTGCAGGTACTCCAGCACCTGCTTGCGACGTACGTGCCAGAAGAGACGCCAGCCCTCGTCGACATCGCCATCGCCGAGCAGATAGACCAGCGCGCCAGCGAGGCCGGGGTTGACCTGGTCCGGGTCGACGGTCGAGTTCTCAAACATGTCGAGCGTCCAGTGGACTTCCTCGGCCTTCTCGGGGTCGTTCTCCAGCGTGTACTTCAGGTGCGTCACGCCGTAGGCGACATGGCGCGATTCGTCCTGCGCCGCCAGGCGGAAGATCCGCTTCTCGGCCTCGTTGTGCGCGATCAGCTCGCCCAGCCGGAAGAGCGACTGCACGAAACCCTCACCGAGGATGTGCAGCATCGAGGACATCTGGGTGAAGTCCTCTGCCTCAAGGATCTGGCGCAGGCCGCCACCACCGCCTTGCAGCAGCAGGCCGCCGCCGTTGGCCAGCGCGCGCTTGCGGAAGACATCGGTGTGACGCGCCTCGTCCATCACCTGCGACATCAGGAAGAGGCCCGACTCGAAGTGATCGGCGGCAATCCGCGGCAGCCACTTGCCCGGCACATCGCCGGCAATGAACTCGACCTCGGTCAGCGAGGTGCACAGCTGCGCCATGGCGCGCTCGATGTCCTCGGGCAACTCGTCCATCGTGTCCCAGGGGATGTCGGTCGCCGACGACCACTGACGCGAGACTGCCTCGTCATAGAGCAATCCGGCCGACTCCGAGAAGGTCTCGGTCGCGTCGCCCAGCACCCACGGCGTCATTCGCGGCGCGGCGCCCTCTGGCGGAGCAGCCCCGCGCGGCCGGGCTGAGTTGTCCTCGGACGTCGCCGGAATGTCGCCGTACAGGGACTTGTTGATCTGCTGCAGGGTCAAACCCTTGCGCCCAGGTTCAGCCGAGACGCCCCACTCCGTATCCAGGTTCAACCAGGAGAGATCAAGCTCCGGAACCTCCGGCTCGAGTTGCAGTTCGTCCAGCTTGTCAGCGGTCACCATCGTCAAACTCCTCAAGCAGTCGCGGACCATCCCGCACGGGCACTGTGTACTCGGTTACAAGATAGGGGGTTCGGCCTGGAGTTGTCGAGACCCTGTAAGAGTCGGTTCTGGACTGTCGGAGAGCAGATCACTCCGTCCGATACAGATAGCGAACATCCCACAATCCGTACAGCGTCGGCGTTGTGTTGCCGAAGACGTTCCGGACGGCACTCAGACGTTCAGCGTGCGAGGTGTATATCAATGGCAGGTTCTCGGCCACGATCTCCTGGGCCCGGTGATACAGCTCGAACCGCAACTCACGATCCAGCTCCTGGCTGGCGCGGATGTAGAGGTCATCCAGCTCCGCCTCCCAGGCACTCGCCGGTTCCGGCTGGTTGGGATACCAGAGGTGCAGGTTCTCTGAGCTGTGCCAGAGCACGATGCCGCTGTACGGATCGGGCCCGCCGGTGAAGCCGATCACGATCGCATCCCAGTCGTAGGACGCGGTCAGCTGGCCAACCAGCTCGCCGAAGTCAACCACCTGGAAGTCGACATTCAGGCCAATCTCGGTCATCCCCTGATGGATGATCTCCGTCACCTGTTCGCGAACCTCGTTGCCCTCGTTGGTCGCCATCACAAACGCGATCTCGTTGCCGCGGTCGTCCTCGCGGAACCCGTCGCCGTCGCGGTCGGTCCAGCCGAGTTCGTCGAGGATCGCGTTGGCTCGATCGAGGTCGTAGTCATATGTCGCGACATCCGGGTTGTGGAAATCGCCAGCAGCCGGACTGATCGGCGACCACTGCGGATAACCCAGCCCGTGCTGGACCTGCTCGATAATCGCGTCCTTGTCGACGATGTAAGCCACGGCCCGCCGGAACTCCAAATTCCCGAACCAGTACCGCTTCTCCTCGGGGAGGTACGCCTCGCCGCTCTGCGGATTGGTCCCCTGGTTCTGGTTGAAGGCCAGGAACGTCGAGCCGAAGTTCGGTCCCCGTCGGTGGATAGTGAAGTTCTCTTCTTCCTGCAATGGTTCCAGGTCCGCGAACTCTTGCCCAAGGACGCCGTGAACGTCGGCCAGGCCGCTGCGAAACGCCTCGAGTTCGCTATCCAGATCCGGAACCACCACCTGCACGATCCGGTCGAGATACGGCAGGCGATTGCCGTCTGCGTCGGTCAGCCAGTAGTCGGGGTTGCGGCGGAACACCACCCGTTCGCCGGCCACGTACTCCTCGATCAGGAACGGACCCGTGCCGATGATCTCGGACGGATCGGTGTTGAGATCCCAGACCTCATTGAACGTGCCCGCGTCGACATACGGTTGCAGGATGTGCTGGGGATAGATCGCCGTTGCCATTGAGCGCAGGAACGGCGCGAAGGAAACCGGCAGCACGCACTGCACGGTGTACTCGTCGATCGCTTCAACAGTCATCGGCGCGACCTGCCACTCGCCGTTCTCGTCCAAGAGACGGAAGTTGAACGTGGCGCGAGTCGATGTCGGAATGTCCTCGTTGTAAATGATCTGATTGAAGGTGAACTCGACATCAGCGGCGGTGAATGGCTCGCCGTCGTGCCAGCGCACGTCGCGCCGCAGGTAGAAGGTCCAGGTCAGTCCGTCGGCCGAGACGTCCCAGGTGTGGGCCAGGTTGGGCTGCGGCTCACCGCTGAGCCAGGAGATTTCGGTCAGCCCTTCGAACAGATTGCCCAGCACGCCCGACGAGCCGGCGTCATTGGCCAGGGCCAGGTTCAGCGTCAACGGCTCAGAGATGGTCGCGAATGTCAGCGTCCCGCCGTACTCGCCAATCTCGTACTCGAACGCCTCGGCGTTGGCCCGCAGCCGGCCGACCGTGTCCTCTTCTTCATCAGTGACCAACAGCTCAGGAGAAACCGGAATCTCGTCGGAGCAGCCGCTCCAAAGGAGCGCCGCCGCCAGCATCGCCAACACCACGAATCCTGCGCGCCTCCGGGAACGTCCACGCACCATCCAACTCCTCCCGTTCTCAACACCAAACCGAGCCTATCAGCGAATCCAGCGCATCAGGGCGGTTCGCGCAACGACTCCGCGGGACAACCGCAATCGGTTCCGGTCTCCTATTCCCGCCTCCTGGTGTCGGATACGATTGGGAAGAACTTCACGACCACTCCTGGAGCCCACATGTCCCTCCCCACCTTTGAGAATGTCCTGCTCGAGCGCACCGGCACCGATGACCGGATCGGCGTGCTCACGCTGAACCGGCCCGAGAAGATGAACGCGCTCTCGCAAGAGCTGATCTACGACTTCCGCGACGCCTGCGAGCACTTCGAGGCCGACGACGATGTCCGCGTGATCATCGTCAAGGGCGCCGGCCGTACCTTCTCCGCCGGCTACGACCTGACCCCGGCCGGTGGCTACGGCGCCGATGCTGTCCACCGACGCTTCCGCACCGTCGACGACGAGGGCAACCGCCTGATCATGGGCATCCGCGGCGGCATGGCCCGCGTGACCGACATCTGGCTCTACTTCTGGAACATGCAGAAAGTGACGATCGCTCAACTTCATGGCTACGCGATCGCCGGCGGCTTCGAGCTGTCGATGATGGCCGACCTCGTGGTCGCCGCCGAGGATACGCAGATCGGCCACCCCGGTCTGCGCTTCGCCGGTTCGCGCACCTCGGCGATCCTGCCGCTGCTGACCAACATGCGCAAAGCCAAGGAGCTCTTCTACACCGGCGACCCGATTCGCGCGACAGAAGCGGCCGAACTCAACCTGATCAACTACGCGGTCCCGCGAGACGAACTGGAAGAGAAGACCCTCGCTCTGGCCGAGCGCGTCTCCAACCTGCCCGCCGATCACCTGGCCCAGCTCAAGGTCCACGTCAACCGCTTCTACGAGAACATGGGCATCTACTCCTCGCTGCGCTCCTCGACCGACCTCGACGCGGTCGGCACCTTCACCAGTCAGCACTACGAGTGGTCCCGGCGGATGCGCGACGAAGGACTCAAGGGAGCCCTCGCGTGGAGAGACGGCCCCTTCGGCGACTACTCCCAGGCCCCTCGCAACCGCTAGGGAGATGGGCAACAGCCCAGATCGAGACCGCCTCGTTCACTCATACCCGAAACGGGAATTGGACTACACATGCCTACGTTCGTTGGCCTTGATCTCGCTTGGAAGGCTGAGAACGAGAGCGGCGTGTGCTGGCTCGAAGGTGACTCTCCCGAGAATCTGCGTTGCACGCGTCTGGAGACCGTCGTCCGAGATATAGATGGCCACGCCGATGAACTGGCTGCGATTGCAGGTACAGTCGTCGTTTCGATTGATGCTCCGGTCCTTTACACGCCGGCGCGATGGGTTGACACGTACATCAATCGTGTCTTCGGGCGCTTCAACGCCTCCGCACATTCTGCTCACTACGCTTACCGCGAGGGTCGACGAGCCGGCATTGAGTTGGGCTACGCGCTAGCGAACCGCGAATTCACCCTAGACCCTCGCCCTCTTTTGGACGGGAATCGGGAGTGCAGGCTCGGGTTGGAGGTCTACCCGCATACGCTCCATGTCCGTCTCTTCGAACTAAAGGAACGGATTCTGTATAAGTACGGGAAGAAGCCCTTAGACGTGCTTCGACCTGGGATGCAGCAATACCAATCCCTGTTGCGGGATCTGCTACAGCGAGAGGCTCCTAGAGTACTCGAGCATTCAGAAATTCTGCGCGTCCTGGACCATAGGGTCGTGGAGAGCGCCATCGGTAAGGATTACAAGCGAGTTGAGGACTCACTCGACGGAGTCACTTGCGCTGTATCAGCTTGGCTCATGTGGAACGAACCTAAACGTTGGGAACTCCTAGGTGACATGGGCGGCTACATCGTTGTGCCTCGGGAGTCTCAACCCGGATAGTCGGGATGTGCCTTCAAGGCCTTGATCTGTCTCGTGTGGTCACCGTCGTGGTAGGCCTGGAAGAGAGGCCAGGCCATTGAGGGGAGGTCTCCGAAGAAGGCGTGGGGGACGGTGGTCTGGTTGTCGATGTCTTCGGGGAGGGCGTTGCCGACGCTGAGCAGGCGCTCGCTGACCGCGGTGACCTGGAGGCGGAGGTCGTCGACATCCGAGGCGGGGGCGGTGATTTGACCGGGCGGGCCTTTGATGACGGTCGTGCCATTGGCGGTGGCGGCGATGATCTCGGCGATGTTCGGGGAGGCGGTGATGACGTGGCGCATGACTTCGCCGATCGACCAGGTGGACTCGTCCTCGGCGTCCATCTGGGCGGGCGTCCAGTCGGCCTGTTCCTGGGTGACGCCCTGCAGGGCGTCGATCAGGGCGAATCGGGCGTTGGCCATGCGCAGCCAGATTTCGTCCCAGGGCAAGGTTCGGGCGCCGTCGAGGAACTCGGCGCGTTTGCTCTGCTTGAACTGTTCGAAGTCCCGGTCGGCCATGACGTTCGGTTGTCCTGACTGCTTCGACGATTTTCGGTTCGAATCGCACGATAGCCCGTCGTGGGCTGGGAATTGGAGCGAGATCTGTTCGGGTGTGTTCGGCTCCGTTCGGCTGGGAGCGTGGGGGCTGGGTGGTTGATGGAAATTTTTTCTTCCGGGGGAGAATGAGAAAACACCGGGTCCGGGCGCGTAAAACACTGGGTTTCGCCGCGCCTGGGGTGGTTGGAAGTGGTTGGCTTTGGTCGATTCTGGAAGGCCGCGGTTGACCGATGCGGGGCGCGTTCGGGGGCGCCGGCAGTCCGGCGCCGGCGTCCGGATTTGTCCAGATTTGTCCAGATCAGTCCGGATGGGGCTCGATCAGTGTGGGTTTGGTCAGGCTCAATCCGGGAGAATCCCGACCGGTCCGGACGGCTCGGAAGGGGGAGTCGAGGTCGGTGACGGAGCATGTCGGTCCCTCCGATCGCTGCGTGTCGGGTGAGCCGACTGCTTCAGCGGAACAGACATTCTATTCCGCTTCGCGGAGGGGTGAGGCTAGACGTCCAGTTCGACCGTCATCTCGATGTCGGTGCGGGTGATAATGCGGACGGCGATGCGGGCGTGTTCGCGGGTGGGGCGACGGAACGGAGCGGACCTGGTCGACTGCATCGCGTCCCAGAGCTCTTGGTCGACTCGCTTGCCCAGGCGACGACGCAGACGTGCGAGACGCTTGTCATTGCGGCTGTTGGGCAAGTGGATGCGGCGGGCATAGAAGGACTGGCCGTTGTAATCGGTGTCGACCATCCAGCAGTCGATGTCCTTCGCCTCTCCGCGTTCGACGCTGCCGCTTGCCGGGTTGTACGTATCGAAGCCGAGGACGGCCACAGAGATTCTGCCATTTCCCTCGTCGTAGACGACGACCTCGGGCTGACCAATCATGACGAAACTCTGATCGCCCGGCTTGTCCTGAAGCCCGGGGATCTGGAAGTCGCGGTTGGCCTGGACCTTGAGGATTTCCAGCCGGCCGCGCTGAGTCGTACCCGTGTGGACACTGGCGTCGTAGTTGAAGGCAATGACGAACAGTCGCTCCAAGCGGCGGCGTTCTGCGGCTTGCGCAGCCGCCAACTCAATGAACTCCTCGCTCGCGGTCTGGTCGTCGGGCACGATGGCGATCGCGGATGGAGTGCGGGCGCCTTCGGCGTCGATACTGATGGCAGAATGGGTGACCAGTGCCTGCTTCCCCCAATCGGCTACCTCCTCGACAATCAACCGGTCCTTTCCTGTTTTGATGCCCGCTATCTGGATCGCGTCGATCATTCGCTGGCGGGTGTCCAGTCTGTCAGGCTGAGTCTCAGCCAGTTGGTCGGGTGCGATGTAGCGCCACGGCGAGTGGGACTCGACCGTGAACGGGGACGCGACTCGCACAATGTCTTTCTTCGCGAATGGCTGGTTGACCAGCAGGATAGGTTCGGCCTCCTGGTCGTAGGCGAGGATCGCAGCAGAGACTTTAGGGATGCGCTTGTAGACGAAACCCTTTGCCGGATCTCGCGAGCCTTCGCCGCTTACAGCGGCTGGCGGCTTGCCGGAAAGCCGAGCTTCCTCGAGCGCACCTTCTTCGGAATCTTGCAGGTGGTACCAGTCGTACTCGGCGGAAAGCAGCCTTTGTCGCGTAATCGCTAGCGCCACGCCAGATGTGTCGGTGGTGATCCACCGACGGCCCCACTGTTCGGCGACATACGCGGTGGTGCCGCCTCCGCAGGTGATGTCGAGGATGAGGTCACCGGGATTGGTGGACATGAGGATGCAACGCTCGATCACCGACGTTGCTGTTTCGACGACATAGTGCAGGTCACGTGGAGACATCTGACGGCTCCACATATTGTTGATCATCCTCCCGGGCATCTCGGTCTCGTACTGCTTCCATCTCAGCTTCGATCCGTCGGCCGTTACTAAGCGACCCTTCTCTGCGAGCCGATCCAAGCCCTTCATGCTCACACGCCACTGTTCGCCGGCCGGAGGGCTGAACTCCGCGCCGTTCCACGTGTAGGGGCGTGAGCGCTCAGAGGAGATGTGCTGAGATGACAAACGCATACGCTGATACAGCCTCGCGCGGGCAGGAAGTAGTGCTGTGTCTAGACGCTCTTCTCGCGTAGGCCTACGGTCAGTTCCATCTGCCAGTTCGACCATCGCGTGCCAGCCCATTTGAGTGATCATTTCGTCGCGCGATAGATCCTCGTACAGCTGGTGGTAAGTCGTTCGCTCAATGTCTCGTGCATACCAAAGCAGGAAATCGGCCACCTCAGGGAGCGCACGGCCTGTAGTAGAGCCCTTCTTTACAAAGGGAATGATTGCAACTCGGTTTTCCGAACCCATCACCTCGTCTAACAGCATCGCAACCGAAATCACATTCTCCGGACCCATCTGCACAAAGATGCTGCCTGACCTAGACAGCAGGTTTCTAGCGTGGACAAAGTTGCGATACAGGTTGTCCAGATAGGAATGAAGACCGTTTGCATATGTATCGCGGAACGTCTGGATGACTGTCGGATCGTGCGGCAAAGCACTGGCGTCCCCAGGCGTGTTGCGATCATCAGTTGCAACCTGCAGATTGGATTTGAAACCGATCCCGTAGGGAGGGTCCATGTAGATCATCTGGACCTTACCTTCCATGCCATCCTTGGCTAGTAGGGATGCCATGACCTTCACTGAATCGCCGCGGATGAGTCGGTTGGCCCAGTCGCCCTGGTGCCGATACCACTCATAAGGGGCGTCTTTAGGTAGGCGGTCGAATGCCCCGAATAGTGGCGCGGGATCGAGTGTTTGCAGTTGATTGATGAATTGGAAGGGGTGGATTTCCTCGCTGGTGTAGAGGGGTGTTGCGTCAGTGGCAACCTCGTCCAAGCCGTCGGCGCGTTGCCAGCTGAGGACTGGTTGACCTGAGGTCGAGCGGATAGGAGGTTTGTAGGGCACCGGCTCCTTGTCCTCGGTCGGCATGTATTTCTCAGTTTGGTCTGTGGGATTGTTGAGGCGCTTTTGCCCGTGCCTGTAGCCCTCGACGTCATTCATGGCCTGTTCCTCCAACAGCCCGTGAGATCTCTGCTTCGATGTCGGAGTTGCTTGTCAGGTAGACGTAGCGCCATCGACCAAAGTCGCCTGTCGCTTCAACGGCAGGGATCCATTGCGTCTTGACAGCATCAGCTTTAGCGTTTGCCGTTGCGTTGTCGAAGATGTCGCCCTTTGCCTCGATGATGATGTGAAGGTCGGGCTGTTCACCGTCCCTAATGGCTCTGGCGACGAAGTCGGGCTCGTAGTTGGCCCAGACATCACGATCATGGTCACGCCAGGGGATGGTCCAGCCGAGGCGGAAGTTGCGCGCCCAAGCCTCGATCTTTGGGTGCTCGTCCAGCATCGCTGCCACTGCCCATTCGAGGGACTTTGAATGGCAAGGCGCCTTGTTGAGCTCTGATTTGGCCGTGGTCCAGGCGGGCTCTTGGGTTGTTTTGAAGGGTCTTATGTTGGTCGAGCGCAGACGTGGCTGCATCGGATCTCGGGTGTCCGCGTAGATGGGAAGGATTGATGGCGGGCCGCCCTCGGAGTGGTAGACGGCGGCGGCAATGCGTCCGGCCGCCTCGGTCAGGTTGGGATCCTCGGCGAGCCAAGCGAAGTCGTCTGGGCACGTCACCGACGGATGCTGGAGCCACTCCTCCGTGGCTGTAACCATTGATGGGAACAATGAACGGCGTTGCTTTTCGTTAATCCGATACTGCTTCACTGCTTCAGCTGCGAGTCGCCATACGATGGTCTGTCGAGCAGGCGGATCATAAGCACGTTGGAGTTCAGAGACACCGACCGCCGGTGTCGCCTCGGTCCAAGTAGGGTTGCTCGGTGGTTCGGCTCTCCACTCCCCAACCACCTCTGGGTTCAGTTTCACCGTCTGCTCCGGTGCCGACCAGGCGTAGCCGCTGAGATTGGGGAATTCGATGCGCAGCTTCTCGCGGTCGTCGACAGGTTCGACGACGTACGGCTCTCTGGGCGGCGTGGGCGTGGGCGGCATCTCAACACCGCGCATGAACTCGTAGGGCACGCCGAAAACGTTCGCGTACTCGGGCCGCGGCTGCCCGGTGTCGGGGTCGGGTTCGAACGAGGTGCGGCGCAGGGCGCGTCCGGTCACCTGCTCGCAGAGCAACTGACTGCTGAAGGCACGGAAGCCGAGGATGTGGGTGACGGTCTTGGCGTCCCAGCCCTCAGTCAACATACCTACTGATATGACGCAGCGGATGTGCTCGCCAGCCTCACCCCTGCGCCCGACGGTGTTGAAGATGTCGCGGATCGCCTGGATACGTTGCTTGGTGTTCGCTCCGGTCGGCGCGTGGAGTTCGGCCTGCTCACGGGCGATGCGGGTAAGGGCGGAACCACCGTCGTCAGCGTCGCCGAGTTGGGAGTGGACCAGAAGGGTGCGCGGTTGATCGACGTAACCCGAACCCTCGAAGTTGACATTGGAGAAGACGTCCAGCTTCCCTCGATAAAATCGCCCTTTCTCATCCTGGTAGCCGGCAATCCAACGGAATAGGGCGGTGGCGTTGGCGATGTTGTTGGCGACCACGATCATCACCGGGATCACATCGTGTTTGCCGTAGGCCGGCGCGACCGAGTCTCTGTAGTGTCTGTGCATAGTCTCGAGCGCCCCGCGGACAGTCGGTGGCATGTCTGTCGCTAGCGACTTTGGTGTGGTCTGTTCGAAGAGGTTGCGATAGACCGGACTGTCATGTGCCGAGTCATCCGCGACAGGCAAGCGCGGGATCTTGGTGAGCCCGGCCTCGATCGCGTCGGAGAGGGGGTAATCGCTGACTATCCAGGGGAAGTGCTCTGACGTGGTTCCAGCCGGGCGCCGCAAGTACATCGGCGTTGCCGATAGGTCGAAGACCTGCGCCAATCGCCCCTGCGCGTGCAACGCCTTAACGGCCGAGAACCAGAGCGCGGCCGCCCGCTCTTCGTTCGACTCCTCGCGAGAGGCCTTCTTCCTGGCAGCCGCTTCGCCCATGCGATAGCAGTGGTGGGCCTCATCATTGATCACGACCATCGGCTCGCCGGAGCGATGGCTTGTGAGCAGGCGATGCAGCATCTCGTCTTCTGTCTCTTCCCAACGAGGATCTGCCGTCTTGCGCAGCAACTGTTTGACCGCTGTGGACGGTGTGTCCTTTGGCCCGTTGACGTACAGCTGGTTCTGTTTCTGGAAGGCCTGGAAATTGAGAATCGTGACGCGAAGGCGGTTGAGGTCGGGCTGGAACTAAATTGGGGTGAGTTGGGGAAGCAGCCATTCGGGATGGTCAGAACGCAGCTCGGCAAGGCGGTCTTTGACGGTCAGATTGGGCGCGATGATGAGGAAATCACGCGGCATGGAACGATTAACGGCGTGCCAGATCATGAGCATGGCCATCACGACGGTCTTGCCGGAGCCTGTAGCCATCTTGAAGGCAAGCCGGGGAATGTCGTCGTTCCACGCGCCGTTCTCTTCATCAAGCTCGCCATCGATGCCTCGCCAGGTGTAGAGGTCGTGATGTTCCCCGGCTTCGTTGAGCCAGATTGCGGTCTCAAGCGCTTCCCGCTGGCAGAAGAACGGGCGGATCGCCGGTTGATCGCTGCTCCAGTACTCGAGGAGCTGCAGGGTCCTCGTGCTTGCGCCGGGATAACCGCTCGTTCGCCAATCACCGATGATTTCCCGCAGCCGATTGATCCGTTCCATCGGCTGACCAGCCGAGTCCCACAAGACCGCTTGCTCATTGCGGTTGCGAGGCCGTGGCATGATGTTGCGGCCTGTGGACTTGCGCCGGCCGTCGGCCAGCACATCGGTGGCCAGGTTCGTGCTTGGATCGAGCGTCCAGTGACGTGAAGGCTCGTCCCAAGGCGAGTTCAGGATCGGGTGGGTTAGGGGTGTCTTGTCGGGCACGGCTCGACTCTACCAGCGCCTTAGCGGAACTCGGGGGCGATTTGTTCGATGAAGCGGTCCATTTGCTCGGTTCTCTGGAAGGCGTTGGCTCCGAGGGTGAAGTCGGGGAGGATGAGTTCGTCGACTCCGGCGTCGATGTAGGCCTGGACGGTTTGCTTGATTTCGTCGTTGGAGCCTCCGAGGACGGGGCGGCCGCTGGCTCGGATGGGGCCGAGGACGTCTTCGTTGTCGGTCATCATCAGGAGCATGCAGGCGGAGCGCTCGATTTCGGCGGGGTCGCGGCCGACGTCTGCGCAGTGGGCGTCGAGGACGGACTGCTTGTGGATGAGGGTCTCGGGCGTTCCCCAGACGTTCCACTCGTTGGCGTACTGGGCGGTGATGCGCAGTGTGCGCTTCTCGCCGCCGCCGCCGATCATCAGGGGCAGCGGGGTCTGGATCGGCTTGGGTTCCAGCGGGGCGTCGATCAGCTGGTAGTGCTCGCCGGTGAAGTTGGTTTTCTCGTAGCGGAACATCTCGGTGATCAGCTGGCAGGCTTCCTCGAAGCGGTCCATGCGCTCTTTGAGCGTGCCGAAGTGGATGCCGTAGGCGTGGTGCTCGTTCTCCTGCCAGGCGGCGCCGAGGCCGAGGATGAAGCGTCCGCCGGAGATGATGTCGATCTGGGCGGCCATCTTGGCGGTCACGGTCGGGTGGCGGTAAGTGTTGCCGGAGACCATGTGTCCGAGCTTGATCCGCGGGATGCGCGAGGCGAAGGCGGCCAGGGTGGTCCAGGACTCGTGCATGATCTCGTCGGAGGCGTCCTCGCCGACGGGTTTGTTGGGCATGAAGTGGTCGGCGAACCAGACGCGGTCCCAGCCGGTGCGCTCGGCGTGTCGGGCGACGGTGAGCACTTCGGCCCAGGGGTTGGAGGCGCCGGGCCAGAATCCGAATCGCATGATGGTCTTCTTTCAGGATTGGGGTCGTGGAGGCAGGCTAGCGAAGGTCGTGTGTAGCGGATCGCATTCGGTTGATCGGCTGCGTCGATAGACTGAGTTCGAGTTGAGGAGGCGTCTGTGCCGCGCACGTTGTTGGTGGTGGAGGACGAGCGGCCGCTGGCGGAGACGCTGCGTTTCAATCTGGAGATGGAAGGCTACCGCGTGCGCACGGCCGAGGACGGGGTCGAGGGACTCTCGATGGCGCGGGCGCTGCAGCCGGACCTGGTCCTGCTGGATCTGATGCTGCCGCGAATGGACGGGCTGGATGTGCTGCGGGGGATTCGGGAGCAGTCGCAGGCTCCGGTTCTGCTGCTGACTGCGCGGACGTCGGAGGCGGACCGGGTTCGTGGTCTCGATCTCGGGGCCGACGACTACATCACCAAGCCGTTCTCGCTGGCCGAGCTCAAGGCTCGGGTGCGGGTGCATCTGCGTCGCAAGCAGGAGGTGACGGTGGAGGATCGGGTGCTCGAGTTCGGCGAGTTCACACTTGATCTGAATCGTCGCCTGCTGAGCCGGGACGGGGAGCCGATCGCGTTGCGTCCCAAGGAGTACGAACTGCTGGCGTACCTGGCTCAGCGCGATGGCCGGGCGTTTACTCGCGACCAGTTGTTGAATGACGTCTGGGACATCTCCTTTGCCGGCGGGACGCGGACGGTCGACGTCCACGTGCGCTGGTTGCGGATGAAGATCGAGCAGTCGGACGGTCCGCCGCGCCACCTGATCACGGTGCGCGGAGCGGGGTATCGATTCGAGCGCTGAGCGTGCGTACGGTCGGAATTGGCGTCGTTGCACTTCTCCTTGGTGTTGGGTTGTTTGCGGCCGATGTCTCGGTGGTCGGCGGCGTCGTGGCGCTCGTGGTGGGCGCGGCGCTCTGCGGCTTCGGCGGCTACCTGGGGCGTCGCGGGCTGGTTGAGCTGCGCGAACAGACCGTCGAAAAGGGATTGGCCGCCGAGGGCTTGCAGGAGGCGCTGTCGGAGCGCACGGCGGAGCGCGACCAGCTCCAGCGGGCGCTGGCCTCGACCGGCGATATGGTGATCGCGCTCGACCGTGATGCGCGGATTCGTTATCTGAACCCGGCGGCGGCACTGACGCTTCGCTCGGGCGATCGCGAGCCGATTGGGGCTCCGCTGCTGGAGGCGGTCGAGGATCCTGATCTGTATGACGCCGTCCGGCTGGCGATTGAGGAGGGCACGCCGGCGGTGCTGGTCGTGCTGCGGGCGGAACGACGCTTTCGCACTGTGGTTGCGCCGGTCTCGTCGATCGCCGAGAGCGGGCCCTGGTCGGTTGTCCTGGCGATGCACGATCTTTCCGATCTGTACGAGGCAGAGATTGCGCGGCGCGACTTCTTCATCAACGCGTCGCACGAGCTGCGCACGCCGCTGGCTTCGATCTCGGCGGCGGCCGAGACGCTCGAAGTGGTCAGCAAGCCCGCGGACTCGGAGCGCTTCCGCGCGATTATCCAGTCCGAGGCCGAGCGCATGAGCCAGCTGGTCGAGGAGATGCTCGCGCTGGCCAGGCTGGAGTCGGGTCTGACTGAGCCGGCGATGGAAGTCGTCGGCATGGAGTCGCTGCTGGCGGACGCCGTCGACAGCATCCGTCCGCAGGCGGAGCGCGAAGGGCTGTCGCTGAGCTATTCGGGTCTCGATGGTGGTACGGAGACGTTGATCATGGCTGATCCGGAGTTGGTCGAGCGGGCCGTGCTCAACCTGTTGCACAACGCGGTCAAGTTCACCGACGAGGGCGGGTCGATCGAGGTGCTGTGTGAGTTCGGTGACGCGGCGGATCCGGCGCCCATGGTCTGGATCCGGGTGCGGGATACGGGCATCGGGATCGAGCCGGCCGAACAAAGCCGCATCTTCCAGCGCTTCTACCGCGTCGACCGCGCCCGGCAGTCGGGCGGTGGCACCGGCCTCGGCCTGGCCGTGGTGCGGCACATTGCCGAAGTGCACGGCGGGGCGGTGTCGCTTGAGAGCGCGCCCGGCCGTGGTTCGACCTTCGGCTTCAGTGTGCCGCTCGCTCAACATGCCTAGCGCGTGTTTGTATCGACGTTCCCGGCTGCCGGTCGGTCCCTGTGAACTCGCCCGACAGCGACAGCCGGGCCATAACGGGTCGTTAACCAGCCGTTAGCCGCATCGTTAACGCACTCACGGCTGACTCTTCAAAGCTGCATGAGTGGAAGGGGATGCAGGATCCAGTGAAGTTTCTCTACGACAGAGTCAGCGTCTGGGGCCTGCCGCTCGTGATCGCGGTCCTGCTGGGCGTCGCGGTCTGGGTCTCGCTTCGGGGTGACGAACAACCCGCCGTTGACGAGCAGCAGACCGTGAATCAGGCCGAGCAGGTGTCCCCGGCGCCACGGCAACTCAACACGCTGACGGGGGAGATCCAGGTCGACGGTTCCTCGACCGTCTTCCCGATCACCGAGGCGATGGCCGAAGAGTTCGGCATCCTGACCGGCCGTGGCGTGCGGGTCACGGTTGGCGTCTCGGGCACCGGCGGCGGCTTCAAGCGATTCTGCGCCGGCGAAACCGACGTCTCGAACGCCTCCCGACCGATCAAGGACTCAGAGGTCGATCTCTGCGACGCGGCCGGTATCGGTTTCATCGAAGTGCCGGTCGCCTTCGACGGTTTGACCATTGTGATCAACCCGGACAACGACTGGGTCGACTTCCTCACCGTGGACGAGATCAGTCACATCTTCCGACCCGACGACTTCGCCGTGACCTGGGCCGATGTCCGTGAGGGCTTCCCCGACATCGAGATCGCGCTCTACGCGCCGGGCGCCGACAGCGGTACCTTCGACTACTTCACCGAAGCGATCAACGGCGACAGCGGAGTCCACCGTTCGGACAACACGACCTTCTCCGAGGACGACAACGTACTCGTCCAGGGCGTATCGAACGATCGCGGCGGAATCGGCTACTTCGGCTTCAGCTACTACTCCAACAATTCAGCAGTGCTGAAGGCCGTCCCGGTCATCAACGACGCGGGCCAGTCGATCACCCCGTCCAACGAGACGATCAACGACGGCTCCTACAACCCGCTCTCGCGGCCGCTGTTCATCTACGTGTCGGTTGCCTCCCTCGAGCGAGAGGAGGTCGCGGCGTTCGTCGAGTACTACTTGACCGACGGCGTCTGGCTCGTCGACACGCCCGAGGTCGGCTACGTCCAGTTCCCTGAGGCGATCTACGCAGCGGTGCTGGCACGAGTACGGAACGTCATTACCGGCTCGGCCATGGCTGCCGCCGACGAAGGCGCGACGCTCGCCGAGATCTACGGGAACGGGTAGCCCTGATCGCATGCGGAGAGGCTTCGAAACAACCCTCGTCATACCCGCGCTTGTCGCGGGTATCTCGCCGCCCTCAGGATTGACGTACTTGCGGGGCACAGCGAGATTGCCGCGGCAAGCGCGGCAATAACGGTATGTTGACGGACACTTCGACAATGCATAGGCGCCCCCATCGATCCGCCGACCGCTCGGGGTGCAGCCGTCGCAAGCACATCAGTTGTCAGTTCGATCAACGGCTTACCCACTGTTAACCGCCGCCGCGGGCATCGCTCGTAGGTTGCCTGCAACGCGCTGAAGCTCCCCTGCGAGGGACCGCCAGGTCCGACAGATCCCACCTGCGAAGAGTTCCGACATGGCAACACACACGCCGGACGGACCGCCACAGGACACGGTGCGCTCGTTGCTGGCCGAGTTGTGGCGCGACCGGCTGCAACCGTCGCGTCCGGGCAGCGGTCGCGAAACTCCCACCGGCCGCCTGATTCACGGCGCGTTGTTCCTCACCGCGACGCTCTCCGCCTTCGTCACGCTCGGCATCGTCCTGGTGCTGATCTTCGAGACCGTGGAGTTCTTCCGCGAAGTCCCCTTCATCGATTTCTTCGGATCGACCGAGTGGTCGGCGCTGTTCGCCGAGAAGCAGTTCGGCGTCTGGGCACTGGTCTGGGGCACCGGCATGATCGCCCTGATCGGCTTGGCCGTGGCGATTCCCCTGGGCCTGATGGCCGCGATCTTCCTCAGCGAATACTCACCGCCGCGTCTGCGAGCGATCGTCAAGCCGATCCTCGAGATCCTCGCCGGCGTCCCGACGGTCGTCTTCGGCTACTTCGCGCTGGTCTCGGTCTCACCCGTGATTCGCGACATCTTCGGCGAGGACGTGGGCATTTACAACGCGCTCTCGGCCGGCATCGTCGTCGGACTGATGATCGTACCGATCATCGCCTCGCTGTCCGAGGACGCCATGCGAGCCGTGCCGCGCTCACTGCGAGAAGGCGCCTACGCGCTTGGGTCGACCCGCATGGAGGTCTCGCTCCGCGTCGTCCTGCCGGCCGCCTTCTCCGGCGTCGTCGCCTCGATCATCCTGGCCGCCTCGCGAGCCGTGGGCGAAACCATGGCCGTGACCATCGCCGGCGGCGGCAACCCGCAGTTCGGCGTCAATCCGCTCGAAGCAGTGCAGACGATGACCGCGATGATCGTCCAGCTCTCGCTGGGCGACACCCCCACCACCTCGATCGAGTTCAAGGTCCTCTTCGCCGTCGCGATGACCCTGTTCGTCCTCACCCTGGCGATGAACATCGTCGCCCAGTGGGTCTCGCAACGGTTCCGCGAGGAGTACGAATGACCCGAGTAAGCGTGGCCGCTCCGTCCGCTCAGCTCACCGCCTTCTCACCGAGAGTGCGCATCAGGCGCGGCGTCTCTATCGCGTTCATGGTCGCCGCCCTTCTGGCGATCGCCGTTTCCATGATCATGTTGGGCGCACTGATCGTCGAGATCGCCGTCGACGGCGCCGCCCGCCTGTTTACCGATGGCTCCGCTGTCGGGCGCGAGGCGCGCGGGGGCGCCATCATCGCCGATCTGTCCACACCTGACGGCATGCGCTGGATGACTTGGGCGCTGCCCGTCGCCATCCTCTTGCCGTTCATCGGGCCCAGGCTGGTCAACGCGCTGGCGCCGGGACTCCCGCGGATCGCCGAACGCGTGATGGGTGTCATCGTCGTCGCGCCCGCTGCGATCTTCGTTCACATCCTCTACGTCCGCTTCGAGTCCGCCTACTACGTCGAGTACGCCAAGGCGGTTGGGCTCGACGGCGCGAGCGGCAACATCTTCCAGGTCCTCGCCGAGGCTTCAGGCTTCCAGATTGTGCGCCTGCTCGTCGTCGGCATTCTGGTGCCTCTCGCAGTCTTCGCGGCCGGCTGGTTCTGGGCCCAACGCATGCGCAGACCGAGCCTGATCATCCCCACAATCGTGATCGCCGGCTGGGTCGTCTACCTGTTCATGGACCCCTGGTTCCTTTCCTCCTTCCCGTCACGCCAGCCGCCTGAGGCCGGTATTTTCTCGGCCGTCACCGGAACGCTCTACATGATGGTGATCACCGCCGCCGTCGCCTTCCCGCTCGGCGTTGGCGCGGCGATCTATCTGGAGGAGTACGCCCGACGCAACTGGTTCTCGCGCATGATCCAGGTCAATATCTCCAACCTCGCCGGCGTCCCCTCGATCATCTACGGCCTGCTCGGTCTGCAGGTCTTCGTCCGCGTCCTCGAGTTCGAGCGCTCCGTCCTCGCCGGCGCCTGCACGATGGCCCTGCTGGTCATGCCGATCATCATCGTCTCCGCCCAGGAGGCCCTGCGCACGGTCCCACCATCGATGCGCGAGGCCGCTTACGCCGTCGGCGCGACCCGCTGGCAGGTGATCCGCTTCCACGTCCTGCCTTACGCCTTCGGCGGCATGCTGACCGGCAACATCCTCGCCATGTCCCGCGCGATCGGCGAGACCGCCCCGTTGATCGCGATCGGCGCGCTGACCTTCATCGCATTTCTCGCCGATTCCCCCACCGACGATTTCACGGTGCTGCCGATCCAGATCTTCAACTGGGTCGCCCGACCGCAGGCCGGATTCCACGAGATCGCCGCGTCCGCGATCATCGTCCTGATGGTCATCCTGCTGCTGATGAACGCCGCCGCGATCATCATGCGGCAGCGAACACGCACCGACTGGTAGATACACTGAACCCGAGAGAGGGAGCCGCAAATGGCACGCAACTTCTTCACGCTGATGCGTTCAAGCGCGCCTTCGGCGAGCGCGCACGGTGCCGCGACTGCCGAGCGTCCCGCGCCGCCCGCCCCCCCGAACAACATGACCGATGGGGCCGACGCCGGCGGCGGCGTTCATTTCGATCTCACGCTTGAAGCGGTCCGCCACGAGATCAACGAAGAGGTCGACATCGCGCTGCAACTGCGCGACGTCTCCGCCTTCTACGGGTCGTTCCAGGCCATCGACCGCATGACGATGCCCATTCCACAGAACCGTGTGACCGCCCTGATTGGACCCTCCGGTTGCGGCAAGTCGACTCTGCTGCGCTGCTTCAACCGGATGAACGATCTGATCCCGGGCGCGCGCATGGAAGGCGAGATCACGTTCGAAGGCCGAAACCTGCTCGACCCCAACATCGACGCCGTCGAGGTTCGCCGCCGAATCGGCATGGTCTTTCAGAAGCCCAACCCGTTCCCCAAGTCGATCTACGAGAACGTCGCGTTCGGCGCGCGGATCAACGGCTACTCAGGCGACATGGATCGGCTGGTCGAGGACGCCCTGCGCCGCGCCGCGCTCTGGGACGAGGTCAAGGACGAGCTGGACAAGTCCGGTCTGGCGCTTTCCGGCGGTCAACAGCAGCGGCTCTGCATCGCCCGCGCGATCGCCGTCCAGCCCGAGATCATCCTGATGGACGAACCGGCCTCCGCCCTCGACCCCGTCGCCACCCTCAAGATCGAAGACCTCATGCGCGAACTCGCCGAGGAGTACACGATCGTCGTGGTCACCCACAACATGCAGCAGGCCGGCCGCGTCTCCGACTACACCGCGTTCCTGCTGGCGGGCGAGGAGCGGGTCGGCCGGCTGGTCGAATTCGGCCCGACCCAGGACATCTTCACCAATCCGCTCGACCAGCGAACGGAAGACTACATTACCGGCAGGTATGGCTAACCGGCGATACATCGTGCATAGTGCAGAATGCACGGTGTTTGCCAATCGGACAGCGAGGCGTAGATGTCGACCGTACGGCTGACGTACTCCGCTGATCGTGCCGACGTCCTTGACCGGCTGCGGCTACAACATGCGCGCGCCGATCGCTCCATCGTCGACTCCATGCAGGCGCTGCTGCGCCGCGATCTCGTCCTCGCGCGGCGCGTCAGTGAGGCCGACGAAGACGCCAAGCAGGTTCGCTACGGAATCGAGGAGGCGGTCACGAGCATCATCGCCCTACAGGCTCCGGTGGCGGGCGACCTGCGCGAGTTGATGTCGATCGTCGCGATTACGCTCAACCTCGAGCGCATCGCCGGGCACGCCGAGGGCATCGCGCGCATCGCCATCTTCCTCGAAGACAATCCGGTCGCCGCGACCGAGCCCGACCTCTGGCGCATGGCCGACGTCGTTCGTGAAATGCTCCAGTCCGCTACCCGCTCGTTCCTCGAACGCGACCAGCACCTGGCCCGCTTCACGATCGACCGGGACGACGAAGTCGACGAGCTCTACAGCGACATTCACGAGCGGCTGATTGATCGCCTCGCCCGCGCCGAGGGCAACCCCGAAGAGTCCGACGCGATCACTCACGTGATCTGGTGTTCGCACAACCTCGAGCGCATCGGTGACCGAGCCTTGAACATCTGCGAACGAACCATCTTCCAGGTCACCGGCCGTTTCGAGCGCCACCACGCCCTCGACAACGGCAGCGACTAGACCGCCGGTCCCCTCCCCCTCCTCATTCCGCTCAACCTACCCTGCCTCCATGGAAGGTCTCGTCATCGCGCTGATCCGCGTCGCCGGCTCACTGCCGGTCTTGCGCTGGGCCTTCGTCGGCGGCTTAATCGCCGTCTTCATCGATCTCTCCGACCTGTTCCTGCGTCAGGCCATCGACCTCGGCGGACTCTCCAACTATCAGGAATGGGACAAGTGGGTCGACCAGGTCTACATCTGGCTGTTCCTGATCGTCGCGCTGCAGTGGTCGGGCTGGGAACGGCGGGTGGCGCTGGGACTGTTCGGCTGGCGCTTCATCGGCTTCCTCGCCTTTGCCGCGGGCGCCGGACGCGAGGTCCTGATCTTCTTCCCCCACGTCTTCGAGTTCTGGTTCCTGTTTGTCGCCGCACGGCCGCATTGGCCAGCGAAGCTCCGGCCAGGGTGGGCCGAGGCTGCCGACGGCACTCCTGCCCCGCTCACCCGACCTGAGGCCATCCGCTGGCTGCTCTTCCTCGCCGCGCTCAAGATCTTCCACGAGTACACCCTGCATACCGGTAAGTGGTTTGACAGGTGCTCACCGATCGAGTTCTTCGAGAACCTCAGCGACTGCATCGGCCCCGTCTAGGCTCCCTCCCTCCGATGCCCCGCACGTGATGCGGCGAGCGGAACACGCCGCCCCTCCCGGCGGATCCCCCAAGCAACGGCCCCTTTAGGGATCACAAACCCGTCGCGCGCGACGATCACGGTCTGGGCCCCGTGTCAAGCGCGGGGGATCGAAAGGGGCGGTCCATGCCCCTCCTCCCTTCCGATGCCCCGCACTTGATGCGGGGCCCAGACCGCGATCCCAACTCGCGACCACACCCCGATCATCCCCGCACCCCCCCCCCTGGGGCTTTTACACATCTCCGAGCCCACGAGACGGTACTAGGTGTGGGATGGGGGGGGGGGGGGGTAAAAAAAA
>VXQZ01000053.1:0-35680 GCA_009838735.1 Chloroflexota bacterium
AGGCGACAGGTGGAAGCCCGGTAACGGGTGCAGCTGAGTCGTACTAATGGCCGAATGGCTTGACCTGCCCTACGCCACGCGCAGCAACTGCAGCGCAGACGCAATGCGCAGCAACTGCGGCGCAAACCTCACGCGCAGCAACTGCGCCGGCGACAGGCAGCTCGAAGCAGCGTCAGACAACACGCGTACGCATCTCTTCACTATCTCCCGCGTTGCGGGATAGAGCAGCGGTAGCTCGTCGGGCTCATAACCCGGAGGTCGTGGGTTCGAATCCCACTCCCGCTACCACACCCAAGCCAAACGGCCGATGCCCGAGCATCGGCCGTTTGCCGTTTCCGGTGTCCGCAGCAGGCGCTAGGTCCGTCGCTGGCCGTCCAGCGGTTCCCCGAGCTGTTGGTCCGGCGCAGAAAACACGAACCGATCGCCCACCTGCACCTCTTCTGTCATGACCGGACTAATCAGCACTTCGTCACCACGAACGATGGCAATCATCCGGCGATTCCCCACCCGCTCCATCACCCAGCCAACCGTCTGCCTGACCCAGGTCGCGGGGATGGGAAAGATGCCGATGCCGTAACTGTCGGTCAGGGGCAGAAAGTCGCTGGCCGAGGCGACCTGGATGATGTGGGCGAAGCGCTCCGCCCCGTCGCGTTCGGGACGGATGACCCGTTTCGCGCCCAACAGGCGCAGGATGCGTTGGTGGCGGTCGGACGACGCCTTCGCGTAGACCATCTCGACGTTGAGTTGCTTGAGGTTCATCATCGCCAGCACCGACGCTTCGAGATCGGCCGTGGCAACGACAGCGACATCCACTTCGGCCAGTGCCAGCGCTCGCAGCGCGTCGATGTCGGTAATGTCCGCGATTCTGGCGTCGGTCACCCTGGGCGCCAGTTCATGGACGTTGCTCTCGTCGAGGTCGATGGCCAGCACCTCATGGCCCAGATCATCGAGCGCTTCGGCCAGGTGCGAGCCAAAGCGTCCCAGACCCAACACGGCGACCTGCATCAGGGCTCCTAACCGATTCGGACCGCTTCAGTGGGGAAGCGGAAGCGTTCGCGCGGCCGGTCCGGGATCAGGCTGGCAATCACCAGCGGACCCAGGCGGCCGACGAACATCATCATGATCAGGATATTGGCCCCGGCTTGCGTGGCGGCCTGCGACGCTCCCTGAGACCAACCACAGTTGGCCAACGCCGACATGACGTCGAAGGCAGCCGGCAACACATCGATGTGCGGGTCGACGGCGATGAAGAAGAGCAACCCAAACACGTACCCGGACAGTGCGATCAACACCAGTGCGTTGGCCCGCAAGACGACCGAGGCCGGGATTTCTCGCCCAAACGCCACCACTCGGGCCGAACCGATCAACGCGGAGACCACTCCGAACGTCACCACCATGAATGAGCCGATTTTGATGCCCGAAGCAGTCGAGGTCGAGGCGCCGCCGATGAACATCATGATGATCATCGCCAGCGATGTGTCGTCGCTGGCCTGATCGAGAGGGGCGGTGGTCATGCCTGTCGTGCGGTTGACGGAGAGGAACAACGAATTGACCAGCTTCGATCCAACGCTCTGATCGGCGAACAGCCTCGACCAGTCGGCGATCAGGAAGAAGGCCATGCCCACTACCAATAGCCCTGCCATGCCGGTAATCACCAGCTTCGTGTCCAGCGTCCAGCGTCGCCGCGGCTGTCTGAGGTTGAAGACGGTGAGGAAGGAGAGCGAGCCAAGAAAGGCCGAAATGCCCATCACGATCATGGGCCATCCGTCATGTGCCTGACCGGCGAAGCTGCGGCTGCCGCCCATCAGGTCAAAGCCGGCGTTGTTGAAGGCGGAGATCGCGTGATATCCGGCCAGCCAGACCGCCCGACCCAGAGAGATGTCGCCAGGCTGCTCGATCATGAACCAGGGCAAGAGCAGGATGAACGTCGTGAATTCGATGATCGCGGTGTAGACCATCACCCGCCGCAAGAGGACCGAGGCGCCGGACCCGTCTACTCCGGTCGTCATTAGTTCAAGACCGAAGAACGCGCGCCCGCGGATCCCCAGCCGCTGACCGGCCAGCACGATCAGGACGCCCGCGTAGATGGTGACGCCCAGTCCGCCCAACTGGAACAGCGCCAGGGTGATGAACTCCCCGACATGGGAGAACGTCTCCTCGGTATCGAAGCGAGTCAGTCCAGTGACGCTGACCGCGGAGACTGAGGTAAACAGCGCATCCAGGAAGGGAACACGCTCACCGCTGGCCGAAGAGAACGGCATATGCAGCAGCAGACCGCCGAACAGCATGACGAGGGCGAAGAGGACGACGACCATCCAGGCGCGGGGAGTGATCCGAATCCGTCGTTGCGGTCTGGCCCGAATTCGTTCCGGTTGCAATCTGACCCGTCGCAGCACCACATCACCGGGCCGCCGACGATAGCCGCGTCGCTGGCTCATCCACAGCCCTCCAAGTCGGAGTGTATGCCTCGCAACGGGACAGAGCGCGTCGAGTCATAAGTCGGCATCGACATGTACCATCCGTGTGGCCTGTAGCGGGGACTAGCGGCGGACTATCGAACAGCACGAGGAGGGAACACATGACCTCGGCCGACCAGTTCCGCATTCTCGTGATCTGTACCGGCAATCGCGCGCGATCGCAGATGGCGCATGGTTGGCTGCGTCAGCTGGGCGGCGACCGCGTCGTCGTGTCAAGCGCCGGCATCGAGCCGAAGGGCGTGCATCCGATTGCCATTCGCGTCATGAACGAGGTTGGCGTTGACATCTCGAATCACACGTCCGACCACGTCGACCGGTATCTCGAAGACGATTTCGAGCTGGTCCTCACCGTGTGCGACTCGGCGAAGGAATCGTGTCCGGTGTTTCCTGGTTCTGCGCGGACGATTCATCGCGCGTTCGAGGATCCTGACTATCCCGAAATGAGCGAAGAGGAATTGACAGCGGTCTTCCGCTCCATCCGCGACGAGATCGAATGCTACGCACGAGCGTTGCTTGAGGAAGTGCTGGAGTAGCCTGCCCGAGAGACCCCGAGACGGTGATTCGGAGGGAAGACGATGGCAGTTGCGGCGGACATTCAGCGCGCGATGGAGGACAGTTCCTGGATCCGCCGGATGTTTGAGCTTGGCATCCAACTACGCCAGGAGCGCGGCGCCGAGAACGTCTTTGATCTCTCGCTGGGCAATCCGATTGCGGAACCACCGCCGCAGTTCTTCGAACAGTTGCACCGCTTCGCCGCGGACGATGCGCCGGGAGTCCACCGGTACATGCCCAATGCCGGATACGTCGAAACCCGGCAGGCCGTCGCCGACGCACTATCCGACGAGACCGGGCTGTCGTATGGCGCCGACCAGGTTGTGATGACGGTGGGTGCGGCTGCGGCGCTCAATGTGGTCGTGCATTCGCTCTGCGATCGTGACGACGAGGTTGTGATCCTTACCCCTTACTTCGCTGAGTACCTGTTCTACGCGACCAATCACGCTGCGACGCCTGTCGTGGTCGGTTGTGACGATGACTTCATGCCCGATCTGGAGGAGCTGGAGGAGAAGCTCTCAGACCGCACCAAGGTGGTGATCGTCAACTCACCAAACAATCCTTCGGGCGCCATGTATCCGGCGTCGTTCATTGAGGCGCTTGGTCATTTGCTGCGCGCCAAGTCGGCAGAATTCGGGACCGAAATCTTCCTCGTCAGCGACGAGCCGTACCGCAAGATCCTGTTCGACGAGCACGTCTACCCGTTCCCCCAACTGGCCTACGAGCGGACCATCACAGTTACATCGCACGCCAAGGACCTCGCCTTGCCCGGCGACCGGATTGGCTACATCGCCGTTCATCCGGACTACGACGACGGTGGGCAGCTGATGGACGCGTTGATTTTCTGCAACCGGGTGCTTGGCTTCGTCAACGCACCGGCGATTATGCAGCATCTGGTCCGGGAGTTACAGACCGTCTCGATCGACACAGCCGACTACCAGCAGAAGCGCGACTACCTTAACGACGTGCTGACTTCGGCGGGCTACGACGTGCGCAAGCCCGAGGGAGCGTTTTACATGTTCCCGAAGTCCCCGGTCGAGGACGAGATGCAGCTGGTTGCGGCGCTGCAGCGTCAAGGCGTGCTGGTCGTTCCGGGCCGTGGCTTCGGTCTCGAGGGATACTTCCGCATCTCTTACTGCGTGGAGCAGAGAGATTTGGAGGGGGCAGCACCGGGCTTTGCCGCCGCGATGTCGGAGTTGACAGGCCGATAGCCAAGCCGGTCTGGCATGCAGAACGGCATGTAAGCTGAGACCGGTCGGCCCCATCGTCTAGAGGCCTAGGACGCCAGCCTTTCAAGCTGGTAGCACGGGTTCGAATCCCGTTGGGGCCACCACGCTGGACAACATCGAGAACCTTCGAGTTGCGGTTCCCGTCACCGACGGGGACGAGTATCGTGACCCGAGATGACGCCGACGCTTGCCCCAGGTCAACCTGGAGCTGAGACTCTCGGTCCGATTCGATGTGTGATGTTGTCCTGGATCGAGACACCTGACTATGCCGACCGTGGAGCTCAACGGAGTCGAACTTCACTACCAGGAGTATGGAGAGGGACCCGCGGTCGTCTTCTTACATGGAGCCGGCGGCGGAACGCAGATCGCCTGGTTTCAACAGTTACCCCATTTCAGCAAGCACTATCGCTGCATTGTGATCGATCACCGAGGATTTGGCTCTTCGACCGATCCGGAGAGCGAGGGGCCGACGCGGTTTGTTGACGACCTGGAGGGCCTGCTGGACCGGTTGGGCATCGAGCGCGCAGCCTTGGTCGCACAGTCGATGGGTGGGTGGACCGCTCTCGGATTTGCGGTCCGCAATCCCAATCGCACCTCCGCCCTGGTGATGTGTGATTGCGTCGGGGATCTCGATTGGCCGGAGTTGCACAGCGTGATGGAGAGGCTGGACGAACAGAGCCGCGACATCCCAGGTCTCGACAGGGCCTATGCAGCGGACTTCGCTGATCGCGATCCAGCCATGGCACTGCTGATGCGAATACGCCTCAATGCCGAGAACTTCCCGTTGCCGGAATGGTTGTCGTTCAATATGACTGAGTCCCGTTCGAATCTGAGGTACATGCCGACCGGCATTCGCATCGGCCAGGACGACCTGCAGGCGATCAGCGTGCCGACGATGTTCCTGGTCGGAGAACAGGACAAGATTGTCTATCCGGAGGTAGTTCGCATGGTTCACGGGCAGATTCCGGGGTCTGAGTACGTAGAAGTCGAAGGCTGCGGCCACTCCGTGTACTGGGAGCGACCGGAGGCATTCAATCATGTTGTGGGTGCATTCTTGAGACGACATCTGTTGAGTTGAGCCTTTGCCCAGCGTGCGCCGGCGAGCTCCGTTCTCGCGATCTGCCGTCCGGGAGGAATCAGTTTCGGCGACTCTTGCGCCGCTGCTCGTACAGTCCAAGCGCGTGCAAGGGGAAGTACTGGCGATAGAGGACGTAGTCGAGGAGCGCCGTACGGAAGAACACACCGGCCATGTCCTGCGTTGGCCAGGTGCCATCCGGGTTCTGCGTGTCGATCAGAAAACGGATGCCCAGCGAGATCGCCGTCCAATCCGACTCGCCAGCCTCGAGCAGGGCCATCAGCGCCCAGGCGGTCTGGATCACCTGGCTCTGGTCATGCGCGACGTATTGTCCGGTCATGCATCCGCTGTGGTGTTCGCCCCAGCCGCCGTCTTCGCGCTGGCGTTCCAACAGCCACCGACAGGCCGAACGAAGCGCGGGATCGCCCGGCTGGGCTCCGCCCGCAACCAGGCCCCGGATTCCGAAGAAGGTGCCGTAGATGTATTGAACACCCCAGACGCCGCGCCACGATCCGTCGCTCGCCTGGGTGCGGCGAAGCGAGACGTCGGCCCGAGCCATCGCGTGCTGTGCCACCTCATCGATGACTTCGGGGAAGTGTTCGCGGCAGGCAGCCAGCGCGGCGAGGCAGGACGCCGTGCATTCGACATAGGAATGCTCAGTCATCGACTCGCCGAACATCTCCGCCGGATTGATTCGTTCAAGATCGATTCCCGAACGCTGGGCCTCATAACTGCCAAACCCGCCATCGCGGTTCTGTGCGCGCAACATAAAGCGAACCGCATCGCGGAGGGCGCCTGCGCTCGTTGACTGCGGCTCGGCCTCGAGAATCCCGAGCACCGCTTCCGCGGTGCAGTCGCTGACCGGCCAGCCGTGCCACTTTGCTGCGAAGCACCAGCCGCCCTTCGGGTCGTTGCGGTACGCGTCGCGGAAGCCGGGAAAGCTCTCGTCGATCTGTTGCCGCTGCAGGTAGGCGGCCCCGCGCTCCACTGCCTCCGACACCCCATCAAGTTCCGGCGCAGTCGCCAGGGCCTGCAGCGCAAAGCCGGTATCCCACGAAGCGCTTCGCGCGCCCGTCAAGCGTGCGCCGCGTTGTTCGTCCTCCCAGAACCAGAGTTCAGCCTGATCGAACGCTCGCCGTCCGTCCTCGTCATTGGGAACATGCAGCCACAGGGCGATGATGTTGAGCAGACCGCTGACCGGGGAGATGCTCGTATGGTCGGTCGTGTTCAACTCCCATTTGATTTGACTGACCAGCTCGTCGACCGATTTCTTGCGCAGGCCCTTGCCATGAAGTCTCTCAACCAGACCAGCTGCGCCGTAGAGTGCGCGGAGCCAGGCGGTCGGTTTGGCGAACAGGTCGCCCCGGCGCAGGTGACTTCGATGAGCCGGGAAGTCGATCGCCTCGAACCCCTGTGGGAACAGCTCCTCGCGCAGAGAAGAAATCAGCGGAGTGACCGGCGCCTGGAATCTACGCGCGTAGATCGAGGCCATGGCCATGTAGATCAGCCGGGTGTGGCAGTACCAGTTCGAAGGATGGAACGGCAGACGTTGCGGCAGGCTCCACAACTCTGGGAGGACAGGGTGCAGTCCGTTCCAATCGTAGAGATTGAGCAGCGCCAGCCAGAACTTGCCCCAGCTTGGGATGCCGAGCACGTCTTCCGCTTGCAGAAAGCGTCGCGCCGGCTCGACCAGCGGATCATCCCGTTCGACACCGAGCAATCGCGAAGCGACATACACGAGTGTGGTCACGAACAGATACGGCTGAGAGTGGTCGTGCAGGCCCCAGGTACCATCGGCGAATCGGGAACTCTCGAAATAGCGCAGCACCTGTCGCCGCCGCTCGGGGTCAATGGGTCGTCCGATGATGTGGTGAAGCAAGACCCACTGCGCGGTGATCATTGGGCACCAGACCATCTCTCCTTCCCAGCCGCCATCCTCGTCCTGGAGGTCCAGCAGGCGGACGGCGGCGCGTTGTAGCGCCGGACCCGCATCGGGCGAGGTGGCCTCTGTCCGCCGAGATTCGTCGGCGCGTTGAGGCCCGGGCGAACCGGATGGCATCGATGTCAAGAAGGCGCGGGCCAGGGCTTCGGTGGGGCGCTCGTTCTCCGTCCCGCCGGCACGTCTGACGTTGTAGAGGTGCCAGGCGGCTCGCAACAGCCAGGCCAGACGATTACTGAGTCCACGAGCGATGTTGCGGTAGCGGCGCCAGGCCAGTCGGTTCAGTGACCTTGGGGCCGTCGCCCCGAGCGCCCAAAACACCGTGGTTGAGAACTCGCGACTCAGGCTGCGGATCGAGGTGTCTTCACAGCCAAGCAGGCGCATGGTACGGCCGCGGACTCCCGAACTTGCGCGCCAGCGACTGTACATCGCCTGCCGCATCGCGGCCCCTTCATCCCGGGGATCGGCGAAGGCCTCGTAGAGTCCCATCGCCAATAGCTCAGGAACTCGCGTCGCCTCGAACCGATGGTTCCTGAAGTCGCTGAACTTCTCGCCTTCGGCCAACGCGAGGGCATCGCCGAACCCCAGCGTGATCCCGGTAGCGGTCAGCGGATGGTAGTGTCCTGCGGCGTCTCCGATCAGTACTCGACGCGAGGTTCCGTACGTGAGACGCGGACTAATCACATTGGCTGCCGCCTGAACCCCCTGCTCGGACCAGGCTTCGATAAACGCGGAGCGAAGCGTCTCGGGCACCCAGCGTGCATAGGAGTCCGAGAGCAATCCCTTCCACTCCTGAGGAGCGTGGTCAAGCGGGATATCAATGACTGCCCGGACACGATCCTCGCTCAGTCGGTAGAGGAGCATCGGACCGGGGGCCCCGCTGACGACGTGACCGTAGCCTTCGAAGGGCAAACTCACATCCTTCAGTGTCAGCCCGATCATCCGCGAACAGGTCCTCGTCTGGGTGTCCAATCCCAGCGATCGCCGGACGATGGAAGAACGCCCATCGGCTCCAACGATCCTTTCAGCTTCAACCGTGTGGCTCACGTCGTCCTGCGTGAACGTGATTCGCCCGTCTTCGACCGTTCGCACACGGGCGTGAAGCAACAGGTCAATGCCTGGGTCGTCGCCCGCCACCAGGCGCAGGTGTGAGACAAGGGCTGCGTGGTCGCAGACCAGGCTGCGCGATCCGTCGGAATACGGGAGCAGGATTGGCTCCAGACCGTCTTCCGGCAACACGGCGAAGCCTTCGCCGGAGTTACTCGGTACCTCTCCCTCGACTGAAATGCCAAGCTCATTCAACACTTGCACCGCCGGAGGATGCAGCCACTCGCCGGCCAGTCGTTTGGACGCCGACGGATTCGCTTCGAACAGCGCGACCCGATAGCCCTTGCGCGCGTGGGCGATCGCGCACACACAACCGACCGGTCCCGCGCCGACGATCGCCACGTCGTAGCGTCGTTCGGTCGTGTCGATCACCTGAAGACTCTGCCCTGCGCTCTGCGCCGATAGCGGAGCCGGCAGGGGGTTACAGGACCGGTCACCCAACTGCCGTAGTTGGGTTCGGGGAATTCGGCCTCGAGACTGAAATCAAACCGATCGAGCAGCACGGTCCAGATTGCCTTCACTTGCATTTCTGCAAAGTGCTTGCCCATGCAACGGTGTTTGCCGCCGCCGAATCCGACCAGTGCATAGTGGTGCTGCTTGTCCTCGCGAGCCGGCGGACCGAACCGGTCTGGGTTGAAACGGTCGGGATCGGCGAACAGATCAGGAAGCCGGTGGGAAACTGCAGGCGACACCATGGCGAGCGACCCTGCAGGTACAACATGGTCGCCATAACGCATCGGTTTGAGCACCTTGCGAATCAGGATGATCAATGGAGGGTGAAGTCGCTCGCACTCGCGGACGGCGTGTTCCATGGTCACCTGTTGCTTCAGGCCATCCAGATTCATACTCCCGTTCTCGCCGTAGACGGTAAGTGTCTCGCTTCTGACCCGATCTGCGTATGAGGACGCTCTCAGGAGTTCCAGGCCGGTCCAGGTTGCCAGCACTGCGCTGGTGTGCTGACCGGCAAACAGCACCGTCAGGAGGATGCCCGTGACCTCGTCGTCATCCAGGGCGCGGCCATCGCTGTATCTGGCATCCATCAACGACTGCATGAAGTCGTCGGGACTGGCCCCGTCGCGACGTCGCTCCGCCATGATCCGGCTAAACATCTCCGCCACCTGGATACGCGCCCGGTCGCGGCTGCGATGGGCTGGAGTGGGCAGCCTGGGCAGGAAAAACCCCAGGGTATTGATGCCCTTCTGAAGATCGTGGTACGCATCGGCGAATCCGGCGTCCACCTGGTCCCGCACCTCTTGGCCAATCAGGCTCCGGCTGGCAATCTTGACCGTCAGTTCGTTCATCGCGGTCGGCAGATCCAACACGCCTTCTTCGCCCAGTGAGTCGGCAAGCAGCGAGGTTTCCTCGTACATGATCCGGGCAAACTTCTGCATCGCGGCTTCACGGAGTGCCGGATAGAGAAACCCGAGCTGCTCGTCCATGACCTGTGGCGCGACATCGTACGCAACGCCTCGCCCGAAGATGGGGACGGTGAACTGATAGACGGCCTTCGCGTTGAGTTCATCCTCGGGCGCGCTGAAAAACGCGTCGTGGGCTTCGGGTCCGCCGAACAGCACGAACTGGCGTGGACCCAGCCGAAATCGGTACAGATCGCCCAGCTCTTGCCGGCCGCGGTTCAGCATGGCTACCGGGTCACGCTGGAACTCCAACAGATGGCCCAGCAGCGGCAATCCGCCGTCAAGGCAGGGAATCTCCCGCACCTCATTTGAGATTGTCGGATTGTTACGCAACTGAACCATCGTTGTCCTCAAACGACCCTGATCCCACGACCCTAGTAGACCCGCGGGATCAATGCATAGGGTACCCGCTGCGTGTAGCGTTCCCAGAGTTCGCCATACTTCGTCCTGCAGCGGCGGTCATCGCGCCTCGAACGGTGCCACAACAGCGCCGTCAGCCAGAGAGGCAGGACATACGGGATCCAGGACGAGAAGCCGGCCGTCAGCGCGAATGCAAAGTACACGCAGATCTCGCCGGAATAGTTCAGATGGCGCCCCACGCCCCAGAAACCTGATACCAGCAGTCGACCGTCCAGCGACTCGGCCGGCCGCCCCCAGATTGAAGCGTCTGCGTTCTGCTTGAACCGGTGCTTTTGTTCGTTCGCTCCGCGGAACATACAGAATCCAACTACGAACAGCACGCAGATCACTGCGGCAGCGGCTGCTGGCAGCGAGTCTGTAGATTCCATCACCCACCAGCCCCCCAGGCAATAGAAGAATGGCACCAGCACATAGTCGCCCCAGGCCAGCATCCAGCCGAAACGCTCGGAGACAATGTCCCAGGTAAAGATCATTCCGTACTCGAACTGAAAGTAGTTCAGCACATAAATGAAGGTGAACACCTGGTAGAGAATCATCTGCAGCGTGAGTTCGCCCCGCGTGTCATATTGCACGACGGCAAACGACACATTGAACAGTGCTAATGCGATCAGTGACGGCCGGTAGCTGAACAGCTTCAGATCGACCCCGAAACAGGTGGGATTGAGCTGGCGGCCAAAGAACACTCCCCGCCAGAGCCCAGTCGATTCACTTCCGGCTCGGGAGGCTTGCCAGTACAACCCTGCAGAGAGCGCGAAGGCGAACACGTTTGCCACGATGAACAGCTCGGCAAAATGTGTGTGAAGGACGGAGAGCGAAAACAGGCCGAACACGTCGCCGAGCACCGCGACGAGCATGACGATCAGGAACAGCGCGAGGCCGTTGAGTTTGTAGGTGCGGGTGATGCCATCCGCATCAGGTCTGCCCACCGCCCGGCGTCCCGGCAGCCACCTCGAACCCAGTAGCAACAGGCCGACAAACACGAGAAAGATCGCTGCCGCCTCCAACAGATGGAGGCCGGACAACGTCGTCCAGGCGGAAGGGATTTCAGGCATCGGTCAGATGCGCGGCGTCCTCGCGGTCCAGGTGCTCCCGCCACTTCCTGACGGTTACTTGCTGGAAGGAGCGGACCACCGGATTGACCTCGATCGGAGCGGCGCCCCAGTTGTGTTCGTAACCGGTCTGCTCCGCCTCAACCGCCCAGCGATCCTGGGAGAGCAACGGACCAATCAGCATGCGGTTTGCGAGCCGTAGGACCGTGGTCATGGCCCAGCGAGGAATTCGGACCGGCAGCAAGGGGATTTTGAGCGATCTGAAGTAGAAGAGGAAGAAGGTTCGCGTCGTGCGCTCATCAATGGGCAGCACGAACAACCAATGCTTGATCTCGTCGTCTGTGTTCGATCGCTGGTAGGGATACTCGTAGCAGAGCTCCATGTGGTTGGTGTTGAGACGTCCGTGGTCGACGAACTTTCCTGAGATACGTCCGCGTCCCACCCGCGTTTCGTAGGCGAGATGCACGTTGTCGCCGATGGTCTCGTGCCGAGTGAGGGTCGCACCATCGAACGGCCGATATTGACGATGCAGATAGGCGTGAGAGAAATCGCTCACGTTGTCGATGATGATTGAGTGGTGCGCCTCGAGGTCGAAGGTCAGCGGCACACAGGCCCAGCGCCCCGGTCCCTCGAGCTCGGGGATTTCCGGGATCTGACGCTGATCAGCCTTCGCTGGATCCCCGGGGAAAATCCAGACCAACCCATACCGGACCTGCACGGGATAGGTCCGGACAGAGAGCCGCGGGACCTGTTTGCGGCCGAACAGATCGGGAATCTCGACGACCTGGCCGTCCTCGTCGTACTCCCAGCCGTGGTAGCCGCATACGAGTCGGCAACCCTCAACCTCGCCCAGAGAGAGTTTGATCTGACGGTGCAGGCAACGATTCTCGATCGCGTGAAACGATCCGTCTTCCGATCGAAACAGCGCGATCGATTGCTTCCAGAACACGACCTCGGTCGCCGTGCCCGGCTCAACCTTGCGCACTTCCTCAACGGCGTACCAGTAGTCCGGGTTCATACCCGCCGCGCGAGCTTGCTGGCGCAGGTTTTCGGCATTCGCGAGACCGGGCGGCTCGGCCCGTGGCGACTTGATCTCGACGCTCATGTCAGCTTGCTCCCGGAAACTGCGCTCGTTGTTCGACTCGGCACGACTAACCCTCCGCCGGGACGGTTGCTTCCGGGCGCCTGGCGCGCGGATTGCTGATCGCGTTGCGCTCATAGTGAAATGCGTAGGCGTCCTCGACCGCTGCGCGGATCGTCGTCGGCTGAAAGCCCAGTTCCTCCTTCGCCTTGCTGGTATCGGCGTGACGGCACTGCTGCAAGAGCCGGATCGCTCCGGGCGTGAAACGCTGGGGATAGCTCGGCCAGAGGCGGCTGAGGCTATAGCTCGCAATCTCCGAGAACGGCAGCATCAGACCCAGCGGGATCTGCCGGCGCGGTCGCTTGACGCCCGACACCGCCTGGAAGTGATCCAGCATGTCTGAGATCGTCTGGTACTTGGAACTGAAGATGTACTTCTGTCCCGACCGCCCGCGCTCCATGCAGAGCAAATGTCCCTGCACGATGTCTGCTGCCGCGACGAACTCGAACCCGCCATCGACGTAGGCGTGGAGCTTGCGGTTGGCGAAGTCGCACAACGTCCTCCCCATCCGCGAGGGGAAGAAGTCATTGCCCCCAACAACCGCGCAGGACGTGGCCACGACGACCTCCTGGCCGCCCGCCGCAGCATGCCAGCACTCGGTCTCGACCATTGCCTTGCTGCGCTCGTAGGGCATGGTCCGTTCCATTGGATAGAACGGCATCGACTCCTGGGTGGGAGCAGATGTGTCGTCCAGGTCGTAGCCCACGGCGCTAAACGAGCCGGTCACCACCACCTTGCCTGCGTCCGCGTCTCGCGCAGCCTGGAGCACATTTCGAGTGCCGATCACGTTGGATTCGTAGACATCCCGCCGGTGCGCATCGGTGCCGTCAATCGTCGAGACCAACGCCGCGACGTGAAAGACACCGTGACAGCCCGCTACCGCCTGTCTGGTCGCGTCGAGGTCTCGAACGTCGCCGTAAACACGTTCAACGTCGAGCCCATCTACTGCTTCGTTGTTGTCATCGTTTCTCAGCAGCACCCGGACGCGAGCGCCGTCGTCGAGCAATCTGCGCACCAGATTGGCGCCCACGTGCCCGGCCGCGCCTGTCAAGAACACGGGCGGCTGTGATGTGCCGGAGAGACTTTCGGACAACTGTGAAGCCATATAGCTCCCACATTACGCAATTGGCGGAAGAAAGGAGAATGAGGCAACCGTAGTCCGTGGCCGTCGGAGTTGCAATATCGCGCCACGCTCTCCCTGACGTCCGTGGCGGTGTCGCTATGATGCACTCCTGATTCGACCAGGCCAATCGGTTCGAGCTGTGACGCAAGAACAGTCACCAGGTGTGAGCACCGCGAGCGAGCGAACGGGCGGGTGGGGCGCGCCGGCGGGTCTGCTCGCGGTCCTGGCGATCGGACTTCTGGCCGTGCCCGGCCTGGTCGCCAGTTACTGGCTCCAGGGGCAGTTGAACGCGTTCTACTGCCTGTTTTGTCTGTTCTTCTCGACCAATCTGGTGATCTGTTACTGGGAAATGTGCCTGTTCTTCCGCAGGGATGAGATCGAATCGCGAGTGGATCACTGGCGTAGGTGGCAGACCGACACGGGCAGAACCCCGGCAGTGGAGTTCCTGACCGCCAGAGTTCCCTTGAAGCGGATCCTCTCTCCCACCGTCTGGGCAGATGTCTGGGCGACCTACTCGATGTTCGATTCGGCGTATGCAGATCGCAACACATACGGATTCAACATCGACATCGCCAACGGGTTCACCACTCCGGCATCCACAGTGTTTCTCTATGCGGCCTACACCTCGGGAGAGGTGCCGGCGCTCGCGACGGGCATCGTTGGCGCCATGCTGTTCTGGCAGTGGACCTACGCGTCAACGCTCTACCTGGTCAGCTTTTTCGTAGGCCAGAAGCAACGCCGCGTAACGACGCGTGAGTTCTACGTCTACATATTCGGGCCGAACGCCATCTGGATCCTCATTCCGATCGTCGGCCTCTACGTCTCCATACGCCTGATCCTCGACGGCGATTACAGCGTCCTGGGCATCAATTCGCTATTGCCCTGATCCCCCGAATCGTCCGACCCCCGCTGCATCCGGTATGGAGACTGCCCTCTGCGGGTGACGGTACGAGAGCGCTGAGCGGGCGGTTGTCAGCTTCGTAAAATCCCAATCACTTCGCTCACCTACACATTGATTACACAGATACCTCGTTGGTTATCCACGCTGTTTCTACGGCGCCTGCGACAGAGTCGGCGAGGATCCTTCCTGCAGTCGGGTGCAGCGGAAAACCGATCCGAACGCCGCTGCGTAACGCGTAGTCACAGTGTTGGGCTGAGATTGTGAGCCTTCCAGTGAGTTCGATGATTCGTCGCTCGTCAGAACAGAACGTGAGCCCTTCCCGTTCAGCCTCATTTGCGGGGGCCTGGCGGATCGGCCTGCTGGCGGCGTTGATCGCCGCCGCCGTGTGTCTGCCTCACTCCAATGTTGCGCAGGCCCAGACCGCGCCGAGCGTGACCGCCGTCGCGATCACGTCCAGCGCGGGCTCCGACGCGACCTACGCGCTGGGCGAGACCATCCGCGTCACCCTCAGCTTCAGCGAAGCAGTTGAGGTCAGCGGTGCGCCGAGCCTGGCGATCGATATGGACCCCGCGCACTGGGGCACGAAATGGGCCGCCTACGCGAGCGGCGGCGGTTCCAGCAGCGTCGTCTTCGCTCACACCGTGGTCGAGCCCAACTACTCCAGTCAGGGCATCGCCGTGCTCGCCGACAGCCTCAAACTCAACGGCGGCACGATTGCGTCCTCCTCGTCGGGGACCGCAGCGGCGCTGTCCCACAACGGACTCGGCCACAACGCCAGCCACAAGGTCGACTGGCAGCAGTCGCCGCCGCCGCCGCCGCCACCTCCACCACCTCCACCGCCGCCGCCCGCGCCGACCGTGCTCGCCGTCGCGATCAGCTCCGATCCCGGCGACGACGACACCTACGCCATGGACGACGTGATCGAGGTCACGGTCAGCTTCAGCGAAGCCGTGGCGGTTGGCGGGACGCCGCAGATCGCCATCGACATGGACCCTGCGAACTGGGGCACCAAGTGGGCCGCCTACGCGCGCGGCAGCGGGTCCAACGCGCTGGTCTTCGCGCACACCGTGGTCGAACCTAACTACTCCTCCCAGGGTGTCGCCGTGCTGGCCGACAGCCTCAAGCTCAACGGCGGCTCGATTGCGTCGGCCGCCTCGCAGGCCAACGCCGACCTGTCGCACTCGGGACTCGCCCACAACGCCGGCCACAAGGTCGACTGGCAGCTCGCGGCCGAGGCCGACTGTGAACAGGTCGCGCCCTCCTCCGTCTCGGCCCTGACCATCGGCCAGGGCGCGGTCGTCTCCTGGACCCTGCCCAGCGACATGTCCGACGCCTGCGAGGTGACCGGCTTTATCGTTACCGCCGCCAACGAGGCGGAAGGCCTCAGCCTCGATGCCACCATTCCCGACCCTGAGGCGCGCTCGCATACCATGCGCGGCCTCACACCCGGCGGTTACACCTTCGCCGTCCGTATCGAGTACGCCGAGGGCGCATCCGACGACCTCGTGACGATGGAAGCGAACAACGTGCCCGACGCCTGCATTTCGCTGACCGTCGAGCCGTACGCCTTCAACGCCGTGAGCGGTCGGATCACCAGCGTCAACGGCACCGGCTGCATGACCCGCCAGATGTTCAACTTCGAGTTCAAGCGCACGGCGGACGACTACTGGTACCACTACGGCCGCTTCCCCTGGTCGCTGGTCAGTGAGCAGACCGACGCCAACACGCCTGACTTCATCCTCTACGATCTGCTGGAGCCCTTCGTCAGCTACGACTTCCGCATCCGCGCCTACGACGCCTCCGACAGCGAGTACACGACCAGTCCCGAGAGCATCACGCTCAATGCCCAGGATCCCGACGAGACCGCCGACCTGAACAGTCCCACCGGCGTGCGCGCGCTGCCCGACAACAACAACGGCTTCCTGGTCGATTGGAGTGCCTACACCGCTCCTTCGGGACGGACGTGGCTCGGCATGGTCGTCGAGTGGAAAACGTGTAGCAACGCCAACTCTGTGACCGACCCTGTCCACTGCGACGGCTTTCCGGCGAATAGAACTTTGAACGTTACCTCGGACAGTGTCCCGAGTTCGCACCGCATCACCGGGTTGACCCGCGACCAGTACTACGTGGTTCGCGTGGCCGCGCGCACCCACCTGAGCAGCCAACCGGCCTCAACCGCCACCAACGCCTGGTCGGTCTGGACCCCGGCCCTCAGGACGTGGTTCGAGCCAACCCAGATCTGGTTTGTCGACGATACGCCGAACAGCAACGCCACCATCGGGCGCACGTTCATGCTGGTCCAGAGCAACAAGAGTTGGGTAGGTCCCGAGTGTCACACCGACAGCGACGAACCCGACGGAACCATCAACTGCCCGGTCGGAACCCTCGTCAGCCTGGACACGTCAGGAGCGATCACGGTGCATGCAACCGTTTCCGGCGAGGTGACCGGGCGCTCCTCGACACACGTGACAGGCATCGACAACGGACCGCCTGCATTCCAGGTCCGCGGGTCGGCCGGTGCGGCGGAAACCGACAACGACCCCGCCACGCACGAGGGCCGGATTGTCGTGAACTGGGACGCGGCCGGAACCGGCAGCGACGGCGGAAACATCGTCGGCTACGAGTTCCAGAATCGCAAACAGGACGACGACGGGACCTGGCCTGACTGGCCAACCTCCTGGGAGTCGAAGACGACGCTCTTGGACGACCGCTTCTACACCTTCGATGGACTGGAAGACGGCACCTACGAGGTCCGCCTCCGCGCCCGCAACGACAAGATCCACGACCACGACAACGACCCCAATACGCCCGATATCCGCTCCACCCGCTTCGGCTTCACCAGTGAGGTACTCACCCTCACGGTCGACGCCGCCCACACCGACACAACCTTCCCCGATCCGATCACGGTGACGCCCGGCGACAGCCAGTCGCTGATCGTCGAGTGGGAAGTGCCCGACGGAGACTCGGTGCCGTATGCCTACCAGGTTCGCCACCGGGAGTCGGGAACCACCGCCTGGACCGAGAGCGCCGAGCTGTATCCCCGGGCGACGCACCGCGTGTGTGGCGAAGAGGGATGCACCAATCCGAGGAGCTACGAGATCACCGGCCTCACCGGGGGTACGCGCTACGAAGTGCAAGTCCGCGCCAAGAACGCCAACGGCTGGAGCGCAAACAGCAAAGGCAACGACGTGTGGTCCCACACTCGCGCGGCCAGGCCCAACGACTAGCGCGGATCCCTCCAATCCCCTCTCCCCTCGGGGAGAGGGTGAGGGCCCGCCCCGCGCAGGCGGGGGAGGGGTGGGAGCGGCTCCCCATCCCCAAACGTCATCCACCACACTTCCCAGCCAATCACGCCCCTCCAACTGAACATCCGTCCGCATACAATCGCTCGACAACCAGGAGCGAGGTACCCCGATGCGCCGACCAACAATCAACCAGGACCGACCATTTCCGACCACTTCCAACCACCCGGAAATCCACGAACCCCAGTGTTTTCCGCGGTTAGGCCCTGGTTTTTCTCCACCCCGCCTAACGGAGAAAATTCCGCCGACCACCCCTCCACCGGCGACTGGCCCGTCCGAACACAGCCGAACAGACCCGAACACGATTCAGCGGCGAACGCAGCCCACAGCAGCGAAAGAGTCTGCCCGACGCGCTACTCGAACGGCGCTGGGTCGAGGAAGCGGTCCAGCACGTTGCGGGTCATCCGCGAGACGTTGTTGTCGTGATCGTTGTGGAACAGCGCCGAACTCCAGCCGATCGAGCCGGTCGAGAAGACCGCGCCGCCGCGTGGCGTCTCGAAGAAGACCACGTCGGCATGCACCTGCGGGTCGTCCTGCCCGCCGATCGAGAGCAGCATGTGCCCGATGTCCTCGTTGACGCGGATGTAGCAGTCGGTGTGCTGCTCGGAGGTAGCGACAGTGAGCGCGTGCGGTGGAGTCCCATAGCCGCGGCTGGCCGAGTCCAGCTCGAGGCCGGCCGCGCCGCCGCCAATCAGGCCGAAGTCGCCGATGATCTCGTCGTCAATGCCGTCGAAGATGAACTTGGCGCGCGGGTCGTGACTGTCGGCAGTGCGGCGGAAGTAGGAGGAGTGGTCAAATCCCTGGGCAATGAAGCCGTTGCCGACGAGGGACTGCGGCGTGCGCCCTGCCCGCCACCAGAGCCCGCCGTACTCGCCCGTGAAGGCCATGAAGTACTCGCCCGGCTCGCTGGCCCAGGAGCGCGATCCATCCTCTGTGCGGCGCATCTCCATGGCGCCGGGCTTGTCGTCGCGGTAGGCGACGCGCCAGTAGAAGCCGTTGCCGCCCATGTACATCAGCCGTCCGCCCCGCTGAGTGAAGGCATGCACGGCGTCCCACATGTTGGTCGAGTAGTACTCGGGGTGGCTGCAGGTCATCACACAGGAGTAGCGCTCCAGCAGCGAGACGCCGTCCTGATGCATGTCCTCGTCGGTGATCACGTCGAAGGCGATGCCCTGTGCTTCGAGCCACTCAACCAGGTGCATGTCGGCGCTCAGCTGCCAGAGCCAGTGGTGGGTCGGGCGGATGTTGATCAGCGGCCGCAACCGAGACGAGTAACAGACGCCCGTCCCGTCGTTGTGGTTGTCATACATCGAGTTGCCGTACTCGGGGTGGCGATTGAGGTAGCGCTCCTCAGGTCCGATGACCGCAAGGTGATTGGAAAGCAATTCATTGCCGAATTCGATCCCGCCGCGGGAGTTCCCGTAGGCCATGTAGCTGGCGGTGGGGATCAGCAACGCCAGCGACGCAGTGGCCCGGTCGCGAGGCGGCCGCACAACGAACGTGACGTGGTCTTCCTGATCTCCGGCTGTCAGGCGTGCGGCGTATAGGCCGCTGGGCGTGTCGGCGGGGACTTCCAGTTCAAAGTCGGCGTCCCACTCGCAGTCGTAGAGCGAGTCGTCGAGGAAGTGGATCGCGGCGTACTGTTCCGGCGCGTGATTGAAGTCCAGCTCAGCTCCGGTCCAGTTGGAACCGCGTACGGCGCGAATCGGTAGATTGATCAGCCGGCCGTGAGCGCGGTTAGGAGAGATGTCGATGATGTCGTCTGTCTCCATCGCGCGCGAGAAATCCCAGGCGGCGCAGATGTCCGTGCGCAGACCACGCGGAACCGCGTCGCTGCGCAGGGATTCCATTTCACTGCGTTCCAGGACCCGGGAAGCAACGACCGGACGCTCGATCCGACCGTTGAAGATCATTTCTCCGACAGGCTTCCCGCGGGCCTCCTCGCGGCTGGCGGCGGCGATCAGCAGCGGCGCGTTGCAGCCAACGACTGCACTTCTCTCGCTGTCGTGTCTGGCCTCTCCGCTCGAGGTGTCGCGAGCGTAGGAGTCCAGCAGTTGTTGCCGCAGGCGAACCTCACCGCTGGAGCTGTCGTACGTCGCGCTGACCAGGTACCACTCGCGGGCGACAAGGGGCTGTCCGAGCGCGAATTCCGCCAGACCGCCCTGGCCGTCGCCCAGCTGCAGGACGAGACCGTTATCGGGGTCGGTCCAGAGAGCAAATCCGCAGCCGGCGTCGATATCCATCTTCGAGATAACGGAGGCCCGACGAAGAGCCGGGAGCGTGGGAAAGATGACAGCCTGCAAGCTGAGATCACTGAGAGCGTCGAATGCGGGTCCGTCCGGAACGACGGCATAAGAGCCGCAATAGGTCTCCTGACTGCGTCCGGGATACTCGCCGCTCACCGACGTTGGCAGGAGCTCATCCCGGTAGCCAGGCCCCTCGGGCTGGCGATCTCCCGAGATCAGGCGGACGATGTCCGCCCGGTAGCGGTCGACACCGGGTTCGCAGCTGACCATGAAGCGGATGCGCTCGCCGGGGGCGACGCTGATCTCATCGCTGTAGCCAGCAATCTTCTTTTCGAGCATGGATTGCTCCCTCGGCGCTGAATCAGTCGAGTACGAGTGGGGTTCCGGTGATTGATTCCCAGCGCATTTTGAAGACGGCGCGCTCTGCGTCTTCGAGGGACGTGAAGACCTGATCTTCAAGCAGCGTGAGATCAACGCCGCGTTGGCCCGAAAGCTGGGCGAGACCCCACTCCTGGTACGGAACGCGGGTGACCAGGACGTAGCGTCCGGCTGCTTCGGTGTCGCGCATGCGTGTGACGATGCGCTGCAGCGCGGCGCTATGCGGGCCCATGGGGTTGCCCATGAACTCCCTGGCAAGATCAGTTCGGCTGGGATCGATCGGATATTGAGACGGCATTCACACCCCCGTGGGTTCGATGGCGCAGTCTAGGCTCGCTGCGGAGTCGATGCAATCGAGAAGGCCAGGCACGCGGTGGCCGTACGAAGCGCCCGGGCTGCCGCTGGTAGCCTGCGGACTCGTGGCTGGCTGCTCGGAGGAGATGTGAGGACGACGTGTTGCGGCCAGGATTGATTTGGCTCTCGAGACAGGAGTGGGCCGAGCGCGGCGCCCGCACGGCAGGCGTCGAACGTCTGTTGGTGCGCCGATTTGTCGCCGGCGATACGAGGGCTGATGCGCTGGCGGCAGCGCAACAGCTGTCGATTGTCCTGCCGGGGACGACTGCGATGTTCTCGCTGTTGGGCGAAGCCGTAACCGATCCCGCAGAGGCCGATCAGGCGGTCGCAGAGTATTGCGCACTGGCGGCTGCGCTTGGTGACTCGCCCCGGCTTGACGCGCGGATTGCGGTTAAGCCAACGCTGTTGGGGCTGGATATCTCGCAGCAAACAGCCGAGCGGGGCCTCTTGAACATCATCGAGACTGCCGCTGAACACGGAGTCTGGGTCGAGCTGGATATGGAAGCATCGAACACTGTGGATGCAACTCTGGAACTGTTTCGTGCCGCGGCGGCGAAGTCGGAACGAACCGGAGTCGCATTGCAGGCCTATCTGCGGAGGACTCCGGAGGACGCCCAGGCGTTGATCGATGATGGCATCGCCCGGGTGCGACTGGTCAAGGGCGCGTATAGCGAGTCTGGACGGATCGCGCACAGCGGCACGGACGCGATCCGGCGGGCGTACATCGAGTTGCTGGAACAGCTGTGGCGCGCTGGCGCTGATCTGGGCGTGGCCACCCACGATCCGCTTTTGCATCAAGCGGCGCAACGACTGGCCCGCGGGTTCCCCACCGCCAGCCGATGGGAGTTTCAAATGCTCTACGGGGTGCGAACGGAGATGGGATCGGCGATTCGTGCGCGTCAGCAGCGACTGCGCGTGAGCATCCCCTACGGAGAGCACTGGTATCCGTATCTGATGCGTCGGATCGCCGAGCGGCCGGCGAACGCCTGGTTCGCCCTGCGCGCCGCGCTCGGCCAATAGACGATCCCGCCTTCTGCTGCGCATTCCCATGAGGGATTGACTGACATTTAGGTCCAGTCTTTCGGTCTGAAGAGATAGGTCTCTGCCCACCCGCTAGCATGACTTGACAGCGGCTCGAGTGCGAAACAACCGGGCGGCGCACACGTTTGTCACGACGGTACAGGCACATGAAGCGGACGTCGGCGTACGGGGTGGAGGCCGCGATCGATCCCGGTAGGGCGGTCAGCGCGATCCGCCGCACAATTCTGGATCGAGCTGCGCGCGGATCTGGCTGGAGCGTCTCCGGCTCCGGCGGCCTCCGGCAGACGCTCACGACCTGGGCAAGAGGCCTATTGGAGTGCAATCCCAGCGACAACTACGTCATCGCCAGGATGTCGATCTGGGGGCGCTGGCTGCTCTGGCTGACGGCGTTGTCCTACTGGGCCTCGCGTCCCGACTTCACGATCAGCGGGAACGAGGCCTTGTTCGCGCTAGCGGTCGTCTTTGCCCTCTCCAACGCTGCGTTTCATTGGCGACTGCTCTCGAAACGCTTCATCACGGCCAGGTGGCTTTTGACCTTCGGCGCGATCGACACCGCCGTGATCATTGCCGCGATCTGTACCGAAAGTGTGTTTCAGCCGTACGTGCATCTTGGTCTCTTTCCGGCGCTGGCCAGCGTGTCGGTCGCCTTTAGCTCGTTTACGTTCTGCGTCCTGTGGACTTCGTTGGTCACCGCAGGCTATGCGGGAGCCACGCTCGGAGTCGCTGCCGGGGCAGGTCTGGTGACGCCGGACGCAGCGACCCTGGTGGCCCAGATCATGATGATGGTTGCCGTGACATTCGTCGTGAACATGGTGACCGGCTATGAGCGAACCGAACGGCTGAAGGCGCTCGAACGTGAGCAAGAACTGCATCACGAACGGATTGAGCTGTCGCAACAGATTCACGACACCGCGGCGCAGTCGGCCTACATGATCGGGTTGGGCATCGACAATGCCCTCGCACTGGCCGATGACGATCCTGCAAATCTGCGCCGAACCCTGATCGCCACATCGGAGCTCTCCAAGTCCGCGATGTGGGAGCTGCGTCAGCCCATCGATATGGGCCTCATCTACGAAGGGCGGGAACTGTCACAGGTTCTCGGCGCGCACGCGCGCAACTTCACAACGATCACGTCGGTACCGGCCGAGTTGGTGCAGATCGGTACCGAGCCCAAACTCGCACCGCAGCAACGGGCCCGCATCATGTCGATCGCCCATAATGCACTGACCAACGCGCACCGCCACTCCGGCGCGTCTTCCGTCGTGATCAAGCTCGAGTTCGCCGCCGATCGGATCTGTCTCTCGATAGTGGACGATGGCATCGGACTGCCCGACAATTATCAAGAACGGGGACACGGATTCCGAAACATGCGATCTGAGGCGGAGCGACTAGGCGGCGTACTGGAGGTCGACTCGGGCGGCGCTGGAACTGGAACCAGCGTGACCTGCCATATTCCGTTCAGCCACTCTAGGACAGGTGAATGAGATGACCACGACCAAGCAAATCCGAGTGATGATCGTTGATGACCACGCGATCGTGAGAGATGGCCTGCAGCTTGTTCTGGAACAGGCAGGCGACATGACGGTAGTTGGCCAGGCCGTCGACGGAGAAGAAGCGTTGAGAGTGGCGCGAGAAGTCGAGCCAGATGTGGTGGTCATGGACCTGATCATGCCCAACAAGGATGGGGTCGAGGCGTGTAGCGAAATCATGCAGACGCTGCCTCAGACTCAGGTCCTGGTGTTGACCGCCTCGACGGCGGACGACGCCATCATGAACGCCCTGGCCGCGGGCGCCACAGGCTACCTGCAGAAGTACTCGGGTCGCGACGACTTGCTAACCGCTGTGCGTGACGCGGCAGCCGGTCGCTCGCAGATCCCGGTCGATATGGTCCGTCGAGCATTGGAGTCGGTGCGCGAGGCGCCGGCTCGCGGTGACGACGCCCCGGCAGATGTGCTGACGGCCCGCGAGCGGGAAGTGCTCAGGCTCTTCGCGGAGGGCAACTCGTACGCGCAGGTCGCGGGAGTCATTGGAAACAGTCCCATCACGGTGAGGAACACTATCTACCGGATCGAGCAGAAGCTCGGCGTGACAACCAAGCAGGAGATCGTCGTCTGGGCGGTGAGACACGGTCTGCTGGACGAGGACGTCGAGCAAGACTGAGCTGCTCGGAATTTGTCTCGCTGAGCCGTGCCCGCAGCTGGGCCTCGCTCGCGTCAGTCGCCTGACCAGTAGCTCTGTTGAGATGGGAACACCGTCGAGGTCCGCGTGATCTCGATATCCCCCTCTAGCGTGTCGGCGGCGGCCGACCAGACGGCGTAGTGCGGCGCTGCCCGGTGGGCGTCGAGCGCGGCCTCGTTTTCATAGACCTCGTAGAAGTAGTAGGTCAGGTCGTCCGACGCGTCCTGGAGCACGTTGAAGCGGTAGCAGCCTGGCTCATCACCCTCGGAACCGAGACAGTCGACCTCAATCGCGTGGAGAAACTTCTCCCGCCCCTCCGGCTTGACCTTGACTTTGACCCAGATTGCGATGTTGCTCATGTGACTGGCTCCGATGTTGCTGCTTCGATGGTCGGCGGTCAGGCTACCTGCTGACTGCTAGCTTGTCGCTGACTCCAGTGCACAGCGAGGAAGTGAACCTCATGAGCAAGCTCTCAGAAGATCGACGGATCGACCCAAGAATCAAGGCGCTGTTCGGCGGGTTCGATCTGCCCGCGGCTGAAGATGTCGCGAGCCGCGAAGAACTGATCGAGCGGGCGAACAGCGCGGAATCCCGCGCGCAGTTCGAAGGGCTGATGGGTTTCATGGCGATGTGCGACACAGAAGAAATCGCGCCGTCAACCGGCCTGACCGTGACAACCGAGACGTTCACATCGTCGCCCGACGGCAACACCGTCAACATCCAGTACATTCGCCCGGACTCAGATGAGCCGTTGCCCTGCGTCTACTACATCCACTTTGGCGGGATGGCGCAGATGTCCTGCTACGACCCCAACTACAAGGCCTGGGGCCGGATCATCGCGCAGAATGACGTTGCCGTGACGATGGTCGACTTCCGTAACAGCGTCGTGGCCTCGTCTGCGCCTGAGGTAGAGCCCTATCCGGCTGGATTGAATGATTGCGTGTCCGGCTTGAAATGGGTCTCGGAGAACGCCGATGCGTTGGGCATCGATGGCTCGCGGATTGTGATCGCGGGTGAGAGCGGCGGCGGCAACCTCACGCTGGCGACAGGGATGAAGCTGCTGCGCGACGGCGATATCGATCTGATTCGCGGACTATACGCGCTCTGCCCGTACATCGCCGGAAGCTGGCCGCGAGACGACCTGCCATCAACCACCGAGAATGACGGCATCCTGCTCAACCTGCACAACAACAACGGAGCGATGGGTTACGGGATCGAAGCGTTTGAGGCGGAGGATCCCCTGGCCTGGCCGCTGTTCGCCTCCTCCGAGGACGTGATCGGCCTGCCGCCGACGACGATCTCGGTCAACGAGTGCGACCCGCTGCGGGACGAGGGGATCGCGTTTTACCGCCTGCTGCTCGACTCAGGCGTGCCGTCCCGCTGCCGTCAGGTAATGGGCACGATCCACGGAACCGAAGTCTTCCCAATGGCCTGCCCCGACGTGTCGAGAGACACCGCCAGAGATCTGGCGGCGCTGGCGATTGGCAACTGAACGTCTCTGGCAGGGTCTAGAACGGCTTGTCGCCCTTGACCGTGACCCTGATGCCGCTTCTCGACTCGGGGTAGTAGTCCCAGATCGCCATGTGCTGCGTGCAGCGGTTGTCCCACAACGCGACCGAATGCGCGTCCCACTTGAAGCGGCACTGGAAATTGACGTTCTTGACGTGCTCGAAGAGAAATCCGAGCAAGGCGTCGCTCTCTTCAATCGGCAGGCCGTTGATGCGCTTGGTGAAGCTCGAGTTGACGAACAGCGCTTTGCGACCGGTCACCGGATGCGTCCGCGCAATCGGATGGACGGCGCGTGGCGATTCCCGCTGCGGCTTGTGGTCGCCGTATTGACCGGAGTAGTCGGACGCATGCAGCGCGCTCAGGGGCTCGAGTAGCGTCTGCATCTGCGGGGAGAGGCCATCCCAGGCCGCGTACATGTTGGACCAGCAGGTATCGCCGCCTTTGGTCGGAATGCTCTTGATGTGCAGGATCGAGGCCATCGGCGGCTCTTCGTCGGCCGAGACATCCGAGTGCCAGCGTTCTCCGTTGTTGCGGAACGAGTCCTTGTCGGTGTGAATCCGCATTAGCTCGGGGTTGCCGTGCTCGTAGGGCGCAGCCGGGTGGATGTGCAGGTCGCCGAACATCCGCCCGAAGGTCAGGTGTTGATCCGGAGACATCGGCTGGTCGCGGAAGAACAGCACCAGGTGGTCCATCCAGGCGTCGTGGATGAACTGGAAGGTCTCCTCATCGATCGGCTGGGTCAGGTCGACGCCGTGGACCGTGGCGCCAATCGTCGGGGTCAGTGGTTCAATCGAAATCGCTGATGTCGTCATGTCCTGGCTCCGCTCCGTTGGCCCGACCAACAGTTGATGTTGAATCGAAGATAGCGCCGATTCTGCGCGATACTCGGTAGAGCGCTTGGAGCGAACAATGACTGAGCAGAACAGCGGACCACGAGAAGCTACATGGCAGCCGGAGATCGAACAGATCGCATTGCGGCGGGATCTTGCCCGGGAAATGGGCGGCGCTGACCGGGTCCAGGAGCAGCATGACCGCGGCAATCTGACCGTCCGCGAGCGCATCGAACTACTCACCGATGACGGCTCGTTCAGGGAACGAGGCGTCTTGTCGGGCGCGGGCTACTACGACGAGTCGGGAGATCTGGTCGGATTCCATCCTTCGGCCACGGTCACAGGGACAGCGAGAATCGGCGGTCGGCCGGTTGCCGTCTCGGGCGGGGACTTCACCGCGCGGCCGCGCAGTGGCTCGGCTGCGGAGCGCACCCGCGGCGGCAAGGTTCGAATCCACAGTGGCGGCGACAAGTCGGGTCACATCGAGTCGCTGGCGATTGAGCTGAAGGTTCCCATGATCCGCCTGATCGACGGTTTCGGCGCCGATATTCGCGCAACCGCCGAAATGGGCCGGACGTATCTGCCTGAGCTGTATTGGCCTGAGCGCTGGGGCAAGCTGATGGCGGAGGTCCCCGTCGTCTCGGCGGCGCTGGGTTCCGTCGCCGGTCTGCCGGCGGCCGAGATTCCGGCCTCGCACTTCTCGGTCATGGTGCGTGGGACGTCACAGGTGTTTGCTGGCGGTCCGCCGCTGGTCGAGCGGTCAATGGGCGAGAAGCTGACCAAGGAGGAACTGGGCGGTTACGAGGTCCACGCGCGCAGTAGCGGAGTCGTCGACAACGACGCCGCCGACGAGGCCGACGCAATCTCGCAGATCCAACAGTTCCTGTCGTACCTGCCGACCAACGTGCATCAATTGCCCCCGGTGATCGACTGCGACGACCCGGTCGAGCGTCGAGACGACCGGTTGGCCTCTGTGGTGCCGAAGCACCGCAATCGCGGCTACAACGTGCGGCGAATGCTGGAGATGGTCGTTGATCTCGGCTCGTTCTTCGAGATCGGGCGCTACTTCGGGCGTTCGCAGGTGACGGGATTGGCGCGAATCGGCGGGATGCCGATCGGCGTGTTGGCCAACGATCCCATGCACTACGGCGGCGCGATGGGTGCCAAGGAAGCGCGCAAGTTCGAAAAGTTCGTCGACGTCTGCGACGTCTTTCACCTGCCGATCGTGAACTTCGCCGATCAGCCCGGATTCCTGATCGGCCGTCCGGGCGAAGGCGCCGGCACCCTGCGCGCCGGCGTCAAGGCAGCTGCCGCGATCAACGACTCCCAGGTGCCCTGGGCGACGGTCGTGGTGCGCCGCCTCTACGGAGTCGCCGGCGGCGCGCATCAGGACTTCAGCCGCTTCTGCTTCCGCTTCGCCTGGCCCTCGGGCGAGTGGGGATCGCTGCCGATCGAGGGTGGCGTCGCGGCGGCATACCGCCGCGAGATCGAGGCCGCCGAAGACCCGATCGCGCATCGAACCGCGATCGAGGACCGGCTAATCGCCCTGCGCGATCCCTTCGCAGCGGCGGAAGCGTTCGCAGTCGAAGACATCGTCGATCCGAGAGAAACCCGTCCCATGCTCGCCGAGTGGCTCGCAATGGCCTACGAGACGGAACTCCCCAGCCAGCTGGGCCTCAGGGTCAGATATGGGATGCGCCCCTAGGATTTCCAGCGCGTCGATGGCCCGACTCGGACTTGCAATCCGCTATCTTTGACGCGCAAACCAGAGCGTTGGTGAAGGGAACGATCATGGCACTTGGCGGATTTGCAAATCATGTGGCGCGGGTCGATCTGACCGACCGCAGCGTGAGCTACGAAGGAATCAACGAAGACGACGCCCGCAAGTACATCGGCGCTCGTGGACTGGGTGTCAAGTACCTGCTCGACAACGGCCCAGAAACCGACCCGATGTCGGCCGACAACATGTTGGCCCTCGTCAACGGACCGATGACCGGCACCGAAGTGACGATGTCTGGACGCCTAGCGTTCGTGACCAAGTCGCCGCTGACCGGCACCGTGACCGACTCGCACATGGGCGGATGGTCCGCGGCGCGCCTGCGCTGGGCCGGCTTCGACGCGATCCTGATCACAGGTAAGGCCGACTCGCCGGTCTACCTGGAGGTCGAGAACGGCGAGGTCGAGATCAAGGACGCCTCAGAAATCTGGGGCAAGGGCATCCATGACACCGTCGCGCATTTCGGCTCCGACAGCGGCAACAAGACCGACGTGTCGGTCATGTCGATCGGTCAGGCCGGCGAGAATGGCGTGCTGTTCGCCTCGTTCCTCAACGAGGACGACCGCGCGGCCGGTCGCGGCGGTACCGGCGCCGTGGCGGGGATGAAGAACCTCAAATGCGTCGTCGTGCGCGGCACTCGCGATGGCCGCTGGCGACCGGAGCAGGGCGAGGCGCGGCAGAAGTTCCGCGAGGCGCAGGGACAGCACCTCAAGCTGATTATGGAGTCACCAGTCACGGCGCCGTCTTCCGTCAATGACGACGGCACGCTCAAGGACGGTTCAGGAGCGCTCTCGGCGTTCGGGACCAATGTCTTGATGAACGCGGTCAACTCGATCGGTGGACTGGGCACCAAAAATTCGCAGCTCACGCAGACCACCCCGGAAGCGGCAGACGCCGTCTCGGGCGAGACGATGCGCAACGAGTACCTGACGGCCGAGCCGACGTGTCACGCCTGCCCGGTCGCCTGCAAGAAGGAAGTCGAAATCACCGAGGGTCCGCACGCCGGCCTCAAGATGGAATCGTTCGAGTACGAGCCGGCCTGGTCGCTGGGAGCCAACTGCGGTAACGACGACCCGGCCGTGATCGCCAAGGTCATTGACCAGTGCAACGACTACGGCATGGACGCGATCGAGATCGGCAACGTGATCTCGATGTACATGGAGGCCTCGGAGCGCGGCTATGTTGATACGCCGCTCGACTGGGGCGACGGCGCGGGCATGGTCCGCGTGACCGAGGAAATGGCAACGGGTTCGTCGTCGATCGGACAGACGCTGGGCCAGGGCACGGCCAAGGCCGCGGCCGCGTGGGGCCACTCCGAGATCTCGATGACGGTCAAGGGTCAGGCAGTGCCGGCCTACGACCCGCGAGGGATCAAGGGCGAGGGTCTGGGCTACGCCACTTCGAACCGAGGCGCTTGCCACCTGCGCGGCTACACGCCGGCGTCCGAGTTGCTCGGCATCCCGGTCAAGACCGACCCGCTCGACTGGGACGGCAAGGGTCCGCTGCTCAAGATCTTCCAGGACCTCCACGCCTTCTCCGACTCGCTCGACCTCTGCAAGTTCTCGGCCTTCGCGGTCGGCGCTCCCGAATACGCGGCGCTCTACGAGAACGTGGTCGGCCTGCCGATGTCCGAAGAGGACGTCATGGTCGCCGGCGAGCGGATCTACAACCTCGAGCGCCACTTCAACAACCTGGCCGGATTCGACGGCAGCGATGACTCACTGCCCGAGCGCTTCCTGACCGAACCGGCAAGCGGTCCGGCAGAAGGCCACATCTGCGAACTCGACCAGATGAAGGAGCAGTACTACGAGGCTCGCGGCTGGGACGACGGCGTCGTCGGCGAAGCCAAACTGCGCGAGCTCGAGATCATCTCGTAAGCTCCGCTCCTGAACACCCTCTCCTCGTGGGAGAGGGCCGGGGTGAGGGGCTGCGAGGAGACGATGCAAATCCGCTTCTACGCAACGCTGCGGCCGCTCGTGGGCGGTCGCAGCGTTGACCTGATCGACCCGCCTGACACGGTCAGCGGCATCCTCGAACGCCTCGCCTCCGAGTACGAAGGCCTGCACGATCAGCTCTTCGACGAAGATGGCACGGTCCGTCGCTTCGTCGCGATCATGGTCGATGGCCGCGACATCCGACACATTGACGGCCTCGAAAGCCGCGTCAGCCCCGAGAGCGAACTGGACATCTTCCCGCCGGTGGCTGGCGGCTGATCCGGGCAGAGCTTCATACCATCGGTCGCATGAGACTCAGGTTGCCAGGCCTGCTCGACGCTCGATCCTGGCCACTGGGCCTGCGCGCCTTTCTACTGGGTTTCACGCTGGTGGCAGTCGCGGTCGCCATCCTCGGCGCTGTGGCGACTCCGTGGCCGAGCGGAATTCCCGAGACCCTTCGCGTTCAAGTCGAAGCGTCCGGAGAAGCTCGGGGCCGATACCTGGCCCAGCAGGAGGCGAAGCAAAACGCCATCGATGAAGCACGCCAGCAAGCCGCCGCGAAGATCGCTGACCTGGTCGCGGTCGGCAGCTTTGACTCTGGATACCAACCCACATATCGCTACGCCTGGAACGACGCCATCGAGCAACTCAGTCGGCAGGTGCCCAGACAGCGACTCCACGAGGAACAACACACCCAGTGGATCGAGCTGCTGCGATGAGCCTCGGAGCTCCGCTCACCCCTCCGCCACACGGTCCGCGCAATCTCGTCAGATTGGTCATGTGGGAGCCGCAGCATGAAGCGCTCAAGCGAACGCTGACCTGGTTCACAATCGGCGCAGCCACGGCCGCCTTGATGGGCTGGGCCCTGTTGGAAATCTTGCCCAGCACGATGCAGACATCCGCGAGCGATATCCGCGAGATCACACAACAGGCGCTCAGCGCGGCCTACATCGCCGAATACGACGATGCCTATCCGGCCGCAGTGACCGAGCGACTCACATACGAGCTCGCGCAGCTCGTGGTCGGGTCCGACGCGGATGTCGAGTCAGCATGGGCTGAAGGCGTCCGCCGCGGATGGGCGGACGGTTGGAACGATGCCCTCGATGCCATGCGGGCAGCGTCAACTGAAGCGAGCACGGCCACTGGCTCGTCGGAACTGAAGGCGTTGAACGCGGCGCCGCGCCGCGATCCCGTTCACTGACCCGAATCGTCGACTGCTTGGAAACCGCTGGATAGGCTGACGCAATGTCTGCCGTCCGAAGTCTCTGGAGATACGACCTCCCCCGTCAGACGCTGATCGCATTTCTGGCAGCCGTGGCAGTGACGGCGGCGATCGGCTGGCTGATATCCGTTCTGGACCAGGTGACGCCGGAAGAGATCGCGAAGTCGGAGGTCCGCGGCGCGAGAGAGGGGCGGATTGACGGTTACGAGGCGGCGTTCGAGCGAGGTCGCCTCGACGGCGCCGGGCGCGCCGCGCTTGTACTGGATGAGTTGTTGAGATCGGGTGATTCCGTAGAGGGGTATCGCACCGCATATGTTTTCGCCTGGAATGAAGCCATCGATACAGCTTTGGAACGAGCCAAGCGCGACAAGCTGGAGGTGAACTCGGCCTTCGACGCCTGGGAAGCGCTCAGGCGATGAGCGAGCGACCACGCCGCCTCGAGGGCTGGGGCACCGAAGACCGGGAACGTTCCTGGTGGCGACGAGGCTACGACCCCATCGGCCGTCACACTATGGTGGCAGCGGTTCTGGGCGTTCTCATTGCGGCGCTGGTCGGCGCAACGGCGGATCCATTCAACCTTCGCACCGCAGACGACCTTCGCCGTGCGGAAGCATTGGCCTACGAAATCGCCTTTGCCGACGTTCACGACGCAGGGTATGCGGCGGGCGTTCCGTACGGCGAGGTCGAATACCTCGGAGAGGAAATCGTCGGCGAGGGAGCGGGCGAGGACAGCCTGTACGCCCAACAATTCCGTGTTGGCTGGACTGAGGGCTGGAACGCGGCGCTGGAGGCACTGCGAGCAGCCGCCGTCGCCGAGGGGCTGCCGCCGGAATACACGGAGTTTCGAGTCCTGGATTCGTTGCCGGTCCGTTGAACTCAGTTGACACTCTCATTTCGCCTCAGTGAAGACAGCCGACGCACTCGCGGCATACTGGACTCATGACGCGGATCCTGACTCTCGGTGCGAGCGGCTACGTCGGCGGTCATCTGGCACCGAGGCTGGCCTCCGAGGGCTTCGAAGTCCGAGCCGCGGCGCGGCGGATCGAAGCGCTCCGCGCTCGAGGTTGGGGCAATATCGAGTGTGTGCACGCCGACGCCCTTGATTCCGATTCCCTGCGTGAAGTCCTTGAGGGAGTCGATGTCGCCTACTACCTGGTCCACTCAATGGCCTCGGGCAGCAAGTTCTCTGAACTGGACCGGCGTGCGGCGGCCAACTTTCGTGATGCGGCCGCCGACCAGGGACTCGCGCGAATCATCTATCTCGGCGGCATTCAGCCAACTGACGGCGCCTCTCCCCACCTGGCGTCGCGCATGGAGACCGGAGAAGTGTTGCGCGCCGGGCCAGTGCCCGTCACCGAACTGCGGGCTGGAATCGTCGTCGGCCCAGGCTCGGCCGCGTTCGAAGTGATTCGAGACCTCGTCTACCACCTGCCGCTGATGCTGGCGCCGCGCTGGGTGAGTTCGCGCAGTCAACCAATTGGCCTGGAAGATCTGCTCGATTATCTGGTTGGTCTCTTGCGTCTCGACGACGATGGCGAACACCACGTGTACGACGCCGTCGGACCCGAAACCCTGAGCTACGGCGACCTGCTGCGCCAGTTCGGACAGGTCGTGGGCCGGACAGTTCGGATTGTGCCGCTACCGGTGCTGACCCCGAGGCTATCGTCGTACTGGCTCGATCTCGTCACCGCGGTACCGGCGAGTATCGCCCGTCCGTTGATCGACGGCCTCAAACACGATCTGATCTCGGAACGTGCCAACGAACTCCACGACCTGATTCCAATCCGCCAACGCTCCTATCGGGATGCAGTCAGACAGGCGATGGCTGAAGAGGAGTCAGCGGCGCTCACGGTCCGCTGGACCGAGGGTGGATTCCGCTATCGCCGCCAGCGCCATGATGTGTCCTGGTACGACAAATCAGTCCGAGTATCCGTGCACAGCGAGCGCCCGGCCGAGGAAGTCTGGCGCGATATCAGCTCGATCGGCGCCGATCGAGGCTGGTACTTCGCGACCTGGATCTGGAAGCTGCGCGGCCTGATCGATCGTGCGATCGGCGGCGTCGGCATGCGACGCGGCCGCCGGCACCCGACCGACCTGCGAGTAGACGATCCGCTCGACTTCTGGCGCGTCGCCGCCGTCGAGCCGGGCCGCAGCCTGACCCTGGTCGCCGAGATGAAGCTGCCCGGATCCGCGGTGCTTGAGCTGTCGGTCGAAGCTGAAGGCGCCGGCAGTGTGGCAACCCTTCAGGCCCACTTTCATCCCGCAGGCGTGGCGGGGTTGCTCTACTGGTACGGCCTGTGGCCGATCCACATGGTGATGTTCCGACGCCTGGCCGAGGTATTGGCGACCGGCCCTACGCGCCCCGCAGGCGAGGATCGAGCACGTCGCGCAGCGCGTCGCCAAGCAGATTGAATCCCAGCACGATCATCATGATCGCGCCGCCGGCGAACACCGTCTGCCACGGATGCAGGTCGAGCGATCCACGCCCGGCCTGGACCATCTGACCCCAGCTGGGAATGCCCTGCGGCCCCGCGCCGAGGAAGGAGATCGAGGCCTCGGCCAGGATGTAGGCACCAATGCCGATGCTGAATGCAATGATCAGCACCGCGACGCAGTTGGGCAACACGTGACGAATCATGATCCGCAGATCGCTCGCGCCGACCACACGCGCAGCCAGCACGAACTCGCTCTCACGCACCTGGAGCACCGCCGACCGAATCAGCCGCGTTGTAATCGCCAGCCCGGCGACTCCGAGCCATAAGACCACATTCAGAACGGAACGCTCCGTGATCTGGGTGAACACGAGCACCAGCACCAGGAACGGAATCGCCTGCAACATGTCGACAATCCGCTGGATGAGCAGGTCAACGATCCCCGCGTAGTAGGCCGAGATCATCCCGATGATCAATCCGCCAACCACGGCGATCACCGACGCCCCCAGTCCCACAATCAGACTCAGCCGCGAGCCGTGAATCACCTGTGACCAGATGTCGCGGCCGAACTTGTCTGTCCCGAACCAGTGACCGCCGCCCGGCTCTTCAAATTGCGAGACCAGGACCGGCGAACCGATATCCGGATTGCGGGCCAGTTCCAGGGTGGATGGATTGGCCTTGTAGTCGGGATTGGGTGTCTCGAAGATCTGGTCCGGATCGTGCCGCTCAATCACCGACGCCAGTACGGCCACGAGGATGAATACAACCACCAGAATCAGGCCGGATCCCCCCAACGGCTTGGTCCGCAGGAATCGACCGAGTGAACGCGATGCGCCGCTGACCCGGTCAAGAACCGTGGGATCGCGAAGCGGGACGACAGTGGGGTCAACAATCTGACTCATGAGCGTCCTTCCCTACGACAGCCGGATTCGCGGGTCGATCACGCCATAGAGGATGTCGACCACCAGGTTGGTGAGCACCGTGAAGACCGCGATGATCAGCACGACTGACTGGAACACGGGATTGTCGCGGGCAAACAGCGCAGTCAGCACCTTGTTGCCGATCCCCGGGATGTTGAACATGTTCTCGAGAATCACCTGTGAACCGATGATCGTGGCAATGGTGACGCCCATCACGGTCAGCACCGGCAAGAGCGCGTTGCGCAGCGCGTGCCGCGTAATCACGACCGACTCGCGCAACCCCTTGGCGCGGGCCGTGCGAACGTAATCCTGGCGCAACACCTCAAGCATCTGCGATCGCAGGAGACGCATCGTCGTCGCCGTGCCGGCGAATCCGCCCGCGAACATCGGGATCAGATACCAGGTGATCGCCTTACCCGGATCCTCCCAGAGATGTGGTTGCCCGATCACGTCGATCAGAAACAGATCCCACTGCAGCACCACCAGCGAGGCGATCGCCGCCGTCCAGAAGACGGGCGCAGCCAGCGCCAGAATCGCCAGACCCCTCAGCGAGTAGTCAAGCGCCTTGTCCTGGAAAATCGCCGAGATCAGTCCCACCGGAATGGCCACCGTAAACCCGACAATCATGATCAGTACACCGAGCTCGATCGAGTACGGCAGAGAACGCCCGATCTCGTACCAGACGGTGTTCTGAGTCAGGAATGAATCACCAAGATCCAGCCGGACCGTGTCCCACAGCCAGGTGGCGTACTGCTCGCCGATCGGCTTGTCGAGACCAAGGTCGGCTTCACGTTGCGCGATCGTGTCTGCGCTCGCGCTGCCCGCGTCGAGTCCCAGCGAGGCCGTGGCAAAGTTGCCCGGCAACACCCGAATGGCGAAGAACGAGAACGTGCCGACCAGGAAAACGACGAAGACGGCGCCGAGGATTCTGCGAATGATGTAGGCCTGCATTGCCTCACCTGTCACCCCGGTCACACAGGGTGGCCGACTCGAAGTCTAACTGGATGGCGCCAAGCGAGCGCCCGCTCCGGGGGGGGGCGGGGCGGCGGGGGGGGGCCGGCTCGGCGAGGGGTGTGTGATTCGTGGAGATGGGAGGGAAGCGGAGCGCACACACACACGGAACTCGCGG
>VXQZ01000053.1:35690-80837 GCA_009838735.1 Chloroflexota bacterium
TTATTTTTTTTTAATCCCCGGGGGGGGCCCTAATCTATTTTATTGGTTTGGCCCCACCCCGCGCGCCGGTCCGGGCGCGCGCGTCTGGGGCCCCCCCCCGGAGATGTGCGTCGACTCGGATTAGATCGGAGTCGCCGCCGGCGCCTGCCGGTCGGAGGCCGACGGATCGTCAAGGTCGAGGTAGTGCTCCATCGCCTGGAGGCTGACCGCGAGGAAGTTCCAGCCTTCCTCGTCGGACTTCTTCTCGATCTTGTTGTAGTTGTAGCCAATCCACGGGTAGATGTAGTTGTAGCAAATGCTGCGACCGAACTGCCCGCGCTCCATCACGTAATCCTGCACATCGCGGATCATCTGGAACGCGGTGTCGTAGTCCAGTTCCTGCTTGGCCGCGATCAGCGTCTCGTCGATGTACGGATCCGAAACGTCCCAGTAGTTGGAGCCCGCGCCCGTGGTGAATGCGCCAATCATGTCGGCCCGCGCATCCGGGATCTCGATGTTCGGGATCCAGCTGAAGAACGGGTCGAAGTCCTTGGCGATCCAGGACGGGATGATCTCCAGGTACGGCTTGGTGATGCCGTTGAACTGGTCCGTGTCGAAGGCCTGGTTGAACATCTCGGCGATGATCCCCGGCGTCGCCGACCAGGCGGCGCGTGAGGCCCACAGCTCCGACGTCACCCAGTCGATCTGACCGAGCTCCGGCCCGCCGGCGGCGTTCCAGAGCGCGCGGGCTTCTTCGATGTCGGCGTCCTTGTCGATCCGGTATCCGGGGATCGTCTCGAGGTCTTCCTGCGAGATCGTCCAGGCTTCCTGCATCCACGAGACCGGACCCGAGACCTTGCCCAGCCCGTTGTGCAGCTGCTGAATCAGCTGACGCCGGTTGATCGCCAGGTCGATGGCGCGCGTCAACCGCAGATCGTTCCAGGGCGCCTTGTTCGATGGCGTAAAGATCGCCACGGTATTGGCCACGCCCTGGAAGGTCAGGTACGTCTCGTCGATCAGATCGTCGTGGATCGCGAAGATGGTGTTCGGATCCGGGTCGGTCATCGAATCGACCTGCTTCTGCTCGAACGCGATCCGATAGGCGTTCGGGTCCTGGAACGTCTGCACCCAGACCCAGCCGTCGAGATGCGGCTTGTCGGGTAGTCCGTAGAACGCGGGGTTCTGAACCGCCGAAATGCCCTCGCCCGGATCCCAGCGGGTCAGGATGTTTGGCCCGGTGCCGATCACCTTGGAGGCGTCAACCTCGGTGTACTGATCCTCCGTGCCGCCGACCAGTTCCGGCTGGTTAATCAGGTTGAACTCGTTGGCGAAGCCCTGGACGAACGTCGCGTCCGGCTCAACCAGGTTGAGCGTGACGCTGTTGCCGGCCTGGTCGATCGTGGCGACGCCGCCCCAGTAGGCCGAGCGTCCGAAGTTGCCGGCCTCTTCGCCGCTCTCCAACAGCTTGTTGCGTTGGCGATCGATGTTCCAGACGATGTCTTGGGTGGTCAGCGCGCGACCAGGCGCGGCAGCCGGGTTGTTGGCCCCCGGACCCTCGCTATGCCAGTTCACACCCTCCCGAAGGTGCAGAACGACGGTCGTCGGGTCCGGTGTCTCCCACGTCTCGGCCAGATCGCCGACCAGTTCGCCCGTATCGGGGTTGGAGAAGCGAAGCAGTTTCGACTGCACCCGAGCCAGAACCTGGAGCACCGGCGACGCAACGGTCCGCTGCGCGTCATACGTCTCGTAGACGTTGGCCGACTGCTCGATCAGATATCCGCCGTACTTCTTGGTCGATGCGACCGCCGCCTGCTGTTGCGCAGCCTGCTGCTCGGCCTGTTCGTCTGCCGTCTGTTCCTGGGCCTCCTGCTGGGCGGCCTGTTGCGCAGCCTGCTGCTGATCCTGTTGCTGCATGGCCTGCTGCTGTTGCTGCTGCATGGCCTGCTGCTCGGCCTGCTGCTGCATAGCCTGCTGCTGTTGCTGCTGAACCTGCGCCGCGGCCTGCTGACTGTCGTCGTCATCGTCGCCGCAACCGACCAGCGCCAGCCCGGCCGCGCCAACGCCGGCGCGAGCCGAGGCGCGCAGAATGCCACGCCGACTCATCCGTTTCCGGCCCATGCGCTGCCAGTAGGAACGCTCGCTCATCGTTTTCCTCCTGTACTCAGCCTCCGCCCCGCCGACGGATTTGCTGGTATCGCGCAACGATACATGAGAAGCGGGCTACTGTAACTCAGTTGTCACGCGCGACCGAAGGATTGCTTGGATGCCCAGAGCAGTGAGAGAACTGACCCTGCGAGCGGTGCCGATCTGGGTGTTGCGGCAGTACCTGGAACAGCTCGGCGCCGTGGATTCCAAGCCGCCGCCACCCGGCCCAACCGACCCCGACGCAGTCGTCACCCCGGACGGCGCCATGTCTGGCGACGGCTGGACCGTCCTCTGGCGGACCGAACAGCGCCCCATGCACCCTCGCCTGCCGACCAAGATGGATGAGCACTACTTCGTCTTCACCGCCGAAACGGAGGAGGCGCTCGAAGCACTGATCGACCGCTTCATGCTCAAGGCCCAGCGCGGGGGCGGCTGAGCTGTGCACATCGCAACTCCTTCTCGAGGAGGGCGATCGGGTAACGTCAGAACATACGACCGAATATCGAGACAAGCCGCCCGCCCCATGCAACAGCACTCCGACACAATCCGACTCGCAGCCAGCCAAGTCCGCACAACCCCGCACAACCCCGCCCACGATCGAACACAATCGTCCAAATCCGAACAGAATCGTCCAGAATCGAACAAATCCGAACGATGTCGGCGAACAAAATCGTGCCAAAATCGCACAAAACCGCACCAAAACTGTCCAAAACTGTCCACCCTCAAACCACGATCGCCTGCAAAACACTGGAGTTCATCCAAAATGCGCCGCCGCGAAAAAAAATTGCCCAAACCTCGCCAGATTCCCCACCCACGAGGTCGATAGCCACGATCGCTCCGATCCCAACCTCAACGGCCAAGCGGGTCTGCCAGACCTATCATGGCGCTGAACGCAACCGCCCCTGGAGGCCGACATGCCCGGACCGCTTGATGGTGTACGAGTCTTTGACCTGACCCTCTGGATGGTCGGCCCCTGGGCGTCCACGCAGCTCGGCGCCCTCGGCGCGGATGTGATCCACATCGAGCAGCCGTCGATCGATCCTCGCACCCTCGGAGCCGGCGTCCCGCCGACCATCAACGGCACTTCAATCGGCTACATGACCTGGAACCAGAACAAGCGCGGGCTGTTCCTCGATCTCAAGTCGGCCGCCGACCGGCAGACCGCCTACGAACTGCTGCAGACCTGCGACGTCTTCCTGATCAACATGCGACCGGGCGCAGCCGAGCGCATGGGCGTCGGCTACGAACAGGTCAAAGCCGTCAATCCCGACATCATCTACACCGCCATCACCGGCTGGGGCGAGGTCGGGCCGATGCGCGACAAGCCCGGCGCCGACGTCCAGGCCCAGTACTTCACCGGCTTCTGGTCGGTCAGCGGAGCCGAGGGCGGTCGGCCCGAGGTCTACCGGCACATGGCCCAGATCGACGCGACCACCGGAAACGTCGCCGCCCAGGCCGTGCTCATGGGACTGCTGGCGCGCAAGCGGACCGGCAAGGGACAGCGCATCCACGTCGGCATGCTGCGCGCAGGCATGGCCCTGCAAAGCGGCCGGATCGCCGAGTACCTCAGCACGGGAGACCTGCATCAACCCCAGGGCTCGGCCGCCTTTGCCACCGCGCCCGATCAGGCCTTCCAGTGTCAGTGGGGCGACTGGATCGGTGTTTCCGTCACCAGCGAAGACGAATGGCAGCGCTTCGCCGCCGTGATGCGCGAGTCGGAGGCCGAGGTCGAAGGAATTGATGATCTGGCGACCGATCCGCGCTGGAGCACCAACCGAGACCGCGTCGCCCGGCGCACCGAGCTGGCAACCATGCTGCAGGCCGGATTCTTCCAGCGCCCCAGGCATTACTGGATGCTGAGGCTCAGCGCCGCAGGAGTTCCCTGTGGCTACCCGATCTCCTTCGAGACCCTGCAGCATCACGCCCAGGCCATAGAGAATCACTACCTGCGCGAGGTCGAGACCTCAGGCTGGGGCAACGTCTGGACCGGCGGCGCGCCCTGGGAATTCTCCCGCACGTCCGCTCGATGGTTCGGCGCCTGTCTGCCCGGCGAGCACACCGGCGAGATCCTCGACGAGCTGGCCGCACGAAGAGCGACCGCAGACGAACCCACACCGGTGATCGGCGATTAGGGTGCCGGGACCGCTCGACGGATTTCGCGTCGTTGAAATCGCCGAGGGCGTCGCCGGGCCCTACACCGCCATGTCGCTGGGCGACGCTGGCTCGGACGTCATCAAGATCGAGCCGCCGCAGGGCGATCGTTCGAGAGGCTGGGCGCCATCCCTCGACAGCGCTTCACCAGTCTTCCGAACCCTCAATCGGAGCAAGCGCGGAATCGTGCTCGACTGGTCGTCCGAGCAAGACATCGAAACTGCCCGACGCCTGCTCGCGCAGGCGGACGTCGCCGTCGTCGACAAGTACGGCTTGCCGCCGGAACTGGGCTGGGAACGCCTCAATGCTCCCGGCCTCGTCTACTGCGCCATCTCCGGCTTCGGCCCGCAAGGACCCTGGGCCGACCGGCCCGCCTCGGAGTTAGGCACCCAGATGGCCAGCGAGGCGACATCGTCGCTCGGCAACCTGGGCGAGCCGCCGGTTCGTCACGGCAGCGACATCGGATCCGTGTTCGCGGCGAACAACGCCATCCAGGCGATCTGCGCTGCGCTCTACGCCCGAGACGACAGCGATCCGTCGAACCCCACCGGTGGACAACGGGTCGAGGTCTCGCTCTTCGGCAGCCTGATCGCGATGCGCTCAACCCTCTGGGTGGCGCTCTCCAATCCCGACGAATGGTGGGGGTTCCATCTCGACAGCTACGTCAAGCCCCCCGATCACGGCTACCAGTGCCGCGACCTGCCAATCTACTTCTCCCTGGCCCGGATCCGAGGCGAGGCATTCGATTCCTTGATCGACGAACTGGGCATGGATTGGGCGCGCGAGCATCCCGACTACGAAAAACTGCGCACCGACGGAGCCGGTGGAGCAGGTCGCTACGCCGCCGAACTCAAGCCGCTCTGGGAACGAGGCTTCGCCAACTTCAACGCCGACCGGGTAATGGAGATCGTCGAGCGCCACGGAGGCTGGGCCTTCCCCATGCACGACTACGAACGCCTCAGCAACGATCCGCAAGTGGCGGCCGTCGGCGCAATCATCGACCTGGAACAGTCCGACGGTTCACTCATGAGTCAGATCGCGCCACCCTGGGACTTCGAAGGAACCCCCGTCCCAACCCCAACCCGCCCGGTGCCGAAGCTCGGTGAGCACCAGTCGGAGGTGCTGAGGGAGTTGTCACCGAATGCGACACCACCTAAAATCGGCACATAGGGAGTGTTGTTGATGGCCTCAAACAAAGGTGCTGGAGTAAGTCCGAAGGAGGATCCGCCGAAATCTTCGGTTGGACGAAACGTGCCGCCGCCGCTGCCAAAGACTCCAACAAAGCGCGGCCCTTAGCGCTCGTCACACCATCCGAGTCCCGCAGATTGCCGAGTCAGAAGGCTCCTGCGACTATCGTGGCGACCAGCAGCGCGAGCTGAACTCCCAACATGAGAATGGAGCTTCTCAGCCAGCGGCTACGTTCGTTGATGACTCTCTGATTGTCTGAGAATCCATCGACGAGCGTCTCCAGCGCTGCATCCTGAAGTTGCTGCCGAGAGGATCCCGCATAGTCGAATGCCATCCTGACGACATTCACGCCGGTATCGATAGTGTTGCTTCGATATGCCCACCAGCACAAGCCCCATTCGATCACAGAGGCGGCGAATGCAATCAGTGTGAAAATGGCGACCGTCTCCACGGCGAACGCAACTTCGCCGATGATTCCCGTGGCGGAGACGATGAGAACGCTGACAGTGAACACGGTCGCAATGCGAACGTCCTGCGAGTCCATGAACTTGATTTGCTCTTGTACTCTTTGCCGCGCCTCTGTCAGCAGATACGATCTGGCTTCTTCATCGAAATGCGCCTCGGACCAACCGCGTTCGAGCTGCTGAAGCTCGCCGTTCATCTCGCTCACGTCCGCGCCGGCCGAAAGACCGGCAGCGTGATCTCGTCGTTGACCTTGCGGAAATCGACCTCGACGGCGAGGTCGCAGCTGACGTCCTGGTCCTCAATCTCGACCAGGGTCGAGTACATATAGGGACCCTCTTCGAGCTTGATCAGCGCGACGGTGTAGGGGTACTCGTCGGGCGACCAGCCGGGGAAGTACTTCTGCCACATCCGGATCCACGACCAGACCGTTCCGTGACCGGAGATCGGCCGCCATTCCCAGTCATCTTGCAGGCATCTCGGACATGCCTCGGCCGGAGGGAACCAGGGCAGATCGCAAATGTTGCAGAACTGGATTTGAAGAATGCCCTCCCGGCAGCCGTCCCAAAACGGCTTGGTCAGTTCGAGCACCGGCGGCAGCGGCTTGTCGTAACTGAGTTCCGGAGCTTGCGATTCGGTGGCCATCAGTTGTCTCGCTTCAGTATGTGTCCGGTCGCCAGAGGTGCGGCGCAGGCGTAGAGGCCATATTGCGCGTCGTTGACCTGGCGGTCGCCGCATTCCTGCCGCAGCTGCCGAACCGCTTCGACGTGCAGGGCCCAGCCCTGCATGTAGGACTCGCTGGTATGTCCGCCGCCTGTGTTGAGCGGCAGCTCGCCGTGCAGTCCGATCCGCTCAGGCGAAATCCAGTCGCCGCCTTCACCTGGTTCGCAGAAGCCCATGCCCTCGAGCGTGAACAGCATCGTCGGTGTGAAGTTGTCGTAGAGCTGCGCGAACGCCAGATCCTCGCGCTGCGCCTCTGAGTTCGCGAAGAGATCGTCGGCAATCTGCGACATCGGCTCATGCCAGAAGTCGTCGGCGACGTAGACCGGTGTGATGTCCGAGGCCTGGGAGGTCGCGTGGATCAGCACGGGAGTGTGCTTCAGATCGCGAGCGCGCTCGGCTGATGTGACGATGAAGCAGACGCCGCCATCATTGATCAGGCAGTAATCGAGGAGGCAAAGAGGCTCGGCGATGTAGCGCGCGCCGTGATAGTCATCCATCGTGATCGGTCGCTGCATGACGGCATTGGGATTGAGCGCTGCGTTGGCGCGGTTGGAGATGGCCAGATGGCCGAGCGGCTCGGTTGTGGTGCCGTAGCGGTACTGATGACGCCGGAACATCATCGACGTGACCGCGCCCGGAGAGGTCATTCCATACGGCGCTTCAAACATCGCCTGGGTGGAGATGCCTCGGCTCTCCCCGCCGTACTTCGCTCCGGCCGAACGCCCGTTGTTGCCGTAGATACAGGCCACCACGTCGGCCATGCCGTTGGCGACGGCCAGCGCCGCGTACTGCAACGCAATCCCGGATTGCCGGCCCTCGCCCGGCAACACGTTGGCGAACCGAGGATGGCGCAGACCGATCATCTCGCACATGCGGCCATAGTGCGGCAGCCGTGAGACGATCACGCCGTCAACATCCGTGCGCTTGAGCCCGGCGTCTTTGAGCGCCTCGCGGAAGGCGATCAGGCCCAGTTCATAGGCCGATCGCTCGGGATCGAGGTCGCGGTAGATCGCGCCGAACTCAGTGGTGCCGACGCCAACGATCGCTGTCTTGTCCTGCAGATTGCGCAGCGCGCTGCGGTCAGGTTGATCGGTCATGCAGCGAGTCTAGGAGGTCAGTTGAGGCCGAGGACCGGTCGCGCGTTTTCGACGAGCACCTTGTCCAGCTCGGTGTCGGTCAGGCCACTGCGGAGAAGCTGAACGACCTGGGGTTGCTGATCCGCGCCCGGTGCGTCCGAGCCGAACAACACTCGCTCAACGCCCAGCGTCCGAATCAATCGCGCGGCATCCTCGAGGGCGCAGGCGCGGCGGCCGTCGCGACAGGTGAAGTGGCCGTCATCGAAGCCGCCGGCCGTATCGAATATCACCTGAGGGAAGCGCTTGGCGATGTCGATCCGCTGGTCCCAGTAGGCGCCGGGCATGTGCGCCATGATGAATTGCAGGCGGGGAAAGCGCTCAAACACCGGGATGAAGTGGTCGGGCATGCCATAGACGTCGTCGCCGGGACCGCCTCGCAGCGCGCCGGTGTCGCTGAGGATTGGCAGACCCAGCTCCTCGAGTCGCGCGTAGAGCGGCATCATCCGCTCATCCGAGGGGAAATAGCGTCCCAGGCCCGGATGCATCTTGACGCCGCGCGCCCCCATCGCGACCCCGCGCTCCAACTCTTCCATCAGCAGGTCAGTTTCGACCCAGGTGCCGATGTCACAACAGAGGAACGTTCGAATCCTGGGATCCTCCGCCTGCCGCCCCAGAGTCCATGAGTTGAAGCTGCGTACTCGGTCGTGGAGCATCGACAGGAGTTCTTCGCCCGACGCCTCAGGACGACGCTGCCGTTGCTGCTCGAACATCTCCGGCACGACCATGTAATTCAGCCCAACGATCGCCTCGACGTCATTGCGCGTCATGTAGTCGCCGCAGGAGTCGCCGTTGGCCCAACGCCACTCGAGCGGCAGACCGCGTCGGGGAAACACGATCGCTTCCTGTTCGGGCGTTCGGCAGAGATGCACATGGACATCGATCACGGTCGGCATGGGATTACCTCAGGGATTCTTGGGTAGTCGGGCGGCGAGGAACTCGGCGTAATGGAGCGTCTCGTGGTGGGTGCCGCTCGCGTTCGCGCCGGCTCGGAGATGAATGACACAGCCGGGATTGTTGGTGATCAGCGTGTCGCATCCAGATTCGGCCACGCAAGCCAGCTTGCGCTCAAGGATGCCCTCGCCAACCTCAGGCGCGGCGAGCGACGTCAGCCCACCGAATCCGCAACAGACCTCCGGTTCCTCAAGCAGTTTCGCAGTCTCACCCGTCAGGCGTTCCACGAGCTGATCGATCCGAGCGCCAGCATCATTGCGATTCGACGCCTGGCAGAATCGATGCGCAGTCCAGGATTTACTGCTGCCCTTGCTGAGGCAACCGTCGGGAAGTCGTCCGGGACCGTCGAGCCACTCGGCCAGGTCGTGGATGCGCTCGCTGACGGCGGCGGCTCGATCTCTCCATTCGGGATCGTGATCGAACAGGCGCGGCCAGTGATCCTGCATTGAAATCACGCAACTCGGCGCCGTCGTGACTATCTGACGCTCGCTGCCTTCCAGCGCTTCAATCGTGTGTTTCGCCATCCGCCGGGCGGTCTCCCAGTCGCCGGCGTCGAACGCGGGTAGACCGCAGCAGTGCTGCGATTGGGGCACGTTGACGGATGATCCGCCGGCCTCGATCAGCCGGGCGGCGGAATCCACGGCGGTCGGCAGCAGCCGGTCGGCGAGACATTGGGCAAACAGGTCGACGGTCTGGCCTGCGGATGAAGACTCCCACAGGTGGGACAGCGGTCGACGGCTCCTGATGAGCGTCTGTCCGCTACGCAGTGGCATAGCAGGCACCGATCGCCAACCAAGGCGTCTTGGCAGCGGCAGGCGGAGGTGGTCGCGCTGGACGAGGCCGATCAGCCTCGCCAGCCCCGACCCGGCTGCGGCGAGGCCCATCAGGTGGTGGAAGAGGCGCGGCCTGGCCCACAGACGCAGCGCAATCCGTTCCCAAAGCGGGGCATGTCCCCCTTCATGGGCACGGTGGCGCACTTCGAGGATCTGCTGCGGCAACGGAATGTCGACTGGACAGACGGTCTGGCAAGCGCCGCAGGAAACACACAAACCCTGAGGCCCGGCTGCCTCCTCGACGCCGTGGTGGAAGGTGGTGTTCACCAGTCCAATGGCGCCGGTATAGATGTGGCCGAACGTGTGCCCACCGACAATCTGGTAGGGCGGGCAGACGTTGGCGCATGCGCCGCAGCGAATGCAGCGCAATGCGTCGCCGATGGTGTTGGTCTCCCGCATGGCGCGGCGGCCGTTGTCGAGCAGGATGATGTGCATCTCCTTGCCCGGTTGGGCGCCGGTGATGCAGGTGGTGTAGGTGCTCAGCGTCTGCGCGGTGGCCGAGCGAGGCAGTAATTGGAGCTGCCGCTCGGCGTCGGCCCATGAGGGAATCAGTTTCTCGATCCCGGCAGTGACGAAGTGAACATCGGGCAGCGATGTCGCCAGGCGCATGTTGCCCTCGTTGGTGACAACCATGATGCTGCCGGTCTCGGCGACGAGGGCGTTGGCTCCCGTCAGTCCCGCGCCGGCCGAGAGGTAATGGCGGCGTAAGCCGTCACGGGCGCTCGCGACCATCGCCGGGATGTCGTCCGGATCGAACTCACGGCCTAATTCCTCGCCCAGGATCTCAGCGACGTATTGCCGTTTCTGGTGGATCGCCGGCATGACCAGGTGAGAGGGTCGCTCTTCCGCAAGCTGCAGCAGCCATTCGCCGAGGTCGGTTTCAATCGCCGTGATCCCTCGTTGCTCCAGTTCGTGGTTGAGTTCTATCTCCTCGGAGACCATCGACTTGCTCTTGACGACGAGGTCGATGCCGCGCGACTTGCAGACGGCGGCGATGTAGTTGACCGCTTCTGCGGCTGTCGACAGCTCAACGACGGTCGCGCCGGCGGCCTCGGCGTTGGCGCGAAACTCGGCGATGTAGTCGTCGAGTCGTTCAAGCGTCGAGTCCTTGACCGCGGCAAAGTCACGCCGCAACTCGTCGAACGATTGCTCAGTGCGCTGCTCCAGCCGCTGGACCTGCGCGTCGCGGCTCTCGCGCCAGGAGCGTTGGAAGTCGAGCAGTCGCGGTTTGAGATCCGGATCGCTCAGCGAGCGTCGGTATCGCGTCTTGAACGGAGCGGTCGACGCGCTCACCCGAGCACCGCCACGGTCATACGGCTTGGGCCCTGAACGCCAATCGTGAGCGAGCGTTCGATGTCGGCGGTGCGAGACGGTCCGGTGACGAATGTGGCGTACGCGGCCGCTCGCGGCTGTTGCCCGAGCCAGAGGAACCCCTCGGCCAGGTCTTCAACGATGTCCTCTGCTGACACCGCAACAATCAGGTGCCTGGTCAGCAGCGAGATCGCCCGGTCTCTCGGAGTTGGCTCGATGAGTAGTACTGATCCAGTCTCAGCGACTGCCAAGGTAGCGACCGTGACGCCGACTGACCGATCGGCAATCGAACGTAACGGATCTGTATCATCCGGCAGCTCTCCGCGTTGTAACTGTTCATACGCAGCAGGAGAGACGACAGGCGTTTCGTCGCTGAGCGCGACGGCGTGCTCCCAGACGTCATCCCACGAGCTGCACTGAACCAGTTCGCCCTGGGCCGCCTGCAGGCCGTCAGCGAACAGGGCGATCCGGTCGCTGAGCGTGATCATGCGCAGAGTCTAGCAGCCGACCGGGCCTGGGACTGTATGCTCAGGACGGTCCGACTGTGCGGACCGAGTGGGACGGAGCGTGAGCGATGATTGAACTGTCCGAATCGCAACGGTTGATTCAACAGACAGTACGTGACTTCGCTCGCGCCGAGATTGATCCGATTGCCGATGATATTGATCGCGATGACAGATTTCCTCAACATCTCTGGCCGATGCTGGGCGATCTCGGGTTGCTAGGTGTGACGATTGACGAACAGTATGGGGGATCGAACGCCGGGTTGCTGGCTGGAGTCATTGCTACTGAAGAGATTGCGAGAGCCAGCGCGTCGATAGCATTATCATACGGAGCCCATGCCAACCTGTGCGCGAATAACATTGCAGCCAATGCGAGCGAGGCGCAGAAAGAACAGTATCTTCCCGGCCTGTGCGACGGCACCGAGATCGGCGCACTGGCGTTGACCGAGCCCGAGGCCGGATCGGATGCGATGGGCATCCGCACGACCGCAGTGCGCGACGGCGATGTCTACCGGCTCAATGGCTCGAAGATGTTCATTACCAACGGTTCGGTTGCCGACACCCTGGTGTTGTACGCCAAGACCGATGAGGATGCAGGTTCACGCGGCGTGACGGCGTTCATCGTTGAGTCGGCATTTGAGGGGTTCAGTGTCGGTCAAGCGCTGGACAAGGTCGGACATCGCGGATCGCCCACGGCGGAGCTGATCCTGGAGGACTGCATTGTGCCTGCCGCAAACGTGTTGCGCGGCGAAGGCGCGGGCGCGGGGGTGATGATGCAAGGTTTGGCGGTCGAGCGGTCGTTTCTGGCAGGAGAGCCACTGGGTATTGCCCAGGCGGCGTTGGACGAAGCGGTCGAGTATGCCCGGTCGCGCAGGCAATTCGGACAGCGGATCGGTGACTTCCAGCTGATCCAGGCGATGCTCGCCGACATGTACACCGAACTCGAGGCCGCACGATGGTTGGTGTATCGGACGGCGCATGTGGTCGAGGAGGCCGCCTCGCGCGGTATCCGCAGCAACAAGGAGGCGGCCGCGGCCATCCTCTACTCGGCGGAAATGTCGAGCCGTGTGGCTGACAAGGCGGTGCAGATCCACGGCGGCTACGGCTACATGAACGAGAGTCGGGTGGCGCGCTACGTCAGGGACGCGAAGCTGCTGGAGATAGGCGCCGGGACCTCTGAGATTCGGCGGATGTTGATCGGCCGGGAGTTGGTCGGTCCGGAGTAGGATTCAACCGCTCTGATCCGCTGTGATCCCCTCTCCCAGAGGGACAGGGAGTACGGGCAGAAGATGTCGTCATCGACGTCAGGCGCCCAGGAGAATCAACCGGCCCTGTTGGTATGCGTCCATCGCTCTTGCCTGGAGGCCTTCGATGCCTGAGCTGCCGATCGGATGATCGACGAGGGCGTAGCGGAAGTCGGGCATGCCCAGGGTCTTGGCGATCATCCGGCCGGTTGGGTCGAACGGATGCGTGCAGAGGACGAGGCCGGGTTTGCCGTACTGCTCGAACGTGATCCCGTCGTGCACACTGCACGTCGAGCAGGAGCCTCAATCGCCAACCGCGGTGATCAGGAAGTCAACGTCGTTCGCAATCCGCTCGAGGACCTGGGGCTCGGCGATCCGGCTGGCGTTGAGTTTGCCGGTATCAATGACGACGCTGCAGCTCGATTCTCTCTCGAACATCTCCGCGGTGTAACGCAGCAGCTTGTCGGCGTTGACCTTGCCGTTGGAGAACAGGCCGATGCGCAGGCCATCGAGCGCGGTCAGTCTGGGCGCCGCCGAGAAGCCGGTCGGCGTTGGTTCGCCGGTAGGGTCCAGGAGTTCGAACGACATAGTTGGCTCCGATGTGGTGGGTCAGCAGTCGAGACAGACGCCAATCGCCTTGGTCTGAAAGAGCGAACCTCGGCCTCGGCTCCATGATGGCAGGAACGCCGAATGGCCGCCGGCTTCGCCGCCCGCGACGACGATCAGGATGTCCTCGGGCTGGCGTCCGCGATGGAATCTCACGTCGTCGGTCCGCGTCGGCCCCCGTCCGTCGATCGCGGGCGCGAGCCCGTCCTGACTACGATCCGACGGCCACTTGCCGGCATCTCGCATATCCGAGCCCATTCGGTATGAGTGCTCGAACAGATACTCCTGCACATCCCGTTTGCTCATGCCACCGGAGGCGGCGATCTGCGCGTGCTCGGGCGACATCACGACCAGTGACTGGCCGTCCGTCAGCGCACCCAAGGAACCCATCGCGTCGGCGAAGGTGTCGAGCAAGCGCTCAGGATCGCTGGTGTAGTGATTCTCCACGTTGTAGAAGCCGGATGCGGCGAAGACGGTCGCGGTCGACACCTCGGACGGGAACCCGAGCGATTCATGCAGCGGCTCCCATGGGCTGTTAAGGATGTTCTCGGCGATGCAGCAGGAATACTTGCCAGGCCAGCCGGTCGTCGAGCGATCGGAGATGCCGGGAATCATCTGGAAGATGTTCATGATCACGAGCCGGATCGCGCGGCCGATGGTTGCGTTGGCTCGGTTGCCGGATCCGAACACGTTGACGCTGGCGTTCATCCCGATTTCATCGCGGATGTCGCCGGAGACAATCACGGCCGGCGCCGAGCCGCCCGTGCTGGCGGTTGACCCATGGAAGTTGTACTCGTCCTCGTTCAGACCTTCCAACGCCGCGAGGACGGTTGGAAAGTACTGCGGGAGGCAGCCGGCCATCACCGCGTTTACGGCGGCAGACTGGACATTGCACTCGCGCCCCGTGGCCGGGTGGCGCGCAACGATCTCCTCGGGCGGGCGACCGGCGGCCATGAGGAAGCGTTCGACGCGCTCGCGAGCCGGCGGAACAACCGGCAGTCCGTCCGTCCAGCCCTGTTCATAGCAGTAGTCGATGGCGGAGAGTTCGTCGGTGAGGGTGTGGGTCTCGGTGGTCATGAGGGTGAGTCTAGGGGGTTGGATCAACCTATCTGCGTCATGCCCGTTCGCGCGGGAGTGACGCGACGCACCGGTGTCAAGGCAGGTCGACAGCAACGCAGTTAGTTCGTCTGCACGAAGTGACCATCTAAACTGGGCCTGCGGCGTGTCCGGAACGGCTCCCGGCGGGATTCTGAAGAGGCGGCGATGGCGGAGCGAAACGGCTCGGGCGCTCGTGGGGCCGGCGTTCGAGGGCCGAATGACGACCGACCGCTGGTCACCGGGCCGTCGCTCGGACCAGTTCCCTATCACTGGGTCGCGGCAATCGTGGTGTGTGTCGGCACCTTCCTCGGTGTCATGGACAACACGATCACGAATATCGCCCTGCCGACCCTGAAGGACGAGTTCGATCGGTCGCTCGACGACGTGATCTGGGTGGCGCTCTCGTTCATCGTCGTCAGCACCGGGCTGTCGCTGACGATGGGGCGGCTGGGTGACCTGTACGGCCGCAAGAAACTCTATGCGTGGGGATTCGTCGTCTTCACGATTGCCACGTTCCTGTCATCGATTTCCGGATCGCTGGAAGAGCTGGTCGGCACCAGGGTGCTGCAGGCGATCGGCGCTTCGATGACGATGGCAAACGGCGCGGCGATTATCACCGCCGCGTTCCCACCCTCGCAGCGAGGAACGGGATTGGGACTCATCGTCTCCACAGTCGGCGCCGGCGCTGCGGCTGGTCCGATTCTCGGCGGTGTGCTGATCGACCTGTTGGACTGGCGCGCAATTTTCTGGACGCGGGTGCCGTTCGGTCTGGTCGCCGCATTGCTCGCGTGGCGGCTGCTGACGGATGCGCCCAGCGAGCAGCGCCCGAAGGGTCTGGACATCCCCGGCGCGATCCTGCTATTCGGCATGCTGGCCTGTCTGACCTTCGGCATTAACCGTGCGCGGGACCTGGGCTTTACGTCAACGCTCGTGACGGCCGTGATCGCCGCCGGTCTGATCTTCACGGTCTGGTTCATCATTGTCGAGCGACGCTCACCGTCGCCGGTCGTCGATCTCGGGTTGTTCAAGGGACGCGGATTTTCGTTCGGCATCCTCGCGGCAATCATGCAGTTCTTCGGCTTGAGTTTCACCTTCTATCTGGTACCCACGCTGCTGCAAGACGGTCGCGGCTTCACAGCCACGGAGACGGCCCTGATGATGATGCCGCTGTCTCTGATGATGTTGGTCTGGTCGCCTGTCTCCGGGCGGTTATCCGACCGCTTCGGCTCGCGGCCGCTTACCACGGCTGGGATGATCATCGTCTGCGCGTCGCTGTTCCTGCTCTCGCGGACCACGGCCGACACTTCGCCGCTCGACTTCGCCATGCGAATGATGTTGCTTGGCATCGGTACGTCCACCTTCAGCTCCCCGAACACCTCCGTGATCATGTCGGCGGTGCCCCCGCAACGGCTGGGCACGGCATCGGCATCACAAACCACCGCTCGCACGTTCGGTAACGCATTCGGCACGTCGGTCGGCGTCGCGGTGATGACTTCAGTCGCGGCAAGCTTCGCCGTCAATCAGGGCGTCGCGGCCGAAAGCGGCGAGGCGGTCATGCAGGGTTTTCGCACGGCGCTGCTGGTGGCGACTATCGCGGCTTCACCCGCCATCGTGCTCTCACTGCTGGGCGGACAGCGCGGCGTGCGCGTCGTCGCGGAGAAGGCTGCGGAGGGAGTGCAGGTCGTGCGTGAGGCGATCGAGGTTGAGATTTCGGCCATGGTGCCGCTGTTCCGTGGTCAGAAATCGATGCCGCAGCGCGACAATGGCCTGAACGGAATCCAGGAGCCGAGAGCAGCTGCTCCGGTCCCAATGGAGGAGGAGACTCGGTGACCCATGTGATTGTCGTTGGAGCGGGAAACGCCGCCCTGTGCGCGGCGCTATCCGCGCGCGAGCAAGGAGCCGAAGTGACGGTCCTGGAGAAGGCTCCTGAAGGCGAGCGCGGCGGCAATACGTACTTCACCGGCGGCGGGTTTCGGTTTCCATACGAAGGCATGGACGACATTCTGCGGATCATTCCGGACCTGAGTGCTGCAGAGATCGAACGGGTTGATGTCGGAACGTATCCGGCCGCGCAGTTTCGCGACGACCTAGCGCGGGTGACCGACGGCCTGATCGACGACGGAATGGCATCAGCCCTGGTCCGCGAGGCGGCGCCGACGATCGAGTGGCTCCATGCTCAGGGCGTGAAGTTCACCTTGATGACCGGTCGGCAGGCGAACGAGGTTGACGGCAAGCTGGTCTTCTACGGCGGACTCACGGTTGAAGCGGTTGGCGCGGGCAAGGGATTGTCGGACCAGGAGTTTGAGGCCGCGCGGCGGGTTGGCGTCAATGTCCGATACGACGCCAAGGTCGTGAATCTGTTGCGGGACGGGCGGCGAATCTGCGGCGTTGAGCTGTGGACCGAGGACGAGGTCGAAAAGCTCGAGGCGGACGCCGTGGTGCTCGCAGCGGGAGGCTTTGAGGCGAACATCGAGATGCGGACTCGGTATCTCGGTCCTGGCTGGGACATGGCCAAGGTTCGCGGTTCGAGATTCAACACGGGCGATGCCATCCAGGCGGCGATCGACGCCGGTGCTCAGCCGTTCGGCAACTGGTCGGGCGCGCACGCGGTTGCCTGGGACCTGAATGCGCCGCCGACGGGCAATCGCATCGTGGCGGATTTGTACCAGAAGCACTCGTATCCGTATGGATTGATCGTCAACCTGGATGGCGGGCGCTTCGTTGACGAAGGCGCCGACATTCGCAACTACACCTACGCCAAGTACGGCCGAGCGATCCTGTCGCAGCCGGAGCGGGCGGCGTTTCAGCTCTTCGATCAGCGCACGGCGCATCTGTTGCGGGACGAGTATCACGTCCGGCAGGTGACGATGGCCCAGGCCGACACGATCGAGGAACTGGCGGAGTCGCTGGGCGTCGATTCAGGCGGGTTGCAGCGGACGGTGGACGAGTACAACCAGTCGTGTCCCGAACACGGGATTGACGACTTCAACCCGTCGACCCTGGATGGCGTTGGTACTCGGGGCATCAGTCCACCCAAGTCGAACTGGGCCCTGCCGTTCGACTCACCGCCTTACCTGGGATACGCAGTGACATGCGGGATTACCTTCACCTTCGGCGGACTGAAGATCGAACCGCGCAGCGGCCAGGTACTGGACACTGAAGATCGGCCCATGACAGGCCTCTACGCGGCCGGAGAACTAGTTGGTGGTCTCTTCTACAACAACTACGCCGGCGGCTCCGGACTGATGGCCGGCAGCGTCTTCGGTCGAATCGCAGGACGGAGCGCGGCCGTTGCAAGTCGCTGAACGTGCCGACTCCCTGTTGCGCGAGATTCTGGATTCGCCCGCGGTGCTGATGACGCCGGACTTGCGCCGGATCGCTCGCCGTGAAGCTCGGGAACTGAAGTCCGCTCCGGGCGAACGGGTGCTTGAGATCTGCAATCTGCTGGTCGAACACGGCGGCAGCGGCCGGGTGCGACGTCAGGAACACGGTCCGGCGTATGAATCTCGCATGGTCGCGTTCGATCTGGCCTGGATGCACAAGCCGGCCTTCGCGCTCCTGAACTGGGAGGAACTGGAGCGACTGGGGCGGACGCTCGACGGCTGGGCAAGTGTCGATCACTTTGCGCGCAAGCTGAGCGGTCCGGCCTGGCAGCGAGGACAGATCACCGACGCCCGAGTCCGTCGCTGGGCGACATCGTCGGACTTCTGGTGGCGGCGGGCCGGTCTGGTCTCGACAATCGCGCTCAATGAGCGGCACCTGGGCAAGGGCGACGCCGGGCGGACCCTGGAGATATGCGAGTTGTTCGTCGACGATCGCGCAGACCTGCACGTCAAAGCCCTGAGCTGGGCGCTGCGTGAGTTGGCGATTCGCGATCCCGACGCCGTGATCGAGTACATCATCGATCGCGAAGAACGGTTGGCGCCCAGAATCCTCCGCGAAGTCCGCAACAAGATCGAGACCGGTCACAAGCAAGCCAAGCCCTCAGAGGCAATGGTGCGCCGGATGCGCGAGCGCCGCGCTAGGCGTTGAGGGTGAGAGCCACGTTCGGCGGGTCGTAGGAGATGTGGAGGTCGAAGCGGCTGAGCACGTCCCGGCCAAGGAGCGAGGGAGTTCTCGTACGATTAGAGGTTGGTCTGTTTCTTGAGGATGGTCTTGGAACAAGAACGGCGACTGTCAGGATCAGTTCGTTTCCGAGTTCATCGATGAAGCTCAGTCCGGCAGGTTGGACGGCACACGTCAGTGGCGCGGGGCCTACACCACGAAGAACGACGTCGTCACTTGAAGTCTCAGGAGCCACTTCGATGCCGGCAGCGCTCAGCAAGGGAAGTGCGGCATCAGGTTGCAAAATCGTGTAGTCAGCCCCGGTGTCGATCATGAAGGACTGACGGATCCGTTCTCGACCAATCAATACGTTTGTACTGAGAATCGGCCGGCCTGTTGACGAGAGCAACGGATGAGCCGGGGAAGGGGCCGATTGCGCGAACGCTCCTCGAAACGTGCGAGTCACAGAGCCCAGGCCACGTCCGCGGACATATTGGTGCAGAAGACCACGGCGGACCGGTGAGGTTCTTCAAGCGAGGCGAGAAACTCTCCCACTGCGTGTGAGTCAGCGCAGTACTGCACGTTGCCTCCGCCATACACGATTGCGATCTCATTAGGGTGATCTTCAAAGATCTCCAGTTCATGAGCTTCGAAGTATTCCCAGTTTCTCTGAGACTCACGCAACATCGTCTGATGTTCCTCGTAGTGAGGATCAGAGGGATCCGTCGGGGGTGGCACGTACGGGAGAGAGTCAGTCGGTTGAGCCATATCGGTCTCCTGCGCTCCAGCCTACTGAGATCACACGCAGGTCGGCCAGCTGGCGAGTTCTCTGGTCTCGCCTCGTCTGGGCGGCGTGACCGGGAATCGCTGGAGGCTCTCCAGCAGCCAGCGGCGGGTGTCGGCCGGGTCGATGATCTCATCGAGATTCATGATCCCCGCGGCGCCCCACGGTTCGTGGCCGAGAGTCCATTCGTCAATCAGCCGCTGACGTTCAGCGTCCGGGTCGTTGGCCTGCGCGATGTCGCGAGCGTGCACAACGTTCACGCCGACGCCGGGATCCATGAATGAGATCTCGGCGCCGGGCCAGGCGGTGATCAGCGAGTTGTCCATGTTGTTGCCCGAGAGCGAGAAGTAGGCCAGGCCAAACGCCTTGCGCAGTACGACGGTCATCCTCGGAACGGTCATCAGTGCGAGCGACTCCATGAACATGATCGCCTTGTGCAACAGACGAGCGTGCTCGGGTTGCGAGCCGACAATGAATCCCGGCACGTCCTGCAGCCAGACCGTGGGAATGTTGAAGGCCTCGCACATGCAGACAAACTGGGTGCCCTTGTCGCACGTGTTGGGGTCGAGCGCTCCGGCATTGAACATCGGATTGCTGGCCATGATGCCGACCGAATGGCCGCCGATTCGGGCGAGCGCGGTAATCAGCGATCGGCCGAACCTGGGCTTGAACTCGAGCATCTCGCCGTCGTCGACGATCCGCTCGATGACCCGGTGCATGTCGTAGGCGCGCTGGCGGCGGGTCGGGACCAGGTCGGCGATGGTTGGATCGTGTTCCGCGAAGTCGTAGCCCTCCTTGACGGGCGGCGTTTCCCAGCAGTTGGAGGGCATGTAGGAGAGGAACTGCTTGATCAGCTGGACCGCCTCTTCCTCGGTCTCAGCCGGCTGATCGATCTGGCCCGTCAGGTCGAGATGAATGTCAACGCCGCCCAAGTCCTGCAGGCTGATCAGCTCGCCAGTTGCGATTTCAATGACTCTGGGCGAGGAAACGTTCAGCGCCGAGCCTCGAACCTGAACGGTGAAGTCGGAGTAGGCGCTGTGGAAGCTGGAGCCACCGAACGATTCGCCCACGATCGCGGTCGCCATGGGAATGCGCCGCCGCCGGCGGGCGGATTCGATCCCGGGCGGAATCTTGCTGAAGCCTTCGGAACCGAGCGCGTCGGGAAGCCGGGCGCCGCCGGTCTCGCCAAAGTAGACATGAGGCACGCCCTGCTTCAGCGATTGCTCGTAGATGCGCTTCATGCGCTTGCCGCCGACGACCGAGGAAGAGCCGTGCAGCACCGTGACGTCGTCGCCGACGGCAGTAGCGGGCCGGCCGTCGATCGTGCCCCAGCCGCCGATCTTGCCGTCGCCCGGTGTGCGGTCCCGCACGTCATGCATCTCGGAGTGAGCGAAGGTGCCGATTTCGCGAAAGCTGCCAGCGTCGAAGAGCTTGTCCAGGCGCTCCCTGATTGTTAGTCGTCCCTTGGCGTGCTGACGGGCGATCCGTTCGACCGATCCCATTTCTGACACGATCTTCTGACGGCGCATGAGCAGATCTTCGCGAATCTGCTGGGGGGTCAATGGGCTGGCGGCCATACGCGGCTCCTGCAGTGATCGAGGTGGTTGCTGATTGTCGGACTGACGATACCGGCTGCGACGACTACGGCCTGTTCGGGCGTGATCGCAGCGGGATCACCGATCTTTTGGGGACGTCTGGCCGAGACTGTGCGGAATTGCAGTGTTTCTGCGGCGATCGGTCGTTCTGGAGCGTCCGTCTTGGACGATGTTGGACGATCTTGTTCGATTTTGGACGATTTTGGTCGGTTGTGGACGACGGTGGACGCGGTAGGGCGACGGTGTTCGAGTCTGTCCGGGCGGTTGGCAAGCGACATTGTGAGGGTCTTCCGGTGCGGAGGATTGACGAGGCTTGAGCGGGCAAGGTCATCGTAATGAGACATACGTTCTGCGGGGCCGACAGGGACGGAGCGGGGTGGTCAATGCAACAGACCTTGTGACCGTGCGACTGGGCATGGTTGCAGGAGCTGGCCTCAACCGACTGGCTCATGGTCGAGCGGCACTGCGATCGATTCGCCGCTGGACGTCAGCAGCAGGTGCGCTTCAGCCACGGTCACACCGGCGTTCCTGAGCATGGATGCGTAAAGCTGGACCTGGCGGAAGTAGTGAACGCGGCGATCCTCGGGGATGGACTGGTCCGACTTGTAGTCGACCAGTATCCAGCGCCCGTTCTCGCCAAACAGCAGGTCTGCGACGCCTTCGCTGATCGTTGTCTGTTCGCCTTGCGTGGTGATCGATGCCAGCGGCAACTCTCTGTGGACGATGTCGGACCGGGCAGCGCGACGGAGCAGGTCCGAGTTGAGCGCCCGCTCGACGTGGTCGATCGCGGATTCAGGATTGACATGGTGCTTGCGGCAAATGTGGGCTGCTCGTCTGAGCGTGCGCTCGAGGTCGTTGAAGTCGGCGGCCTCCAGCGCTTCATGGACGGCCTTGCCCAGGTCGAGTGGGTTGATGGACGACGTATCACGCTCGCTCTCATCGACGCTAAGGTCCGCTGACTTGCTGAGCTGCTGACGACCCATACTTGAAGGCGTCTGCGTGTTGGTATCTCGCCGACCACCGTCAATGGACTCGCGATGCTGCTCTTGCCAGGCGGCGTGAAGATTGTCGATCGGCGGAGTTCTGAGGGCGGACGGCTGAGCGGACACGGCATCGAACGCTCGCGGTGCAATGACCAGCGCGTCCGGATCGGAATCGGGGGTGAGCCAATGCGGCGCCGCGTCGTCCAGGTATGTGTGGAATGAGTCGTGGCGCGACAGGCTGTCGGCTGGAACGGAGGGCAGGATCAACCAATCGCGAGCGCGAGTCGCGGCCACGTACAGCATCCGCCGCGCTTCCGCATCGCTGTAGGCGCGGTCGCGGCGGAGCGCGGCGAGGTAGCCGGGCGAGCGGAACGGCTCGCGGTCGTCGCCCAGTTTGAACTCGACCCGATCGTTCTGGCGGTCGACGATGAAGTCGGCGCCCGACGCCGGCTGGTCCTGGAGCTTGGGCACGATCACGATCGGGAACTCGAGCCCCTTGGCTTGATGGATCGTGAGCATGCTGACGGCGTCGTCGTCGGCTTCCGTTGTGGCCGACTCCGACTCGGGCAGGTTGCGGGCGCCGCGCTGTGACAGCCAGCGGACAAAGGGGCGCAGGCTGTCGTGGTCGTTGTCGGCGAAATGCGCGGCGCGCTGGACCAGCATGCGCAGGTTGGCCTGGCGTTGTCGCATGGTCGGCGGCCGAACGCCGACGGCCTGGGCCTGGAGCAGCCCGGACGATCGGATGACGTGATCGACCAACTCCGGCAGTCGGAATTGGTTCAGCTCGTTCCTGAGTTCGACCAGTGAGGAGATTGGCCCTCGCAGCCGGCCTGCGTAGGAGTCGGGAAGACTTGCGGGCGTGAGCGTGAGCGGCTGGTCGCCGAGGGCATCGCGGAGCTCGTACAACTCCGAGTCTGACGCTGAGGCGAACGGTGATTTGAGCAGCGCGATGGCGGCCGCTTCGTCCGATGGATCATCCAGCGCCTGCAGCAGGTGCGCCACGGCCCGGATCTCCGGTTGCTGGTAGAAGCCCTGACCACTGTCGAAGTGGTACGGAATCCCAGCGCGGTCGAGCGCGGCCGTGTACAGGTCCGCGGCGGTGCGAGTGCGCAGCAACACGGCGATATCGCGATACTCGGGCGTTCGCTCGCCGCCATCAGCCCCAACGGCGCCGAACTGTGAATCGGGTTCTCGCATGTGTGCGATCAGGTCGGCGACGAGTTCCGCTTCGGCGCCTCGCGCCTCCGGAGCCCGATCGAACTGCCGCTGACTGGGAATCACGATCACGGCCGGCCCGGCGTCCTGGCGGTGTGGGACGGTCGATTCCCATCGGGCCTGGGCTCGCGGGTAATCGTCGTCCGGCCTCAGCACCCGCTCGAGCACGCGGTTGTGCCAGCTGCAGAGTTGAGGCCGGGCGCGAAAATTGACCGTCAGACTGGCAACGCTGGATGTCTCGGGTGAGTCAGCGAAGATCTGCCTGACCTGTTCGTAGATGTCGATGTCAGCGCGGCGGAACCGGTAAATCGATTGCTTGGGGTCGCCAGCCAATACAAGCCGGCCTGGTCCGGGTCTGGCCTGAGTCCAGTCATCGGTATCCGGCTCGGCGGCCAGCAACAGGGCGATCTGGGCTTGCAGCGGATCGGTGTCCTGGAACTCGTCGATCAGGATCGCTCGGTAGCGGGCGCGAAGATCACGGCGAGCTTCCTCTGACCGAACCAGCAGATTGCGGGCTTCGAGCAACAGATCGTCATAGGTCAGGACCCCGTCACGCCGCCGCCGCGCCGCGTCATCTGCGATGAACTGACGCAACGCACCGGTCAACTCGGCCAGGGCGTCGTCTCGCTCGGTTTGGTCGTCGGAATGTGCTTCGGCCGTGCTGTCGACGGCGTAGCTGCCGATGAGATCACGATTGCGCGACAACTGCTCGGCGGCGAGCTGCAGGTGCGACAACTGCAATCCGAGATCGAACGCACGCTGCAGCGCCTCCCGGGGCGCGTCGTCGCTCCAGAGCCAGGAGCGCCAGGACTGCGCGAACCGAAGGTCGGCCTGGAGCTGATCGAGCACGCGGAATTCCGGGTCGAGGCCGGCATCGAGCGCGTGATCGCGGAGGATGCCGGCCGCAAACGCGTGAATCGTCTGGATCGGCGCGGCGTCGAGTTCGCGCAGCGCATCATGGATGCCTGATTGCGCGAGCTCGTCGCGGATCTTCTCTCGTAGCTCTCCGGCCGCCTTCTCCGTGAACGTGATCGCCACGATCTCGCGTAACCGGCGGCCGTTTTGAACCAGGTTGACGACTCGGGCGACGATCACCGAGGTCTTGCCTGAGCCGGCGCCGGCCTCGAGAAAGAACGATCGGTCCAGCTCGTTGATGAACCGTTGTCGGACGGCGTGGTCTGCCGGCTGGCGTTCGTCGGCGGTCACAAACGTCGCCTGCGAAGTGACTCAAGGTCGCGGATCACATCCTGATCCTGGCGCGCCTTGTGCTCATATCTTCGGCCAACGTCGGCCGTGCATGACGACTCGTATGGGCAGCTCGCGCAGTTTGGGCGATTGCGAGCGGGATGACCCGGGTAGGGAGTGAAGTTCCCCGATTCCAGCTGGTCGGCAATCGCGGCGAGCGTGTCGCGCAGCCGTTCGCCGTCGCTGGGCGCGGAGCGGCTGCCCCTCGATGTCAGCGATTCACCCGTGAGCAGCTGTGATTCAAACTTGCCGTGCTCCGTGATCGAGCGATGCTCCACTTCCGAATCGGCGATCGGCACGTCACGCTGCGTGAGGCCTGCCAGACTCGCTACTGAGAGCAGCGACGAACCGTTGACGAATCCCCGGACGTCGGGCAGAGACGCTCCGGTGACATAAGTGATCGCTCGTTGGCGTCCGCTCGCGTGCTGGTCGATCCGGTCGATCAGTCCGTGCAGATGCAACGATCGTCCACCCGCGACCCGAATCGGTGCTTCTCGGACGGCCACGTTGACTTCCAGAGGTCGCCAGCCGTTTCGCGCTTCTGTCGCCTCGCGCCGCCGCGCGCGATCGAGGTCGCGTAGCAGGCTTCGCCGCGTCGCCGCCACAGCGGCCGGAGGTCCGAGCGTTCCTGCGCGTTCAGCGGCGTCGAGCATGCGCCTGGCCACGTTGTTCATGTGAGTGGGAATGTCGACGTATTCAAACCAGGTGTGGTCCTCCTTGAACCGGTCATACTCACGCACCCAGCTCGAGAGGATGCGGCGCATAAGCCGGCCCTGCGCGCGCCGTTGGCCTCGGTCGGGTCTGTGCTCCACCGGTTCTCCACGGGCGCCGATGACGTGGCGCAGAAAAAATCGGTAGGGGCAGGTGACATACGTCTCGAGCGCGGCCGCCGACCAGGATCGATCCAGTGGCTGCCAGTCGTCCGACAGGGTTGCCGCATCGATCAGGCCGTCGAACTCGGTGAACGTTGCCGCATTGCGCCGGCGCCGCGCCAGGCTGACAGATTCAGCATCGGGCCAGATCTGCGGGATCACGGCTGACGTATCGACGTCGGTGGCTCCCAGCAATGCGAGCTCGAAGCTGCGCTGATCGGGGGCATCGAGCGCGTCGGACCAATCCTCAGCCTCCACTTCAGCCGAGTCCGAGGTCGACGGCGCAAATGACGTGCTGATTCGTTCGATCTGTCCACGGTCAGTGGTCGTCGACCCGGTCCTCTCGGATTGTCCGTCGGCGACGGACTCTAGGATCAGCGACGACGGGCGAGCCGGTCCGCCGACGGCGCTGCTGCGCCGGCTCCAACTGGCAGTGAACGCCCGTCCCGCAGCGCGCCGGGCCAGCGCCCAGGCGTGCCGATCGCTGTCAGCGCGATCCCGCTGCAGCGCGAGTGCCTGGGGAACGCGGTCGTTAATGGCCGCCCGTTCGTCGTCCGTCAGCAGCGGATCCTGCCGGCCAACCGCCGGGAAGACCCGCTCAGCCACACCGGCGACGAACACTGCCTCGTAGCGAATCCCCCGAGCCGGACCGGTCACCGCCCCCACGTTGACGCCGCCGATTAGCCGTCGCGGATCGCGAACAACCCGTGAACCGAAGGCTCGGCGGAGCATCGTCAGAGCCTCGCTAGGTGACCAGGCATCGCCGAGCGCAACGATCGAACCCATCTGCTCGATCGTGTCCAACACCGCAACCCACAATGCCTCCTCGGCCAATCGTGCATCGAAGTAGGCCTCGAACGCTTGCTGAAGCAACGCCGCCCCTGAGGTCCAGGAATCGGATTCCTCGAGCGCCCGGCTGCGCGCCGACAGGTCGGCGGCCAGCGCAGCCAGGTCCTTCGCTGCTTCGGACTCCGCCGATTCCGACCAGGCGTCCAGACGTTGCCGCATCTCATGCAGTCCCGTCGTGAGACCGGCGTCAAGCGCCTGCTGCTCCCAACGCGCGGCGCGCCGCACGACGCCCAACGGCCGCTCGTGCAACGCCCGATGCGACAACAGATCGAGCAGGGCGCTGCGCTCGACGGCATCGGGATCGAGCAGGAGCTGGATCAGACTCAGGACAGCGTGTCCGAGCGGCGTCTGGTCCAGCGCCCGTCCGCCGAGCCGCCACGACGGGACCTCCGCCCGCTCCAGCGCGGCGCTGATTCGGTCGTCGGCCGGCGCTCCCTGTTGATGGAGCACCGCAATCCGGTTGAACGCCACGCCTTCGCGTCCCAGCCTCAGGATGCGGGCAGCAATCTCGTCCGCCTCGGCCGTCGGATCACCGACGCTGAAGTAGGAGTCGGGAGCGAGCGGCGCCGCGGCGAGGTCCGACTCGATCACCGTGGCGTTCAGCTCGCGGCGCAATGCACTCAGCGTCCGTCTCGGCGGAGACCCGGGTTCGTCCGATGGGGCGACCAGCAACATGCGCACGTCAACGGCCTCGGCAAATCGAGCCAGCAGGAGTCGCTGGACGCGGGTCATGTCGTAGATGCCGGAGACAACGAGCGGGGCATCTCCGAGCGCGTGGCGAAATGCGGATTCCGGCGTGGCCGGATTGATCGCATCCTCATACCGCGAGGTGCGATCGGCAGCGGTCGATACCGCCTCGAGCCAGGAACGGTGGATGGTCCTGAGGTCGCCGTCGGGCAAATCGTCGGGTGAGAGCGCCGCCTCCCGCAGATCCGTCAGGGTGCGCAACAGGGCCGAGGAAACTCCGGGCGCCTCAGGATCGAGCCGTCTAAGAGCAATGGAGCCGAGCACAGCCTGCAGCGTCGCCAGATCGGCCCCGGGCGGCCAGGTCTGGCGCTGCGGAGCATCGCCAAGCTGCGCCGCCGACTGAGCGAGATCGACCGGAGTGAATCCATAGACCGCGGCCAGCGCCCCGCCATTGGCCTCCGCCAGCATGCGCTGAGTGGCCAGCCGTTGCAGCGCAGACCCGTGGAGGATGTTGAGCCGCTCCAGCGGCGACCTGCGTTCGGCCGCAAGTTGGGTCAGTCGCAGGTCGTTGGCGGCCGGATCGGGCAGCACTTCAATCGTCAGGGACATAAGGAGGTCAGGGTAGACCGCAACACACCTCCCCCTGTGGGGGAGGTGTCACAAAGTGACGGAGGGGGCTCCGACCTGAACGCATGAAGCGGGGGCGGCTCCAGAGAGCTGCCCCCGCCCCAACCGGTCCCCGCGGAGGGGGATGGGCCGTCGGTCCGCCGCCTGCCCGCTATTCGAGCAGCGGCAGGCGCTTAGACGGCGGCCGGTCCCCGTTCGCGGGTGCGCACGCGGACAGCGTCCTCGACGTCCAGCACGAAGATCTTGCCGTCGCCGATCTGGCCGCTGGCCGCGTTCTCGACAATCGCGTCAATCACGTCGTCCAGCGGCGTCGTGTTGATCACGATTTCGATCTTGATCTTGGGCAGGTAGTCCACCTGCACCTGCTGTCCGCGAAACTCCTGCACCACGCCCTTCTGAGCGCCGCGTCCGCGGACTTCCGAGATGGTCATCGAGACGATCCCGATGGACTCGAGCGCCGTGCGAACGACGGAGAGTCGTTCGGGGCGGATGATGGCGATCACCATTTTCATGATCGTTTGCCTTTCCTGGTTCTGTTCCCCTCTCCCTGGGAGAGAGGGCTGGGGTGAGGCCCCTCCGGTCCCCTCTCCCTGAGGGAGAGGGTTGGAGCCTGCCCCCGCGAAGGCGGGGGGTGAGGGCCTCACAGTAGATCGCCTCAGTCGCCGCCACCGGCGCCTCCGCCGCCGCCACCGGCCGAGCCGGCAGCAGGCAGTTCCTCGCCCGCCGAGACCTCTACGGCCACGCCAGGCGCAACCGTCGGGAACTCGGGGTAGGCGCCGATGCCGTGCTCCTGCACGTCGAGTCCGGCCAGCTCCTCGTTCTCCGGGACGCGGAGTCCGATGGTGTGCTTGATGACGAAGAAGAGGATGCCTGCGGTCACGGTGACCCAGCCAAGGATGGCGAGGACGCCGATCAGCTGCTCGAGCAAGGCGCGGAAGCCGCCGCCCATGAACAGGCCGTGGCCGGGCGCGCCCCAGGCCTCGGCTGCTCCGGCGGTCGCGAAGAGGCCGACAGCCAACGTGCCCCAGACGCCGCAGGTGCCGTGCACGGAGATCGCACCGACGGGGTCGTCGACCCTGACCTTGTCGAAGAACTCGACCGAGAACACGACGAGCGCGCCGCCGATGGCGCCGATGATCAGCGCAGCCCACGGCTCGACGAAGCCGCAGCCTGCGGTGATCGAGACGAGTCCGGCGAGCGCCCCGTTGAGCGTCAGACCGAGGTCGGCCTTGCCGTAGCGCAACTTCGCGACCGTCACGGCGACGATGGCGCCGGCGCCGGCGGAGAGCGTGGTGTTGATCGCGATCCAGGCGGCCTCGGTCGCGAGTCCGCCGGAGAGTCCCAGGGTCGAGCCCGGGTTGAATCCGTACCAGCCGAACCAGAGGATGAACATGCCTAGCGTGGCCAGGGTCATGTTGTGGCCGGGGATGGCGCGGATTTCCGAGCCGACGTACTTGCCAATTCTCGGACCGACCAGGATGGCGCCCATCAGTCCGGCCCATGCGCCGACGGAGTGGACCAGCGTCGATCCGGCGTAGTCCATGAAGCCGCGGTCGCCGAGCCACCCGCCGCCCCAGCCCCAGTGGATCACGATCGGGTAGATGATCCCGGTCACGAACACCGTGTAGAACAGGTAGGCGGAGAACTTGGTGCGCTCGGCCAGCGCGCCGGAGACGATGGTCGCGGCGGTTGCGGCGAAGGCCCACTGGAAGAAGAAGACGGCCGCCTCGGAGACGCCATCGGTCTCGGTCAGTCCGCCGAGCGCGGGGAAGAACGAGTCGCCGCCGATGAAGCCGCCCTGCGAGCCGCCGAAGGCGAAGCCGAAGCCGACCGCCCACCAGACGACTGCGCCGAGCGACGCGTCGAGCACGTTCTTCATCAGGATGTTCGCCGTGTTCTTGACCCGCACGAACCCGGCCTCGAGCAATCCGAAGCCGGCCTGCATGAAGAACACCAGGATGCCGGCGATCACGAACCAGATCGTGTCGACGGCCAGGATGATGTCGGCCAGCGCGGCGGCGTTCTCTTCAACGCTCTGCCCATACGCAATGCCGAACGTGGCCAACAGGCCGGTGAGGATACCGAGGAACAACCCCAGTCCAGGTTTGCGGACCGCGCCGACAGAGAATCTGGGCGTCGTCCTGACCAATCGGGCAACTGTCATACAAGTCTCCCTTCCCGAGTTCCGGTCTGTTCAGAACCTACGAACGGAAAGGGAGTGAATGGTTTCACAAGCGTTGCGCCCATGTGTCCATTCGGTTGCGCGCACATTTCCGCGATGTTTCGTCGCCAATTCACCGTCATACCCGCGCTTGCCGCGGGTATCTCGCCCGTCGGAGTTGGCCGGGTCCCCGGTCCCTCAGGCGACATACGCATCAACCAACCAAAGTCGGCCCCGCGCCAAACAAAGTCGGCCCCGCGCAGGCGGGGCCTGCCGGCCAAACTGAACCCGACTCACCTCACAGATGGAGGACCTGGCAAGTCACACACTGCTGGCATACCCGCCTCACATCGACGCGTCCTCAAACCACCCGTCTGCGGTCTCGCTCTCTAATGGGAACAGGGCCTGGTTACACCAACGCTCGCAGCTTCTCCACCAACCGTTCCACGTCCCCCAGGAACTCCGCCACCTCTTCGGCATCCAGCATGTCCTCGTAGTAGTTCCCGTGCAGCGATTCCGCGTGCGAGAAGAGGCTCCTGAGTTCGGCGTCGTCGGTCTCCCGCACCAGAACTCGGATCGTCTGCCACAAATGCCGATGCTTCTCGTGAGCCACCTCCCGCGACTCCGCCGCCGCCTTCACCAGCACCGACGCCGCCCCCCAGCCCTTCTCCGACGCCTGGGTCAGGTCGCCCTCGGCCAACAGCGACCGCGCGTGACGCAGGTACTCCGCACTCAACTCCTGGTAGTGAACAACCTGTTCAATTGTCATGCTCACATCCTAAGCGCACTCAGCTCTGCGCACTCAGCTCTGCCAAGCACAACACGCAGGTGACAGGTGAAACTCTCTTACTTTCATGTAGAACGTATGTACTCTGCAAGAAACGCCACCCCAGACTCAGGAGGTCACATGTCGTTCCCCAACTATCCGGACCCTGCCCAGCGAGCCCTCATGCTCCAGGCCTACGTGCTTCGACAGCAAGGTCTCACCTACCGCCAGATCGGCGAGCGCATGGACCGATCCGTGTCCACCGTCCACGGCTACCTACGCGACTACGAACTGTTCCGCTCCGACATCATCGCCGAACTCGCCGCCGATCAAATCGTTAGCCACCTGGTCCAACTCGCCGATCTCGACGACCCGCATCACGACCGCCGCCTCGCCGACATCCGCGAGCTGCGCCTGCTGCTCTCTTCGCTCCCCGCCTTCCGCTCCGGTGAGATCGAACGTACGGGTGACATCCTGCAGCCCGGCGTCGCCATCGACCGCTACGGCAACCGCTTCCTCAAGCCCGATCGCGCGCACCCGCCCACTCCCGAGGAAATCGCCGAAGTCGAACGGGCCGAACAAGCTCAATCCGCAGCCCACCTCAACCCCGACCAACCGCTCGCGTACTGTCCCGAACCCGCCCGAACACAGCAGAACGGAGCCGAACAGGAAGCACCCACATTCCCACGTCTCGATGCCCCGCGCCCCAACCCGGGACCCAGTCCACACAGCGAACCTGCTCGAACACAGCCGAACGCACCCGAACAGAAAACGCCCGCGATCTCACGCCTCGATGCCCCGCGGCCCGACGCGGGGCCCAGTCCGCACAACGAACCCGACCGAACACAGCCGAACGGAACCGAACACCAGCACGGTCCAAACCCGGTCCTGAACGGGAGATCGTCCAAACAGGACCGGAATTCCGCCCCGTCCGAACCGCTCGACGACCTGATCAGCGAAACCCTCGAACTGTTTCCTCATCTGAAAGGCCAGTCGGACCGCCAGATCCTCAACGCGCTGGAACAGTTCACCGAGCCAGTCATGGCGCGTCCCCGCTAGACTTCGACCATGGGACCGCGACTGATCAAGGCACTGACCCGCTTCCAGCAGCCGATCTTCACATTGATGCGGGGCCGAATGCAGGGGCCGCCGACGCTCCGGCTCTGGACGACGGGTCGGAAGTCGGGGCGCGAGCGGTCGGTGTTGTTGCTCTATCTGGATGACGGCCCGCGGGTCATCGTGGTCGCGTCGTTCGGCGGACACTCGGAACATCCCGAGTGGTGGAAGAACCTCACCGCAGAGCCGAACTGCCGCATCTGGTCGGCGAAGCGCGGCACGGAGACGATGGTCGCCTCGGAGCTGGAGGGCGACGAGCGGGAAGCGGTCTGGGAGCGCCTGATCTCGCTGTACTCGCCGTACGTGGGATACCAGGAGAAGACCACCCGCAGGATTCCGTTGGTGGCCCTGAGCCCGGCCGAGTGAGCGCGGCTGATACGCTTGTCATAACTGCGGACTGGAGCTGCGCCGACGGCGCATAGGGTGGTGGACCGTTTGAGTTTCTTTCGGCGCTTGTTGGGCAACCCTTCGGAATCAACGAACACCGACGTCCAGCCTTCTCCACCCCCATCTCCATCGCCTGCCCCATCACCGTCTTCGACCTCGTCCAGCGGCCCCAATGGCACGGTGCCGGCTGACGGCCGGCCACAGCGACGGCGACGAAAACGGAAACCTCGCTCTGCGAGCGGGTCGCCAGCGCCAAGCGCGGCAACGTCGAATCACGCACCTGCCCACGAAGCCCCTCGACCGCGAAAGCGGCGTCGCAATCGGCGCAAGCGCTCTGGTTCTGGTGGAGGCGGACCGCCCGCTCCGCAAAGCGCGACGCAGAAGGCGTTGCTCTCGGGTGGGTACAGGCTGCCCGCTCTGGATGAGCTTGACCTGGTGGCATCCGAGGACTGGCCGCTGGCCTTCTCAGCCCTGGGACTCTCGGATCGCATGCTCTCCGCCCTGACGGCGCTCAAATTCGAGGAGCCGACGCCGATCCAGGAACAGTCGATTCCCATGCTGATGAACGGCCACGACGTGGTCGGACAGGCGCAGACCGGCACCGGCAAGACCGTCGCGTTCGGCTTGCCGGCGGTCGAGGTGTGCGATCCCGATCTGGGAGAGTGCCAGGCGATTGTGCTCACGCCAACCAGGGAGTTGGCTCAACAGGTCGGTTCGGTGCTCGACTTCTTCGCTCGGGCCGCGGGGCTCGAGGCGACCGTGTTGATGGGCGGGCGACGGCTGTCCGACGATTTTGCCAATCTCGAGCGCCGGCCGCAGATCGTGGTCGGAACCCCGGGCCGGATCATCGATCATCTCGAGCGGCGCACGCTACGCCTCAACCGGGTGCGCATGGCCGTGCTCGACGAGGCCGACCGGATGCTCGATATCGGCTTCTATCCCGACATGCGCCGCATCCTCCGCCGCTGCCCCGACGACCGTCAGACGACACTCTTCTCAGCCACGATCCCGACGCCGATCAAGTCCCTGATCCATCAGTTCATGCACGACCCGGAGCACGTTCACATCGCGCCCGAGGTCGCAACGGCTGAAGGCATCTACCAGCGCTACTACGAGGTCGCCGACCGCGACAAGATCCGCGCCGTGGAGGAGTTGCTGCCCGAGTTGTCGGGTCGAACCCTGGTCTTCTGCAACATGAAGGTCACCGTCGACCGCCTCGTCCGTCGGCTCCTGGACCGAGGCCTCAACGCCGACGCGATCCACGGAGACCGCGATCAGCGCAAGCGCGACCGGGTCATGGGCCAGTTCCGCTCAGGCGACCTGCAGTTCCTGATCGCCACCGACGTCGCCGCCCGTGGACTCGACATTCCCGATGTTCAGCACGTCGTCAACTTCGACCTTCCGCAGACCGCCGAGGACTACGTCCACAGGGTCGGCCGCACGGGCCGCGCCGGAGCCGAAGGCTCCGCCATCTCCTTCGTCGGCGAATGGGACTTCGATCAGTTGGAAAAGATCCTCAAGCTCGTCGGCGACGACCTCCGGCGAGGCGAACTTGAGCTCTACTCGTCCGGCTAGTGGATCTGCCAGCCCGAGTTCTGCCACATCCGGCGAGCCTCTCCGTGGATGTTCGAACGAGCCGCAATCAAACCCCTGACCGACGGTTCCGCCTGATTGAACTGCAGCGGCTTCCCATCGATATCTGTCACGGTCGCCCCGGCGGCGCCGAGCAGCGCCGCCCCGGCGGCCAGATCCCATTCGCTGCGGCGACCCGGCGTGAAGACCAGGCAGCCCTTGCCCGTCGCCAGCAGCGCCATCCGATACGCGATCGAGCCGACCGGCATCACCTTCGTCCCGTCCGGCACCGGCGGCAGGTCGCCATAGTGCCACTCACCGCGCCCGACCAGCATGTAGCTCTCCGACAGGGCCGCTGCCTCTTCGAGGCTGAATCGGTCGTCGTCGGAGTCAACCGTGGCCGCGTACATCTCGTCGGCGTCCGGGTTGTAAACCACGCCCATGACCGCCTGCCCGTTGAGCGCCAGCGCAATCGAAACGGCATACTCTGGCACACCTTGAAGGAACTCACGCGTGCCGTCGAGCGGATCCACGATCCAGACACGCCGGTGCAGCAATCGCTCGCGGTCGTCGTGGGCCTCTTCGGACAGCCAGGCGTCCTCAGGGAAGGCGCCGAGCAGCGTCTCGCGGAGCGCCGCGTCGACTTCGACATCGGCCTCCGAGACCACCTCGTAGCTGAACCCTCGCCCGCTCCAGGGCTGGCGGTCGCTGCTCTGCTTCCAGCCATAGCGGGCGCCCGACTGCTGGAAGCGCTGCAGGATCGCGCCGCCGCGCCGGGCAGCCTCCTGGGCCGCCTCCAGCTCCGCAGTCAGGTCGGGAAGTGATGAAACGATTAGAAGCCCGCCTGCTTGTCGACTTCGCCGACGAGTTCTCGGTTGCCTCGGTATCGACGCAGGTTCTCGCAGAAACGCTCGAGGTTGCGGCCCGCTCGCAGTTGCGAAGCGCCGGCGGTGTGCGGCGTCATCACGATGTTCTCGATCTCGAAGACTCGGTGGTCCTGCGGCAGCGGTTCGCCCTCGACGACGTCAAGCGCCGCCCCGCGCAGGTGTCCCGATTCAACGGCGTCAATCAACGCCTCCAGCTCAATGATCTCACCCCGCGTGACGTTCACAATCACCGATCCCGACTTCATCTTGGCGAACGTCTCGGCGTTGAACAGATGACGAGTCTCCTCGGTCAGGGGCGTGCAGACGGCGACGACGTCGGACTTCTCCAGCAGCGTGTCGAGCTGGTTCATGTGTCCCACCACCGGAACGATCGGCGTGCCGCGCACGGCGACCGCGTCGACCGCGCGGACGTTCATGCCGAAGCCATTGGCGCGCTCGGAGATGGCGCGTCCGGTGCCGCCGAAGCCGACGATCCCCATGGTCAGGCCGGAGAGCTCGAACGCGGCGCGCCGCATCGGCACGCGGCCGCCCCAGGCCTCGCCCTTGAGCGTCATTGCCGACTTCAGCGAGCGAGCCAGCGCCAGCAGGAGCGCGAAGGCGTGGTCCGCGAGGTGGGGTCCGACCAGGCCTTTCTCTCCGGTCAACGGGATCTCGGCGTTCTTGAAGTCGTCGAACAGGTAGCCGTCGACGCCGGAGGCGGTGGCATGGACCCACTTCAGCTCTTTCGCCTCAGCGAACAGGTCCGGGGTGAGATATCCGAGCAGCACTTCGGCGTCGGCGATCATCTCCATCGCGTCCTCGCGGTTGTTGGCCACGACGACATCGGCCTCGGGTCCGGCGGCGGCGCGAATCATCTCGAGTTGCGCTTCGGAAACTTCAGGCAGGGTCAGTCCGGGCATCACGAGTACGCGCATGGTGGTGTTCGCTCCTGTGTCCAGCTGGGGCGCGACCGGTGAGCGCCAGCGGTCAGACTACCACCGCAGGTAAACCGTCACGCCCGCCGTAGACTGGCTCTCGAACCCACATGGTGAAGTGAGGAGCGAACATGGCTGACGTGCAATTCGGGGCGCAGGTCTCGGCGTATCTGACATCGTGGGACGAGATTCGCGCCGTCGCACAGACGATGGACGCCGGCCGCTATGACTCAATCTGGTTTGCCGATCACTTCGTCCCGCCGAATCGGGGCAAGGAAGTCGAGGACCGCGAGGCATTCGAAGCGTTCTCGCTTGCTGCTGCAGTGGGCGTGGCCACGGAGACGCTGCGAATCGGTCACCTGGTGCTGGGCAATACGTACCGGAACCCGGGTCTGGTGGCGAAGATCGCCGGTTCGGTCGATCACATCTCGCACGGACGCTTCACGCTCGGCATCGGCGCCTCGTGGTTCCTGCGCGAGCACCAGGCGTACGGCTGGGGCTTCCCACCGATGAAGGAACGCCAGGACCGCTTCGAAGAAGCGTGTAAGATGCTGCGCGGCATCATCCATAACGACGGCGCCAGAGTGACATTTGAGGGTCAATACTATTCGCTCGACGACGCTCCCCTGTCGCCGGGAAGCTACAACAATCCGATACCGATCCTCGTTGGCGGCACCGGACCGAAGCGAACGTTAAGAACACTTGCCTTGTACGGTGACATTCTGAATCTCGACGGCTGGGCCGGCCGTGGAATGTCAGTGGAATTACTGAAGGAGAAGGTTGACATACTCCACGCCCATTGCGAGGACGTCGGCAGGGATCCGTCAGAGATTAAGATCACTGCGTTGATGCCGTGCCTGCTGACCGACGATGAGGATGCGGCGAGGGAGTGGGAGGAGCGCATCGGCCCTGGAACGTTAAACGGCTCTGCGGACAAGATTACGCAGCGCATCGGTGAGTTCATCGACTACGGTATCGACGAGATCATGTTCGGCAGACGCGGCGACAACAATCCCGAGTACTTCCAGCGCCTGGACGATGAAGTGATTGCTCAGTTTCGATAGGAGCGATGAACAGTTGTAACTGACAAACTACAAATCGAAAGAGACGACAATGAAGGTTCGCCGTATGGGTCGTACCGGCTTGCGAGTGTCGGAGATCTGCCTGGGAACGATGACCTTCGGCTTTCAAACCGAGGCCGATGAAGCATTCCAGATCATGGACGCCGCCTTTGAAGGCGGCGTCAACTTCATTGACACCGCGGACGTATATCCGCTTGGCTCCGATGATGTTGGTACAACTGAGTCAATCGTCGGTCGCTGGCTGGCGGGTAGGCCTCGCGATCAAGTCGTCCTGGCGACCAAGTGCGTCGGCGCGATGGGTCCGTCGCCGAACCAACGCGGAGCGTCGCGCCAACACATTCTGTCGGCCGTGGACGAGTCCTTGCGCCGATTGGGCACCGACTACATCGACCTCTACCAATTGCACTCTCCCGATTGGTCGGTGCCGGTGGAGGAGACGATGCAGGCGCTTGACGACCTCGTGCGCTGGGGCAAGGTTCGCTACGTCGGGTCATCGAACTACCGTGCCTGGCAACTGGCGCTGTCATTGGGCGCTTCGGACAGGGCAGGCATCACGCGGTTCGACTGCGACCAGCCGCGCTACAACATCCTCTGGCGCGACATCGAGTCCGACCTGCTCCCGCTCTGCCGCGACCAGGGCGTGGGGATCATCGCTTACAACCCGCTCGCCGGCGGCTTCCTGACCGGCAAGTACCGGAACACCGAGGACCTGCGCGACGACACCCGTTTCACCCTCGGCAGCGCCGGTCCCAGGTATCGTGCCCGCTATTGGCACGACATCCAGTTCGAGCAGGTCGCCCGCCTGCAGACCTACTTCGCCGAGCGAGACGTCAGCATCACCCACGCCGCCATCGCCTGGGTCCTCGCCCAGAAAGGCATCACGTCGGCGATCGTCGGAGCCTCCCGAGCCGAGCAAATCGTGGATTCGCTGAAGTACTCCGAGATCGAGCTGGGCGAGGACGATCTGCAGTTCTGCGATCAACCGTGGTACGAGATTCCGCGTCCAACGGACCCTGAAGTTGCGACGCGGTAATGCATAGCACTCCTCCGACAAGTCTCGTCATACCCGCGCTCGTCGCGGGTATCTCGCTGAACTGAGCGAGGATGCCTTCTGCCGTATGCAGCGAAATTGCCGCGGCAAGCGCGGCAATGACGACGGCGTTGGTTACAACCACACCGCCTCATGCGACCCTGGCTTCACCGTCCGACCCCATCTCGGCTTGATGTCGCTGAACTGGATCGGGAAACTCAGCCTCGTCAGCGTCCCGTAGTCCGACTCGACGTCTTCGCTGTACTTGTCGGCGAGGCGCCAGCCCTCGTCGGGATCGGCGTCCGATATCTGGTGGGGCGTTCCCAGTCGGAGGAACCAGGATGCCGTCTGGCCCAGGGCGACCCTGACGTGCCAGCTGCCTCCCTCGATGGAACGTCTTCGCAGCGCTTCGAGCGCCCCGTAGGCGCCCCAGTATCCGGTGCCGTAGTCGTTGAGCGCGATGGCCGGGCCGACGCCCATCATGCTGGTCATGTCCTTCTGCTGAACATGATGAATGCCCGACGCAGCCTGCACGTTGCCGTCGAAGCCCCGCTTCTCCTGCCAGGGACCGAACTGTCCGTAGGCGTTCTCGGAGATGTAGATGATCCCGGGGCAACGCTCGGCCAGGGCTTCGGGGCTGAGGCCTCGTCGAGCCAGCGACTTGGCGCGATACGACTGGCTGAAGATGTCGGCGTCCTCGAGCAGACTCCAGAGGGTGTCGCGCCCCTCCGCAGTGTCGAAATCGACGTGGGCCCGGCGTTTGCCGTGTCCGGTATCGGCCTGGGCCGCCTGGATGTCGGCGACATTGGGCGCGCCAATGTGCAGCGCATCCGCGCCGAGCGCCGCGAGCGTGCGTGAGATGGTTGGTCCGGCCAGCACTTTCGTGTTGTCGATCACCCGGACGCCGTTGAGCGGTAGTTCGCCGCCCGGGACTGGTTTCGCAGGCGCGTCGCCGATCCGTTCGATGATCACAGCAGGGGAGTCGGCCAGCAGCTTGCCTTGGGGGTGAGCATTCCACTCCTCCGGCGACTTGACGACAACGCCGGGAAGTTGCGCCGCATTGAGCCGGGCTTCCATTTCGTCCGCATCGTGCGCCACCACATACTCAGCGATGTTGTCGTACGAACAGCCGAGGACTTCCAGTGTGCGCTCGGCGATGTGCGGGAATCCGCTCAACAGGTACAGATAGCGACCGTCGCTGGTCGGGAAGATTCCCTGTCCGGGCGCCATGGAGTCGGGCATCGACTCCAACGCGTTCTGACCATCGATCTTCAGCACCCACATCGAGGAGATGCCGACTGCGGCTTGTCCCATGTTGATTTCGGCCGACTGGCGCTGGCCCGTCTGCTGGCAGCGGATGTCGTCAACGACGCCGGCGATATTGCCCAGGATTGACGCGACACCTGAGGCGAGTCGCAGCGGCGACGGATAGATGGGATCGCCGTCGCCGACGAAGCGGATGTCGGAGTCGGTCGGCTCGACGCCTGCCGCCCGCGTGATGGCCTCGAAGTCGGCTCGTTGCATGGACATGGTCTGTTCCTGTCACATCTGGTGGTCGCGAGTCAGGCTAGCGAGTCATGCTCCATATGCTGACGGTCATCAGGCTAGGTAGAGGTGAAGTTCGTGGCTCAACAGACGAGACCTGGAGCCGATGATCCGCTGTGGCGTTGGGCCAGCAGTCGCGGGCTCAGTCGGCGTCGATTTCTGACCCTGCTGTTGGTCGGAGGGACGGCCGCCGTGCTGGCGGCCTGCGGCGACGCGATCCCTGAGTGGTCGGGCGGCGCCGACCAGTCTGTTGCTTCCGTCGAACCTCCGTTGGTCTTCAAGGATCCGACGCCGTTCATCGATCATGGACAGGCAGGACTGGAAGCTCGCCTGGAGTTGCAGACTGGCTCGATTACTTCCAACAAACAGTTCTTCGTACGCAACAACTCGCGCAGCGTGGACCTGGACATCGAGCGCTGGTCGCTGGTGATTGAAGGCGATGCCGTTGACGAAGGAACAGAGCTGAGATTCGACGACATCCTCCGGTTGCCCCAACGCAGGATGACCTCCTACCTGGAGTGCGCCGGCAACCATCGGGTGATGTTTGATTTGCTGCAGGGCCGCGCTGCCAGCGGCACCCAGTGGGGACGTGGGGCGATCGGCAATGCCGAGTGGACCGGGGTCTCGTTAGCGGATGTGCTGACGCTCGCCGGCGTGACCGACGATGCCGTCAGCGTCTTGCTCATCGGTCTGGATCCAGAGTCTCCGGAAGGGGGATTCCGCCGCGTGATGACGATCGAGAAGGCCATGCATCCCGACACCCTGCTGGTCCATCGAATGAACGGCGAGGCGCTGCCGAGGGACCATGGATTCCCCCTACGGGCGATCGTGCCGGGATGGGTCGGCTCGTCGCAAATCAAGTGGTTGGGGCGAATCGCCGTTTCTGCTGAGCCACAGTGGACTCGCAACAACACGACCTCCTATGTGTTGATCGGTGATGAGTACGAGCCGGACGGCGAGGCCGACGGCCGTGTCGTGACGCTTCAGTCGATCAAAAGCGCCCTGGCATTGCCCTGGCCGGCTCGGCTGAGTGCCACTCGTCACCAGTTGGCGGGATACGCGCACTCGCCATATGGCGAGATTGCTTCGGTGGAGTGGAGCGACGACGCCGGGACAACCTGGCATCGTGCTCGGCTCGCGAGTCGGCAGGTCGAATACGGTTGGGTTCAGTTTGCATTCGAGTGGAATGCCTCGGTTGGCGAACACACGATCAGGACTCGAGCAACTGACATGGACGGGAACACGCAGCCGGAATCAGTGCCCTTCAATGAGAAGGGGTACCTGTTCAATCAGCCGCTGCCGCATCCGATTTCGGTCGCCTGAGGCCCGCCCGTCTACGTTACCCTTGGCCGAACTTCAAACCCTGGGAGGGACTGCGATGCGCGCTGCCGTACTTGAGGCTCCGAATACTCCGTTGTTGGTCAAGGACTTGGTCCAGGACGAGCCGCAATATGGCGAAGTGCGGGTGAGGATGGGCGCAGCCGGGATCTGCGCCTCGGACCATCACATCATGGAGGGCACGGCCGCATTCCCGCTGCCCTCGGTGCTGGGACACGAGGGCGCCGGCACGATCGAAGAAGTCGGACCGGGCGTCATCAGCCTGAAGCCGGGCGACCGCTGCATTCTCTCGTTCGTCACCCCCTGCGGGCAGTGCCCGACCTGCCGCCGCGGACAGCCCCAGCTCTGTGACCTGCACCAGGCGACCGGCTCGCGGCTGCTCGACGGCACCGTGCGGCTGCACGACGATTCCGGACGCGAGATCTATCAAATGGGCAAGCTCGGCGTCTTCGGCGAGCATGTCGTCACCGCCCAGCAGGCCTGCTTCCCGATTCCGGATCAGGTGCCGATGGAAGTCGCGGCACTGATTGGTTGCTCCGTCACGACCGGCGTCGGCGCCGTGATCAATCAGCCGACGGCTCGGGCCGGGATGACGGTGGCCGTGATCGGCGCCGGCGGCGTCGGACTGAATGCGATCCAGGGCGCGAAGATGCTCAACGCGAGCAAGATCATCGCCGTCGACATTCACGACCACAAACTCGAGTTTGCCAGGAAGTTCGGCGCGACCGACACGGTCAACGCACGCAACGTCAACGCTGCCGCCGCGGTGGTGGAGCTCTCCAATGGCGGCGTCGACTTCGCCTTCGACACGTTCGGCTCCGACGTCACCGCCAACCAGGTCTTCGAGTCGCTGGGCAAGGGCGGCACGGGCGTGATCGTCGGGCTGGCGCCGACCGAGGCAGTCGGATCGTTCGACCTCGTCGACATGGTGCGCAAGCAGAAGACGATGGTCGGTTCGTACTACGGGTCAGCCTCGCCGCATCGGACCTTCGAGGTCCTGGTCGACGCCTACGTCAACGGCCGAATCCAGATCGATCACATCGTCCAGCGCAAGTATCCGCTGGACGAAATCAACGAAGCCTTCCAGGCCCTCGAGCGCGGCGAGGATGGCCGCGGCGTGATTGTGTACGATTGATACAGGCAAATCAGAAAGCGAACTGCTGATGCCGGTTCCGAGTGTCATTGAGGTCAAACCGCTTGACGGTCAGCGAATCTGGCTGCGCTTTGCTGACGGGTGCGCTGGAGATATCGACCTCTCAGTCGGTGGTTTCCTCGATGACCAGCCTGAGTTGAAGGAACTGTTGCAAGACCGTGAGTTCTTCTCGAAGATCGCGTGGCTGGAGGACTCTTATCTCGGCTGGTCCCCGCACCAGTGGGTGGACACCACCGGGCTGTATGCCTCTCTCAATGGTCGCACGATGCAGGAGCAAGTGGCCATGCTTGACGCTGCGCGCGTTCCGTCGGAGCGGCCTTTGCGACTCTTAGAGGCGGAGCCCCTGACGGGGTACCGTCTCCGGTTGAAGTACTCAGATGGTGTCTGCGGAATCGTTGATATGTCTCATCTGGTTGGTAGCGGAGTGTTTGCGCTTTGGAGCGATCCTGCTTCGTTCCAACGGGCACGAGTGGATGGGTGGGGTGACTACGTCTATTGGAACGACCAGGTCGATTCCTGCGCCTTGGATCTCTACGAGCGGATCACCGGAATCGACGCTCACGGCTTCAGAGCGGCGGGTACTCCAATCCGTAGCCCAGACTAGCCAGTGCCCGAGATCTGCCGCTTCGGCGGCATCAAGATTCTCATGTATTACGACGACCACAACTGGCCCCATGTGCATGTTCGATGCGCGGAAGACGAGGCGTCATTTGATTTGACAATCATGGCCTTCACAACGGGTCAGTTGCCGAAATCGAAGGAACAAGACTTCCTCGATTGGGCGATGGATAGTGAACAGGAATTGCTTGAGGCCTGGAAGAGAGCGGAGCGTAAAGAACCAATCGGCAAGATCGCCTCGCTCCGGCAACAATAGGACCTACTCCAGCGTGGCGACGTGCTGGCTCTTGACCAGGTCCCAGTCGATGTCGAAGCCGAGGCCGGGCCTGGTCGGCGCTGAGACCGTTCCTCCGGACATGTCGATGTCTTCGACCAGGCCGTAGAGGAAGCCTCCGGTGCTGGGGAAGTACTCGAAGAACTCGCAGTTGGGCACGGCCATCGTGACGTGCAGGTTGGCGACGTTGTTAAGACTGTTGCCGCCGTGGTGGATCTCGCACTTCATCCCGAAGCCCTCGGCCAGGTGGCAGAGCCGGACCAGCGGCGTGATCCCGCCGGTCACCGCGACGTCGCCGCGCAGGATGTCGGTCGCGTACTGCGTGATCCACTGGGTCATGCCGTAGTAGCGACCGGGCGCGTACTCGGTCGACATGATCGGTATGTCGAGCTTCTGGTGCAGCTTGACGTAGCTGTACAGGTCATTCTCGTCCAGCGGGTCCTCGTACCAGTAGAAGTCCAGATCTTCGATCGCCCGGCCGACGCGCACCGCGTCCTCGTACTGGTATGACCACATGCTGTCCAGCATCAGGATCATCTCGTCGCCGACGGCCTCGCGGACCGCCTCGCAAATCCTGATGTCCGCCTTGGCCTCGCCGTGCGGGTGGAGCTTGTGCGCGATCCAGCCGTCCGACTGAAACTCCAGCGCCTCCTGGACGTACTCCTCCGGCGACTCCCACCATGCGGTCGAGGAATAGACCGGGACCTCGTCCTTACACGTCCCAAGGAGGCGGTGGATCGGCTGGTCGGCCAGCTTCCCGTTGATGTCCCACAGCGCGATGTCGATCGCGCCAATCGCGGCATGCGAGACCCCCCGATTCTGCTTGTAACAGTCCGCCCAGATCCGCCCGATGTCCTGTGCATCCTTGCCCATTACCCGAGGCTTGAGCAGATCGATCAGCGGCTGCGCGTGGTACTCCGGACGCGACAGAAACGCATCACCGGTGACGCCGGCGTCGGTCTCGATGCTCACAACCGACAGCTGATTGCGCCCGCCAAAACGCATCCCCGATCCGACCCGCCAGTTGGGCGTCTCCCAGTCGAACACATCGACCTTGACGTTGGTAATTGTGACCATTGGTTGCTCGCTTCCCTCTATCGACAATCTGCGACCCTCACCCTAGCCCTTTCCCTCAGGGAGAGGGAACCAGAGAAGCGTCCCTTCCGGCTCCCTCTCCCCGAGGGAGAGGGTCGGGGTGAGGGCCATCGGTCGCTTGCAAATCAACTACGATGACCACTCGGCAGGCGACCGTCGCGCGGGGGAGCCTGGTGCCGCGACGGACGTCCATGCGCGGGCCGCTAACCCGCGCGCCCCGTTTCTCCCTGACTACCGACCCCGAAACTCCGCTGGACGCTTCTCCAGGAAACTGTCGATCCCTTCCTGACGATCCTCCGAATCCCCCGTCACTCCCAGACCCCAGGCTTCCCGCTCGACCTGCATGTCGAACGTCGACGCCTGATTGTTGACCAGACGCTTGGTCAGCTCGATCGCCAGCGACGGACCGCGCGCGATCTTCTCCGCCAGCGCGATCGACTCCTCCACCAGCGACTCCGGATCCAGCACCCGATTCACCAACCCGTAGCGCTCCGCGTCCGACGCGTTCAGCGGCTCGCCCGTGTACATCAGCTCCAGCGCCCGACCCTTGCCCAGCATCTGCGGCAGGTAGTAGGTGCTGCCCGTGTCCGGCGTGATCGCACGATGCACGAACGCCGAAATGAACCGCGCGTTCGTCGACGCCAGCCGGATGTCGCAGGCCAGCGCCAGCGACATCCCCGCGCCCGCCGCCGCGCCATTGACGGCCGCCACAATCGGCTTCGGATAGTCGTTCAGCGTCGAGAACAGCACGCCGTAATGCCCGATCGGCGCCTCCTTGTGACGCCGATACCCGCTCGCCTCGTCCAGTTCGTCCGACAGCTTGCGCATCGCCGCCCCGCCCGTCACATCCGCGCCTGCGCAGAAGCCGCGACCCGCCCCCGTAATCACCATCGACTTGACCTCGTCGTCATGCCGAGTCGACTCCAGCACATCCAGCAGCTCAAACACCAGACGAGGCCCCATCGCATTCATCTTCTCGGGACGATTCAGCGTCACAATCGCGACATGGTTCTGAATCTCAAGAGTCAGGTCTTCGTAGGTCATGGTGAGCCCCCTCCGGTACTCAATAGTGCGCTACGCGTCATGCTATTCCGCTGATACACTGGCTCATAGGGCAGGGGGAACGGCACAGATCAGTGGACAATGCCATTCCCCCCTAGCCCCGCAGCGTCTCTCAACCGCTCGCGGGGCTCGCCCAAACTTACCACCGGTGCAATCACACCTTGTACCCACCATCCACCGAGATCACCTGACCCGTAATCCCCGCCGACTCCGGCGACGCCAGCAGCGCCGCCATCGGACCCAGCTCCTCCGGCTCCAGCACCCGATTCTGCAGATTCTCCGACGCCCGCCAGGCGTGCGCCTCCTCCGCCGACATCCCCGCCGCCTTGCCCATCGCCTCCCAGTCGACCAGCGCCGTGTTCGTCCAGCCCGGACACAGGCAGTTCACGGTAATCCCGTAGGCCGCCGTATCGTGCGCCAGCGCCCGCGTGAACCCGATTAAGCCGTGCTTCGCCGTTGAGTAGGCCAGCGCCCCGCCCGACCGCTTCGCGTAGCCCGAGCCAATCGTCAGGATCCGCCCGTAGCCCGACTCCCGCATGTGCGGCAGCGCCTCCCGAGTCGTCCAGTACGCCGAGGTCAGGTTCAGCGCCAGGTTCGCCTCGAACACGTCGTCGTCGTGCGTGAACGGATCCTGCGACCCCCGCATCGGCGCGCCGCCGCCCACATTGTTGACCAGGATGTCGCAGGACCCGAACTCCGCCAGCGCCCGCCGCACCGGCTCCTTCGACTGCTCCCGATCCAGCGCATCCGCAATCACCGCCAGTCCCCGCGTCCCGATCGCCTCGACCTCCCCCACCACCGCATCCAGCTGCCCCTGAGTCCGCGACGACACGACAATATCCGCCCCCTGCCGAGCCATCTCCAGAGCCGGTCTGGTATGAACATCTCCGCGCCCAAGCGCCCGGACTAGCTCAAG
>VXQZ01000038.1:0-73813 GCA_009838735.1 Chloroflexota bacterium
CATGGCCCAATGACACTGGCAATGAGTGGCCTAAAGACCCTGGCGAACGACATTCTGTGTTTGTCAAGATGTGGGGAGGAAGGAACACTCAGACTCCGCTGCCAGATTGCAGCCAGGTCGAAAATCACATGCCTATGCTGTGAAGTGCCAAGTGCTCCAACGCGATCATCGAAAGGACAGGCGGCCATGGTTGATTCCTTCGCCGATCAACTGCGCTCAGAACTCGACGCCATTCAGGCCCAAGTGGATCGACTCGCCGCGAGACGCCGTCTGATCGAAGAGCTGCTCAGCCTCGAATCCCCTGGCGACCACACCGCGCCGCAAGGGGCAGCGTCAGCCGGTCGGCCCGCGCGTCGGCGCGCCGCTAAAGCAGCGCCTCGCCGCCGCCCGCGCGGGCTGGTCAGCGGCACGGTGCGCGAGTTCCTGGAACAGCGGAGCGAACCGGCTCACGCTACTGAGATCCTCGCCCATCTGCAGCAGCACGACGCTGCGCCGCGGTCGGCCAAGCCGATGGCCACCTTGCAGTCCACGTTGCAGCGGATGAAGGAGCAGGGCGAGATCGAGAATACCGGCCGCAACCATTGGCGACTGAGCGCCGCTCCGGCTACGAAACCTGATGTCGTCCCGCCCGCTGCACACGTAGGGACTCCGGTCGTGACCTCGACCACGACGTTCGGCGCACGGCCGTCGGCTACTCAATGAAGTCTGCCAAGGCCGCATGGCACGGGTGACTCGCTTCGATTTCAGCGACCGAGCCGCAGCGTCTCGAGGCTCCATACGATGCCTCGGGGCCTTGTTGGGAGTAGCTCGTGTTCTGGCTGAGCAGGATCAGGTGGTCGGAAAAAGCCACGCTGCGTCGGCCGGGCCAGCGACGAACACCGGTGTGATCTGGCCGCTGGCCGGAGCTCCATCTGCTTGGCCAATCTCGATGCCCGCTCAGACTGATGGAACGGGCCTGACCTTGGCCTACACGCGTTAGCAGGCGCTGCCGGCCCCCAATCCTCACCGACACGACTGATTGACGGTCCGAAGTCAATCCCGACGCAAACGCCATACGCGGCCTATCGAGAGCACTCCTTCGGAACTTCCATCACATCTCACCGACCTCACGGTCAGCGCCCGTACATTTGCAGATGGATTCCTTTTCTCGACCGGCTAGGCCATGCATTGCCAACCACCAGGGAACTGACGATGCCATCCTTCCCTACAGGTACCCTAGCTGGCTGCTGAAAAAGGAGCACGTGAGACCATGAAGGAGGTGTTGGTCCGATAGCTGAGGGAGGTCGGCGATGCGCGGCGAGAGTGAGCGGCAGGCGACGATGATGCAGGGGGTGACGCCGGACGGGTTCGTGCCGAAGGACCACCCGCTGCGGCGGATCAAGCCGCTGGCCGACTCGGCCCTCAGGCGCATGTCGCCGCTGTTCGACGAGATCTACGCGGACAACGGACGGCCCTCGATCCCGCCCGAGCACCTGCTCAAGGCGAGTCGCTCGATGGCCTTCTACACGGTCCACTCGGAGCGCCAGTTCTGCGATCAGCTGCGCTGCAACCTGCTGTTCAAGTGGTTCCTGGACCTCAATGTCGAGGACGAGCCGTCCCATCCAACCACGTTCACCAAGAACCGCGAGCGGCTGCTGGAGGCCGACGCGGCGCGGGTGCTGCTCAAGGAAGTGGTCAAGGAGGGGCGTCGCCGGCGGCTGCTCTCGGCCGACCACTTCACCGTGGACGGCACGCTGCTCGACGCCTGAGCCTCGCACAAGAGCTATCGACCGCGCGACGAGCGCCCGCCGATGGAGCGGGAAGGCGGCGGACGCAACCGGCCGCGGGACTTCACAGGCGAGCGCCGCCGCCGTGAGACGCACGAGTCGACCACCGATCCCGAGGCGCGGCTCTACCGCAAGGGCAAGCAGCAGGAGGCGCGGCTCTGCTATCTGGGCCATCTCCTGACAGAGAACCGTCACGGCCTGGTCGTCGATGTCGAGCTCACTGAGGCCGACGGATACGCCGAACGCGACGCGGCCCTGGCGATGCTCAAACGCAGCGTCACAGGCCCCGCGACCGTGGGCGCCGACCGCGCCTACGACACGCGCGACTTCGTCTGGGACCTGCGCGCACTTGGAGTGACGCCGCATGTGGCCCAGAACGAGCGCGGCCGGCGCAGCGCAATCGACCGACGCACGACTCGGCATCCGGGCTACGCCCAGAGCCAGCGCCGACGCAAACTGGTCGAGGAAGTCTTCGGCTGGATCAAGACGGTCGGCCCCGGCTGCAAGCTGCGTTACCTCGGCCGGGCCCGCAACAAGCTCTGGCTCGAACTGACCGCAGCGGCCTACAACCTCACCCGCCTGGCCAACCTCGAGGCGGCCGCTGCGTAATCGAACGGCGTCGCCTCGGCCTCAGGCACCTGCATAAGGCCCGACGATGACTCCTACCGCCCGACCGGAACGACACCCGGTCTGAGATCAGCCGTCGAGCGGACGTCAACGCGACCCGAACCAGCTGCGCGTATCACTACTTCAGCAGCCTGCTATGGGGTCAACGCCTGCTCCATGAGCCCATTCAGTCGTTCTTCAGGAACCTAGACAGAGGACACTGCGGTGAACACGGCGTTGCGGGGTCGGCAGCCGCGGTTCCTGTGGGTCAAAGCCAATACTCACTGCGTGCGGTAGGCCGCCAACAGGTGCCGGACACTGAGCTCGCTCACACCGAGCTTCTCAGCCACCTGTGGTGCTAACCGGTCGCTCGCGTCCTCACGCTCCAGCATGTATCACCGGGCCTCTTCCGACTGCGTCACCGTCCGTCTCCTACCATTTGCATGCTCAGGACTGACAGAGTCGCTGCTCGCTTGGTCACTGACCGAGTTGCTGCTCGTCGATAGACGTTGCGGGCGCTTCCTCCATGTCAGTTGCAGAAAGCGGCGGGGTTCTCGGGGAGGCGGAACTCGATGCCAGTTACTTGGGCATTAGAGACATGAATCTCATTGGCGTTGTTCAAGTTCGTGGTTGGTCCGCTACCGCTGTAGTGGAGATTGCAGCCGTCAATGAACACCGACAATAGGTAAGAACCGCTAGCCGGCACAGCGACTGAGAATGCTCCGTCGGAGTCAGTCGAATCTCTCGCCAATCCGGCGTTGCCGTGTGCCGCGACTGCGACACCCCCTCGCGGCGTTCCGTCTGCATTGAGCAATCGCCCAGAGATTCGGCGCCCGCACACTCCTTCTGCGAGTTGTACTTTCACGCCCGTGGCATTCGCGTCCGATACCCGGACCAGTGAGGCCTGCTGATGCGAGAGCGTCGCTCCGCTGTCTCTGTAGAAAACGCGGCATCCATCGATTCTGACGGACACGCGGTACTGCCCGTTCTCGGGCACGACCATGGCAAACGAACCGTCCGAATTCGTCCGCCCACGCGCGCTTGCTCCCCCTTCGGACAGCGCAGCGACTTGTTCCCCAGCGACAGGGCTGCCGTCGGCGTCTACTACTCGCCCAGCGATTGCGTAACCGCAGGCGTCATCCTCAACCCGGATCTGCACGTCTACGACAGCACCATCCTCGGTTGACGCGATCGTCCCTCGACTGCCGTGCCAAACTCCCTCTGAACGTCCTACTCGATCCACAGTCGACAGTGGAATCGACAGTTGGCACTCATCGCGAAGCCTAATCGTAAGAGTGCCGTGCATGCTTCTAGCCAACAGCAGAGAAAAGCTGCCGTCGGAGTTTGATAAGTTAACATTAGAAAACTGAGCGGCCGTCGGATTCTGGTTGTCGCGGTTGGTGTGGTAGTCCAAAGGTCGCTGCACCGATACGACGAGACCGGCAAGCGGGTGGCCCGTCGCATCCAGAAGGGTACCATGAACCCGCTCACTACAGGTTCTGCTCGACACCTTCAGTTCGAGATTCCTGATACTCGAGCTCTCTACCTGCAGGACATCGGCGTCATCTGGATCTTGCACTGCTTCGCCTTCCGCATAGTAGGCGACGCAAGACGGTTCGCCAAACTGGACGGACAGCAGATTGCGACTGTTTGGCTCAACAGCCAACTCAAATCCCTCACCGGCGTTCATCCAGTGTTTCCCGCCAATGGAGTACTCGAGACCGTCTTCTGTACGTGTCCGCACTCTGATCTTCACCTTTGTCACATCCGGATCAGCGCCCTCAGCCAAGACGACGTATCCAGCCAAGGACGGCGCTGTGGCAGGGTGCTCGTGTGTCTGCGAGCCTGCCTGGCCGTTAGTGCCGCGCCAAGACTCGAACTCACGATAAAACTCCCCAATGGAACGGCCGAAGACATCGTTGAAGGCATCCTGCCAGCGCGGCCAAGATTCCCATTGACCATGTGGCCCAAGACCTTGTGCCTTGAGTGTTCGGAAATACTCCAACAGCGAGTAATCGCTTGGACTCTCGGTAAGGAGGTGCGCCGCCGCCCGGCCAAGGACATACTCAAAGGAGTCACCCCCTTCCTCTAGTGAAGGCAAACCGATCGTTTGCTCACGCGCACGGTTGTGGATCTGCTCCCAGGTGCTTCCCTCTGATGCATACTCGAGTGCGTCTTGGATCCACATCGCCCAACCCTCAGTGATCCAACGAGGCGGTTCGTGGAAGGTAGGCGTGGCGCGCTTGAATCGGGCTCGATGGTCAACAAGATGATATTGCAGAATGTGCAAGTACTCGTGCGCCGTATTGGACCGGGGACTCCAGCGTTCCTGCAGCTGAGACTTGGACCAATGTTCCTGTTTGATCGCCATGTGGATATGACCGTCGCGCGCGCCTTCATCCGCCCAACCCGCCGCCACACTCCAGATATCCCTAATGTGGGCAAGTCTGTAAGTGTCCTGCAGAAGGCGTGCCTCAGCCGACAGAAGTGATCGGCCGCCGAGAGCCCTGTTGAGGTGTTCCGGAGATCTAGCAACATAGATGATGAACTGGCTGAAGTCCGCCTCTATGCCATATTGGTCCCAATGGAAGTCGATCACAGCGCGGACATCGGCAATCACCCTGTTCTGCAGACTCGCGTCCGCGTGCCCGGCAAAGACGACCTCAGGGACGACGCCGGTCGGTTGCAACCAATTGACCGAACGTCCAACTTCAACCCAGAGCGCGTCTCCAAATGCCAGCGAAGGCTGGGCTTCTCTATTGGCGATGGTGTCGGCCCGATAGTGCAGGAACGCTTGGTCCTGTTCCGACCAGAGCCTAGCTCGCTTGAACTGCCGTCCGACCCCGGAGATGGCGCGGTCAAGTGGCGAGCCATCACGACCCAGCCAGGAGACCATGTTCCAGCCGACTTCGAGCTGCACCGTTCCCTGTGCTGGCCGTCTTGGACGCTCCCAATCAATTGACTCGACGCCAGTGACTCTAACTTGCAGTCCCATGCCGGGTGTCAGCGTGCGTAAGGACCAGAAGCGCTCTCGGATGGTGGGCGCGGCAAAGCGCCATCTCTGTTTTGTCGCATCCCATGCGTAGACGAGTTCGATCTCCGGCACCGCCTCGAACAGAGCATTGACCGGCGCCGACTGAGTGGTCCAGCCAACCAGGTTGTGACCCGGATACAATCTGGTGACAAACGTCTCTGGCTGATCGCTCTCCTCTTCCGCTGATGCACTAGGCAGTCCAACCGTCAGAAGAGCGGTAAGCCCAACGATCAGCCATACTGACGGGAGAAAGAGGCGCATCTTCTATTGTTTCGTCGGTAATGCCAAGGGGGATCGGCCCACGCGGTGGCTCAGCGGTGCCTACACAGGTGTATCCGAACATGAACATATCGCAGCCGTTCGAATGCAGTGGTTGGTTCGTTGCTTGATCATGGTCGGGAACTCCTTCCGGCTAATGTCTCCGCCCATGTGACCGCCGAAGATCTTTTGGGCTCGCTCAACCGTCGGGCCGACCTTCTCGTCGTCGTCGACGATCGTGACCAGGCACTGCTGCGAGACGCGGACTTCGGAGGGGTCGCGACCGAGACGCGCGGTGTGGCCGCGGAGGACCGAGATCTCGCGCTTGAAGTCGTCCTGGGCGCCGGCGGAGTTGTTCCAGATGTCGGCGTACCGCGCGGCGATGCACATGGTGGCCTGCTCGCCGCCGCCGACGAGGATGGGCAAGTCGCCCGGAGGCTTGGGCCCGGTGACGAGGTTCTCGGCGCGGAAGAATTCGCCCTCAAACGAGAACTCCTTCTGGTCGGCATCGAACATGCCCCTGAAGGCTTGCAGACCCTCTTCGAGCTGACGCACGCGGTCGCGCGTGCCAACGAAGGGCATGCCGAAGTCGGAGAACTCGCGCGCCATCCAGCCGGAGCCGGGGATGATTGTCGCAGGAGAAACCTCACTAAACGGTGGCATGACGGCGGCGCGCGTCAGCCCGGCCGCGGCATCGAACCGGCGCCTAGTCCGCATGCGCGAGACTCCATTGCATCGCATCGCCACTTCCTCGCCAGCGCCTCGATGCCGATTCGGGTCGGGGGACCGACCCGCCGATACCACGCTCTACCACTCTGTAGAGTTTCAAAGCTAGTCGGATCCGAATAGGTTGAATGCGGCGGTGATTGCCGTTTGTCTTGACCGGTCGAGCTGCCCGGCCAATATGCCATTTCGATACTGAGCCCCGCTCCGCATTGGCTGCCCGCAAGCCTTGGCCGGGGTCACCGGGCGCATCCGCAAGGCGCACACCGGCCTCCACGGCTAGCGTGTGCAGCTATGGCTTCAGTATTGGGACCAAGCGGGGCCGCCGCCGTCAACGCTTCGGCACCGGGCCTCAAGGGGCTGCTGCTCAACCTCCGGCGATACCGCTCGATTCGAGTACACGACGTGTCCGTGGAGCTGGTCCGCCCGGCGACCGGCAGCAGCGACCGTGTCTCGATCGCCGCGATCGACGAGGTCGGTTGGCAGAGCGCCCGTTTCGGGGCGTGCGTCTGGCTCCGATCGGGCGGCCGTCGATTCGAGGTCGGGGGTCTCTCGGCCGATGATGCCGCTCAAGTCGCGGCGGCGGTCGAGCAGCGAGCCCGGGCGCTGGCGCGCGTCTTGGACGCGCAAGGCCAGTCGATCGCCGCGCGGCTGGATGACTGGTTCGCGGGCGCGGACTACCTGCGCGCCTCGCTGGCGCCGGCTGCGCGTGAGCAGTTGGACCGGCTCGGCGCTCGCGCACCCTCGCCCTCAGGCGCACTCACGCTGCGGCATCTGTCGCGGAAGAGCCGAACGGCGCTGTCCCGCCTGCAGGAAGTGACGGCGGAAGGCGGGTTCGAGCGTGCCCGCCGGAGGGCGAACGACCGGTTCGTCGAACGGGATTCGCGGCGCGCCGCGGACGCGATGGCGGGTGTGAGCGGGTTTCGGCCGATCCCCGAACAGGCCGAGGCGGTGGCGACGGACGAAGACGTGACCCTCGTCCTGGCCGGAGCGGGCACGGGCAAGACGGCCGTGATCGCTGGCAAGGTCGCGCACCTCGTCGCCAACCGCGTAGTTCCACCGGAGCGCATCCTGGTCCTGGCCTTCAACCGCAAGGCGGCCGCCGAACTGCGCGAGCGCCTCGAGGCCGATCACGCCGACGTTGATGTCGCCACCTTCCACGCCTTCGCCCGCCGCGTCGTCGCGCAGACAGCTCTCGCTCCCTCGATCTCGCCCCTGGCCGAGGACGAGCTGCAGCTGGGGCGGATGATCGACCGGACCCTAGAGTCGCTCCTGCGCGACCCCGAGCACGGCGCCGCCCTACGCGAGTTCATCCTCTACAACCTGGGCGAGTACCGCGCCGCCCACGACTTCGAGCGGCCGTCGGACTACTTCGAGTACCTCCAGCGGGTTGAGCTGCGCACGCTCGGGGGCGAGCGGGTCAAGAGCCTGGAGGAGCTCAAGATCGCGAACTTCCTGGCGCTGCACGGCGTCCGCTACCGCTACGAGGCGTCCTACCCGGCGCCCACGGCGACGACGGCGCAGCGCCAGTATCGGCCCGATTTCCATCTACCCGAGCACGACATCTACATCGAACACTTCGGCGTCGACCGGCGCGGCGAACCGCCGCCCCGCTGGCGCGAGGCGGAACGCGAGGAGTACCGCCGCGGGATCGAGTGGAAGCGGGCGATTCACGCCGAGCACGGCACCCTGCTCGTGGAGACCTACAGCTGGCAGCACCGCACCGGCATTTGGCAGCGCGCCTTGCGCGAGGAGATCGAAGCCCTGGGGGTCGAGCTGCAGCCGCGCCCCGCGGAAGAACTGATCGAGCGCTTGAGGGGCTTGATGCGCAGCTCGCAGTTGAGCCGCCTGCTGGTCTCATTCCTCAGACACGTCACATCAGGCGATTACGACGAGCAGGAACTCCGGCAACGCGCCTCCGAGGCAGCCGATCCCGAGCGGGCGCACACGTTCCTCGACCTCTTCGGGGAGGTCCACGCCGCCTACCGGAGGGCACTGGCTGGCGAGTTCGACTTCGACGACCTAATCAACCGGGCCGCCCAGAAGATCGCAACGGGCGGCTGGGAGTCGCCCTACGACTACGTTCTGGTCGACGAGTTCCAGGACATATCCCGCGGCAGGATGAAGCTGCTCGCGGCGCTCAAGCGGCCGGGGGCAGCCTACTTCCTGGTCGGGGACGACTGGCAGTCGATCTACCGCTTCGCCGGCAGCGATGTGGGCCTCTTGCGCGAGTGCGAGCGCTGGTTGGGTCGGGTGGAAGAGCGGACGCTGAGCCGCACGTTCCGCTTCGCAAACGGCATCCAGGCTCCCTCAAGCGAATTCGCTCAGCGCAGTCCCGCCCAGACGTCCCGACGGTTGCAGCCAGCCGATCGGACGCCGGACCACGGCGTCGCCGTGATCTGGGCGAACGAGGCGAGCATCGGACTCAACCAGGCCCGAGCCGATCTCGATCGCCTGGGCGTGAACCGGCAGGCTTCGGTCTTGGCCCTCAGCCGCTACCGGCAGAACCTGCCAATCTCTCCACGGAACGGTCGGGCCCTCCAACAGAGCACAGTGCACGCCGCTAAGGGCCGCGAGGCGGACTACGTGGTGGTGCTCGACCTCAACGACGAGCGGCGCGGGTTCCCCTCGCAGATCGAGGACGACCCGCTGCTCGACCTGGTCGCACCGCCGGCCGAGCCATACGAGTTCGCCGAGGAGCGCCGCCTCTTCTATGTCGCCCTGACCCGCGCCCGCCACGGGGTGTACCTGCTCGCCGATCCGCTGCGTCCCTCGCCCTTCGTCACCGAGCTGCTTGAGCAGTCAGGAACCGGCCTGCGCATCGTCGGCGATGCCGCCACGAGTCCCCGGCAGATGCCGAAGTGCCCGCGCTGCGAGGGCGGCCGGCTGCTTCAGGCGCGCAGGGGGCAGTCGCTGCGCTGTAGCTTCTCGCCGCACTGCGATTACCTCGCCCCGCTCTGCGCCTGCGGCGCGGGACACATCCTGGTCGGGCCGGACTTCGGAGTCCGCTGCACCAATGCCGCCTGCCGATCTGAGCCCAAGCACTGCCCCAGCTGCGTCTCCGGTGTGCTTGTTCAACGTCAGGGGCCGTACGGTCCCTTCTGGGGATGCTCCCGCTTCGGGTCCGACCCGTCTTGCGGGTACACGCGGGATCGCCGGACAATGAGCCGCGCTCCAAAAGCTGCGCGTCACCCTCGGCCCTCGCTGCGGCGATAACCGGGAGCCAGTGCATCGCAGCCGTTCCGATGCGACCATGAGAAGCGCGGTCAGAGGACTGCTCGCTCCTTCTTGAGGCAGTTTGTCTATGGGAGGCATCGCCCTGACCTTCCGACTAGGCTTCGCCTGCTCGCCTCGGCAGGTTCGCCGCAGACCGCTCGCGCCAATCGTTCCGACCGCATTGACCTGAAGAGCATCGTCGGTGGTCGCTGCTCGGACGGCGTGCTCCCGAAGGCGGCCTCCGATCCCAACCTGCGAAGCGCACCAGCGCTTCTGGCACTCGACGACGTTCCTCCTGATCACATGAGAACCTACACCTGCTGCGCCAGGAGATGCCTGGCGCAGCGCAAGGGCTTGGGTTCCGGCGCGTCACAGTGAGCAGATGCGTCCATCAAGCAGGAGCGCCCGGACACCAAGGCAACGGTGCTCCCTCCCTACAGGAACGGCGCACCCCAACGTCATCGCTTGTCAGTTGCACCGACTAGGTAGCTGATCTGCAAGAACATTGACATCCAATGCCGGCGATCCCGCTGTGTGAGCGAGTACGAAGGCCAACCACTGACCGCAGTGGGTCTGCCCAGTAGGTGCGGGACTCCGAGATTGGATCGTGACATCTCGAATCGGGACTCTTCGGTCAACTGGATGATGGAGCCATCGTCCGACGCCTCCGCGGTCAGCTTGCATTGAGTGCAAGGTCGACGCTCTTGACTCCAAGTCGACGGTCCTTCCTGCACTGAGGCTCAGGCGGAGGGTGGCCCTGGGTCCTTCCTCAGCCGAATCGCCGGACCAGGGAGGCCAAGCGCCGGTAACCGTGGTCCGTTGCCTGCCAATGCCAGCAGTGCGTCGCGGTAGAGCTGATCTCGCTTCATCAGTTCCCCATTGGCCAAGAGTAGATCTCCATGTTCGTTGATTCTGATCCGCTCAATCCAGTTGATCCGCTTCGCGAGCGTGCCCATCGCCGACCGAACGACTACCGGCACATAGGCAAACACAGCATTGGCGAACACCAGGCTGACCACGTACCAACTTGCATCCGTTTCGTCCAAGTGGTCGAAGACAACGCGCAGCGAGACGATTTCCGGGGTCGGTTTGGTGGTCAGCGATTCAAGTTGGTTCACGCGCCTTAGCCATCCGGCGGAGAGCGCGGATGCGCGAGAGCCAACCATACTGGGCGTCAGGCCAAGTTGATTGAAGAAGTCGAGTACGTGACGCATTTGGAGCTTCATCTCGACGCCGGACGCGAACCACACGAGCACACGGCACTTGCCGCTGTGTTCCCGGGACGCGACCGCACGATTGTGAACCAGGTCGTTGCGAATGCGGCGAAGGTCGCCCAAGGCCTCGATCTCCGGTGGAATGATGTCACTGCCTGGTATCGCGCGCGTAATGTCTGCTCGATGGGAAGATTCCCAAATCCGATAGATCCGTTCGACCCACCCTCGATAGGCGAGTTGCTCTGCCTCGCCCTCCAGGCCCAGCACTTCGTCTGGTTCGAATCCGGCGCCATGCAGAGAAATGGGAATGTCGATGTACGAGAGCATCGGATAGAGAGTGGGGGCCGCCGCCTGCGCTCGGCGTGCAAGGGGCACAGACTGAAGGAATTCTGCCCTTCGTTGGCGTGCAGCTTCCATGCCCTCCAGGAGGAGCATCAAGGCCGCGGTGGCTCGGTATATGTCATAGCTCAAGGCGAGCCATGCCGTCGAGGCGTCTAGGTTGGGTCGATCAGTCATGCTCTCTCCGGATGCATTTGTGTGTAGCGAGGTGCCGCGGCTACCGTGCCCCGTCAGACCAGCGGACTCAGCAAAACTTGAAGACAGTTGTTCAACCAGATTGCACAGCAGTCAAGCCTTCAGCATGCTCCCGGCGGGCAGCTATTGGTCCTCGATATCTCGGTTGGGTACGACGGCTGTCGCCCCCCACTGGTCAGTAGACCCCGCCAGTACAGCGTCGTCAACGAAAAAGCGAGCTGCTCACTTCCTGCTGCTCTCGTCCGGAGCACCGCCGCCACCGATGTGAGTGACTCGCCAACCCCCTTCTGGAGACCGACCATCGATCAGCAACCTCCCGGCCAGTTGCTCACTTCTATGGACGGTCCGTACACGCTGATTGTCTCGATGAGCGGACAGCAAACTAACCATGTTGCAAGATTGGTCCGCCGGATTTCCGTGGCCGCAGGGGGTGCAAGCAGGAGACTCAGACGCGTCACCGACTTCAGTGTGCCGCAGCTCCGCCGGAATAGGACTATCCCCTAGTCACCATGTCCCAATGTGATCGCGGGCCGGTAGACCCACGAGTAATCGCCCCAGCAGACCGTGTCGCCCCGCTCCCCCAGAGCGCACGTGTGCCTGTTTCCCGCCCGCACATCTCGGAAGCGCCCGGGCGGTGCATCGATCTGACCGTGGGTGTTGTCGCCCCAGCAGAGCAGGCGTTGGTCTTCGCGGATACCGCAGCTGTGGTCCCCGCCTGCACTGATCTGACGGAACCGTCCCGTTTGCTGCTGGGATTGACCGGCGCTGTTCTCACCCCAGCAAATCGCCATGCCTGATTCAGCGACGCCGCAGCTGTGATCTCCGCCGGCGCTGACCTGACGAAACCGCTCACCGGGCGGGTCAGTCTGTCCGGCGCGGTTGGCGCCCCAACAGATCGCTTCCTGTTCCTCGCTCAGCGCGCAGCTATGCCGCGCGCCGGCGCTCACCTGAAGGAACCGTCCATCGGGCGGCTCAGAACGACCCGATGCGTTTGAGCCCCAACAGACCACCGACGAGTTTTGGCGCAGCGCGCAACTGTGCCTGCCGCCCGCACTCACGTGATCGTAGCCCCCCTCCGGCAGGTCCAACTGCCCGTCGGAGTTCACCCCCCAGCAGACGGCGCTGCCCTGGCCATTCAAAGCGCACGCATGCTGCCCCCCCGCGCTGACCTGCGCGAAGCGCCCTTCCGGGGCCATCTGCAGGGCTTGAGCCGCCCGGCCCCAGCAGGCCAAGCTTCCATCCTCAGCGATGGCGCAGCTGTAGCCTGCTCCGGCGCTCAGCCCCTGCGAGGCCCCGATCGGGACCAAGTTCTGAGCATCTTCGTTTGCACCCCAGCAGACCACATCCGCATCTTCACGCAAGGCGCAACTGTGCGCCGTTCCCGCACTCACATGCGTGAATCGCCCCGATGGGGAATCTGACTGCCCGGCCCAGTTGCCGCCCCAGCAGACAACGACGCCTCCGCCGGTCAGCCCGCAGGTGTGGCCTCCGCCGGTACTGATCCGCGCCAACGGCTGCGCTGGCGCCTCAAGTTGGCCCAGGCGTTCGTCACCCCAACAGACGGCCGTTCCGCGTCCATCCAAGGCGCAAACCCGAGACGGTCCGGCGCTCAGGTCCGTGAACGACCCCGCTGGCGGATCCGTGAGGCCGTACTCCTCGTTGCCCCAACAGACAATCCGTCCCCGGTCTTCGAGTGCACAGCTGTAGTAGTCGCCTGAGCTCACTTGGCTGAAGTTCCCCGCCGGGGCGTCCGACTGTCCGAACTCATTGCCGCCCCAGCAACTCACTTCGCCGTCGTCAGACAGCGCGCAACTGTGAGCATCGCCGACGCTCACGTGCTGATAGCGTCCTGGCGGCGGGCTCGACTGTCCGGCCCAATTGTCACCCCAGCAGACCACGCTGCCCTGCGAATCCACAGCGCAACTGTGGGCCCATCCGGCGCTAATCTGGACATGCGTTCCCTGTGGCGCCTGGGCCTGACCGCTCCAGTTCGCGCCCCAGCAGACCACGCTGCCTTGCTCGCCCAGGGCGCAGGTATGGGCGCCGCCCGCGCTCAACTCAACGATGCTGATTGACTCCGAGGGCGGCAGCGGCCCAGGCTCGCCGAGAGCGCGACCCTCGGTTCGCGCCGCCTGACTCTCTTCGGAGGCAGACGACGACTCCGAGACGCGGGACGACGCCCCCGGCTCCGTGCTTCGTTGGTTGGTGGCGCCTGGATCCTCTTGCTCATCGGCGGCAGCGTCGCTGTCTCGATCCGCGTGCTCTGCAGCGCCCTGAGATCGCTGCTCTGCATTCCCGCCGGACGAACTCTGGACAGCTGAGCGGGAAATCCGTCCCTGTTCGTGCTCGGCCGCCGCGATAGCTCCTTCCTCGGTTGCCCCGCTAGACCCTGACTGCGATTCGGCACGTCGGTTCTGATGGACCGTCTGATCCTCACCGGACTCGTGCGATGCGGTCTGCGCCTCCGCAGTTGGATCCCTCTGTTCTACATGCTGCGCCTGGGGAGTCGTCCGCTGAGGCTCGTCTCCGCCACTGCAGCCAAGCAGCGCGATTCCCCCCAGGAGCGCAACCGCGAGATAGCACGCCCGTAGCGCCTGAGTGTTGAGACTGCATCGTGATCGCATTCTCAGGATGGTTGCACCACGATTCATCAGAGGGAGCTGCCTGGATGCTGGCAGCCAGGTCCCGTTGGCCTATCAATGCCACATAGGTTGGATCCGTGAGCGGTCCCTGTGTGTCTGGGTACCAGTGCGCGCTTTCCGGGTCAACCGCTTGCATTCGCCCAAGAATGCCTCCGTGCTTCGATGGCTGGTGCCCGGCGCTGGCGAGCGAGTCGAGGGGATCGTTGCCCAAGGACAAGTTAACGAACAGGTCGAGCCAGGCTTCAGGCTGGATGCATGAAGTGACCGCAAAGCTTGCCATCATATTAGGGGCCTGGACCAGTTTGTTGAGGCCCAGCTGCAGTAGGTAGTTGCCAGCTGTGACGGGGTCGTCATGAGAAAAGACAGAATCCGGTGAGCGCATGCCTATGCTGTTAAGTGCCTAGATGCGTAGGATCATTATCGAGAGGATGGGAGGCCATGGCTGAACCCTTTGCCAACCAACTGCGATCAGAACTCGACGCGATCCAAGTGGATTTGGACCGACTCGCTGCGAGGCGGCGCCTGATCGAAGAGCTGCTGAGCCTCGAATCCGCCAGCGGTCGCCCCAGCCCGCAAGCGCCAGCGTCAGCCGGTCGGGCCGCGCGTCGGCGCGTTGTCAGATCGGCGCCTCGGCGTCGCCCGCGTGGGCTAGTCAGCGGCACCGTGCGCGAGTTTCTCGGGCAACGGACGGAGGCGGCTCACGCGACCGAGATTCTCGCCCATTTGCAGCAGCGCGACGCTGCGCCACAGTCGGCAAAGCCGATGGCGACTCTCCAGTCGACGCTGCAACGGATGAAGGAACAGGGCGAGATCGAAAACACGGGTCGCAACCATTGGCGTCTCAGCGCCGCGCCGACTGATAGGACTGATTCAGCCCCGCGCGCTCCTACCGCAGGACCGCCCGTCGTAACTTCGACGACGACGTTCGGCACAGGACCATTGGCAGGCCGATAGGCATCAACGACTGCACTTGGCCCAGATGCTTCACTCCAGAAACTGCGATCGAAGCGCAAATTTTCTCAGCCAATCCGCAATCCCCTCCAGATCTTCAGCGACCTCGGGCGGGCCCTGCTCAAGCGGTTCATCGACGTTCGCCCCCTCGTATGCACGGCGCTACACCCGCTGACTTGCTGACGATTGAGGCCCAGAAAAGTAGCTACTCTTTTCACCACCAGATCAAATGCGCCGATAGGCCGAAGAAATGGGGTTGTAACGGGTGGGGGCCATATGAGCAGCGACGAACACGGACGCCTAGGACAAGTGAATGCTTGACAACCTAAGTGGCTCTGCTTGATCCCTGCGGGAACTAGACTGTATAAGCGGAGTCGAGGCATCTTGGGTTTGCAGGAACTGCCGTGTTCAACGAAGTGGAAAATGGTGAGGCACGCGAGACAGGGAATGCGTCAACTATGGAGTGGCCAGGACGTAGGTCCTAGTTGCAGAATGTCGATGGATCCATGGGCAGGCGAAACTCGATACCGGAAACGTCGGCGTTTGAGATGCTAATCTGCCGACCGCTGCTGGAGTTGATCACTGGTCCGCGGCTGCCGTGGAAAATAGTGCAACCATCGATCCACACTAACAACTGGTAAGTCCCCCGCGAAGGCAAAGGGACCGAGAACGACCCATCTGACCCCGAGTACGCCCCAGCGTTACCCGAGGTTCCTGCCGCCTGGACCCATTGGCCTGCGCGTGGAGACCCGTCACCGTTGAGCAGTTTGCCGGATATCCGGTGCCCGCACATGCCCTCAGCAAGCTGAATGGTGATCCCGGTGGATCCTGAGTCGCCTACCCGAATGTGCGTTGCTTGGCTTTGGGACGCCACGGCACCGCCTCTGCTATAGTAGACTCTGCAGCCATGGATGCGCGTGCTGACTATGTACTCACCAGCCTCAGGCAGGAGCATGTGAAACTTGCCGTTCGACTTCGTTTCGACATATGACCCGAGGCCTCCCTGTTCAACTGACGCGAAGACTGTGGCATCCGCGATCGCTGTTCCGTCTGCATCTACCAACTCGCCGTCAAGGGCGAACGTACACCAGGCATCGGGTACGGTCACGGTGAGGTACTGCCCCCGGCGCTCGTTCACCAAAAGAGAGCCACGAGCGACTCGCTGGTGAACCGCCTCCAGAGTCCCGTCCGCTAGAAGGTGTCCGACCTTGACCGGGTTGCAGTGATCGCTCAAATGCATCCACACATCCACCTCCGATTGGGGCCAAACGTAGAGGACCGCAGCGCCGTCGCGTTCCGTTAGTCCAGCAGTCTCATTCCTCAATACGGAACCCGGTTGCGACAATCTCACACTCACTCCTGCCATGGGGATGCCGGATTCAGAAACGGTTCGGACGCGAACAGCTTCACTGCACGGATTGTCGAGAATAGATATCTGCACATTGCTGACCCCAACTCCATCCACATCAAACACTTGAGCATCCCTTTGGCTCTGAACGAGTTCGCCGTCAGCCAAGAAGGCGCGGCATGAACCGTCCGGGAACTCGACGCTCACGTTGTACGAAACACCAGCGAAGACGGGAATCTCGAAGCCATCTCCAGCTTCGACCCAATCGAACGAGCCGCCAGACGTGGATCCCACATGGACCTTGAAGTACTGGCCCGTGAAGGAGGGGCTCGCAACAACCATGCCAGAGATGAAAGGCGGTTCGTGTTTGTGGGTATGGACGCCAAGGCTCTTGTCGCTTGCGTGATGCTCTCGGTCGTAAGACTCGTAGAACTCGCCAAGAGTCGTTCCAAAGACCTCTGCGAACGCGCGACGCCAAGGCGTGAAGGTCGTTATTTGTTGAGCCGCGCCCGAGTGGGTCTTGCCGACGACGCGGAAGAAGTCGAACAGACCATTATCTGCTGGTGAAGGAGCCAATTGAAACGCTGCAGCGGTACCTTGCGTATAGTTGATGTCTGTGGACCGCTCAGCAGTCGCTAACGGGAGGCCGCCAAGGGCGTACTCTCTGGCCGTACTGCGAAGCTCGTCCCAGTTGTAGCCATTGCGAAAATGGTGGACGTATCTAATCCAGACGGCCATGCCTTCCATCAGCCAGAGAGGCGGATACAGATCAGGCACGCCGTAGCCGACCGAAGAGAACCGCTCAGCAGGGTCCCGCGATTGCCCGCTCAACTGGAACTGCAGAACGTGGGCGTATTCGTGCTCCACAACTCCCCGGCCCGCGGAAACCGTGGGCGTTCCCGTTGGAGCCGTGCCTCCAGGCGGCCACAGGTCTGCCTTGACGACCATGTAGTCGATGCTTGCCCAGCCGGAGGAGCCCCATAAGGTCGAGACGAATCTGCGGTCAGAGTCAGGATCCGGTGGAAACACCATGTGCTCCTGCTTCGCCTTCACAAGAGCCTCAACGTCAGTGGGAATGTAGATCTGAAAGCGGGCGAAGTCGGCTTCGAGTCCGAACGCCTCGTAGTAGAAGTCGAGAGTCGTCTTGATGTCAGACCGGATCTGCTGTGTAGTATCGGCCGAGACTGATCCTGCAATGATGACTTCTGGAAGGACTCCTGTAGGCTGCAGCCACTTCACAGTACGGTTGACGTGGATCCACAGCGCCGCTCCGTATCGAACCTGGGTTGATTCAGATCCGACAACTGCCTCCGAATCGTGCAACGAGACCTTTTGCGAATCTGGCTCCCACAGGCCCAAATGCCGCAATTGTGAGCCTACGCCGCGTGCAACCCGACCGAGTGGGGCCGCATCACGCCCCATCCAGGCGACGAGATTCCAGCCGGCGTCCAGGCCGACTGTTCCTTGAGCCGGATGTCTGGGACGCTGCCAATCGACGGCGCGCCCACCGGCAATGCGCAATCGCAGACCCATGCCCGGCGTCAGCGTATGGAGGGTCCAAAGATGGTCCGGGACGCTCGGTCCGGCGAACCGCCATTCGCGCCTCGAAGAATCCCAGGCCCAGACGACTCCAATTTGGGGAATCGCCTCGAACAGCGCTTCCACCGGCGTGGCATCGGTAGTCCAGCCGACCAGATTGTCTCCCGGCTGCAGACGGGTGATGAACGTCTCAGGTTTGCCGCTCTGCTCTTCCGCTGCGGCGACAACCAGCCCTGCCGCGGCGAGGAAGGCAAGACCGACAATCAATCCAATGAGCGAAGGGTGGTGGCGCATTGTCTGTAGTCTCGCCGCTGTCGCCAGCGCGGCCAGTGCATGGTGAGACCCGGCAGAGTGAGGCCCGGAGAACTCGACGAAAAACATCCGGCTTCCGACTTCAACCTGTTGGCTAGTTCGTCGCCTGATCATAGTCTGGGTTTCGTTCAGGGCCATGGCTCCGGCCTGGTTGGCCAAGTGACCTCCCAAGATCGTCTGAGTTTCCTCGCTCAGCGCACTGACCTTGCCGGCGTCGTCGACGATCGTGACCAGGTCCTGGTGCGAGACGCGGGTCTCGGACAGATGGCGGCCGAAGCGCTCGGCGTAGCCGTGGAGGACGCTCACTTTGTGTTCGAGGTCGTCCTGGGCGCCGGCGGAGTCGTTCCAGATGTCGGCGTACCGCGCGGCGATGCGCACGGTGACCCGCTCGCCGACGACGACGAGGATCGGCATGTCGCGCGGGGCTTGGGCTGGGTGACGAGGTTCTCGGCGTGGAAGAACTCGCCCTCGAACGAGAACTCCTCTTGGTCGGGGTCGAACATGCCCCTGAAGATCTGCAGGCCCTCTCCGAGCTGACGCACGCGGTCGCGCGTGCCAACGAAGGGCATGCCGAAGTCGGAGAACTCGCGCGCCATCCAGCCGGAGCCGAAGCCGGGGATGATGCGTCCACCGGCGATGTTGTCGACGGTGGCGATCATCTTGCCGGTGTGGGCCGGGTTGCGCATGCCGACGGGGGTGACGAGCGTGCCGATTTCGGGCTTCTCGGTCACGGCGGCGATGCCGGCGGCGAGGGTCCAGGCCTCGAGCATGGGGATCGCCGGGGACTGCGGGCCATAGAGATGGTCGTTGACCCAGAGCGAGTCGAAACCCATCTCCTCGAAGGCGGACGCCGCGCGCCGCGTCTCCTGCCAGGTGCGCTTGATCTGAGAAACGGACATGCTTGATCTGAGAAGTCGTTCGCTCAGGTAACCCTCTCTCCGCACATCGGATGCTGGCCTGCATTGGTTGTAAACCAATCCGTGCTCGGTCGCTCGCAGACATACCTCGCCGCCGGGAGCGAACGAATGGCGAACTCAGTGACGCGCGTGTCAGCCACCTCGCTCAGAACTGCGTCGTCGCAGCGCTTACGTCCACGGTAAAATTCCCATGCGGTCCACCAATCGGCCAGTGATGCCGCGTGCCGTTAGCCGGCGGGAGCAAGTGTCAGTACACAGCGGGATCACCGACCGACCACCCTCGAGACTGTGTAGGTCCAAGACGCATAGGGAGTTACGATTGGCGCGTGGCGGTAGGCTACGAATCACACAACTGCTCGGGAAGCATGACTAGTATGTCCGCCACTCCTCCTCCAGCCACCTCAAATTTGCGCGCCTCACCGCGCCTGCCTAGGCCGCCATCGTCGCGAACGTAACCGTTACACTCAGTTCCAAGCCGTTCTACACGGAGAATATAAGTTCCGGCATCGGGCACGAGAAATGCAAACGTCCCATCGGGATTCGTTTCGCGAGCCCAAGTCACTTGCCGATGGTCCCGAGGGTCTGTCAAATGAACCTTGATTCGGTTAGTAACTTCGCCGCTCGCATTCGCCACTCGACCGGATATCTTCCACCGCCACCAGTCGTTGTGCAGCACGATTTCGATACTCGGATTCCTGCCTGTAGCAAATCGCAAATGCTCGCCGGCATTGAATGCGCTGATACGGCCCTGCGGATCAACGAAGTCGTCCCCATCAATCAGGGTGCCATTCCGATAGTAGAAGCGCCCGACGAACCGCCCTTCCTCAGACATGTCTCCTATCAGTACTGACGAGACACCGGTGACAAAGCGAACGATGGCACGGCCAGCATCGTCGGGGCTCACGTCATGTTCGGACCAACAACGGTGTTTAGTCGCGTCGGCCAACACGTGGTACTGCAGATTGGTCACTGGCGCTCCGTCGAGACGGCGCGCATGTACTGCGACAGGAATCAGGTCCGGCGCCGAGCCCACTTCCTCGAGCCACTGGTCTACAACCCAGCCCCGGACATTCTCGACAAACGCATCTACCCTGAGTTCGAAGGTCGCCTCAAAAGCGCTCGTCCAGTCGGCGTTGGCCGAGCCTCCCAAGCGCCGGAAGAACTCAATCACAGATTGTGTTCCATTCGTGATGACCATCTGATGCGTAGCCACGGTGCCTTCTGAGTATGACCATGCAGCCACGTCCTCGGGCAGTCGCCCGCACCCTGCGGAGCCGAGAAACTCCTCGGCGATTTCCGCGCTCCACAGGTCATTGGGCGGCTTGCCGCGCGCCCCACGATCACGCTCCCACTTTTCGTAACTCAGGTGGGCCCATTGCGCTGTTCCCTCCAAAAGCCAAACCGGCAAGCTGTGATGGCCCAATTGCCGCTGAATGATGTGGAAGTACTCGTGCGGAAGTACGAATGGCGTCCCCTCGCTATCGCGCTGCCACGCCTCGGTCACAATGACCAAATCGTCTGCGACCCAACCAGCGGCGGTTCCCCAAAGTGTTCGGGCCCACTGCATCTGCCAATCGCGATCAACGTCATCGCCATCGCGGTAGTGGTTGAGCAGGGAATCGAGATCGGCAACGACCAGGACGGAGAAATCGGCAAAATCTGCTTCGATGCCGAAGTTCTCGGCAAAGAAGTCCAGCACGCTCCGCATATCGCTGGGGAGTCTGTCTTGGACGCTGAAAGGCACCTCGCCGAGTAGCACGATGTCAGGCAAAGATCCTGTCGGCTGCAACCAGTTGACCGATCTGCCTACTTTTACCCACAGACCATCTCCGAACATGAGCTCCGTGACCTTGCCGCCTGATTCAATCGTATGGGGAGCGAAGATCTGCACTTCGTGCGTTGTCGTTGACCAGATGCCAACGCTCTCAGCTGTACGCCCGATGCCTCGAACCGCGCGACCGACAGGCGCGTTGTCGGGACCAAGCCAAGCCACGAAGTTCCAACCAGGCTTCAATGTCACAGAGCCCTGCGACGGGCGACGAGGACGTTCCCAGTCGACCGTCTGATCGCCGATCAGGCGAAGGCGAAGTCCCATCCCTGGCTTCAACTGGTCAAGCGTCCACATGCTGCGAGGGAGGTTTGGAGCGGCGAGTCTCCATTGCCGCCATTCCACATCCCAGACCCAGACAACTCCAATCTGGGGAATCGCCTCGAACAGCGCTTCCACCGGCGCGGCATCGGTGGTCCAGCCGACCAGATTGTCTCCCGGCTGCAACCGAGTGATAAACGTCTCAGGCTTGCCGCTCTGCTCTTCCGCTGCGGCGACAACCAGCCCTGCCGCGGCGAGTACGGCAAGACCGACAATCAATCCAGATAGCGCAAGGAGCCGATACATTGCCTACCGCTCCTCCCGCAGATCCAGCGCAGCCAACACTTGGTCTGACTCTGCAGCGTCGGGGTAGGGGTACTCAATCATGAAGATGTGTCAGCCCACCTCGGGTACTGGTTGGTTCGTCACTGGATCGTAGTCCGGTTTCTGGTTGGGGCCACATCTCCGGCCGCGTTGTCCATGTGACCTCCGAGAACTTCCTGGGCTTGCTCGACAATGGGCTGCACCTTGGCGTCGTCGTCGACGATTGTGACCAGGCGCTGCTGCGAGACTCAGATTTCCGTGGGTCCGGCCGAGACGTTCGGCGTGGCCATGGAGGACGGAGACTCTGTGCTTGACGTTGCCTTGCGAGCCGGCCGAGTTGTTACATGTGTCGGCGTACTGCGCGGCGATGCGCATGGTGATTTCGTCGCCGCCGCCGCAAACCAGGATCAACATGTCGTGCGCGGGGAGGTCTGCTGGGTGACGAAGTGCTCGATACGGAAAGCTCGACCTCGAACGAGAACGCGTTTTGGTCGGCGTCGAACGTGTCCTTGAGTATGTGCAGGCCCTCTTCGAACTGGCCCAAACGCTCGTGAGTCGAGACGAAGAACATACCGGAATCGGAGAGCTCGCGGTCGCCCGCGGGCCGTGGAAATGGTCGTCGACCCAGAGCGAGTCGAAGCCTTGTCTCGGTCGGTGTTCGAACGATCTGAGTTTGGAAGATGTCGGGATCGATGCGACAGGCAGAGCACCGGTCACGTTCGAACAGCGGCAGCTCCTGTCTTCGAGGACTCGGTGCATGGCTGTGCTGCGAGCAATCACGACCGGGGGTCCCTATTGCCTTTACACAGTGGACGCTGGAGCAACAGCGGCCGCAGGATCGCGATTGGCGGACACCAGGAAAATACGCATTCCGTTTCCGGTCCTTAGCAGAAGTAGGGCGTCCTCGAGAACGGTCCTTCATATCTCTCTATCGCGCCGAAGTCGAAGTCGGCTCGATGAGGACCCAGCAAAGAGCGTGCGGAACATACGTGGCGCCGTCTTCGTCATTGGCAGTATGAGGCTCGTGCGCTTGTCCTTCGTGTTGCTTGTTGCCGCCGTGCTTACCGCGTGCGGCGGAGACGAACCAGCGTCGCTGCCGGAGCCGGGAGCTCAGCGGGAGCAGGCGTCAGAGCTGGTGGTGCGGCAAGCGGCTCAGCAGCATTCCTCGCCTCAGACGACGACACGAAGCGAAAATGCGATCCGCGCAGCCGGGTCGAGAGCCGGGCCACCGCCCGAGGGCTTGCGGGGGCAGCACCCGCCAACAAGAACGTCAATCGCCGAGCAAGCAGCGCAAGAACACGAACCGGCGCCCGCCGAGATGACCGCCGCATCGGACCAGTTGGCTGTCGAGCCGGAACCTGAGGAATCGCCTGGGGATCTCACCGATGCACGGGCGACGATCGTGGAAGATGCCCACGTGCGCGCGCGACCCGGTTTGATCTGGCCGGTGATCGATCGGTTGGAGTCCGGAGCCTCGGTCGCGGTCCGGCATCATGCGGGCGGGTTCTACCGGGTGTTCTATGGCGACGGCAGCGGGGGATGGATCCGGAGCAACAAGGCTGAGCTGAGCGACATTGAAGTCTGGGAACTCCGGGAACAGCCAGCGCCGCCCCTCGTCGCGGAATGGAAGGGGGAGCGCTACGGAGTCATGGGGCAGTCAGCGGACGGAGCCGAGTTGCGCCTGCTGATCTTGGATGAGGAGTATCCAGAGATCGTGGGCGCGCCGATCGGTGAGAGCACGCTGTTGGCCAGGGACATCGTGCTGGACGACCTGCCCGTGCTGATCGGGGATGAGACGATCGTGTTCCCCGGCAACGATTTCCGGGCGGGGCAAGGCAGGATTCTACCCAGGGCAAATGAGTGGATGTGGCTGCCGTGGGGTTGGCTGCTGGCGCACAACGAAGAGCACATCTGGCAGTGGCGTCCCGAGGCGAGCGAGCTGCAGTTCATTCGCCGTCCGCAGGGCCCTGCCTGGCTTTCACCCGACGGAACACGAGTGGCGATCTTCCGGTGCAGGCGGGCGCCAGAACCGTGCTTTCCGCACGAAGACTTGACGTTCGTGCACCTCGACGGCACGACGCCGACATCGCTGCAAGCCCTCCTGACGAAGGCATATGGTGCCGACCGAACGAATGCTGGCTTCCAAACCGTCGACACCTGGAACCACGTGACCTGGCTCGGCGGCGGCAGGATCGCCTTGCTCTCGTCTGTCACGGGGAATGATGCCATTGGCCAGACGGCCGTCTTCTTCGACGCCGCTGATGCGAAGCTGATTCCCTTCGGAAACGCGGAAGACGTTGAAGGCCGCGCCTGCTTGGTGCATCCACCGGATATCGATCATTGGCAACGACCACTACTGGATGTAGGCGAAGTTCTGATCGGCCGCGGAAGCTGTTGGGACGACGACCAGGTGAGCGTGCAGGGATATCTGCTGTTCGACCTGAATACGAACAGATACCGCCTGGTTGAAGCTGCCTATGGATATGAGTCGGAGTCGGGCGAAGAGGTCATCCGCTCGGCCGAAGGAGGTGAGGCGTTGGATAGGTACCTCGACATCCATTGGTCACCCTCTCGCAGTCGTGCCTTGGTGTTCGACTTCTGGGCTGATGCCATGTGGACTTACGACGGCGACGAGCAGCGCCTGAATCCCGTCCAAGATGCCACTGGCGAGATGAGCCCATTGGCGCTAGAAGCGTTCACTATGACTCGGGACGTGTATTGGCATAGCGACGATGCCGCCATGGTCCTATCGCGATGGAGTTTCAGCAAGACGGAGGGCGCGATGCTTCTTGACACTGCATCCAACGTGGGGCATCCGCTGCAACGTGACTGGATCAGCAACTGGGCTTGCCTGCCGATCGCGGAATGGAGCCCGAATGGCGAACTGTTCCAGACGACCTTCGCCAAGTACCCCTCCGACGGAGTCGGCGCCTCCGACAGTGCCGACTGGCACTGGGTTGACGGTACCGCCCGAATCCGAAACGCGACGTGGCAACACAACATCAGCTTCAGCGACGGCTCGCTGGTTAGCGCCTTACGGGGGATTGGCGGCGGGTCGTATAGCGCTCCGCACCACGTGGGCGCGTGGTCGCCGGACGGCCGGTGGTTCGCCCTGGGCGGACACCAACAGTTCCACCGATGTGACAGGGGCTGGTGACGCTCGCTGGAGGAGCCCTGACTCGGCTGCGCCGAGTCTGTCCGTCCCGATAGAGGACTGCCGATGGCAACTGCTCCACCTCCCCTGCAATGTTGGAAGACGTGGGCGGGCTCCCTGCTGGAGGATGCAAGTGCTTGGTAGGTGGGTCGGCTGCAGAGGACGATGGCATATGAAGCGTGTTGGAAGCCGATGACGGCTCGATCCGACACTACCTTCTCGATCGCAACTGGCAGAGCATCAAAGCGCGACGGCCCACTCGAAAGTTCGCAGTTCGGTACACGACGGCCCACCAAACTTCCTAAAAGCAAGAACCTTCGAGTTGACGCTTCCGCTGGACCTGTGAGACATGGCCCACGGTCGCTCGCTAGCGAACTACCGATTGGTCACTCTCGGTCTCCAACGGGGAGGGCTTCGAGACTCTTCTCAACGTTCATGGCGATGAACGTCACGACCGACGCAATCCAGGTCTGTGGCGGGGTTGGGTTCATGAGAGAACTCCCGCTGGAAGAGTGGATGCGAGACGCCAAGATCTTCCAGATCTTCGAAGGCGCCAATCAGATCCAGCGCATGGCCATCGCCCGCAACATCCAGAATCGGTACTTCGCCTAGGCCTCCTCAGTTCCGCTCGAAAACACCAACAGTTCCTTCCACAGAACAGGCGTGACGTCCGCGCCTGGGCCGATGACGGGTGGATTACACCACTGGCACTTGACTTAATCGAACGTGCATTCGCATAATCAAAGATATCAAAGTCGTACACACATTCTGTGTTGCAAGGAGTAACCCGATGCCTGTGCTCGCCCATGAACCGCCGTTGATCGACGACGAACCGCGGTCGCCAATCTCAGCCACGACGTTGTCCGAGGCAGACCTCAATCAGATCCTCGATCAGCTCGGCGGCAGTCGCGTTTCCCTGGATCGTGCCAGGGGAACGCCAGGCCGATTCGCTGCGTTGTACCAGCGCATACGTCACCGAGAGGCGCACCTGTACAACTCCAGCGAAGTCGACCCGGCATTTCCCGCCCCCTACCTCAAGGCGACGCCATGGCAGACTGACTTGCTTCGGCGGACCTGGTCGCAACTACGACAGCGTCTGACCGAGCACCCGCTTCGTGTACACGTCGAGCCTCCAGACGACTCACCTTCCGCTCGTCAGGCCGCGGATAACCTGGAGCATGTCCTCGAGCAGGGATTGCGTCAGATCGAAGAGCGTTCGCATCTCTCGCTCCAGGCCGATCTCGGATACGGTCAAGTCTGTCTCTGTTTCGGCGTCCTGCACTGGCAACGGGCGGCCGATCGACTGCCGCCGCTTCCGGCCAGAGAACAGCGCGGATCGCGCCCTGAGGATCCGGATGAGCGGCGCCGGTTTCGTCGGGCGCGATCAGAGGACGGCCCGGCGCTGCCCTGGATCGAGACCGAAGCCAGCCGCCGTGACCGTGATCGGCAGCGCCAGGCAGCGGCCGGATTTCCCTGGGATGTTGAGGTGATCCGCCCCGACCAGTTCGCCTTCGTCGAAGACCACGGATCGGGCAACGGGCTCGGACTGGCGGTCGTGTTGCGCGAGGTTGGACTGAGCGAATATCGCGATCGTTTGCGCGAACAGGACCGGCTACAGCTGAGAATGACTGCCATCGCCGGTGAGCGTTCACTGGGAATCTCACGGACCGTTGATGTTCCGGGTGTGGAAGATCCATCTGGCGTCGGCTGGGGAGACCGAGTACGGGTCGCGTCGGTCTGGACCCGCACCGAGTATTACGAACTCGCGGCATTGGACACTGCAGGCGTTCACAGCGGCCGGGGTGCGGACGGCAACCTGCGGCACGAGTGGACGTTGATCAAGTCGCACTCGCATCCGTACGAGATGCCGCCGTTTGCCATCGCCGAGGCCGACACCAACGATCACCCCGACATGACATTTCGCTGGGAACCTACCCTGGAGGGGATCTACCGGGCCAAGCCCGGTTATGACTATGAACGATCGCTCGGCCGCTACCTGGCGGAACAGACGGTTGTTCCGTTGTATTGGATTCAGCTCCCTGACGGCACCTACCAGACCGATGATGACGGCAGCCGGATGGAAGTACCTCTCGATTCGGCTGAGGTTCGGACATTGCCCGCCGGAGCATCGTTGCATCGGGTCGAGTTTCGCGTCGATCCCGCCTTCGTCGAGTTCCTGCGCATGTCGCACGACGAGTTGGTTGCGGCCGCGCCGGACTCAGGTTCGGTCGAACGCGGTGAGATTGGACCGAACACCCAGCCGCACACGCTGAACCTGCTGCTCGGCTCGCGCAATCTCCAGGTACAGCAACTCAAACGGGCGCAGACCAGAGCCGTCCGCGTCATGCTGCGCAACATGGCGCTGGTCATGGCCAAGCCGCTCGCCGACGGCGGATTCGGCGCGCCGATCTGGGTGTTCGCCAAGGGCAAGAACCGCGGACTCAAGCGCCGCGAGACCGTCTGCGTCGAGCCGTCGGTGATTCCGTCGTTGGATATCGATGTGTGGATTGACCCGTACTCGGCGGCCCAACGTATAGCCGTCCAGGAGCATGGCCGGGCACGGCTCACCGACCCGCTCGATCCGTTGGACCAGCGGGCCTATCTGGAGCAGTACATCGGCGAGGAGCATGCCGAGCAGGTCCTGTCACGTCATCGACAGTGGCGAATGGAGCAGGCGCGTTTTGAGCGGGAGCTTCGCAGAGTTCGCGGCGATGCCGAGTCGCAGCCTGATGTCGAAGCTCGGACCGATGTTCCGGCATCAACCAGCCTGAAGGGTCACCTGACCCCACTGGGCCGGCTGACTGCCGTGGACGACGAGCGCACTGTCAACCCATAACTCAGAAGATGTCGCAGTAGGCAGGAGAAGCCGATGGGCCGAGAACACGAGATCCGCTGCACCAACCAGGACTGTCCCAGCCGCAAGCATCGCGAGCGCGGAGCGCTCGCCTGCCGGGTAGAGGAACACGCCAACCACGTCACTGTGGTCTGGAAGTGCCGTCGCTGCAAGCGCGGTCAGCGCACTCCGCTGCCAAAGTGGTGAGCGGTCGGCGCACAGCCCGGTTCGTCTGAGCCCCTGATCAGGGCGCAAACTCCCCGTCGGATGGCGCGTCCCCGCTAGCGAGCAGCGCGCCGTCAACGATCGCGTAGGAGGCAGTCAGGTCGGATTGGGCAAAGGGCACGGAGGCGGGATCGGCGGTGGTCAGGATGACCTGCTCGACCGCCGAGACCGCCTCGGCCGTTCTGGTTCGTCGAGGCGGGTCGAGCTCGCTGAACACGTCATCGAGCAGCAGGATCGCTGAGTCGGCGGAGCGGGCAGCAAGGAAGTCAGCCTCCGCCAGACGCATACTGAGTGCGGCGACACGCTGTTGCGCGCGCGAGGCGAAGTTCGCCGCCGGTCGTCCGTCGAGATCGATCAGTAACTCGTCTCGGTGGGGCCCGACAGAGGTCGTACCACGCGCCAGGTCACGCCGGCGCGACTCTTGCAAGGTCTGCGCATTGGCCGGCGAGTACGACAGGCCCAGGACCTCAGCCGGATCGTCGGGCGAGCGCAGGGCCAGGTGCCGATCGGCCGCGAACGTTGAGAGTGAGGCCGCTGCTTCGGCGCGAGACTCCCAAATCGGCGTCGCCGACGCTTCCAGCAACTCGTCCCATTGCTGCAGCTCCGACTCAGCGGCTCGACCTTCAACGATGCGTTTGAGCAGAGCATTGCGCTGGGTCAACGCGCGTTGATAGCGGCTCAGGTTGCTGGCGTGCGGGCGCTGAAGCTGTCCGACCGCCACGTCCAGGTAGCGACGACGAATTGCGGACGAACCAGTCAGCAGTTCGAGGTCGAGGGTCGTGAATTGCACGGCGCGAATCGATCCGAGCGCATCGGACGCCCGCTTCGCGACGCCGTTGACTCGAATCCGCTTGCTTGTCAGCGGAGCGCCGGAGCGCTGTCGGGCGGCCCCGGCGCCACCGCCCGTCCGCGCGGTCAGCGCGACCTCGACCTGCACGGGTTCGGAGTCAGCCAGGGCGGCGCCGGCGATTCGCATCACCTGCGGTGTCTCGATGTTCCAGCGAATCAGTTCGCCCTCAGTCTGCGCGCGCGTCGAGCGCAGCGAGGCGAGCATGTAGGCCGCTTCAATCAAGTTGGATTTCCCCGCGGCATTGGCTCCGCTGATCAGGGTGATCCCGGGCCGCAGATCCAGATCGAGCTCGGCCCAGGAGCGAAAGTTGGAGAGTTGCAGACGGGTCAGATGCACACGTCGGAGTGTATGGGGCGAGTCAGCCCCATACGGCGATTGCGGTCATGATGCCCGCAGTAGCAGCGGTGACGACTGTCACAAGCGCAGCGAACAGGCGCCAGGCAAGGGCACTCATGTCCGACCGCAGCTGCTGAATCTCCGCACGCAACGTCCCAAAGTTATCGTTGACCCGATCGTCTCGGGCCAGGCCCTCGCGGTCCGCCTCAGCAGACGGCGACGAACGGCAACTGGTAGAAGACTCAAGATGGAGTGATACCAGAACAGCACTTGGCTGCATGGCATTGCTCTGTCCTGTACCATGCTCCAAACGCCTATGCGGACCTCCCCGCCAGCCACTGGAGTGTTTTGATGGCCACGATTCAGCACGATGTCCCTGGGATCAACCTTGACTGGCTCAATGTCGATACCGACCAGGGGATGGAGATCGAGACCGGCCGCAAGGGTCTGACCCTGGAGACCATCAACCAGATGACCTATGGGGTCGACGACCGCGACGAAGCACGGCACCGACAGTGGGCGCCGCGCGGCGCCACCGCCGATCCTCGTTCGCCCTCAAACAGCGTCCAGCACCTCAACAAGGCCGACGTCTGGACCGAGTCGGCGATGCTGCTCTACGAAGAGGCGCTCCAGCGGCAGTGGTCCTCGGCCCGTGACATCCCCTGGGACACGATCGAAGATCTGCCTCCCGACCTCGAGCGCGCGATGTGCACGCTATGCACCTTCCTGACCCAGGTCGAATTCATCGCCGGCGACGTCCCCGGTCGCTACCTGGAGCAGATCCACCCCGAGTTCTTCGAGTCGCAGCTCTTCCTCGGCACCCAGCTGATGGACGAGGCGCGTCACCTGGACGTGTTCCGCAAGCGCACCCTGATCAACGGTGGCGGCATGTCCGGCGCCGGTCTGGGCGCAGTGCAATTGCTTGGTTCTGATGACTTCACGGAGATGACCGCCCTGCTTCACCTCGTCGGAGAGGGCTTTGTCCAGACCCTCTTCCGGATGGGCGAGTTGATCGCCCAGAACGAGGCCGAGAAGCGCATCTTCCGCCTGTCAGCGCAGGACGAGTCGCGGCACCTCGCCTTCGGCGTGACGCACCTGAAGTACACGGTCGAGACCGAGCCCTGGCGCAAGGAAGAACTGCATCACATCCTCGACATGCAAGAGGCGCTGCTGACGCAGTCTCAGCAGACCTCCCTGACCACCAACCCGCTCACCGGCGAGGCGCTGGCGATCCTTTCAGGCGGCGGCATCGAGCACCTCGACGAGGGCTACAACATGGTCATGCTGATGCGTAAGAAGCAGTTCGTCGAGTACGCCCACCGGCTGGAAGTGATCGGGCTCGACCGCTCTGACCGCTTCGGGCCCGAGGTGTTGGAGCTGGTCGGCGAGAACAACTAGCTTGGCGACATGCACGTGTGCCGTGTAGGGGCGCCCTTTGTGGGCGCCCTACGCGTTTCCGTCGCGCAGAACAGACCTGAGCGACGCTGATCGGATTCCAGGAAGGACCGCGCGCCAGAGCGGTCCGAGCGAAGCATCGATGGAAGAGCAGGCCAATGGAACTGTCGACCACGACCAAAGTGCGCGCCAAGAAGGCGGGGTGGTCTGAGGAATTGATCGAGCGGATTGAGGGCTCCGCAGCCACGGACAAGCAAGTCGAGAACCTGGCCCGCGGCGAGCTCAGCGAAGAGAAGATCAGCGGCTGGCTCGACTTTCTCGAGAATCATCCTGACAACCCATTCGGCAAAGCTCCCTTCAACATCTTCAACTCCCCGGCCGAGGTAGGTCTCAAGGCGACTCCGGGTCCCGACGGCTTGCGTCTGCGCGACATCAACATCGGCAGCTACGGCATTGTGCCTGACACGTGGCACCTGCCCAATGACGCGCCGCGGGGAACCGAGTCGACCGGCCTGATCATGGCGGCCGGCTATTCGATCTTCGACAAAGCGGAGGTCTGGTCGGAAAACGCGGTCGACCTGTACGAAGACGCGATCAAGGACCGCTGGATCCCGGCGACGGAACTCGACTGGGAGAACGGTCTGGAAGAGCTGCCCGAAGAACTTGAACGATCCATCGGGCAGATCTGCACGATCTACTCGAACAACGGCCTGGTCGAACAGAAAATCATCGGCCGCTGGCTGGAAGAAATCTCCTACGGCTTCCACGAGGTCAAACTGTTCCTTGCCACCCAGGCATTTGACGCCGGCCGCAAGGTCGAAGTGCTGCGCAAGCGTGCGCTGATGAACGGCGGCGGACTGGGGCAGGCGCCACTGGGACAGATTTATCGAGGCTGGTACCAGGGCCTGACCTTCACCGACATGCTGATCGCACTCAACGTCGTCTACAAGAGCTACGAAGTGGCGTTGTTCGAATCGGCGTCCGAGTGGGCGCAGACCGAAGTTGAACGCGACATCTTCGCCAAAATCGCAACCGACTCGCGCCGACACCTCGACTACGGGCTCGGCCACCTCGAGTGGTACACCCGCTACAAGCCCGAGGCCGATCGTCGACTGACCATCCAGTTCCTCCGCGCCGAAGCGTCCATGGTTCAGGAGATGCGGCTATCGACGACGGAACGCGAGGCGCTCATCGTCTTGCTGGCCGGCGGAGTTGAGAACCTTCAGTCCGGCGTCGACAAACTGAAGACGTTGCGGCAACGGCAACTCGACGTGTACACCGAGGGTCTGGCCTCGATCAACTTCGATCGCCCCACGGTGCATCCCGGTCTTGCCGGTCAGGTCAAGGACCCGCTGGAAGGCGGGATCGTCGCCGTCCGCGCGATAGCGCAGAACTAGGTTCAGCCGCCCAACACCGACGCTGACGGATTGGGACAGAGCACCCGCAAGGCCCGGGGTTCCACGTCGATGGCGTACGCCGTGTGCGGGCCGATCTCACCGTCGATCTGCATCGGCGGTGTCTCTCCGAGCAGGGTCACTTCCAGACGTCGGAACTTTACGTTGGAGACGCCTGGCCCATGCGGCAGCCATCCGTGCCGCGCAAATGGTGAGAGTGCGAGGGACCGCCACGGGGCGCCCTCAAACAACAGCAGGTCGAGTTCGCCGTCCACTACAGTCGCCTGCGGGTTGACCTCCAGCCAAGTACCCAACATGCGCGTGTTGCCGATCGTCATCAGCCCGACATCGACGGCGCGAGGCGGTTGGCCGTCAAGGCTGTAGGAGATCGACCAGGGCCGTCGTCCAATCGCCTCCTGCACCGCAGACAGGAAATAGGCTGGTTCGCCAAGCACGCGCTTGATTCGCCGGCGGCGTTCGCTACCGGCGATCCCGTTGACGGCGGCAGCGTCTAGCCCCCAACTCGCCATCAGTAAGAATCGCTGCGAGGCGATCGATCCGTCGGCGCGAGTCAACCAGACGCGCCCACTGTCGATCCACATCGCCTCGCCCTGGGTTCCGTCCAGCGCGGCGAGCTGCGCCGTAACCGCGGCTAACGGCGTCATCGGCAGATGCGTTTCATAGGCCCACACGTTGGCTGTGCCCAGCGGGACCGCTCCCAGGGCAGTCTGTGAACCGACGGGCAGGCCTTGCAGGATCGACGACAGAGTGCCGTCGCCGCCGCAGCCGAACATGGCAGCCGCACCGGCCTCGTGCGCTGCGAGCGCCGCCGCCGCAGCCTCCGCAGGATTCCTGGTCTCGACCACGGAGGCTCGGCGTCCAGCCTGTTCAGTCCCGGCCCGGCACATGGCCGTCAACTGGCGCGGGTGCAACGCATTGCCCGAGTTCGGGTTGATGACGAAGACGATGTCGCCTGGCTGAATCTGCATCTGTGCAACATACGCCCAATCCTGACTTGACGGCAGACATATGACCGCCAGACAGTTCACACGTCGTTGCCACGATCCAGTGCCGCAGACGCGGGCATGACGAACTCGCCGGATTCCCTCGACGCCGCCGAAATGGTGATGCGGAGCGTGGGATAAGATTGTCTCGATTGGAGCGGGGACGCATGGCGGAGCAGAAGGGTCTTGGTTGGGTGCGGCTCGACCACCTGGCGATTGCAGCCGAAGACCCGAAGGCTGCCTCGCAATTCTGGGGCAAGCTGTTCGGCCTCGAGCTCGACCACTGGACCGTTTCCCATGAGGGCGGCTTCAGGGTCTCGCAGTTCCATTTCCCCAGGCGCCAGACGGGCCTGGAGATCATCGGTCCGTTCGACGAGTCGTCGTTCGTGCAGCGGTTCATCGACCAACGCGGACCAGGCATGCATCACATCACTGTCGAGGTGGAAGACGCGGACGCGGCCTGTGAGTTTGTGCGCGAGGAAATGGGCATCGAACCGCTCAGCGAGCCCTACACCGACTTCGAGTGGAAGCAGTTCTTCATCCATCCCCGAGACACCGGCGGCGTACTGGTCCAGATCTACTCCTGGCTGCCAGGACGCCGGCCGGCCGACTGGCCGGACTGACGCACATGGCGACGCGAACCGCTCAGAACACTCCGAGGCCGAGATATCGCGACGGCGATTTCGTGCCGACTCGCGAGGTGCCGTTCTCGGCTGAACTGGACGAGATGATCGCCGAGATTCGGGCTGGCAACGCCCCCAACATCGGCCGGTTCTGCGGCTATTGCTGCGCTCCCCTGGGAGATTCCGAATACTGCGGGGTATGCGACGAGACGACCGATCGCACCCCGTCAGTCGACAAGATTGACCGCGACCTGGCCCAGATTTATCAAGCCAAACGCAAGCGCGAAGGCCTCTACGTGCATCTCGCGGCCTGGACCGGCATCCTGCTCGCGACCGGACTATCGATCTTGATGATCCTGCTGCTGCCTGGTTGGACCAAGGCGTTCGCGATCATCTTCCTCGTCCTGGGCGGTTACTTTGCCGGTGTCTTCTTCGGCAATGTGCTGATCCAGGGCATTGCCTATCGGGCGGGACTGAACATGTTCGCCAAACGCTGGGCCCAGTGGCGGGCTTCCGGCGGAGCGGCCCGGAGCGGGAGCTGACCAACGCTCTCCTGTGTCCCAGGTTGGTTGCTTCCCCGCTCCGATTGACGCATACCCTGTTCCTTGTCTCTGCGTGTTGTGCAGCCGCGCTGCGTAAACGCACGAACACCGTGCGGCCGGGCACGAGGAGTCAGAATTGCTGAACTTCGCGCTGGTCATGGCAAAGCGGCACTTGGCCGCCGTTCGAGATCTGTTCCCGATCTTCGCCGTGATCCTTCTGTTCCAGCTGGTCGTGATCCGCCAGCCGTTTCCCGATGTGGCCAGCGTCGCGGTGGGGCTGGTGTGTGTCATTGTCGGCCTGGCGCTCTTCGTGCAGGGTCTGGAGAGCGGACTGTTCCCGCTGGGCGAGGCGTTGGCGCAAGGGATGGCGCAGAAGGGCAGCACATTCTGGCTGCTCGCCCTCGCCTTCTCGCTCGGGTTCGGCACGACGGTGGCGGAGCCGGCGCTGATCGCGGTGGCGGCCGAGGCCGCTGAAGTGGCGGCGGAAGCGAGGTTCATCGGTTACAGCGAAGCCGACCAGGACCAGTACGCCCTTGAATTGCGTGTGGTGGTCGCGGTCGCCGTCGGGCTCGCCATCGTGCTGGGAGTGCTGCGCATTCTGAAGGGTTGGCCGATTCACCGGTTCATCATCGGCGGCTACATCCTTGTCATGGTGATGACCGTGTTCGCGCCCGAGGAGATTGTCGGCGTGGCCTACGACTCGGGCGGGGTAACGACCAGCACCATCACCGTGCCGTTGATCACCGCCTTGGGCGTGGGACTGGCGTCTGCGATCCGCGGGCGGAACCCGATGCTCGACGGATTCGGCCTGATCGCCTTCGCCAGTCTCACACCGATGATCTGCGTGCTCGGCTACGGGATGGTGTCGTGATGCTGGATTCTCTGGCGCTGTTCGGGGAGACCTTGCTGTACACGCTTCGCGATGTATCGCCAATCATCGCGATCCTCGTCGTCTTCCAGGTGGCAGTGCTGCGCCGCAAGCCGCTCAACATTGCGGGCATCATCACGGGGTCCGTGATGGTGTTGCTCGGGCTGGCGCTCTTCCTGATCGGGCTGGACCAGGCGTTGTTCCCAATCGGGGAGACGATGGCGCGGCAACTGACGGATGAGGCACGGACGCTGGGCGGCGTGGTGCGCTGGGAGGACTACTGGCTGGTGTACCTCTTCGCGGGGGCGATCGGTTTTGCAGCGACCGTGGCCGAGCCGTCGCTCATCGCCGTGGGTTTGAAGGCCGAAGAAGTCTCCGGCGGCGCGGTCAAGGCGTGGGGCTTGCGGATTGCGGTGGCGGCAGGGGTATCCGCCGGCGTGGCTCTGGGCTGTTTCCGGATCGTGACCGGCACGCCGCTGCCGTGGTACATCGTTGGAGCCTACGTGATCGTCATCGTGCAGACGTACCTGGCCAGCCGCACGATCGTCCCACTGGCCTACGACAGCGGAGGCGTCACGACCTCAACCGTCACCGTGCCTGTCGTAGCTGCCCTGGGGCTGGGACTGGCCGCCAACATACCTGGGCGCAGTCCGCTCATCGATGGCTTCGGACTGATCGCCTTTGCCAGTGTCTTCCCGATCATGACGGTATTAGGCTATGCCATCAGTGCGGACTGGGTGGAGCGCTGGCGCAGGCGGAAGGAACGTCAGGAGATGGAACCATGAAGATGGCGCTCGTTGTCGCGCTGGTGAGCGACGACAAAACGACTGAGGTCATCGACGCGGCGCGAGCCGGTGGCGCGACGGGCGACACGATCATCAGCGGCGTACGCGGCGAGGGACTGCGGCCCGAGAAGACCTTCCTGGGACTGGACCTGACGGCGCAACGAAACATGGTGTTGTTCATCGTTGCGGAGTCTCGGGCGCGGGACATCCTGGAACGCATCGCGACAGCCGGCGGGATGGATCGCGAGCATGGCGACGGCGTCGCCTTCCAGATCAAGATCGAGGACGCAGTCGGACTCTCGACCCAACTGCCCACGCTGATGGAGGAGCTGAAGGAAGCCCAATGACCTCTCAGAGTGACCGTTCGGCCCTCCGCGTTTCCGACGTGATGGGGACGGAGCTGCACACGATCGATGGGCTAGCCACGGCGGCCGAGGCGATGGCGTCCATGAAACGGCTGCAGATCAGCTCACTGGTCGTCAATCGGCGGCACGACGACGATGAGCTGGGCCTGATCACGGTGAGCGACCTGGCGCGGGAAGTGATCACGCACGATCGTGCACCGGAGCGAGTCAACGTCTACGAAATCATGTCGAAGCCGGCCCTGACGGTACGCTCCGGGATGCTGGCTCGCTACGCCGTGCGGCTGTTGGTGCGGTTCGGCGTGTCACGCGCGCTGGTGATCGATGACGAAGGCAGCCCGCTGGGCCTGGTGACGCTGCGTGACCTGGTGCTGGGCCTGTCCGCAACGTAGGTGTGTCGCGAATGCGATGAAGGCCAGCCCGGCGACTACGAGCGCGAAAGCGTCTTCCGCCGATGGGTGACAAAGTCGTGCAGCACGTATTCGCCTAACTCGTCCGGCTGGCTGTAGAACACGCGGCCGCCGTTGATCCGCGCCACGCGGTCGACGAATTCCTTCAGGTAGTAGCTGCGATCGAGCATGAAGACATTGATCACAATGTCCTTTTTCGTGCAGTGTCGAACTTCCTTGAGCGTTTCGCGGATGGTGATCGGCGACGGCGGATAGGCAAAGTACGAGCGTCCCTGCTCGAGGTGCGCGGTCGGCTCGCCGTCGGTAATCATGATGATCTGGCGAGTACCGACCTTGTGCTTGGCCAGCAGTTGCTGGGCGATCAGCAGCGCATGGTGCATGTTGGTGCCCAGGACGGTCTCGTCCCAGCGGACGTAGGGCAGCTGGTCGGCCTTGAGCTCGCGAGCGTACGCGCTGAACCCGATCAGATAGAGCGAGTCGCGCGGGTACTGCATCCGGATCAGGTTGTTGAGCGCCATCGCGACCTTCTTGGCGGCCTGGAAGGAACCGCGCAGCGCCATCGACCAGGAGAGGTCGAGCATCACGACTGTCGCCGTCTGCGTCAGTGTTTCCGAGCGGAACACTTCGAAGTCGTCCGGCGTGAGATTGACCGGCACCTGTGGCCCGCCTTCGGGCGCGGTGCGCAGGATGGCGTTCGAGATCGTTTCCTTGAGATTGAGATGGAACGGGTCGCCGAATTCGTAGAGCTTCGTGTCGTCGGCGCGGTCGCCGTAGCGGCCGGTCTCCGGGACGTTGTGCTTGCCGAAGTTCTGCCGCTTGAGATTGGCGTAGATCTCGGCCAGCGCCTTCTCGCCGATCCGACGATTGCCGCGCGGCGTCAGCTCCCAGGCATTGCCCTTCTTTTCGAGGTAACCCGCTTCCTCCAATAGTTCGAGCAATTGCTTGAGCTGCTCCAGGATCTCCCGCGCCTCTTCGCCCATCAACTCTTCGAGCTGATCCGGGTCGATGTCGTCAATGTTGCCGCCGTACTGCACCCGCTCGAGGGCGCGCTCGAGCTCGTCGAGCTGCTGCATGTCGCCCATCAGCGACATCGCGGCCTGCAGGTCGATTTCTTCCTGTCCACGGAAGGGATATTGGTTGAGCAGGTCGCGCATCGGGTAGAGCGATTCGAGATTCTGCGCGAGCTGGGCCAGTTCCTGTTCCATGCCCATCTCGCCCATCAGCTGCTGCATCATGTCGCCCAGCTGCTGACGCATGTCGCCCGGAAGCGACGACATCAGGTTCTGCATCTGCGCGGCCTGGCGCTGCATCTGCTCGACCAGTTCGTCCAGCGACTGCGGCGGATCGTCGCCGAACATGTCGCCCCATTTGTCCATGAACTCATCGAAACGCGGATCTTCGCCGCGACGCTGACGCTCCAGCATCTCGTTGAGGTCGCGCATCATTTCGCGCATTTGCTCCATGTCCTCGGGTGACATGTCGGACATCATCTGGCTCATGTCCTGGAAGAAGCGGTTCATCATCGACTGCTTGAGCTGTTCCAGCAGTTCCTCATACTTCTGCCGCGCTTCATCGTCCTCGAACTCGTACTCCTGCAGCTCCTTCACCTGCCCAGCCGCATCTTCCGGCAGACGGTCTATCTGCTCCTGCTTTCGCTCCAGCCGCTGCCGCAACGCTTCCTTGAGTCGCTCCATCTCGTCTTCGGTCAGTGGCGAAGCCTGCTGCTGTCCGCCCTGCTGCTCTCCCTGCTGACCGTCCTGCTGGTCGCTCATCTGACCCTGAGGCTGACCCTGCTGATTCGGGTCACCGGGCATCTGGTCCCCGGTTGGCTCTTGAGGTTGCGGGCGGGGACCGACCTCGTCCAGGCGATCGTCGAGCGTGTCCCGCTCCATATCCAGGATCTCGTCGAGCTGACGCTGAATGTCGTCAAAGACCGAGGAGAGGTCGAAGCGTTCGAGCTGCTGCCGCCGTTGTTGGCGCAGGCGCTGGAGCAGGTCGCGCATACCGTCGGTGCGGTCGCCGTCGGGTGTGCGAATCCCGCGCTGCATCATGTTGCGCAGCGCCTGCTGCAGATCGCCGAACGAGAGCAGGTCGTCGGAGAGCGATTGCAGGACATCGTCGGCGTCGAGCGCCGGAATGTCCTGCGTGCCATCCCATTGTGAGAACCGGAATCGGGCGGGCATGGCTCACTCCATCAATGAGGTCGGCGGCAAGGTGCCCGCAGTCTAGGCGCGGTAGAAGACGTTACCGCCGACGACATCCTTGTTGAGTCGTTTGTTCAGGTGCAGCCCCTCGAACAGGAACTCGACCGCAGCAGCTAGCGAGGCGGCGTCCTCGCCGACGTTCAGCGGCTGTAGTGCCTCGTCCAGACCCTCGACGCGGCCGACGATGGCCGCATAGTCTCCAGCCTTGAGCGCTTCGCCTACCTCGACCGCGAGCCCCGACTTGAACTGCGCAATCACCGGCTCCAGCTCGCCGAGCTCGAAGTAACGACCGAAGACGACGGCAATGGCCCCGGCAATCAGCTTTTCGATCACCTTCTCGTCGGCACCCTCGTCAACGGTCTCCAACTCCATCTTGCCTTGCAGCGCAGGAGCCAGGTGCCAGAGGTCGCAGATGCGCGGGGCGATCTGATCCTCGCCGCCGAGGATGCCGCGCCGCATCGCGTTGGCAGTCAGCGTCTCGTATCCGGAGATCGACGCTCGCACGGAAACGCCCGAACGCTGTGACACGTCCGGGCTGCGACGGGCCAGGCGCACAATCTCAGCCACGATCTCGGCCATGTAGTCGGGCATGTTGATGTTGCGACCCGGCGCAGCCATCGGCGCCGCTTCCTGGGAGACAATCTCCAGTTCCGTCTCAAGCTCGGACGGGTAGTGCGTGCGGATCTGGGCGCCGTAACGGTCCTTCAGTGGCGTGATGATCCGGCCGCGATTGGTGTAGTCCTCGGGATTAGCCGATGCCACGATCAACACGTCCAGCGGCAGCCGAACGCGGAAGCCGCGAATCTGGACATCGCGCTCTTCCATGATGTTGAGCAGCCCTACCTGGATCCGTTCCGCCAGGTCAGGCAGTTCGTTAATGCAAAAGATTCCCCTGTTGGTGCGTGGGATCAGACCGAAGTGGATCGTCAGCTCGTCCGACAGATAGCGACCTTCAGCCACTTTGATCGGGTCCACCTCGCCGATCAGGTCGGCGATCGTGATATCGGGCGTCGCCAGCTTTTCGCCGTAGCGGTCACCGCGCGCCACCCAACGGATCGGCGCGTCGTCTCCGAGTTCTTCTGCCTTCTGCCGACCCTCGAGTGAGATCGGCGCGAGGGGTTCCTCGTAGATTTCGACGCCTTCAAGCGCCGGGATCTCGTCGTCAAGCAGTCCGGTCAAAGCGCGGATGATGCGGCTCTTGGCCTGGCCCCGCTCACCGAGGAAGATGACATCTTGCTCCGCCAGCAGCGCGTTCTCGAGCGCCGGGACGACCGTGTCCTCATATCCGTGAATCTCCGGGAACAGCGGTCCGCCTTCCTCGAGTCGGGCAATCAGATTGTCGCGAATCTCTTCACGGACGGTTCTGGGTTGGTAGCCGGATTCCTTTAGCTGCCCAACGGTGGCCGGTTTCCCGTTCACATGTGCGCTCACATCGACTCCTGTCCGCTGCCAACCTGCTCGCTCGAACTCGGTTGGCGCCACATCACGGTGTAGAACGCCGGGTATCTTCGGACACCCGCAACGCCTCGTCGCGCACGAAGCGCGGAAGCGGTCCCATCCGACCGCCGGATCTGAGTGTAGCGCGTGACCCGGCCGTGACCCGGCCGATCGGCGATGCTTGCACACTCGCGTTGGACAACTCGGCGAGCGCACGATCCAGGCTCTCGGGCGAGACGGCGGCCAGCAATGTGCCCGAGCCGAGCAGCCCCAACGGATCCAGATCACGCTCTTCGCGCAAAGCCAGTGTCTCCGGCAGCCAGATGATGCCTTCGGCATCCAACTGCGGCTGCAGGCCGGCAGCCTCCGCCAACTCGAGCGCTGCGGTTGCAATGCCGCCCTCGGTGACATCGTGCATCGCATGGACCCCCTCAATCCCTCGAAGCGCCCTCGCGGCCGCAGCGATGCTTACGCCCGGATCGTCGATGAGCTGCGGATGGCCCAGGATCGCCGTGCCTTCAACCGCTGCCGCACCGGCCTGAACGATGACGTCGCCGTCCACTGCGCCATTCGAGGGGATGATCTGCTCCAGCGGCGCACTGCCAATCATGGTGCAGGAGACGACGCTGCGCACGACAGCATCGGTAATCTCTGTGTGGCCCCCGACCAGCCCGACTCCCGACTCATCGCAGGCCAGGGACAGATCGGCAAGGAGCGTCCGAATCACTTCGGCGTCCACGCCTTCCGGCGTCAGAACCGTTGCCAGCATCCACTCAGGCTCGGCGCCGACCGAGAAGACGTCGTTGGCATTGACCGCGACGGCCAACCGACCCGCGTTGGCGTCGACAAAGGTGATTGGGTCGGACGCCGCGACCAGAGCGCGATCCCCCCACTCAATGATCGCGGCGTCAAGTCCGACCCCCGCACCCTGAACAACCCGCGAATCCTGCGTCGCCATGAACACCTCAGACAGCAGAGCGATCGGTGCCTTACCAGTCGGCAGGGCTCTCTGGTTCTCAGATCGATCAGGGTCGGGCACAGATGCCAACTCTCCACCAGTTCAATCGCAGGCTGCCGAATCCTTGCATATGCTGAGCGTATGAATGCGACGTTAGCGGAGCACACTGGCGGTCTGGCCTGGTCGGAGGACCCGCTCGGCCGAGATCTGGCTGCGCTACGGATCGACTTCGAGGGCGCAGCTCCGCGCTCGGTGTCGTTGCCGCGTCGCGGCCCAATCAGCATCTCCGACTACGGCGACGCTGAGACGCTGACCGCGGTGCGCGAGGAACTGCTTGACATCGAGCGTGAGTTGGGCGGACCTGCTGTGCTGCGCTGGCGAGCCTACGGCTCCGGGAACATCGACGCCAGCGACGCCCGTCTCATCGACGACCCGCTGCCCTGGGGCGGCGGCCCGGGACGCGGGATGCCTCACATTCAGGGAGAACTCGACCGTTGGTCGCGGGCCAACGCCGGCGAGGTGATCCCGAATGTGATGACTCCGTTGAGCTGGTCGGTGATCGCCGACGCCCTGGATCGCGGCTTCCACGCTCCCTGGGGCGATTGGACGGAGGGACGGCGGTTCGTCGCCCTGTACAACGGCTACGCCTACTTCAACATCGGCCTGATGATGGAGATCATCCAGACGCGGTTGGGGCTGACCGGCACACATTTCCTCGAGGCCGTCGGCGGGCCGGAAGCAGCCGAAGTCGTTCGTCCCGGCGGTAACGGACAACGTTCCACGAAGATTCAATGGTTCACGATGTTGGGACAGCTTCCCTTCATGATCCGTTGGTTGCGCGACCAGGATCAGCTGCCCAAAATCTGGCCGGCCGAGCGGCAATCCTGCGAAGACGAACGCGACCGACTCAGGTCGCTCGACAAAGCCAACCTGTCCGATCGAGAAATCTTCCGAGAGCTGTCGCGCTCCAGTGCGGAAAGCGAACGCCAGACCATTTTCCTGATGCGCGCCCAGTCGGCCGTGTTCAGCGCCGCTCAGGGCCTGCTCTGGGCCACCGACCGCTGGCTCGGCTCGAACCAGCGCAGACTGTCCCTTGGGGTGATGCAGGGACTGCCGGGGATCCGGACTCAGGAGGGCAACATCGCACTCCGGCGCGTGGCCCATCGTGCAGCGCAGGACGCACAGGCCACCAGTTTTGTCCGAGACGAAGACGCCGGCAGTCTTTGGGGCGCGGTCCACAGCAAGCGACTGCCCGACGCGATCGCGTGGCTGCGTGACGACCTCGACGATTTCATGGCTGAGTATGGCCATCGCGCTGCAGGAGAACTTGAGGCGGCGGAACCGCGTTGGGTCGAGCAACCAGAACTGATCCTCGACACCTTCCGCGACTATGTGCTGCATCCGGAGAGAAACGATCCGGACGAATTCATCGAACGCCAACAGGCCGCACGCCGCGACGCCGAAGCCGAAATCCAGGAGCGTCTCTCTCGACATCCCATGGGACGCCTGCGCTGGCGCCTGTTTCGAGCGCAGATTACGCAGGCCCGCCGCCTCCAGCCGCTACGCGAGAATCCTAAGTTCACGCTGTTGGAACTCTCGCTGCAACAGAGACTCTTGTGGCGCGAGCTCGCCGACCGTTGGATCGAACGAGGACTGATCGACGATCCCAACGATGTCTACTACCTGCTGTTCGAGGAGTTGGCGACACTCACACGGCGTTCTGGCGACCCGAGGATTGCCGCCCGGATGCGCAGCCGCATCCGACGTCGTCGATTGCAATTCGAGGAGTGGAAGAAATCGCTGGCGCCGCCCCTACGCGATCGATACGGCGATCCGATCGCTGCCGCGTCCGCTGAAACAGCAGAAGAGTCGTTTGCAGAAAACCAGATTGACGATCCGGAAATTGAGGCTGAACAGGACCCAGATCTGCCGCTAACACTACGCGGCATTGCTGCATCGACCGGCGAGGCCGAGGGCCGAGCTCACGTCGCCGAGAACGCCGCAACTGGTCGCGAGTTGACGCCAGGACAGATCCTCGTCGCTCGCTTTACTGACCCGGGCTGGACGCCAATCTTCCCGCTCGCCGCCGCCGTCGTAACGGAAATCGGTGGCGTGCTGAGCCACGGAGCGATCGTCGCCCGAGAGTTCGGCATCCCGGCGGTCGTCAACGTGCAGAAGGCCACGCAGCAGATTCGCTCCGGGGACCTGCTCAGGGTCGACGGATCCAGCGGTCAGGTGACAATCGTCGAGCGGGCGTAAAATCGGTCCGAAACCTCCTAACCGACACCTAACAGATGGCCGGCACAGTTGGCCAGCCAGCCGATCTTCCATAGACAAAGGCAATCACGTCCATAGAAATTCAAGGTCTTTGCCGACCATTTGACGATATGCCGTTAGCGTGTTGCTCACCGTGTTAGTTCTGTGTAGCTAAGCAAGACTTGAAGGACTGAATGATGAAATCACGATTGATGTGGCTGGTGCTCGGGATTGGATTGACGGCCGCTGTGATGGGAAGTGTCTGGGCCGCAACCTCCGGAGAGGTGGAAGTGCGGGTGAATGCCCGCCACCTCGAAGACGGCCGGGTCGAAGTCGCCGTTCAACAGCATGACGGCGACAGCTGGGGAGATCGCCAGCGCCCTGACTCTCGATTCGTCCCCGCCGGCGCTCAGGCGAATCACTGGTACTCCAGTAGCGCAGTCTCAATCGAGGTCCCCGTTCCCGAGGATGAGTTGTTCTGCCTGGTCACGCATGCCCAGCCCGGCGACGATGGGTTCTGGACCTACAAGTTCGAAGCCATGGCCCACCGTTGGGACGTCTATCACGATGGCATCACCGTCCAGGTGATGCACGGAGCGACGCCCCAGATCCAGGCAGAGATGCTCCAACAGTGCCTCGACGATGGTGCAACCGCGGTGGGCTCATCGCTCGCAGATCCGGAGCCACTCAGGGATGTCCTGCTCTCGGCTGTAGACGCAGGCATCACTGTTGTCACCTTCAACTCCGGCCTTCAGGACTACCAGTCGGTCGGCTCCTCTCGACACGTCAGTGTGAACGAGCCGGAAACCGGCAGACAGGTCGGCGCGCTGCTCGTCGAGCGTGGCGTCACCGGCAACGTCGCATGCGTCATCCATGAAGCTCGCAACGTCGGCCTCGACGAGCGCTGCGACGGCCTCGAAGAGGGCTACACCAACGGTTCAATCGAGCGGTTCCATGTCACCGGCGTGGGAGACATCGAAGCTACAAAGGACAACCTGAGAGAACGACTCGTGGGCGAAGATGGTGAGCCCCTGTTCGGCGGTGTCGTCACCCTGAACTCCGACATCGGCAGCGCCGCTCTAGCAGTTGTGCGTGAAACGGGCGCAGACATCAAGATCGCGACCTTCGACGAGAATCGAGAGGTGCTCGAGGCGATCAGGGACGGCGAAATCCTCTTCTCGGTTGATACCGTGCCGCAGTACCAGGCCTTCTACGCCTTGAGCTCCATGCTGCAGCTCGCCCGCACGATTCCGCGAATCCTTGAGCTGTACAAGGTCGACGATCCTCACGCCCTGCTGTCTCAGTTGCCGGTCTTGCTCGGGCCGCGCCTGTACACCTCCGACAATGCGCGCGAGTGGCTGCAGACGGTCTATGGGACCGACCGTTCCGTGATTACCACGGAAGTGGATGACAACTAGTAGGGCTAGTAGGAACGCGGCATTGCTCGAACCGTCACGCCAACGGCGCTGACGGTTCGAGCAGCGTTCTGATCTGACCGTCCACCAGCAGCGGCATGTAATCCCAGCCAGCGAGGATCATTGGATCGATTCCGCGCAGCGCAGTTGTGACCAGTTCCCGGTCGAGGCTGTTGGCCAGTGTGACCATCGACGCAATGCGGAAACCGCTCGCGCCGCCGATCGCCTCCTCCGCCTCACGCAGCGAGCGACGCATCAGTCGCCGGACCATGCGCCCATCAACGACCGACGTCGGTGGCGCGCAAACGACGATCGGCTCTTCGACGCCGCCGAGCCGCTGAATTCGCCAAGTGTCCTCTCCCTTGACCGTCGTCGCCACGCCTTCCTTGCGGATGCCGTTGGCGACGAGGACAAGGAAATCGACCATCTGCGTGACCTTCTGCTCATCTTCGGGCAGGCGATGAATGTTGGATGCGTCGAGCTGGTACTCACCCATCACCTGGTTCGTGAAACGAGCCCATTGCTGCGAAAGCCCGCCCAGCACGCTCATGTATGAGCCGTCGCTGCCCGTCTTTCGCACCGCGACGTCGACCTTGAACGTCACTTCGCCCTTCTCGCCGACCTCCAGGTCGCGGGCCGCATCGGCGATCTGTCCGGCCGCATGATCGGCGTCGTCCGGAAGTGGCGCGCCGGGGGGGACCCAGAGCACCAGATCACGGCCGCCGTACGCATGCAGCCGTTCCTCAAGCCCAACCTTGCGCGCGAGCGTCGGACCGTCGCCTTGTAGCGCCGCGACATCAAACAGGGGGCAAGCGGCCATGTATCCACTTGAGCCGTTGGCGCTGAACGGTGTCGCCAACGAGCCCGCAACCGGGGGCTCAAACGACACCGCAGACGCGCCGGTTGCAACCAACGCGTCGCGAGTCATCGCTGCCGTCAGAAGCGTCAACTGCTGCCGGGGATCCATGGCAGGCAGCGTATCGCAGGTCCGGCACAGGTCCGGCCCGTTACCAGAACAGCAGCCCCGCAAGGGCGCCCGTCATGCAGGTCGCCATCGTGCCCGCAATGATCGACTTAAGCCCAAGCTGCGCCAGTTCGCCGCGACGCTCGGGCACGATCGCCGCCAGACCGCCGATCAGAATGCCGGCGCTGCCGAAGTTGGCAAATCCGCAGATGGCATAGGTCATGATCAACGCGCTCTTCTCGCTCAATGCACCTTGGGGCAGATTGGACATATCGATATAGGCCACCAGCTCGTTGAGCACCACCTTCGTGCCCAGTAACTGACCGGCGTCGATGGCGTCGGACCAGGGAATGCCGAGCACCCAGACGACCGGGGCCAGCACCCAGCCAAAGATGCGTTGCATCGTGAGATCGGCGCCGTCGACATCGGGAAATGCGCCAAGGATGATATTGGCCAGCTCGACCAGCGCGACGAACACGATCAGCATGCCGACGATGTAGGCGAACAGCCGTAAGCCGTCAATCGTGCCGCGAGTCAACGCGTCGATTCCGTTGTCATACAGCTTCGCGAACTCGACCCTGGTTTCGTCGACCGTATCGTCGGCGCGAGGGATCAGGATCAGCGCGATCACCACGGCGGCGGGCGCACTGATGATCGACGCCGTGAGCAGATGTCCGGCGGGATCGGGAATGATTCCTTCCAGAATCACAGAAAACAGGACGAAGACCGTTCCTGCGATCGTCGCCATACCACCGGTCATGACGATGAACAGATCGGAACGGCTCATGTTCTGCAGATAAGGCCGGATAAGCAAGGGCGCCTCGACCATGCCGATGAACACGTTGGCAGCGGTCGAGAAGCTGGCTGCGCCGCTGATGTTCAGGGTCTTGCTCAAGACGAACGCGAATCCTCGCACGATCAACGGCAGCACCCGGTAGTGGTACAGCACGGCCGAGAGTGCACCGATGAAGATGACCAGCGGCAACGAGCGGAAGGCGAAGACAAACGCGGCGCCGGGATACGACTCCTCGAACGGAAGCGCTCCACCGCCGAGAAATCCAAAGACCAGGGTCGTCCCTGCCTCCGTCGAGCGCACCAGCGCGTCAACGCCGTCGCCGATCCATTCGAACACAATCTGCGAACCAGGCACCTTGATCAGCAGGGCTGCCAGCGCAAACTGTATGGTCAGGCCCACCGCGGCAGTCCGCCAGGGAAATGCGCGCCGATTCTCACTCAATACCCACGCCAGGCCGACGATCAGGATGATTCCGAGTACGGCCTGGAAATAGAGCATTGCTTGGTCGTTCGGATCAGATGCGCAATTCCGTGCAAGCTAGCGCAGTACCTTCACTTCAAGGGTTTTGGGGAACCGACAGCAGCGGTTAGCCAGGCAACCAGACCACGATCGTGGTGCCTGCGCCTAGATCGCTGTCCGCCGTGATCCGGCCGCCGTGCGCTCGGACGATCTCGCGGGAGATCGCCAGTCCCAGCCCTGCTCCCGGACCGGAGCGTGACTCCGGCTGCCAGAATCGATCAAAAAGGCGCTCAAGGTCCGCAGGGCTAATGCCCTCCCCGGTGTCACTGACGCTGAGCTCCAGACCATCATCAGCTCCCCGCGCCGAAACTGTGATCGCGCCCGCTTCGGTGTGGCGAAGTGCGTTCTCGATCAGGTTGTTCAGCACTTGCACCAGGCGGTCATAGTCAGCCTCAATAGTCGGGGCGGCCGGCGAGATATCGAGTCGCATGTCAATCCCCTGTGCCCGGGCTCGTGCGGAGAACATTGAATCGACGTAGCCGAACAGCTCGTCCAGATCGATCGACGTGCGCTGCAAGCGCGACTGACCCGCTTCCAGCCGCGAGAGATCCAGCAGCTGCTCGATCATGCGCAGCATTCGCTGGGTCTCCTCATGGACGACCTCAAGCGACGACGCCTGTCGCTCGGGATCGGTCGCCGTGCCATCGCGCAACGCCTCAACGAACCCCCGGATCGAGGTCAACGGCGTTCTCAGTTCGTGAGAGACATCGGCGATGAAGCCTCGCATCGCCCGCTCGTTGTCCGCCACGCGGTCGGCCATGGCGTTGAATGCCGAGGCCAGTTCGCGTACCTGCGACGGACCGCTTTCCGCCGCTCGCATGTCGTACCGGTCGGGACCAAAGCGGCGCACGACGACAGTCAATGCCTCCAACGGGCGCATCAGTTGTCTTGAGAGAACCATCGCGATGACGACTGCAGCTGCCAACCCGGCCAGGCCTGAGACGATCAGTCGGCCGACCAATTCGTCCAGCGATCCGAAGCCGCGTCCGTCGCCAAACGTGACCGTCATGAGCACACCGGAATCGGCTCTCCTGGCAGCGCCCGGGGGAATCAACACTCTGACCAGCGACGGCCGCCACTCGCCTCCAATGTGCAGTTTGGCGTCGAACCAGCCGTTGATTTCGCCCTGACTGGCGATGTCCTCATAGCTCACGTCGGCATGACCTGCCTTGAAACCGGGGCTCGGCTCGAAGCCCTGGATCACGTGGCCCTTGCCGTCGGTCAGGATCACGATCAGCCCGGCGTGTTCGGCCTGTTCGCGGATCAGGGTGACCAACTGCTCTCGGTCGTAGTCGGCCGCCCGTCGGAGGATGCGGATGATCTCGACGCTCAGCGCATTTCCGGCGGTGCGCAGCTCAGAACGATCGATGTCATCTCGGTACCCGCCGAAGAGGGAGAGGAACACGACGGCGGACACGACCAACATGACCAGCACGATGCCGGCGAAGCCGGCGAAAAGTCTGAGTCCATATCCGCCGGTCAGGATGTTGCACTTCCTCTCCCACTACTCACATCACGGCTGGAATCGAACTGGACGTTGCGGGGGATGTTCGGGCGCGGAATTTCGGGTGGGATGGGCTGATTTGCAGTGCTGGACTGGAGATCGTTCGTTTTGGTGTTCAGATTTGTCCAGATTTGTCCAGATTCGTCTGGAATCGTCCAGTTCATTCCACCTGTGTGCAGCACAATCTGTGTGATTCCGCGAGCGTCTCGACGAAGATTCCGACCCGGCTTCAGTTCGAGGCGGGACCACCGGTCTCCACCAGCTTGTAGCCGACGCCCCTGACCGTGACGATGGCCACGCCGGGATCGTCGTCGTTGGGCGCGAGTTTGCGGCGGAGCTGATTGACGTGCACGTCGACCGTCCTGGTCTCGCCGAAGTACTCGTAGCCCCAGACCTGTTCGAGCAGCTGCTCTCGGGTGAGTACGATGCCGCAGTACTCGGCCAGCTGCCTGAGCAGTTCGAATTCCTTGTTGCGCAGCCTGAGCGTTCGTCCCGAGATCGTCGCCTCCCTCCGGTCCCAATCGATGCGCAGCGGGCCGACGTCGATCCTGCCGCGGGAAGCGTGCGGGACGCCGCGCCTCTCCGATGATGAAGCCCGGCGCAAGATCGCTTTGACCCGGGCGGTCAGCTCACGCGGGTGAAACGGCTTGCCCAGGTAATCATCGGCGCCCAGTTCCAGGCCCACGATGCGGTCGACGTCTTCCGAACGTGCGGTCAGCATCAGTATCGGGACCAGGCGAATGTCGCCGGCATCCGCGCGCAGCTCGCGGGTCACTTCGAACCCGGACTTGCCCGGCAACATGAGATCGAGCACGATCAGATCGGGCGATTGCTCCCGGGCGGCGCTCAGCGCAGACTCTCCGTCGTTGGCCGTGATCACGGCGAATCCGTCGCGCTCGAGATAGAGCGCGCAGAGTTCGCGGATGTTCGCCTCGTCATCAACCACGAGGACGGTCTTGCCGCTGTTGTCGATAGGTGGCACGACGCCCAGACCTTTCGCTGCGATCAACAGTCTCAAGGTCGAGGGTACGCAGCTACATCAGGCCAAGGTCAGGCCCTGGTCAGGATTGAGTAAACAGGAATGAAGTCGGTTGCAGGAACAACCGACGGAATCAGCGAGGCATTCGCGGACGGCGAACCTTGACCATCGCCCGTCGCCGACGACGCGCGGCCCGGCGTTCCGCCTGGCGTTGCTTTTCTCGATTGCTGATAAATCGGCGTCGTCGCCTCGACTCTTGCAACACGCCGTCGCGCTGCACCATCTTGTTGAAGCGGCGAATCAGGGCTTCAGGACTCTCCTGATCCTTGCGGGTCACCAATAGCATGTGCGCTCAGTTCCTCTAACTCTGCAACTCTCGCTCTCGCGCAATCAACTCTCAGGTTAGCAGCACCATTTGCCCGCATCGCACCTGCGATGCGCCCAATCCCGGGCAATCGTCTCAACAGCAGTCGACAACACGATGGTCGCCGCCGTCACGCCGCCATTCCGGGCTGTCGTTTCGGTATAGGCGCGTTTGGAACCGGCGATTGACGGTTACCGGACGATCGGCTGCTCCCAGGGGCGGAATCCAGGCCCATCATTTGTCGGCGTCCCCGCTGCTTCCAGTTCGACATCGGTCTGTTTGATCGCGTCCTGATGTCTGTCAACTTCAGGCGATTCATCGAGCGCATCGTCTGACTCTCCACCTGGTGCTGCCTGCCGCTGGTGTCGGCTGGCGAGCCTTCCGCTGGTTGTTCCACGGACTATTGCGATGACTGATCCCTGCGGCGGCGCATGAGCAGCAACACGCTGGTGACCATCGCGCCGAGCAACGCGACCGTACCGACAACGAGAGACCAGTTGGTCCCGGTGCGCTCGGTGTCAAGACCACCCGAGCCGGTCCGGGGAGCGTTAGGGCGCAGCGGTTCGGGAGCCGCTTGACCGTCTGCGGCGTCAGCCGCGTCGTCCAGCTCGTCGCGTTCGGGCTCCTCTTGCATCATCTCGTCGTCCGATTCCGCTTCATCCTCCTGAGGTGCAACAGACTGATCGGATTGCTCCTCCATCAGGTCGTCCGCCTGGTCCTGCTCGTCGGCTTCCAGCTGACCAGTCTGTTGCGCCGGCGCGGGAGGATCGTCCGATGAAGCCGTATCCGCCGAGGACAGCGAGAGCCGCACTTGGATATCGCCGCAACCCTTCTGGTACGTGAACTCGTCCGACTGAACCGGGTTGGCTTGACGCTGGCTCCGGACCAGGTACACCACCTTGCAGTCGCCGATCGCGGGCTTGCTGACATCGTGTCGGAATGTGACGAAGAACCCGTTGTCCTGGACCTGGGCGGGTTTAACCGCGTCGCCATTGAGAATTGGCGTGATCGAGTCGCCTGGCTGCAGGGCCTCGCCGTCGATGGTGACATCACGTGCGTAGCCGTAGAACTGGTAGTAGTAGTGGTCCGGGCTCTGGGACGAGTCGGACTGGCTCTGCGCCTGGACGCCGGCAACCAGTCCGGCAGCCAGAAGCCACAGCCCCGCTGCAGCCATCGCTACCGCGACTGCGAGGCGAAGCAGATTGCCCCAATCGCGGAGGTCGCGCAAGCCGCCTGTGGCGTCGCCTGTTGGCATCGCTCGTTCCTTTCAGCAGTGCTCGCGTTGCGCGATGCGAACGACTGGTTGTCGATTCATTGCTCCCCGGTCACATTCCTCACGCGAATCCTGAGTTATGTCTGGCAGGTCGAGTTTCACTGCGTACTGTTCGTGCGACCGCCCATCAGCAGCGCGATGAGAGCGATGCCGAAGGTCAGCAGCGCAGTAATGGCGACCGCGCGCGGCCAGTTCGTCGATTCCTCGGCGTCGAGCACGCCCCCGGTCCCGGTGCTGGGAGCCCCAGGTCGGACGATGTTCCGTGACTGCTCGACTCCCGTGTCCTCTTCGGTCTCGGTTGTTGATTCATCGGCGTCGTCCTGCTCAGCGCTCGCCTGCGAGCCGCTCTCCCCGTTCGCGTCGGCAGGTTGGCTCTGCACCGCTTCGTCTTCCTCGCTCTCCTCCAGCGAGTCAGGTGCGCTGCTGGAGTCGCCATCCTGACCGTCGCGCACCAGTGCAAGTCGTACCCTCGCCTCGCCGCAATGCCATTCGTCCGGAGCGCGGAGACCGTCCACGACAAGCGCCATGGTGCAGGAGTCGGGACCCAGGTCGTGCACGTAGATATCGAGGATCCAGGCGCCCGCCTGGTTGACCGTCGTGCTGCCGATCTCTTCGTCGCCGACCATCGCCGCAATCACCGTGCCCGGGCCCACCGGTTCGCCATTGATCGTGACATCGCCGCTGAACCCGAAGAACCGCACAATCGGATCAGACGATTGGGCCGACGCGACGACTCCGAACAGGACGATCGTCACGGCCGTCAGAACCACGATCCATCGCTGGACACCGGTCGCGACCTGCATCAACTCGTCCTCTCGCGAAGCGCTGTTTGCACTTTGCGTCCTGAGGACGAAGGCAAGCAACCGATGCGTTACTCGCACCAGTACCGCTTTACGCAGCCTCAACAATCAACACTGCCCAGACGGCACAGAACGATCGGCAAGCATCACGTGGTCAAGCGAAGACTGTTCATAAGGATTTCGTGTGACGATGGCAATTGTTACCGGTCACGAGGACCGGACAACGGCGCGCACGCTCCGCCAGGCAGGGCTCAGGGCCAGAAATGCGTTGTCCGAAGCCAGGTCGGCTAGGTCGGGTTCTGAACCGTCGCCATCGCCGCCGGTGAAATTCCGACCGCTTCCGAATCCTCGGGGAGGTCGAAGGGACCGGGCAGGTCAAGCTCCTGCGCCATCTCCCGGACGGCGGGCAACACTTCCTCGCCCATCAGGCGGAGCGAGCGCATGGAGTCCTCGTGAGACATCGACCCGTCCCCGTCCCAGAAACAGATACTGCCGGGACGGATGAACTCCAGGACATGCCGGATCTTCGGGATCACCGTCTTTGGAGTGCCGGAGATGATGCTGTAAGACTCTTCCAGCCCGCGGTACGTGTCCTCTGTCTCGACAAAGCCCTCGGCGGCGTCCAAAGTCAACCGCTTGTAGTCGTCCGGATTGACCTGGCTCGCGCCGCGCGACTCCTCAACGTGCCGCACGCCTGCCGTCGGCAGCAATCGCCGACGGTCGATCATGCCTGGCAGGTTCTGGATGTGACGCTTGACGTCACCGCGCGAACCTTCGAGGAAGATGTTGCCTGGACCGGTGAGGTACTTCCGACCGACTTCCTCAGCCAGCTCCTCCGTCTCGTCAACGTGGACCTTCCACAGGTAGCCGCGATGCTGCGGTCCGGCCTCATAGCCGAATTCTGCCGCGACTTTGTCGTAGTAGGCAAACGAATCACGCGTAGGAGCGAGCCGGGTCGCCAACATCACGTAGGGATATCGGCGCTCGGCCGCCCACGCGACGGTGCGCTGGGAGACCGCGCCGGGAATCCAGATTGGCGGATGCGGTTTCTGTAGGGGCTTCGACCACGGATTCACGTAGCGGTAGTCGTAGTGTTCTCCCTCCCAGCGGAAGGGTCCGGCGTCAGTCCAGGCCTTGACCACCAGGTCGTGCGCCTCCTGATAGCGCTCCCAGTTGTACGGCGACTGCGAGTTGTGCGCGAGCGATTCGCGTCCCGTCCCTCGCACCCAGCCGGTGATCAGCCGTCCACCCGAGATCATGTCGATCTCGGCCAGCGTTTCGGCCAGCCACAGCGGATCCTCCCAGATCGGCAGGATGTTGCCCAACAGGCAAATCTTCGCCCGTTGGGTGATTCGAGCCAGGATCGCCGCTTCAACGTTGATCACCGAACCCATGCAGAACGGCGTCGAGTGGTGCTCGTTGAGCACGATGCCGTCGAATCCTGCCTCCTCGGCAGCGACCGCCTCGTCCAGATAGCGGTGGTACAGATTGGCGCCCAGTACCGGGTCATACTCGTCATTTGACGAGTCAAGGTCGGTCAAGCGCCGTCCGGTCCGTCCCCACCACGACGCCTCAGGATCCTGATACGGCCGCTCCGTGAACCAGCCAATGAACATCATCCGCTCCCAACGCCGATCCGCAACTCAGATGCCCTGCAAGGTAGCGCACGGCCGGTTTCCGTCAGCTCAGCAAGATGTCCACTCGGATGGGGCAGACAGCTGCTATGGACAGCTGGCAGTGTGCCGGACGGGTCGAGAGACGCGATTGTAATCTGAGCGCAATTCGGGCATGGTGGTATGGCACGCCCGGAGGGAATCGAACCCCCGACCCCCAGGTCCGAAGCCTGGTGCTCTATCCGCTGAGCTACGGGCGCACGGCCTCAGCTTACTCCGCAGGGTTCGGCCCGCCCGCATTTGGCGGATTCGCATATGGCCCAACGAACGCCCAGTCAACACGCTCGATCCACTCGTGGCGCCGGCCTGGGAACCGAACCGTCTTCGGCCGTGTGGGATGTCGTCGCCCGGGTCGATACCGGAGAGCTGGCCACCGCCGCCGCGTTGTTGCACAACCTGCACCCCGCCGACCAGGCGGACGCGCTGGCCGCGCTCGACGGCCGGGAGCGGCGCCGCCTGCTCGACCGAATCGACTCCCACACGCTCGCCGAACTGCTCCCGTTTCTCACCCCCGAAGAGCTTGAGCATGTCGCTCCGGACGTTGCCCTCCCGCAGCTGACTGCGGCGCTCGACGAGACCCCGGCCCAACTGGGCGCCGATGTCCTCCACGCCATCCCCCTGACCGACGCTGAGCTGGTGCTGGACCGCTTGCCCAAGGCGGGTCTGGTAGAGCCGCTGCTTCAACATGACGACGACTCGGCCGGCGGGATCATGGCGCCCGAGCTGATGGTGCTGGGACCACACCTCGCCGCCGAGCAGGCACTCACCGTCCTGAGAGCCGCTGCGCCCGCACCGACCGTGCGCGACACCGTCTACATCGTCGACACGGAGGGTGTGTTGCTCGGCTCGATCGGTCTGCACTCGCTGGTCTTCGCGCCACCAATGACCGCGCTGCGCGACTTGATGGAGCCGATTGGCCCCACGGTGACCACCGACATGGACCAGGAGGATGCGCTCAAGATCCTGCAGCGGTTCGGCCTCCACGCGCTGCCGGTTCTCGACGACGACGGCCGTCTTGTCGGCGTCACGACGTCGGACGATCTGCTTGATATCGCCCAGCAGGAGGCCACCGAGGATATGTACCGTCTCGTTGGGCTCGTGGACGACCAAGCGCTGACCACGCCCGTGACGACGGCGCTTCGGCGCCGTCTGCCATGGCTGCTCCTGAACCTCGCGACAGCCTTCGCCGCGGCTGCCGTCGTCGCCGCCTTCGAGAGCACCCTCGCGCGCGTCGCCGCGCTCGCGATCTTCTTGCCGATCATTGCCGGACAAGGCGGCAATGCCGGTATGCAGGTCACGACGCTCGCGGTCCGGGCGATGGCGCTGGGCGAGTTTGATCGACACTTCACGCGGCTGGTGCTGCCTCGCGAGACAATCATCGGCATCGTCTCCGGCATTGCATTCGGGTTGCTCGTTGGAGTCGTTGGATGGGTCTGGCAGGACAATCCCTGGCTGGGCGTTGCCGTCGGGGCGGCGATGCTGGGCACAATGGTCGTGGCCGGTCTGTTTGGCCTGCTGATCCCGATCATCCTGCGCGGCCTCGGCGCCGATCCGGCCCTCGCGGCCAGCATCTTCGTCACCACGGCCACCGACATGCTGGGATTTCTCTTTTTCCTTGGGCTCGCGGCTCTGCTCATTCAACGAATCGCTTGACCCGATTGACATTCGCGCGCAGCGGTCGGTGATACTCTGACCTGACGCGGCAGCGGAAGACCCCCGTGTCGAGCTGACGCAATCTCCGCGCGTGGTGGGCGTCGCCTAGAGGCCTAAGGCGCCAGGTTGTGGCCCTGGTATTCGTGGGTTCGAATCCCACCGTCCACCCCATACGCCGCGGACCGTCATCGCAGTCCAGCGCTCGAGAGACCGCCCATGACCAGACGAATCCCGATCATCTTGATCCTGCTGATCACGCTGGTTGGCGGATTCGCAGCAGCATGTGACAACAGCGACGACGAGGAACGACTGGCCGCCCAGCGGCTGTTCCGCAACTACCTGCTGATCTCAGACCGCACGGCAATCGCCGATGTCCGAGTACAGGGCCTGGTCGACGAACTCCCACCCAGCTTCCCGGAGCACGAAGCGCTCGACCTGCTCGGTTCGGCCTTTACCGACACCCAGAATCGTCGCGAACTGATCGTCGGCTGGCAGACCGAAGAGGAGGAAGCCGACGATCTGTTCAACTGGTTCCGTTCGAAGCTCGACACCGATCCCTGGCGCGTGACTGCCGACCCCCAGCGCGCCGGCGTTGATTTCATCACCTTCCGCGACGCCGACAATCCAGCGTTCCGGGGCGAGTTGAGAATCTCCCAGGAGGGCGAACGAGCGATTGTCGTCCTGATCGCCGTGGAAACCCTCACATCCGACGACGGCGCATAGAGGCTCGCTGCAAGCTTCGGGCGCGGGCACTAGGGGAGAGTCAACTCCCCGTCCCGGATCGCCCGGATCCAGAGGGCCGGGAATGCCCACCAACCGGGATCCCATGCCCGCCTCAATCGCGGCCAGATCAACGCCCACGAGTCGCCATCCCACTGCCAGACGTTGCCGATCAAGCCGGATTGCGCCGCGTCGATCTCCGCGAGCGCGTCAAGTGAGTCGACCCCACGGCCCAACCAGGTCACGCTGTTAATGCCCTGCTTCAGGGCCGGCACCGTCGGCCGTTCGACTACGCCTCCCGCAGGGACGAAGAAGTCGCCCGAGGCACGAGATGACAGCTGCATCCTGACGACATCGCCCGTCTCCAACATCTCCAAACCGCCTTGCGGATCGGCCGGAGCAGATGACACCAGCGGCGACCAGCCGAGCCAGCGTTCCTCCGCTGACTTCCAGACCCAGACGGTTTCCAGCCGCCGCAACAGCGGCGACATCGCCTCTTCGATGCCCATCGCCGGACCAGTCCAGGCGAACCAGTTCACGCCGCCGACAAGTTTCACACGCTGCGAGGGCAGGAACGCTGGAGAGAACTCGGATGTCGCGCCGGCCGTCGTCACCGCGAGCGCTCGGACTGCCCCCGACGGGATCACGGCCGTGCTGACTTCCCACTTGCCTCCGCTGTTGGCGGGCTGACTTCTGGCGTGTTGTCGTTCGCCTGAGGCGTCCAGCACGAAGATATGCACCCGGCTGCCCGGAGTCGCCGTTCCGCTGAACGTCGACCGGTAGCTACCGGCGCTGATTCGCCTGAGCGTGTGTCCAACCAACACTGGATGGTTGAGCAGGCGGTTCGGGCCATTGTCACGATCGCGCAGATCGTTCTCTGTCGGACCATCCGCGCCAAGATCAATGTCCAGGTTGTTTCCCGAGAACTGATTTTGGCCCAACGTAGTCCGCGACGAGACGGCGCCAATCAGCAGATTGTCCTGAGAGTTCGACCCGACAACCGAAATCCCCGCTCCCGACGAGTCACTAATCAGGTTGCCGCTGACCTGAGCCCGCACGACGGCGTCGTCGAGGCGAATCGCCCAGGTCAGCCGTTCGTCGCTGTCGAACCGGACCCGGGACGCGACGCTGGCGCCCACGGAGTTCGAGTGCACCTTCGGCTCTTCGGTATTCGCTAGTCGAATCCCGAACTCCGCGCCGCAGACGTGATTGCCGAATCCTGCATCGTCGCCGATCGTGATCTCGGTCCCGGCGCGAACATCAATCGCCGCCTCGGTCGGTCCCTGGCGAGAACCGGCAACAACATTGCGAGTCAGGCTCACACGTGTGGTGTTCACGTCGTCAACGACGACGCCGAAGTCGCCTGCTGCCACAACGTTGTTGCGTAGCTCAATCTTGGCTGCTCCGGCAATAACCGAGATGCCTCGCTCACGGTTTGGCCTGATCACTGCGTGGGGCAAGGCCAGTGGAGTTACTGGTTCCAATGGATCGCGCGGGGCCAGGCCGACCCAGTTGTTTTCGATCTGCGCCTCGCGAGCGCCCTGTTCGACGGCGATCCCCACTCGGTTGCCGGCCACAAGATTGGCCTCCCGAATGCCAACACGAGCCAACGCCGAACCCGGGCCCAGGAACAGACCCACATCGTTGGCAGCCACCGCGCCGTCGCGTCTGATTCCGATCCGATTCCCGTCGACTTCGATCACCTCGCGCGTGTCCCGCAACTCAATCCCCGCCACCCTGCTATTGCCAATCGTGTTGTCACGGATCGTCGCCTGGGCAGAGTCGACGACCAGGATTCCATCATCGTTGGGCAGCGGCGAGCCGTCTCCGCTGATCCCGATCACGTTGCCGGACACGACCGCGTCAACGCTGCCTCCACCACCGATGACAATGCCGTGTCCGGTCCGTTCTTGCACGCTGTTGCCGGCGATTCGATTGTTCGACACCCGCGCCCCGCTGGCCCCACCGATCACCGCGACGCCGCTCAGACGGTTTGCCGATGCCGTGCCGTCGGGTCGCAGCCCAATCCAGTTGCCGTCGATCGTGACCTGACTCGCATCGACGCCTACCACCCCGATTCCGTAGCGCTCGAAGCCGAAGACACCGATGCCACGAACCATGCTGCCCGCTGCGACGATTTCAACGCCGGCAGCGTCGCCGGCGCGAGCGCCATCAATCCAGATTCGCGGGGCGACGTCGGGCGACACATCGCCGCTCGACCCATCGATTGAAATGTTCTCGCCGGTGAGCGCCGGTAGCGCCGAACGCGGCCGGATGGTCATCGCACCGCTGAAGCTAATCACATCGTCACCGGGCGAGTCGTTCGCACCATCGATCGCCCAGCGCAGCGTGCCCTGGCCCGAATCGGCGCTCGAAGTCACGACCCACTCCTGCGAGGATTGGGCGGAGACTTGAGCGGCTAGCAGAACCAGACCGGCGACGAGCGGGAAGAGTACGACGACCCATGCGCTGCGGAGCATCACAGACTCACTCTATGACGGGTTGGCGTTGCGGCCACCAGCGACGCTTAGCGTCGCTGGACGTTCTCCAATAGCGCCGCCGAGCGCAACACGAGGTAGAACCGATCGCCGGGGCTGAGGGTAAAGTCGACTGCCCCAGGGACATCGGCCGTGAACCAGGCCTGCCATCCTCCCGCCTCGGTCCGCAACCAGGCTGCCGAGACCACGCTCGAGATACTGGCGACAGCCTCACTCACGGGAATCTCCGGCCCCAACCAGGTCAGATCATTCCAGCGCGCGCGCAGCGGCTCACCCGGTCCCAGCAAATTGCCAATGAGGCCGTTGTTGTTGACCTGCGCCTTGGCTATCAACCAGGCCTGCACGGAGGTCGATTCGGGATACGGCCTGCCGTCAACGTGCTGCAAGTCGAAGATCGCTGTCGCCACGCCGTCTCTGGTCTCACTGACTTGCGGATACACCTGCGCCCCGGCTCGGGATACGACCGGCCACCAGCGGACCTGGTACGTACCCGCTACCCGCTGGCCGAGCCGGTCGACCACTTCGGCGTACAGGCGATATCGCGTCGACGAGGCAAACTCTTCGATCAGCACCTCATCGACCTCAGCCCGCGTGACCTCTGCCCATAGGTACAGCGTGGTCGGCGTACCGGTCACCCTGACGGGCAGACTGTGGCCGAGCGTGCCTCCACCGCCGAACCACGTCGCCGAAACGGTCGACACACCCAACCGCGCGCTTCGGCTATCCAGGTGCACGCGCGCGGTTCCGGAATCATCGGTGACCTGCGACTCGCCGTCACCGTCCCAACGCACGACGAGACCGCTTTCGGCGCTGAACACGATCCGCTCGTTCGGGACTCCCTGTCCACGTTCATCTTGCAGCAACACCTGGATCGAGCCTGCGTCTCCAATGCTGCCGAACTCCATGGCCGGCTCAGAGATCGGAACCAACCTCAAGCGATCTGGCGCTCCATAGAGCTGGAACTGCATCGTCAGTGACGCCACCCCGCTCGTCGCCCTGATCGTGACGTCACCGGGGTCCGACGACAGGAACACCGACGCTCGGCCGCTGACATTCGTCGTGATCGGGAGTGATGTCGTCGACGTTGTCGCACCGCTGCGTAAGGTTGCACCCGTCGGCGCCTCCACTATCTCGAGAAAGATTTGCGACGACGGCGCGCCCAACCCGGTGCTGTCCGCGGCGGCCAACCGAATCAGGTGCGGCTCAGTCGCATCCAGTCGCGCTCGGTTATCTGGCTCGTCGAGACGAATCGTAGTCGTCACGCCCACGAATCGAATGGTGACGGTATCGACGAGCGAACCGACCTGAGCCTGGACGACGGTGGAACCCGTGCGACCGTCTCCAACAAGAATCGCTGAAGCGCCCAATAGGCCATTGCCCACGTCGAACAGTCGCGCGTCGATCACTGGTGGACCACTGGCCGAGCCGAAAGCACCCAACTTGGTCGACAGTGAGACGCGGGATTGATCGCCAGCGGCTTCAACAGGAATGCGAACCGTGATTCGAGATTCGCCCCCGCGCGCCTCGACAGCCAATGGATATGCGGTCACCGACAGGACCCGCTGAGAGTTGGCCGAAGACGATTCGGGCCAGACCGACGACGCCCAGGCCGACAACACGACCACGGCGAACAGGGCGACGAACCGCACATGCAAGCGGATTCGGGGGCCGATCATCACAATTTCAGTGTACGCACCGCTCTTCACATCACCGTCGACCGACGAGTCCGACGCGTTCAAATCTGCGTGGTTTTACTGTCAATTCACGAGCCGCCTTAGACTTGCCATCAGTAGCATTCACATCCCATCCCGCCTCGCCATCTGAAAGGCCGACCCATGTCAAACCACGAATCCTGGCCCGACGCGCCGACGCCGCTCGCCGATGGGGAATGGCAGGTCACGATCTGGGATGTCAGCGAAGAGGGAGTGCTCGCGATCACCTTGAATCGTCCCGAGCGCTTAAACGCGCTCTCGTTCCGCCTGCTGCGCGAGATGCAAGCGCTGGTCGACTTCGCAGCAGCCAGGCCAGACATCCGGGTCGTCACCCTGCGCGGGGCCGGCCAGCAAGCATTCTGCTCCGGCGACGACCTCTACGGCATGGACCCAACCCCCGGAATCGACTCCTCGATCACAGTCCACCACCCCTTCCTGGTCTCGCTGCGCGACCTGAAGAAACCCGTCGTCGCACTGATCAATGGCTGGGCGCTCGGGCACGGCTGGGAGATCGCCTGTGCCTGTGACATCAGGCTCTGCGCCGACAACATTGAAGTTGGGGACCACAGAGCCCAGCGCGCCATCGGCATGAACGGCGGCACGACCTGGTTCGCCCCGCGAATCATGGGTCGTGGACGCGCACTCGAACTGCTGATGACCGGCCGCCACATGTTTGCCGAGGAAGCGCTCCAGTGCGGCTGGGCCAACCGGGTCTGGCCGCTGGAAGACTTCGATCGAGAAGCCGCCAACTACATCGACAACCTGACCAGGCTGCCCACCCTCAACATCTCCGCCTTCAAGGAGATGATCGACTACTCCGCCGAGCACTCGCTCAAGGACAGCCTCGCCCACGAGGTCCACGTCTCCGACCGCTACCGCTACACCGACGACGCCGACGAGGGTCGTCGAAGCTGGCGAGAGAAGCGCCCATCCGTGTTCCGCGGCTACTAGCTGAAACCCGACGGGTTTGCGTGATCCCGAACGCGGATTCGAGCTGACGTAGCATGGCACCCAGCAGTAGGAGCTGAGTGCGCAATGGCCGAGAGCTACCACGAAGCAAGCCTCCATCTTCTGGAACAGGCGGACACAGAGCTCATTGCTGGCGATTTCCGCCAGGCGGCCGAGAAGGCGTGGGGTGCTGCCGCACAGATCACCAAAGCAGTCTGCATCAAGCGCGGTTGGTCCCACCAAAGCCATGCAGCGCTTCGCGGAGCCAACAAGCGCCTTGCCGACGAACTCGGCGACAACGAGATTCGCCTCTTGTTTACTGCCGCGCAGAACCTACACAAGAACTTCTATGAGGACTTCTATAACGAGGCAGAAGTGTCCGTCGGCATCCGCGATGTGCAGCAACTCGTAGAGAAGCTACGACCCCTGGCCTGATACCCTGCCTTGAGACCACAACCAACCTGGAGTAACCATGCCCAAGACTTACATTCTCGGCGGATACCAGTCCGACTTCGCCCGCAACTGGCGCAAGGAGGAACACAACCTGCGCGACGTGATGGCCGAGTCCGTCTATGGCGCGCTCGACGCCGTCTCGATGGAGCCCGGCGACATCGACACCGCACACGTTGGCAACTTCGCCGGCGAGCTCTACTCCAAGCAGGGGCAGATGGGCGGCTTTTTCGCCGAGATCAGTCCTGACTTCGGCGGCCTGCCGACATCTCGCCATGAGGCTGCTTGCGCCTCCGGGAGTATCTCGATCCTGATGGCCTCGGCCGAGCTCGAGGCCGAGCGCTACGGCACGGCGCTGGTGCTCGGCGTCGAGCAGATGAAGACCGTCAGCCCAGTCGAGGGCGGCGACTTCCTCGGCACCGCCGGCTGGTACGAACTCGAGGCGGAAGGCGTCGAGCTGCCCTTTCCCAAGCTCTTTGGTCGGCTCGGCGATGTCTACGACGATCGCTACGGTCTGGACCCGGCCCACCTGCAGCGCCTGGCCGAGCTCAACTACGAGAACGCGCAGCGCAACTCTGCGGCGCAGACCCGCAAGTGGCTCGGCGATGTGCCGTCTGATTTATCGGAAGGCAAGTACGTCGCGCCGATCACCGGCCGTCTGCTCCTGCGCGACTGCTCCCAGATCACCGACGGTGCCGCCGCGCTGATCCTCGCCAACGAAGAACGAGCGGCCGAATGGGCCGAGGCGCGCGGCATTGACCTCGCCGACGTCCCAACCCTGCAGGGCTGGGGCCACCACACCGCCGCATTGACCTTCGACGAGAAGATCTCCCAGGCGCAGGGCGACGAGTACGTCCTGCCGCATACTCGCCGAGCGATCACCGACGCATATGACCGCGCCGGCATCGACGGCCACACTGACCTCGACGCGATCGAGACCCACGATTGCTTCACGACCAGCCACTACATGGCGATCGACCACTTCGGCATTACCGCGCCAGGCAAGAGCTACGAGGCGATCGAAGACGGCCGGATCGACTTCAACGGCGAGATTCCGATGAACCCGTCCGGCGGTCTGATCGGTGGCGGCCACCCTGTCGGCGCGACTGGCGTCCGGCAGGCCCTTGACGCCTGGAAGCAGGTCACTGGCAACGCCGGCGACTACCAGGTCGAAGGCGCCAGCCGAGCCGCAACCCTCAACATCGGAGGATCCGGCACGACATCGGTCTCGCTGATCATCGGTCGCTAGAACGAACCTGGCAGGCGCAAATGAAGGGCGGTCCTGGCGGCCGCCCTTCGCCGTTGGCTCCGGGAAGTTGGCTGCCTAGCCAATCACGCCATCAGCCGACAGCGACGCCAGTTCATCTGCAGACAGGCCCAGGCGCTCCGTCAACACCTCGCCCGAATGCTCGCCCAACTCGGGCGCATCCCGGCGCAGGGTCGCCGGCTGACCGTGCAGCAACACCGGATGCGTCAAGGTCTGGGTTGGACCGAAATGCCGGTGGTCGCGGCTCACGAGGTATTCGTTGGCAATCACGGCGGGGTCACTGGTCAAATCGCCGATCTGCTGTACACGGGTGAAGATCAGGTTCGGCTCGGTCAACAACCGCTGTTCCCACTCCTCACGAGGCGCCGAGGCGAATCGCTCCTCCAAAAGTGCAATCAGCTCCTCGCAGTGCTCCCCAATTGCCGCCAGGGTTCCGAAGCGCTCGTCATGGACAATCTCATCAAGCCCCATCGCACGGCAGAAGGATTCCCAGTCTCTCTCGGCTTCGAGGATGCCAAGCATCAGCCACTTGTCGTCGCCGCAGCGGTAGAGATTCCAGAGCGGATTCGCTGCATTGCTACGATCGAATCGGGGCCACAGGTCCAGGCCCTGCATCATACTCACGCTGATGCCCCAGAATTGCAGCCACATCGTCGCCATGATGTGCGACACCTCGATCCGCTGCCCCTTGCCGCCATTCAGCTCCCGACCTGAGATTGCAGCCAATACGCCGTAGGCTAGGCAAGTCGCGCCCATGACGTCGGCAATGCCCAGTGTGTTCCAGTTCGGCGGGTCGTCAGGGCCGCCGCCGGAGTACATGAACCCACCGCGTGCCTGCCCTACCGCATCCAGGGCCGGCAAGTGCGACTCCGCTCCCTTGAAGCCGTAGCCGGCCGTCGCTGCGTGGATCAGGCGAGGATTGATCTCCATCAATGCCTCGGTCGACAATCCGAGCTTCTCAAACGTCCCCGGCCGATAGTTCTCGATGAACACGTCCGTGTCCACGATCAAATCTCGGAACAATTCCCGGCCCCGCTCCGACTTGAGGTCAAGCGCCAGCGATCGCTTGTTGCGGTTCACCGCCTCGAACAACGCCGAGTGCCCATCGGGCATCATGTTGGGAATCCCCGCCACCGATTCGACAAACCGCGCCGCGTCGGGACGCGTGGGCGACTCGATTTTGATCACGTCCGCGCCGAGGTCGCCCAGCATCATCCCACCGATCGGGCCAAATCCCCAGGTCGAGCACTCCAGAATCTTAATCCCGTCCAGCGGGCCGGCCATGGCGCATTCCTCTCGCTCAGTCGCTGATGCTTCCCACCGACTAGAGCACGACGTGTTCCTGATGCTCGCCGAACACGTCACGCATCGTGTTCATGATCTCGCCCAATGTGCAGTAGCTGCGCACGGCGTCCAGTATCTGCGGCATCGAGTTCGCACGCGGATCTCGACAGACGTTGGCAAGCGCGGTTAACGCGGAGTCGGCCTGCTCCTGATCGCGTTCCGCTCGAGTTCGTCGCAGACGCTCCAGATGTCGCGCCTCTCCCTGTGGATCCATCCTCAGAATCGGAATCTCCAGCGGTTCCTCGATCTCAAAGTCGTTGACGCCGACAATCGTCCGCTCGCCCCGCTCAATCTCGCGCTGGAATCGAGCCGACGCGTCGGCAATCTCCTTTTGGAAGTACCCCGTCTCAATCGAGGCGATCACCCCTCCCAGCGCATCAATCTGTTCGAAATACTGGTACACCTCACGCTCGAGGTCGTTGGTCAGTTGTTCAACAAAGTACGAGCCGCCAAGCGGGTCGACCGTATTGATCGCCCCCGACTCGTGCATGATCACTTGCTGCGTGCGAACCGCGAGACGCGCCGCCTTCTCGGACGGCAACGCCAGCGCCTCGTCCATCGCGTCGGTATGCAAAGACTGCGTACCGCCGAGCACGGCAGCCAGCGCCTGGATCGTTACGCGCAACAAATTGACTTCCGGTTGCACATCGGTCAGAGAGACGCCAGCCGTCTGCGTGTGGAATCGCATCCACCAGGATCGCGGATTCTCCGCGCCAAACGTCTCCCGCATCTCACGCGCCCAGATCCGTCGTGCCGCGCGGAACTTGGCAATCTCCTCGAAGAAATCGTTGTGCGAGTTGAAAAAGAACGAGAGTCGCGGCGCAAACTCGTCGACATGCAACCCGCGCTCTTGCGCCCAGCGCACGTACTCCAGTCCGTCGGCGAGGGTGAATGCGAGCTCTTGCGCTGCGGTCGACCCCGCCTCACGGATGTGATATCCGGAGACCGAAATCGAGTTCCATCTCGGCATGTACTCCGACGCGAACTCGACGGTGTCGGTCACGAGGCGCATTGAGGGCCGCGGCGGGAAGACGAACTCGTTCTGCGCGATGTATTCCTTGAGAATGTCGTTCTGCAGCGTGCCGCCCAGCTTCGAGCGATCGATGCCGCGCTGTTCGGCCGCCGCGATGTACATCGCCCAGATCGGCGCCGCCGGCGAGTTGATCGTCATCGACGTCGTGATCTGATCCAGTGGCAACTCGTCCAACAACAACTCCATGTCGGCCAGCGACGACACCGCGACGCCGCATTTGCCAAACTCCCCGGCCGCCAATTCGTCGTCATGGTCGTAGCCCATCAACGTGGGCATGTCGAATGCAATCGAGAGTCCTGTTTGACCATCGTCAAGCAAGCGCTTGAAGCGCGAGTTGGTCTCCTCGGCCGAGCCGAATCCGGCGAACATGCGAATCGTCCATGGCCGCCCGCGATACCCGGTCGGATGCACGCCGCGCGTAAACGGATACTCGCCCGGGAGGCCCAGGTCGCGCTCGACATCCCAGTCGGATTCATGCAATGTCGTCGCGTCATACAGCCGCTCGATCGGCCTCGACGACACCGTCATGAACGGACCCGACCGCTCGCGGCCCTCGGCCTCGACTCGTGCGTCCCACTCCGACCGAGACCTCCGCAGCGCATCAATCGTCGCCGAATCAAGCATCGCCAGCTCCCGCCTGGTACCGCTCGCTCTGGGTCGAGTATACGAAGCCGCTGAGCCACCAACCGATAGCGTCACAGTGTGGATTACTGCGAGACGGAGAGAGTGGTCGGCATCGAGGTGCTGCGGCTATCCCAGCAGCCAGATGGGCCGGATCTATCGGCACTCATGCTCACGACCGCGTAGCGAGCGACGCAACCAAGGCTTCATACTCTGCCTCCGTCATCGGGGAACCCACGAAGCCGGGGCAGGCCAGGTCTCGCTCGACCCTCGGCGGACGACCCTCCTCGACCTCCAGGCGGAACGGGTAGTCCCGGCAGCCCTTCGGCCTGACTTCGTATGCGCTGCAACGCAAGTCGTCAGAAAGAAGAACGCAGGCGTCGTCGGCCTGACGCATCAAGACCATCGCCGCCCGTTCCTCCACCACCTCCCAGACATCGACTCTGCTGGCCAGACGCGTCACCTCATCCTCGCCGAGGTCCACACGGTAGGGGTTGCGGCAGCACATCGCGCCGCACTCGTCTGCCAGACAGCGGAACGACGGCATACCCGGACGCACGACGGGATCGTCGACCTCCCGAATATCGTCGGTCATCAGTCCAGAGACTCAGCCGCCGCCCGCAGCCGCAGTGTCGAGCAGCTGAATCCGGGTCTCCTCGCGCGACCATGGCGAGCCCTCGTTGGCCAGCAGCTCGCGGAGGCGCGCTTCGTAGAAGAACTCGTCGCCCTCGGCCGGCTCCAATTCGTCCAGCCAACTTGCCGTGTCCGAGTACTTGGCGAAGAACGGCTTGCCCACCCAGTCGGGATCACGGCCCTGGAGGAAGCGCAGCACGATCAGCTTCTCGCCGCGGAACTCCGAGACGCCCAGGACCTGCACCTTGCCCGGCCCGGCTGACATCGACGGACCACGCACGGTCCGCGAGACGCCCGACACCTTGTTGTAGGCCTGGCGGAAAATCTCCTGGCAGTCGACCAGCGGCAACTCAAAGTAGCGCTTCGCGCCGGTGTCGCGGGCGACGAACAGGTAGTACGGCACGCATCCCGCCTGCGTCTGCTCGGCCCACATGTCGGCCAACAGCTGAGAATCGGCATTGATGTGATTCAGCAGCGGCGTCTGCGTGCGAATCTGCGCCCCGGTCTCACGGATCCGCCGGACCGCCTCAAGAGACACTGGCGTGCGCAACTCGGCCGGATGGTTGAAGTGCGCCATCAGTGCCAATTGCATGCCCGCATTGGTCACTTCGCGGAACAGGTCGAGCAGATCCTCGGCATCGTCGTCGTACAGGAATCGATGCGGCCAATAGGCGATCGCCTTGGATCCGATCCGCACCGTGCGCAGATTGTGGCCCGCGTCTGGCTTGGTCAGCGGCTCGATGTATTCGCGCAGCGTCTTGGTCTTCATGATCAGCGGGTCGCCGCCGGTGAACAGGATGTCCGAGATCTCGTGATGCTCCGAGAGGTAGCCGCGCAACAGTTCGCCCTCGCGCATCGCGAACTTCTTGCCCTCAAGACCAACAAACTGCGGCCAGCGGAAGCAGAACGTGCAGTAGGCGTGACAGGTCTGCCCCTGCGAGGGGAAGAACAGCGCCGTCTCGCGGTACTTGTGCTGCATGCCCGGCAGCGGCTGACCGTCGTAACTGGGCATGTTGTGTTCCATCTGACCCGCCGGATGCGGATTCAGCGTCATCCGGATCTCGTCCGCCACCACTTTGAGCTCGCGCGAGTTCTTGCCCGAGTCGATCGCCGCCGCCATCTTGTCGAAGTCGGCCGGCGCCAGCATGTCCTTCTGCGGAAAGGTCAACCGGAACATGCCGTCGTTCAGCGCATCGTCCCAGTCGATCAAATGATCGACGACGTACCGGTTCGACTTGAATGGCAGCACCCGCCCAACGACGTTGATGTAGTAAACCACCTCGTCCGGGAGCGCCTGGATCTGATCGAGTTGTTCAAAGTTGTGCAGGTTGATCGCCTGATAGGCCTCCGAACCAAAGTCCTGCGACTCCATGTTCACCACGTCATATTGCTTGCTCACCATGCGATCTCTCCTCAGTGCCGCTGTCACGCAAATGCGACCGCCATCAACGCGCGCGGCTCAATACTTGTCATATTCGCTCAATGCCCATTCTAATCAACGCGGCACGCGCCCGATTTCGCGGGAGTTAACCCCGCAGGCCTGATCGTTAACCGGGCCCGCTGCTCAAGTGAATCAGACCAATCTCGGGCTGGCACGCGAATCTCAGCGGCACATGTGCCGTACCGAATCCACGGCTGACGACCACCTGCGCGCCTCTGACGTCAAAGACGCCGTCTGCCTGTGTTCGGTTGACAAGCCGTGAGTGGCGCAGTGGCGCGCCCCAGCCCGGCACACGAATCTGCCCGCCATGAGTATGCCCGCTGAGCACTACCGACGGACCGCCATCGGCCCACAACGGCATTCGCAACGCCGCGTCCGGAGAATGCGTCAGCAGCATCGAAAACCCTCCCGCCGGCGGAACGGCCGATTCCAGCTGGGCCATCCCGACCGAGTCGTCCCCGGCCCCGCCAATCCGCACCAATTCCCCGCCAATCTCCAATGATCGCCATTCGTTGCGCAGCACGACGATCCCGGCCGCCTCCAGGCGTTCGACAAACGGCTGAGGATTGACGAACCGACGCGGCGATCCCTTCAGCCGGTCAACATTGAACGAGGCCCATTCGTCCAGGCTGCGAACTGGTTGGCAGTAGTCGTGCGCGCCGAGCGTCGCGAAGACCCCGAAGGGTGCCTCCAGCTGGGTCAGGGCGTCGGCCGCCGAGTCCCATCCTGCCGACGTTTCGACAAAGTCGCCGGTGCAGCAAACAAGGTCGTAGTCGAGGGGCCAGACCTGTTCCAGGAACCGCCCGATCGAGTCACCGTTCGCCGGAAAGTGCGTGTCCGACACGTGCAAGATTCGCAGGCCGTCGAGCCCTGGCGGCAAATCGGCAACGCTCAGTCGATGCTCACGCACTTCGACCGCAGTCGACTCCCACCACGCGTACAGCGCGGACCCTGCACCGATCGCGCCCAGCCACATCGCCAGCCTTCGCAGATCCAACGCGCTAGCCCAGGATCTCGTCCACCGAGGCGTAATCCTCGGCCGACAACTGCCAGCTCAGCGTTGACGCCACGTTCGCCTCGATCTGCTCAGGCTTGGTTGCTCCGGCAATCACCGACGAGACCGCCGGATCCGAGGCCAACCAGCTCAACGCCAGATCGAGGATGGTATGCCCGTGTCCTTCTGCAAACGACGTCAACGCATCCAGCTTGTCCCAATTGATGTCCGAGGTCAGGGCATCGATCCTCGCCGGCATGGCCTGCGCCCAGGCCGCCAGCCTGGTGCCTTCCGGTAGATCGGCGCCGCGCGTGTACTTCCCCGTCAGGAATCCCGAAGCCAGGGGAAAGAAGGGCAACTGGCCCAGTCCGAACTCCCGGCAGGCAGGCATGATCTCCGGCTCAACCTTGCGTTCCAGCAGGCTCCACTCGTTCTGAGCCGAGACAAATCGCACATAGCCCTTCGCCCTGGCTGTCCAGTCGGCATCGGCGATCTGCCAGCCTGTGAAGTTCGAGTGGCCGATGTAGCGAACGACGCCCCGGTGTACCAGGTCCGAGAGCGCCTCCAGCGTCTCCTCGATCGGCGTGTCTGGATCCGGCTGGTGCATCTGGTAGACGTCGATGTAATCGGTGCCCAGCCTCTTGAGAGATCGCTCGACCGCCTTTTCGATGTAGTGTCTTGATCCGCCGCGCGTGAAGGGACCCTCACCAACCGGCATGCCAAACTTCGTCGCGATCAGGACATTCTCGCGCCGCGAGCCCAGCGCCCTGCCCAGGAACTCCTCCGACAGTCCGCCGCCGTAGATGTCGGCGGTGTCGAAGAAGTTGATCCCGGCGTCAAGTGCCGCATCGACAACCGACTTGGTCCCTTCGTAGTCGAGCCGCATGCCGAAATTGTTCGTCCCCAAACCGGCAAGAGACACCTGGAGTCCCGAATTGCCGAGTCTCCTGTGTTTCATGGCCTCGCCTCCTCGTTTACAGATTTGTCCCGATTGCTCAATGGTTCACTACTCAACGGTTCCAGTCGAACACCGCCGACAACCCTCGCGCCGAATGGGTCGCGTCGGGGCGATCAGACGGTCGGCGCAGGCATACGTTTGGTGTAGCCGGGATACCGGACCACGGAGTCAGGCAGCGAACCAGCAAAAGAAAGTAGAGGGAAGAAAGATGACGTTCATCTATCACGTTTGTTACGTCGTAGGCCTCATTCGCGCACCCGAGCGCTGGGTCTATCCGCTTCTGACCGTTGCCCTCCTGGCCGGTTTGTCAGCCTTTGCCCTGGCTGTCGGCAACGAGGCTGCAGCGTCGTACCAGCAAGCCGCCCAACAGGATGCTGCGCAGCACGACTACGAGTCATACACCGAGGCCAACGGCTCCATTGATCCGTTTGCCCCGTTCTACGGCGAGGGGGACATGATCGAGCAAACCGCCGTGCTATCTGACCAGCACCCGGTCAACGGAGAAACGTCGGGCGCCTGCATCCTGCCCGTCTATTGCTGGTAGCTCCCGGCAACGTGCGGCCCTCCGGCTGCACGAGGCCCGATCACTGGCGCCGCCAATGCGATGGCGGCGCCAGTGTTGTTCTCCGAGCCCGGCTCGCCGCTCGCTGGTCTGTACAGTCAAGAGAAGGCGAGGGTCGGGGACGATATCGAGACCATGATCCGCATGGCGTTGACCGGATGGCGTGCCGTCTCCTGGGCGGCCATCGTCTTGATTGCCGTTGCCTCTCCGCTCGTCCTGTTCTCGACAATTCGGGCCGAGGGCGGTGTGCCAATCCCGGCGCCCGCCGGCACGACCTGGAGCATCATCGCCGGTTACAACACCGCGACCCATTCCGAGGCGGACCAACAGGACCCCCACGCCATCGACATCGTCCGCACCGACGCGCCGACCGACTGGACGCCGGTACTCTCACCGGTCGACGGCGAGGTCACCTGGTCTGACAACAATGGACTGACGATCCAGGACAGCAACGGGTACGCGCACCTGCTCGTACACCTTGACCCGGACGACCACATCACGCGCGGCCTGCGGGTGAGGGTTGGCGACCAGGTTGGGCTTGTCTTCCCGGTCGGCTATGACGCCAACGGAGGGGTCGCTCACATCCACTACGCCATCCATGAGACCTATGGCGGTGGATATCTCGGACGCTCGCGACCCTTTGTCGGCGAGTATGCGATTGAGGGGCGGGAGCTGCACTGGTCGGACGATTACAACCTGCATTCGGGCGTTGAGTTCACATCGACGAACTCACCCAACTGGACCGCTCCGACGGATGAGTCGCCAGATGTTGATGACGACCCGGTCACGGTGGCCGAGCCTGAGCCAGAGCCGGAACCGATCTGGACGATGCCGGCGGATGCGCCTGTCGGCGGTTGGCGCACCGTTGGGGTATCGCGCGACACGTCGGTGGCGGGGTTGGAGAAGATGCTTGATGGGCCTTTGAGCGCGCTTGTGGTTCACAATGCGCGGGACGACTCGTATGAGCGCTTTGACCCGTCGGACCCTGGTTCGGCGGATGTGGCGGTGCGATCGCTGCAGGCGGGGCAGGCGGTGTGGGCTCTGGTTGATCCGTTTAGCGCCTGGCTGCCGGCGCCTCCGGCGGCGCCTCGGCAGGTGACGATTCGGCTGCTGGCCGGGGCCAACCTGATCTCGTGGCAGGGACCGGACCGCGACGTGGGCGCGGCGCTTCGGAATGTTGCGCACTTCAGCCGGGCGTATCGCTACGACCCGTACACCGAGCGCTGGCAGTTTTGGTCGCCGGAGGCGCCGGACTTCGTCAACACGCTTGAGCGCCTGCAGAGCGGCGACGCGCTCTACATCGTCGTTCGCGTGGGATCGGTCTGGACCCAGCTTCCCTGAGGGTTCGTTAGCGCTGGAGCCAGCCGAACTGCTGCTTGCGACGCTGGGCGCCCGGGGCGATCTCGACGTTGATTAAGGTGGAGCCTTCCTGCTGGAAGGAGTCGTCGAGGGCGGCCTCGAGTTCTTCCGGCGAGCGGCAGTAGTAGCCCTTGCCGCCGAAGGCTTCCATGATCTTCTCGTAGTGCGCCATGGGGGTGAGCTGACCGGGGCTGATTGCGCCGGTCTCGTACTCCTCGGGCAGTTCCGGCGCGCCTCCGCCGATGCCGTTGTTGTTGAAGATGATCCAGGTGATCGGCAGCTTCTGGCGGACGGCGGTTTCGACCTCGCCCGGACCGAAGCCGAAGGCGGCGTCGCCCTCGAGCGCGATCACGCGCTTGCCCGGATTGACGACCTGGGCGGCGAGGGCAAAGCCCGGACCGACGCCCATCGTGCCCCAGGTGCCGGCGTCGAGGCGTTTGCGCGGCTCGTAGGACTGGATCACCTGGCGGGCGATCGCCATCGTGTTCTCACCCTCGGTGACGAAGACGGCGTCGCGTGGCATGCGGTCCTGGATCTCCTTGAGCGGGCGGTAGTAGTTCATCGGCGACTCGTTGGACGAGCTCCACTCGGCCTGCTCGGTCGCCTTGCGCTCGAGCTCGGCGTTGATCGAGGCGACCCACTCAGTCGTGTCCTCGAACTGCCAGGGATTCTCATCGAGGTAGGAGTTCAACTGGCCCATGACGGCCTTGCCGTCGCCGACCAGGGCGACCTCGGTGGGGACGTTGGTGCCGATCTCCGAGGGCTCGATGTCGAGCTGGATGATGCGCACGTCCTCCTTGAAGCGCGGCGGCTTGCCGAAGTGCAGGATCCAGTTGAGACGCGCGCCCAGCAGGACGACGAGGTCGGCGTTGCGCAGCACGTGCGTCCGCGCCGCGGCGGCGTTGTTCGGCGCGTCCGCGGGGACGACGCCGGAGCCCATCGGGGTCGCGAGCCAGGGGATGCCGGTTTTGTCGACGAACTCCTGGACCTCCTGCTCGGCCCTGGACCAGGCCATGCCCTTGCCTACGATGACGAGCGGGTTCGAGGCCGTCTTGAGCGCCTCGATCGCCGACTCCACCGACTCCTGCGAGACCATCGGCCGCTGCGGCTCTTCGACCCGCGGCGCCCACTGGACTTCCGACTCGTCCACGACGGCGTCGATGATGTCGCCGGGCAGATCGAGGTAGACCGGACCGGGACGCCCGTTGATCGCGGCGCGCGTGGCCTGGGCGATCAGTCGCGGGATCAGGCGCACGTCGCGGGCCTGGTCCGACCACTTGACGAACGGCCTGGCGGCCTCGACCTGTGGCGCGTCCTGGAAGTCGCCCATCTGCGACAGCGTGATGTTGGCTGCGCCGCCGAGCAGGATCATCGGCCAGCAGTTGGCCTGGGCGTTGCCCAGCGCGGAGATCACGTTGGTCATTCCCGGGCCGGAGACGACGAGCGCCGCCGAGAGGTGAGTGCGCATGTACGAGGCGGCCTGGGCCGCGTAGCCCGCCGCCTGCTCGTGCCGCACGCCGATGAACGGCTTGCCTTCTTGCTGCCAGGCGATTGAGATGGGGACCACGGGAACCCCGACCAGCCCGAACATCTCTTCAACACCCTGGGTCGCCAGCGACTTGGCGACAATCTGCGCCCCACTCAGTTCTGCCACGGGAATTCTCCTCTAGTGATTTCGCTCACACTCTGCGCAGACTACACCACGCATTGAGACCTCCCCCTCCGGGGGAGGTGCTGCGCAGCAGCGGAGGGGGCCGCCCGCCGCCGCTGTTCCCGCAACCTCCTCAGTGATTCCCACGCCCCCACCGTCATTCCCGCGCAGGCGGGAATCCATTCAGTCGAGCGTTCGATCGCGCCATGGCCATTGCACTACCTCCGACCATGATTCGACACGAAGATCGGGTCGGATGACGACCTCTTTGAGCCGTGGGAGCGACCTACGGCCGGACTCGCATCGGCTTCCTGCCAGTCTATGTTGGTCCTGGATGGATTCCCGCCTGCGCGGGAATGACGGAGGTGTGGCGGGAGTGACGGATAGGATGCAGCAGCGGAAGTGTCCGACCGGTCAGCGGATGTTCTGACGTGGGACGGGCCCCCTCAGCCGCTTCGCGGCAGCTCCCCCAGAGGGGGAGCTCTTGGAGACCGCGACGCCTCCCCGATGGGGAGGCGCCGGAGGTGGTTCCAGGGTACGGGGGGTTAGGCCCCGTTGGATAGGAGGCGGTGG
>VXQZ01000038.1:73823-79700 GCA_009838735.1 Chloroflexota bacterium
GAGTGCTGTGTGTTTTCGCGCCGGCGCCGGCCCTCCTCGCCGGGTGGGCGCCGCCGCGGGCTGTGGTTTTTTTCTTCAACCCCCCCCCCCCGCCCGGGGGGGCCCCCCCCGGAGGTGGTTCCAGGGTACGGGGGTTTAGGCCCGGTTGGATCGGAGGCGGTGGATGGTGAGGGCGGAGAGGAGGGTGAGGAGGATGGCGACGGTTCCGATGAGGGCGGCGGTGGAGGGGCCGGACTGGTCGGCGAGGCCTCCGGTGCCGGACTCGGGGTAGCCGTTGTCCATCATCTCGTCGTCGGACATTTCGTCGTCCATCATCTCGTCATCGTCCTCTTGCATCATGGACGAGTCGTCGTCTTCCATCATTTCGTCGCCGTCCTCGGTCATGTCGTCTTCCATCATCTCGTCGCCCTCGTCGACCATTCCGGTGTCGGAGTCGTCGGGCATGGCTTCGTCGGGCATGGCGTCGCCGGAGAGGGTGAGGGTGATTTCGGCCTGGTCGGCGCCGGTCTGGTTGATGGTTGGCGTGGCGGGCGCGCCGTTGAGCTGGAAGCTGAGGGTGGGCAGCTTCTCCGAGGCGCAGTTGACGCTCATGTGCCAGTTGCCGTCGGCGTCAACCTGGGTCGCGGCGAGTTCTTCGCCCATTTCGTCGTAGACGGAGATCGTGTCGCCGGCGGTGCCGGTGCCGTAGAGCAGGAAGGGCGGCTTGGCCGGCTGGGCCGAAGCCTGGGCGCTCCAGAGCAGGACGGCGCCCAGGGCGAGCGCGGCGAGGACCACCAGTTGCAGCGTGCGCCGGTTGGTCAACATCTTCATCGTTTGATCCTTCCCTCCACGGCCTCCGGCCGCGAGTCCACAATGGTCTGTCCATCGTGTAGGGATCGTCCGACGCTGGCTAGCTGATAATCGGTTAGGGGGCAACGCTGGTTACGTTGGGGCAATGTTTGGCGATTAGGGAGACGAAAGGGGCGGGGGCTGTTGGCCCCCGCCCCTTTTGAGAGCGGATTGCTCTGGGTTCGGCGAGTTACGCTCGGTTGCGCACTCGTCGGACTCCGATGCCTGCGACGGCTGCGGCGCCGAGGGCGATCAGCAGGCCGATGAGGCCGGCGGAGATTCCCCCGTTGTCAGCGAGCCCACCGGTGCCCGTGCTGGGCGGTCCGGTTGCGAGCATTTCGTCGTCGTCTTCCATCATGGAGTCATCGTCTTCCATCATGGAGTCGTCGTCTTCCATCATGGAATCGTCATCTTCCATCATGGAATCTTCGTCGTCCTCCATCATGGAGTCGTCTTCCATCGAGTCGTCTTCCATCATGGCGACGGTCAGGACGACCGAAGACGAGTCAGCGCCGGTTGAGGTGATCGCGGCTTCGGCGTGCTCGCCGTTGACCGTGAACTCAACCTCATCCACGTACTGGTTGTCGACGTCGATGTACCAGCTGCCGTCGTCGCCGACGGTCGTGCTACCGACCGTGTCGTGGTGGTCGTCGTGCTCGACAACCGCGGCGATGGCGTCGCCGGGGGTCGCGCCGGTTCCGTAGAAGCGGTGCGGGGGCGACTGCTGGGCCGAGGCCGAAGCCAGGGCGGCAATGGCGAGGGTGACACCCATTACGACGGCGATGACTTTGGCCATCAATCCGAATCGTTCCATTTTCAGGTTCCTCTCTCTAGGAGGCCTGCCCCGCATTCGCTGCGGGGCTGTACATCAGCCGGTAGCTCGCCGCCCCTGCGTGTATGGGGCGACGAGCCACTAGCGGTTGACTAGCTAGTTGCTGATGTAGAGGATGTCATCCTCAGTGACGGTGAAGTCGCTGGAACCGGGGATCTCAGCGCCATCAACGACTGCGTAGCGGACCCACATGCTGCCATTCCAGAGGTGGATGGCGGTGGCGCCACGGCCGGAGAGCATTCCGAAGAGCTCGGCGGCTGTGCTGCCCATGCTGCAGGTGTAGCTGGAGAAGCCGGTGAGCGAACTCAGGCAGTCGAGACCGACCTCAGCCGGACCCGCGTCCGCGGCGCCAGCTGTGCTGGTCACAACCACGGCATCGAAACCGGAGCCGCTAGTAGCGGTCACAACGGCAGAGCCAGCACCAACTACGACTAGTCGACCCGTCGCTACGCCGTCCTTGGTCTCGGTGGAACCGGAGTTGTTGTCCACACCAGGAAGGGCGAGGACCAACACAGAGTCCGCATCGCCTCTCACGTCGGAAGCGGTAATGGTGACCACAGTTCCATCAACGACTGCGTTGTCATCCCCGTCCGTAACCTTCGCGGTGAACGTAATGTCCTGACCAACCTCTGACGGTGAGGCGTTGTCAACCGTCAAATCGATGTTGGCCGCGGCTCCGGCAACCGCGAACGCGGTCTCCTGAGTGTCCTTGCCGGTCAGCTTGGTTTCCAAGGTGTAGTTGCCGGCAGGAATCTTGGCCGCTCCGGTGCCCACGCGGATCATCAAGACGCCATTGGTATTGGGCTTGATGTGCTCGGTGATAGTGAACTTCGACGACTGGTTCTTGCCATCTTCGTCCAGTACACGCGGAGTGATCTGAGCCACGGTCAGCGCAGCCTGGTTGCCAGCATCATCTGATCCGGTGACCTCGAACACAAGGCCACCCTCAACGGCGTCCTTACCTTCGACAGCCTCGACAACAGGCGTGACACCCTGAGCGGACCCCTCAACGGCCTCAACCGCAGCCTGGTAGACATCGTTCTCCTGCCCCAGGGTGTCGCCTGGGTCGGAGACGCTGTGAGTCTCAGGGTTGCCGCTGAAGGTCAGTGTGATTGTCTCGGTCGTGGCGACGCCGGAAGCGCCGATCACAGTAGCCGTAACGTCCACGGTGCCTGGCGTGCTCTTGCTCACCGTCACCGTGTGCTTCTGACCAACATCGCTGCTCGTCGCCGACGATTCGGTGACGGTCAGGGCGCCTTGCGCACTGGTGTTGCTACCGATGGCAATGTTGCTGGAGCCGATAGCCGACACGATGATCGTGTTGACGTCGCGGCCATTGGCCTTCGCACCCAGCGAGTTGAAGGATTCGATGACGAGGTTGATGCCATCGCCGCCCGCTTTGTCAGTTCCTGACTCGGTGGAAGTAGAACCGGTGACCATGCCGTACGAGAGTGTTGCCGAGGCAAGACCCGCGCCAGCATCGCCGACGGTCAGCGTTGCACTCGTTGATGCCCGCTGAATGAGGACGTCGGTCGGAGGCGTATCACCGCTTCCGGCGGTGTCGTCATCTGCGTCTTGCGAAACGACGCTGGCACTGACTGGGTACGGGCCATCAGGTGCGCCCGTGGTTCGGATGCTCACCGTGGCCGAAAGGCCATCAAGCGATGGGTCGCCCACTGGCCAGTTCGAGCCGTCCTCGGCGGAAACCACGATCTGCGTGGAAGTCACGCCCGTCGGCAACGCGGTGAACTGAGCGTCTGCGGCTGTCGTCTGACCAACACCTGTGATCACAAGGCCGGTGCTCGGGACCGACACGGTCACTGTGTGAGCCGCGCTGAACCCGCGAGTCGTGATGGTCGCCACGACATCGGTGCCTGCTTTGACGGTCGAGTCGGTGTCGTCGAACGTAATCGAGACGGTCGGCGCAGCCAAAACCTGGATGTTGATCTTCGAGTCGGCAGTTGTCGCTGCACCGGCCACGTCGTTGGTGTCGGTGATTGTCACCGAACCGACCGCAAGAGCGGTCAACGCGTGAGTGCCGCGAGCTGTGTCCGAGACCCCAGGGTCTGCAACGATCGTGCTGTCTGAGCTAGTGGCGACTTCGTCCGCACCGATGTCGACGGTACAGGAGTCACCGACGAGCAGGTAGTTCGTCTGGCCGGCACCGCTATCGATCACACAAGCGCCGAACGTCTCAACAGTTCGGTCATTCGTGTTGTCCACGGCGCCGACGTTCGGCAGCACCAAGAACATCGCGGCGACCAGGGCGGCGATTACCGCCAGTCCCACCGCATTGGTGCGCTTTCGCGCAAGAGTTTGAATCATTTTCTGCCCTTTCACTGGGCTGAACGAGCGAACGGAGCCTGTTGCCGTTCGCCGCGTGCGTGTCCCCGGCTGCGAACCGGGTGTGCGCTGTCTCTCTTGCCGATGGCGCCCTCTCTTTCCATGCGGTGGAGCTGGTCCCCGCGCTTCCCCGAGGTCAATCGGGGTCTGGTTGGGGACCTGCGCAGGCCCCGCCCGCACATAGTTCGCCCCAGGAGTCGATATTCCACGTCGTGATCTTCGCCGATTGCGACCCCGCTACGCAACCGATTATCGGGCGTCCGATAGCCAAAATTACACTCGCGCAACAATCCCTGCTCCGGCTGTTGGGTCGGGGGGTCCGGTGGGGTCTGGTGCACTCTAGCAGAGGTTGGTCTGCGCTGCCCCCTGGGGGGAAGCTGTCGCGGAGCGACTGAAGGGGGGGACGCCCGCGCCAACCCGCCAGGTGGTCAACGCTGCGGACCCCCCTCTGCCTGCGGCATCTCCCCCCGCTGGCGCGGGGGGAGAGCGGAAGTGGGCGAGGCATCTCCTCTCCTCGCGCGGGGGGAGAGCGGAGATGACGGAGTGGTTGGTGGTTGGCCGGAAATTTTTTCCTGGGCGGGATGTGGGAGAAAAACGGCGCCAGGTGGCGTGTTTTGCTGGGTTTCGTGGTCTGCGGGGTGGTTGGAGGTGGTTGAGAATGGTCGGTGGTGGTCGGCCGCCGGCAATGCCTGAGTCGCGGTCGACGCCGGGGACGACCAATCACCACCGTCATTCCCGCGCAGGCGGGAATCCATGCAGCTGAGCGTTGGATCGCGCCCTGGGCCGTGGATCTCCGTGTGAGCCTGATTCGAGACGGGCGATCCGCTCCGCCGAACGCCGTCTCGGACCGTGGGCGTGTCCTGATACGCAGATGGCCTCGGCTCCAGCCAGGTGAGGTTGGTCCTGGATGGATTCCCGCCTGCGCGGGAATGACGGAGGGGGCGCGGGAATGACGGGAAAAAGGGGCGGAGGGGTCCGGCGGGCGTCACGCGCCGAAGACGGCGTACATGAGGGCGCCGAAGACCGCTCCGAACATGGCGAGCATGATGGTTCCCATGCCAATGAAGACTCGCCACATGGTGCGTTCGAGCATGTCGATGCGCACGGCGATGGCGTCGAAGCGGTGGTCGACGGCGTCGAAGCGTTCGTTCGTGAGCCGCTCGGATTGGCGGATGCGTTCGTCGAGGTCTGCCTTGGTGGGGAGCTGGACGAGTTCGTCTCCGAGGCGGGCGGCCGTGGCTCGGGCGCGTTCCTCGGAGACGCCGGCGTCGAGGAGGGCGCTCTCGACGACTTGCTCGAGGTCTCGGGTGGTCACCACTGGGATCCTTCTTTCGTGTGATCGTAGCGATCGGCGGTCGCCTCTCGGGGCTGGGCGGTCGCCGCCCGGGGCTGGAAGCTGGGCAGCGGCCGGCAGCGTCGGGTGCGGCGGACCTGTCGGCGTCGGTGGCGCACCAAGGACCGTACTGGGGTGATTGTATCGGGGGTGTGCGGGGGCATATCGGTTCCTCTCGGTGGTTGTGGAGGGTGTCGATGGTACATGAACTGGTGTTCTGAGTTCAAGGGGTGTGCGAGCGTCCTCTCCGCGCTTCCCCCCTCGGGGGGAAGCTGCCGAAGGCTGAAGGGGGGGGCGCAGGGGAACCCCTCACCCGCTTCGCGGGAGCTCCCCTTGCAGGGGGAGCAAATTCGAGCCACTCCCATACGTGAGCGTTGAACCTGCTCGGTTCTGAATTTCCTCCCCGTTCCAAGGGGAGGTGCCCCGTAGGGGCGGAGGGGCCCGCCCGCCGTCGCCTATCCTGCCGCCAACTCAGATTTGGGATGGAGCGTTGATATGGGCAGCCTTGATGGGAAGACGGCGGTGGTGACCGGGGGTGGAC
>VXQZ01000049.1 GCA_009838735.1 Chloroflexota bacterium
AGGGGGGCGAATGGTTGACCGTCCAAATTGACAACTCATCACAATGCGCCCGCCCCAAACCGGCGGCGGCCCGTCTCACGACGGGCCGAGGCAGGTGACGCGGACTCGTGCTGCTACTGGGCGTAGACGCCGGCTCCGGGGCCTTCGGCGGTGGCCCAGAACTTTTCTGAGATCTGGTCGATCAGGTCGATGAGTTCCTGGCCCTTGGCGACGTCGTTGGTCTTCTTGGCTTCGCCGGCGACCTTGGTCGCGTTCCACATGAGCTCGTGGATTGAGGCGTCGGCCTCGAGGTGGTGGGGCTTGAAGAAGTCGGTCCAGAGGACCCAGAGGTGGTGCTTGACTTCCTCGGCGCGCTGTTCCTTGACGATGGTGCAGCGGGCCTTGAAGTCGTGGTCGTCGGAGTCGTTGTACTTCTCCATCGACTTGAGGACGGACATGGCTTCGATCTTGGCCTGGGCGGGGTCGTAGACGCCGCAGGGGAGGTCGCAGTGGGCTGAGACGGTCTGGATCAAGGACATTGGGTGCTCCTCTAGGGTTGCTGCGCTGTTGAGATTCAGTTTGAGGCTATCGAGTGGGTTGGAGTCGGGCAACTGGGGGATTCTGACTTGGCGTGTCCGGAGGGCCCTCACCCCAGCCCTCTCCCTCGGGGAGAGGGAGAAGGAGAGCGGAGGGAGAGGGACAGCAAGGGTGGGGAGTGGCGACTCGGATCAGTTGAGGGTGATGACGCCGCAGGCGATGCGGGCGCCGGCGCCGGGGGCTTCGCCGTAGCTGTCGGGGCCTTCGTGGACGATGATGGCCGAGCCGTCGTGGTCGAACAGCGTGGTGATGCCGGCTCCCAGCGTCGCGTCGACCGTGTACTGGTCGGCGTTGGCGACGCCGTCGGTGTGCGCGTAGATGTTGACGGTGTCGCCCGGGTGGTGGCCACCTGCGTGGAGCACGCCGTGACCGATGCCGGTCGGGTCGTAGTGACCACCGGCGGCGGAGAAGTCGGGCGCGCATGATCCGGTCTCGTGAATGTGGAATCCGTGCCAACCCTCGGGGACGCCAGTCAGGCGCGCCTGGATCAGCAAGCCTCGTGGACCCTGGATGATCGTGACTTGACCCATTGGTTCGCCGTCGGGGCCGCTCATTTCGGCGGTGGCGGTGAGGCCGATTGCGGCGGGGTCGACGCCGTCACTGGTGTGGACGTCGATTGCGGTGCTGGATCGCCAGTGGCCGGGTTCGGAGTCGGCGGCCAGGAATCGCTCGCTGGGCAGGATTCTCTCGCCCCAGGAGTGGTCGGCGTTGCGAATCTGCAGTGCAACTTCCGCGGCCCCGCTGTCGGTCTGGCGGGCCTGGATGCGGACGGCGGAAGCGCCGTCGCCGGAGTCGCCAGCGGTGATCATTGCGGTGAGGGCGGCGGCAATTGACGCGGTCGCGACGACAGCGATGATTAATCTGGCCCTGGTAGTGAGTTGTGACATAGAGAACCTTCTCAGTTTGGGAACACAAACTTTGGGAATAACGATACCCGAGGAGTCGGGTTGGTTAGTCGGCGCGGGTGCGGGCTCGGAGGGCGAGAGAGGCGATGGTCAGGGTGAAGATGCTGAACCCGGCCAGCGAGACGAAGGCCCAGTGCAGGGCGGGCGGGTTCTTCACGCCGACGACCTGGCCGTCCTCGAAGATCGGCCACATGTAGCCGTCCATCACCAGGCCGCGCATGCCTTCCATGATGTAGGTGACGGGATTGACCGTGGCGATCCATTTGAGCCATGAGTCGAACACGTCGAGGGGGGCGAAGGCCGGGGCCATGAAGAGGAGGGGGAAGAAGAGTAGGAAGCCGGCCTGGGCGGCCTGGGCATTGCCGGTGCGCATGGCGATGAAGATGCCGATGCCGCTGTAGGCGCCGCCGAAGAGTCCGGCAATGACGAGGATGAGGATCGCGCCGGGGACGCCGGAGGCCATGCCGGAGCCGGCGCCGAGGGCGGCGATCACCATGATGGTGGCGAAGAAGATCGCTCGGACGGCGTCGGCCCAGACGCGGCCGATGATCAGTGACCAGCGCGAGGCGGGGGTGAGGAGGAGTTTGTCGAAGTAGCCGCGCTCCATGTCGAGGACGATCGCGATGCCGGAGGCGGAGGACGAGCCAGCGACGGCCTGAAGCACGGCGACGGGGAGCTGGAAGGCGAGGTAGTTTTCGACGCCGAAGCCGCGCTCGGAGAAGTTGGCGATCGCGCCGGTGGAGACGGCGAGGAAGAAGAGCGGGATGAAGATGTTGGTGACTTCGACGCCGGGCTGTCGCAGCGATTCGCGGATCGCGCGGCCGGCCAGGTATCGGGCGTCGATCAGGATCCGAATCGGCCCCGACTCGCGGGCGGCCGAGGTTTGCGGTTGACCGGGAGCCTCGACGGCGCTCACGCCGGACCAGCCTGAGTCGTCTGTGCTGCAGCGTCGCCGGGTTCAATGCGGTGTCCGGTGGCCTTGAAGAAGACATCATCGAGAGTCGCGCGGGCCAGCCGCAGATTGCTGAAGGGCAGGCTCTCATCGTCGAGCGTTCTGACGACCCGAGGCAACGTGTCGTGACCGCTCTTGCTGTAGATCGCGACGCCTTCGTTGTAGTCCCATTGGGCATCCTCGACGTTGGGCAAGGGCAAGAGGGCGCTGACGGCGCGCTGTTGCGCCTGTTCGTCGCCTTCGACCTGGACGTAGATCACGTCGGCGGAGACGGTCGCCTTGAGTCCGTCGGGGGTGCCCTGTTGGACGATTTCGCCGGCGTCGAGGATGGCGATTTCGTCACAGAGTTGGTCGGCTTCCTCGAGGTACTGGGTCGTGAGGAAGAAGGTGACGCCGTCCTCGCGGTTGAGTCGCTGGATGTACTCCCAGAGGTTCTGCCGGGAAACGGGGTCAAGACCGGTGGTCGGTTCGTCGAGGAAAATGATGGGCGGCGAGTGGACCAGGGCGGAGGCAAGGTCGAGTCGACGCTGCATGCCGCCGGAGTAGCCGCCGATCCGTCGGTCGGCGTCATCGGTCAGGTCGACGACTTCGAGGAGATGCGCAATCCGGTCTTCGATCTCGCCGCGGGGCACGTTGTAGAGGCGGGATTGCAGGCGGAGGAGTTCACGTCCGGTCTGGAGGATGTCGAGCCCGGCTTCCTGCAGGGCGACGCCGACGGCGCGGCGGACCTGCCGGTCCTGGTTCAGGACGTCGAATCCGGCGACCCGGGCAGTGCCGTCTGTCGGGCGCAGGAGCGTCGTCAACATGCGCACGGTGGTGGTCTTGCCGCTGCCGTTCTGTCCGAGGAAACCAAACACCTGTCCGGGTCGAACCCGCAGATCGATGCCGTTGACGGCATGGATGTCACCGAAGTGCTTGACGAGCCCGTGCGCTTCGATCGCCAGATCGGCGTCACGACTGTGTTGAGGCGCGCGAGCGCTGAGGTCGTCGATCAGGCGTTCGGCGATGGTGGAGGGTCGGCTGGACATCAGCGAGATCGTATCGGCTTAGCGGTTTGAGATGGAAAACCCTTGCCGATTTTCATCTAGCACGTGTGTCCTACGGAACAGATGTCCGTCAGACCGGGCGGAAGACAGGAATCGGGTAGGCGTCGTCGCCGGCCTGTTCCTCAAACTCGACCTTGACCCGTTGGCCGATGTGGATGTCGGTGGTTGGATCACTGACGCCGACGATGGTGCTCATCATGCGGAAGCCCTCATCGAGGTCGACGTAGGCGACGGCGTATGCGCCGAGCTCCTGGAAGCCGGGCATTCGGTTCTGGCGGACGACGGAGTAGGTGTAGACGGTGCCGAGGCCCGAAGATACGTTCCAGCTCAGTCCGCGGTCGCCGGTGACGGTGGAGTGTCCGCGGGGGTAGAAGACGACGTTACCGTCGGAGTCGGTCTGGTAACGCAGCTCGCCCTCTTTGCAGCCGTCCCAGAAGTGCTGGGTGTCAGGCTCGGGGAAGCTGGGTTGTGGTCGGTTGGCCATGTTGGAGTGTCTCCCGTTGTTTCTGGGGAGGGAAGGCCCTCACCCTAGCCCTCTCCCAGAGGGAGAGGGGATCGGATCCGGTTAGTCGGCGGCGAGGATGACGGTGCCGCCGGTGTGGGTTCCTCCGAGGAGTCCTCCGTTGCCGTGGGCGACGGCGAGTTTGGCTCCGTCGACCTGGCTGTTCGACTCACCGCGGAGCTGGCGGACGGACTCGAGCAGCAGGAAGAGTCCGCGCATGCCGGGGTGATTGGAGGAGAGTCCGCCGCCGTCGGTGTTGAGGGTGAGGCCGGGTTGATCGAAGGCGAGGTGGCCGTCCTCGATGAACTGACCCACTTCGCCCTTGGCGCAGAAGCCGAGGTCCTCGAGCATCACGGCGACGGTGATGCTGAACGAGTCGTAGATCATGGCGATGTCGATCTCGTCGGGCGTGACGCCGGCCTGTCCGTAGGCGGCCGGGGCGCTCTGCGCGCCGGCGGAGGTGGTGATGTCGCCGCCGTTCTCGCGGTACTTGGTGGCTTCGCCGGCGCCGATGATCCAGACCGGCTTCTTCTTGATGTCGCGCGCGATTTCGGGGGAGACGAACACGGCCGCGCCGCCGCCGTCGGAGATCATGCAGCACTCGAGCAGGTGCAGCGGGTCGGCGATGATCCGCGATTCGAGCACGTCCTCGACTGTGATCTCATCGACCTTGACGAACTGCAGGTCGGTCATTGCCTTGACCGCCTCGGGGTTGCGCATCGCGTGCTTGCGCGTGGCGACCGAGATCTGGGCGAGTTGCTCGGTGGTGGTGCCGTATTCGTGCATATGGCGGTGGGCGACCATCGCGTAGTTGCTGATCAGCGTGCCACCGTACGGGGCTTCCATGTTCTGTTGCCATGAGGCTCCGCCGCGGCCCATGCCGCCGGTGCCGATCGGCACGCGCATTGACGCGGCGGTGGAGCCGTAGGTAGTGACGGCGACGTTGCAGCGTCCGGCGGCGATGTCGCGCAGGGCGTGGGAGGCATGGAACTCGTAGGAGGAGCCGCCGACCTGGGTCGTGTCGAGCAGGCGCGGCTTGATCCCGAGGTACGCGGCGAGGCCCAGGCCGCCGCCCCCTTCGCCATCGAGCGCGTCGTAGAGACCATCAACGTCGCCCCAGTCGAGGCCAGCGTCGTCCAGGGCTCGCTTCATCGAGTCCGCTTTGATCTGCATCGAGGAGACGCCGGGGGCGACTCGCAATGGATATTCGTGGATACCGGCGATCGCCGCCAGTCGTTCCTGTGCCATCTCACAGCCTTTCCGCGTCGGACAGACGCAAGCAAGAAGTCGTATGGACGCAAGCCTGATCAGGCTAGCGCTGATTCCGGCCCCGGCGTAGCCTGCGAGCATGCGCATCGGCCTGATCTCTGACACTCATCTGCCCCAATTGCTGCATTCGATGGACGAACTTGGACCCGAGACGGGTCAGGCGTTGGCCGGCGTTGAGCTGATTTTGCACGGGGGCGACATCACGGTGCCGGCCGTGCTGGACTGGTGTGAGCAGTTCGCGCCGGTGCTTGCGGTGCGGGGCAACAACGACATCTTCGATGATCCGCGGTTGGCCGAGCACCAGTTTCTCGACGTTGAGGGGTTTCGGATCGGGTTGGCGCATGAACTGCGTCCAGAGTCGCGGCCGATCGGCGAGATCCTGGCGGCCTCACTGAACGATGAATGGGTAGATGTGTTGATTGGCGGAGACACGCACGTCGAGCGGCTGGAGTACCGCGACGACGTGCTGTTGATCAATCCGGGCAGCCCGTCGCTGCCGCATCACCTGTCAACGCGTCTGGGCGCGATCGGCATGCTGACAATCACTCCGCACCGGCTCGAGGCAGAGATCGTTGCGCTCGGACCGAGCGAGGGTCACCGCAATCCGTCGCGTCCGCAGCATGTCGTGGTGGAGTATGGGCACGTTGTCGAAGCATCGCTGGACGGACACACAATCACGGCGAACGAGTTTCTGAAGGCGCCACACGAGCGCATCGTCCCGAACGGAGCCTGAGATGGACCTGCAACTCCAGGGCAAACGAGCATTGGTCACGGGCGGCAGCCGCGGAATCGGCAAGGCGATCGCGCGGGTGCTGATCGAGGAAGGCTGCGAGGTCGCGATTTCGGCACGCGATCCCGAGCGGCTCGGGGTAGCGGCGGACGAGCTGGGTGCGGCAGCCTGGTTCGCGTACGACGCCGCAGACGATGACTCCGTCGAGGCGATGGTCCGCGGCGCGGCGGAGGCGCTGGGCGGGCTGGACATCCTGGTCAACAACGCGGCTTCGCCTGGCAGCGTTCATGGTCCTCTGCCGCTGTCGGAGTTGACCGCCGAGCACGCGCTGGCCGATCTGCAGGTCAAGGTGCTCGGCTACCTGCGCTGCTCGCGGGCGGCGGCGCCGTACATGCAAGAGAACGGTTGGGGACGAATCGTCAATGTCTCCGGACTCGCTGCGCGGGGCAGTGGCAACACGGTTGGTTCGATCCGCAACGTCTCCGTGGCGGCACTGACCAAGAACCTGGCCGACGAGCTTGGTCCCGACGGCATCAACGTGACGGTCGTGCATCCCGGGCTGACTCGCACGGAAGCGACGCCGGACCGGTTTGCTCAGATTGCAGAATCAAACGGGATTTCGCTGGAAGAAGCGGAATCCCGAATGGCGGCGGGCAACTCGGTGCGGACGATCATCGATTCCGACGACATCGCCAACATCGTGGCATTTCTGGCCTCGCCGAAATCGATTGCGATCACCGGCGACACGATCGCGGCGGGCGGGGGCGTCGGTCGGGGAATTCACTACTAGAGCCGGTCGGCGGAACCGCGGAGCAGTGTCGAGGCCCTTTCGCCCTGGGCCGAGCAGGTGCGTTCCGTGCCTAGAAGCGGTCCTGATACGACCTCGCCAGCGACTCCGACGGATCGGCCTGGATGCCGAGCGGCGGAATCGGATATCTGAGCCCGTTCCGTGACAGCTTGTCCAGACCGTCGAGCAGCTTGGGCAGATATCGGGGCGGGATCGCCATCAGCAGCTCGTCGTCCTGGACACCGCCGAAGCGGCGCTCGGCGTAACAGGGAATGCTGAGCGACGGCTCGCCGGTGCGCAGCGCCCGTCCCCAGCTGTCGGCGCAGGCGGACTCGCCAACCGAGGCAAACTCGAACTTCTTGAAGCCCGAGAACTGCAGTCCGTTGATCAGGATGATCATCTGTCCCGGTGTGCCGTAGAGCAGCACGACGTCGGGCGGATCGAGCCGGCCGGTGGCGATCGGCGACAGTGCCAGCGCTGCGTAGCGGCCGTAGGGCATCACATCCATCGCCTGCTGATGGAGAATCGAGTCCTCGTCGGTTTCGAACCAGACGTTGGTCATCGTGGTGCGCAAACGCCACTCGCCGTCGTCTTCGTTCGGATGCAGCCCAACCGGTGCGCCGCATTGCGCGCCGATCAGATCGTCCATCGTCACTCCTAAGGTGAAGTTGAGCCAGCGGGCCTGCGCGACCAGCTGGTCAAGGGCGTGCTTGAACTGCGGGCGGCGGATGCGCTCGACCTCCTGCATCTCTTCGACCGTCTCGAACATCTTCATCCCGACCGGCGTCGCGGTCAGTCGCAGGTAGCGCTGCAATCCGGCCACGATGCCGGGCCAGTCGTAGCTGTCGGGCTCGGGCGGTGCGTCCGCTGAGATTCCAACGGCTGGTGCGGTGGTCATGATCTGGACTCCATCCCCTGAGCTCTGGTGCCTGAGAGGCATGGTACGGGCTGATCGAGCGGGCGGGTGACAGGCGCCAAGAATCACTATGATGTCGGCGATCAGGCGCGCGATGCGGCGCCCGCGGAAGGTTCCTGCATGCTTGCCCGTTGTCGCACCCATCTCATGATCGCCATTGTCGTTGCGGCGGCGATTGTCGTGACCACGCTGATTAACCAGCTCATGTTCGAATCGGCCGAAGCTGATTCGCACGACCGCGTCACGACCGAGGTGCGGATCAACGCGAAGCAACTGGCCGACGGACGCGTCGAGTTCGCCCTGCAGCAGTGGGACGGCAGTCAGTGGGGCGAGCGAATCCTGCCGCGTCCCCGGCTCTTCCCGGCCAACTCTCCCGTCGATCTGTGGCGCAACAGCGGTGGGATCGAGGTCCAGACGCCCGTGCCAGCAGCGCCAATGCCCTCGCTTTGCGTGGTCGCAAACGGCGATTCCGACGAACTGTTCTGGCAGTTCGTGGAGTTCCACGCTGCACGGGCGGCCAATCTGATTGGAGTGAAGCTCGACTACTCAACCCACACCAACGTCGATGATCGAGTCGACGCGATCGAGCAATGCGTCGATGACGGCGCGAGGATGATCCTCGCCACCCTGGCTGACGCCGACCAGATCATTCCGGCGCTGGAAGCAGCAGCAGAGCATGGCGTCCAAATCGCCAGCTTCGGAGCGGGCGAAGAGCATGCCGACCGTGCCGGATCGCTCATCCACGTCTCGATGGACGAAGCCGCGGCCGGTCGCCGGGCAGCGGAACAGTTCAACTCGGCCGCCGTTGCCGGGCCAGTCCTGTGCGTGGTCCATCACGACGCGTATGCAGCCCGCAAGAACATCTGCACCGTGCTGGCGGAGGAGTACATCGGCGGCGATGTTGAACAGCTTCAACTCGGCGCCGAAGACGCCGACGAACAGATCGACAGCACCCTGCGTGACATCCCCGACCTGGCCGGGCTGCTCGTGCTGGAAGCCGATCTCCTGCCAGCTGCAATCAGGGCTATCGAGGACTCGGACGACCCGCCATTCCTCGGTTCGATCGGTGAATACCCGCTGAGCAAGCTCGGGTTTGCGAAGCGGGACCTGATTCGCTTTACGGTGATGGACCTGGCGCGCTTTGAAGTGTTGCTCGCCGCAGCGGCGCTGCACTACATGTACGCCAACCATCCCAACGCCCGATTCTTCGAAGGCGCGATGATCTTTGACGGCACGCCCAACGTCCACATCGGAGGCCCGAAGGGCGGTCACGGTCGCCCTTCGACCGATGACGGCCACGGTCACGACCATGATCACTAACGCGATGCCGATCGCCTGAAGAGCGATTCGACACTCGCAACAGGAAGGAACCACTCATGCCAGCGCTCGACGGACTCCGCATCCTCGACATGACCCAGTACGAAGCGGGAACGTCCTGCACGCAGGCGCTGGCCTGGCTGGGCGCCGACGTGGTCAAGATCGAGCAGCCGGGCCAGGGCGATCCCGGCCGCGGCGTGCGCGAGGATGGGCTCGATTCGCCCTACTTCGTCGCCTGGAATTCTAACAAGCGCTCGGTAGCGATCGATCTGAGCTCTGAGCGTGGACGAGAACTCCTGCTCGAACTGGCGTCGCATTATGACGTGTTCGTCGAGAACTATGGCCCGGGTGTGATGGAGCGGCTGGGTCTGACCTACGAGGCGCTGAAGTCGGTCCAGCCGAGCATCATCTATGCACGCATCAAGGGATTCGGGCTGACTGGTCCGTATGCCGAGTTCAAGTGCTTCGATCCGATCGCGCAGAACGCGGCCGGCGCGTTTTCGACCACCGGATTCGCCGACGGCCCGCCGACGATGCCGAAGGCGGCGGTCGGCGATTCGGGCACGGGCATGCAGATGGCGTTCGCAATTGCCGCCGCCTACATCCAGCGGCTGCGCACGGGCGAGGGTCAGGAGATCGAGATCTCGATGCAGGAGGCGATGACCTATTGCATGCGCACCTACGTCTCGCAGACCGACGGCTGGGGCGAGAGCGTCGTACCGCGCAATGGCAACGGCTTCGGTTTCAGCGCCTCCGACCTCTATCCCTGCAAGCCGGCGCCGGACTCGGATGGGTCGAACGACTACGTCTACATCATCCTCACGACCTCCCGGATGTGGGACACGTTATGCACAGCGATGGAGCGGCCTGAGTTGACGGTCGATCCGCGTTTCGTGGAAGACGAGGAGAGGGTTGAACATCAGGCCGAGCTACAAGAAGAAATCCGTTCCTGGACCCTGCAGCACACCAAGTGGGAGGCCCAGGAGATCCTGGCCGGAGCCGGTGTGCCCTGTTCGGCCACGCACGATACCTATGACCTCTTTCACAACCCGCATTTCGAAGCGCGCGGCTTCATCCAACATCTCGATCATCCCGAATGGGGCGCCATCCGCCAGCTCGGCTGGGCGCCGCGACTCTCCGGCTCAAACGTCGCGATGACGGCTGCGCCGCTGCTTGGGCAGCACACCGCGCAGGTGCTCTGCGACGACCTTGGGATAGAGGCTGAGGAGTTTGCCAAGCTCGATGCGGAGGGGATCGTCAGTGGCCACCGCAGTGGCCTCTCTGGCTGACTGAACGAGTTTCACGTTGCTGCCCTCGCCGGGGGAGCTGCCGCGTCGCGACTGACGGGGTCCCTATGATGGTGAGGATTCTCACTACCGCCCGCGCCTTCGGAAGGACACCACGATGCCAGCTCTCGACGGACTCCGCGTCCTCGACATGACCCAGTATGAAGCGGGCACGTCCTGCACTCAGGCGCTGGCCTGGCATGGCGCAGACGTGGTCAAGATTGAACAGCCCGGCGTTGGCGACCCGGGTCGCGGCGTCGGCAGCGGCGACGCGATTGATTCTCACTACTTCATCAACTGGAACGCCAACAAGCGCTCGGTCACGATCAACCTGCGCGACGAGCGGGGCAAGGCGCTGCTCTTCGAGATGCTGCCCCACTATGACGTCTTCGTCGAGAACTACGGACCCGGCGTGATGGAGAAGCTGGGCCTGACCTACGAGGCGCTCAAGGAAGTTCATCCGAGCATCATCTACGCGCGACTCAAGGGATTCGGCCTCTCCGGACCGTTTGCGAACTTCAAGAGCTTCGATCCGGTCGCGCAGAACGCGGCCGGCGCGTTCTCGGTTACCGGAGAAGAAGGCGGGCCGCCGATGCGTCCCGGCGCCTGCGTTGGCGACAGCGGCACAGGGATGCAACTCGCCTTTGCCATCACGTCCGCCTACGTGCAGAAGCTGCGCACCGGCGAGGGTCAGCACATCGAGATCTCGATGCAGGAAGCGATGACCTACTACGTCCGCACTCCGGTCGCAGGGACCCAGAGCTGGGGCGACGTCGCCGCCGAGCGGCGAGGCAACGGCTGGAACGGGCCGACCGACCTGTACCCCTGCAAGCCATTGCCCGACTCCAACGGGGCGGACGACTACCTCTACATCATCGCCCTGACAACCCGCATGTGGGACACCTTCTGCGCGGCGATGGATCGTCCGGATATGGTCGTCGATCCACGCTTCGCCGACGAGCAAGCGCGGATCGACAACAACGACGCGCTCAAGGCCGAGATCCGCGCCTGGACATTGCAGCACACCAAGTGGGAGGCGATGCAGATCCTCGGCGAGGCCGGCGTGCCCTGCTCGGCCACGCACAGCACCTACGACCTGTTCCACAACCCCCACTTCGAGGAGCGCGAGTTCATCCAGGACATCGACCACCCGGAGTGGGGCCCAATCCGCCTGCTCGGCTGGGCACCGAAGATGTCGAAAAGCAACGTGCCGATGATAGCCGCGCCGCTGCTGGCGGAACACACCCGCGAAGTCCTCTGCGACGACCTCGGCATCGAAGGCGAAGAGTTCGCCAGGCTCGAGGCAGAGGGAATCGTCAGCAGCCGCAACGGCGCCTAGCTGGGCCGACGGCTAGCGCAGGTTGCGCAGCCGTGGGTCGAGGGCGTCGCGGACCCAGTCGCCCATCAGGTTGCCGGTTAGCGCGATCGTCAGCAGGGCCAGGCCGGGCAGCCAGATTGGCCACCAGGCGACGCTCATGAAGTCGCGTCCCTCCGAGATCATCACCCCCCACGACGCCGTGCCCGGCGGCGCGCCCACGCCGAGGAAGGTGAGCGCGGCCTCGGCCAGGATCACCAGTGCGACCTCCAGCGTCATGATGATCACGATGCTGTTGACGACGTTCGGGAACAGATGCTTCCGCAAGATCCAGGCGGGGCCCGCTCCGGTGGCGCGAGACGCCGTGACGAAGTCGCGCTGCTTGAGGGACAGCACGTCGGCCCGGACCAGCCGCGCGTACGAGGGCCAAGTCCAGATCAGCAGGATGATGATCACGTTGCGCAGGCTGGCTCCCACCAGGGCCGCCAACAGCACCGCGAAGAGGATCGCCGGCATCGCCAGCTGCACGTCCACCAGGCGCATCAGCAACTGGCCGATGAGGCCGCCCGCCCAGCCCGAGATCAGTCCCAGCAGCGTCCCGATCAGCGCCGCGCCCGGCACCACGATGCCCACCACGATCAGAGAGATGCGCGCGCCGTGCAGCAGCCGGCTGAAGATGTCCCGCCCGACCTGGTCCGTGCCCAGGGCATAGTCCCAACTGCCCCCGTCGAAGACGGGCGGCTGCAAGCGCGCGCCCAGGTTGATGAACTCCGGGTCGTGCGGCGCCAGCCAATCCGCTCCCACGCCCGCCACGAGCAGCGCCAGCGCGATCAGAGCGGGCACGGACAGCCCCAGCCAGCGCCGCCAACGGACGCCACGGCCCGGGCCCAGCTGCACCGCCGCCGGCTGGCCCGCCATCAGGCGTCCCCCGCCCGGATGCGCGGGTCGATCAGCCGGTAGGACACATCGACCAGCAGGTTGACCAGCGCGATCGACGCCGCCAGCACGATGATCGAGGCCTGCACCATCGGGAAGTCGTTCTTGAAGATCGAGTCGATGATCAGGCGGCCGATGCCCGGCCACGCGAAGACCATCTCGATGATCACCGAGCCGCCGATCAACCGGCCTAGCGAGAGTCCCAGCATCGTCACGACCGGCAGCAGCGCGTGCCGCACGGCGTGCCGCCCGATGATCACCCGCTCGCTGAGTCCCTTGGCCCGCGCCGTGCGGATGAAGTCGGTGTCCATCACCTCGATCATCCCCGAGCGGGTCAGCCGCATGATCGCGACCAGTTCGAACAGGCCGAGTGCGATCGCCGGCAGGATCAACGAGCGGAACCCTTGTTCATCGCCCCCGGTCGGAAACCAGCCCAGCTGCACAGCGAAGAAGAAGATCATCATCAGGCCCAGCCAGAAGCTGGGCGTGGCCTGGCCGATCACCGCCACGAAGCGCGACAGCCAGTCAATCGCCGTGCCGCGCCTCAAGGCCGCCACGATGCCCAGCGGCAGCGCCAGCGCGAGCGCGAACACCACGCCCGCCGCCCCAAGCTTGAGCGTGCTCGCCGCCCGGTCGCCGATCTCGTCGAGCGCCGGTTGGCCACCGCCCCGCCACGAGGTCCCGAAGTCGCCTTGCGCCAGGTTGCCCAGGAACGTGCCGTACTGAACGATCAGCGGTTTGTCCAAGCCCAGATTCTTCCTCAGGCGTTCGACTTCTTCGGGACGCCGCTGCTCGGGCGAGAGCAGGGTCGACTCGGGATTGCCCGCAAGGCGCGAGACAAAGAAGACGGTCGTCGCGACGATGAGGACGACGAACAACGCCTGGATCAGGCGGAGGGCGAAGTAGTTCCAGAAATCCATCAGGTCCCTTGCGGATCGCGCCCCGGAGCTCCGCCGACCCTACAGGCGGCAAGTGCGCCGAGCGGCGCGGCCTCAGGTGGCCTTGCGTCGCTGGATGCCGTAGGCGTTGCCCCCCCACATGAAGCCGGTGCGTCCTCCCTTCGGCCAGTTGACGTCCGCCCGGGTCAGCACCGCGTCCGGGGCCTCGACGAGGAAAATGAACCACGCCTGACGGGCGTGTTCCAGCATCAGCTCCGCGATCATCTCCTGGCGCCGCGTGGAATCGAGCTCAGTCCGCTGCGCGAGGTACAGCTCGTGCAGGGCCGGATCTATGACCCCCTCGCCGCTGAGCTTGGTGAAGAAGGACTCGGGCCCCACGCAGCAATCCCACATCGATCCGATGTCGCGGACGACGTTGGCCCACATCCAATAGAGGCCCACCGGGCGGTTGGGGCCCCCGACCACGTAGGCGTCGGAGAAGTAGTCGGAGACGAGCGCCACCTCGGGCTGCGTGCGGATACCGACCGCAGCCAGGTCCTGCGCCACGGCCAGAGCCATATCCGACATGAACGCGCCGCCCCAGTCGGTCGTGTAGTACAGCGGGACCTCGAACCCGTCCGCGTAACCAGCCTCCGCCATCAGTTGCTTCGCCAGCTCGGGGTCGTAGTTGTACTCGACTTCCGCCCGCTGCTCCGCGGTCGGGTAGCCGTACACGCCGCTGAACGTGAACAGTGAATAGTGCCCCTGGCCGAGCAGAAGGTTGTCGATTAAAGCTTGGCGGTTGATCGCGTGGTTCGCGGCCTGGCGCACGCGGAAGTCCAGGAACGGGTTCGGGCTACCGTCCGGCATCGTCTCGGGGTACAGGTTGGGATAGATCACCTGGACGGTCTGGCCAACGGCGGGTTGGAACTGCACGGTGAAGTCGGGGTCGTCCAGGTATGGCTCCACGTTGTTGGGGCCCAGCCCCGGCACCACGTCAATCTCCCCGGCCTCGATGCCGGCCAGCCGCGACTGGATCTCGGGCCGCACCACGACCCGCTGATGCTTGTGGTGGGCATAGCGCGGCACCACGACGGGATGGTCGGCCGGGAGGAAGTGGTCCTCGAAGCGCTCGTAGACGAAGTCCGTGTCGTCTTCGTGGCTGACGAAGCGGAACGGGCCGGTGCCCATCGGCGAGGTGTCCATCGCGAGGTCGCCGCGCGCCTCCGTGTCCGCTTGCGACATGATCACCACCTCCCCGGTCCCGGTCAGGTTGACAACGAAGAAGCCCGCATCGGGCGCCGGCAACTCGAACGACCAGGTGCGGTCGTCCACGGCCTCGTTGCGGACCCAGTTCGCGGAGCTGCGGCCGACATTCCCGGGGGTCCAGCCGCCGGGGTGATCGGTCGTCTCGCCGCCCTGGTGGTAGGCGGCCTGCCCGGCCATGCGTTCGTAGCTGAACACCAAGTCATGGGCGGTGAGGATCGAGCCGTCGTGGAACTGCGCCGGCACCACCGACGCCCGAACCGTGACGGGATCGATCCACTCCGGCGCGGCCAGATTTGCGATCGGCGCGCCTTCAGCGGGATCCCATTCCATGGCCGCGCTGAACACGGCGCCGTGCGAGTACAGGTTCGCGTTGCTGCCGGTCCGCATCTGGTCCAGCCCCCCAGCGTCGGAGGGGACCACCACGGTGATCGTCGCGTCCAGATCGACCTCGTCCAGCGGCCAGGGCTCCGACCATTCCTCGCTCTCGCCCGGCGTCTCGGCCACGGCGACCTGTTCCTGTTGCTCAACCGCCTCGGCCTGTTGTTGGGCCTGTTGTTGGGCCTGCTCTTGCTGCGTGGCCTGCTGCTGTTGCTGTTGGACCTGCTCCTGCTGCATCGCCTGTTGCTGCTGTTGCTGCTGTTCCTGAGCCTGCGCTGCCGATGGCTGTGCATCGTCGTCATCGTCGCCGCAGCCGACCAATGCCAAACCACTCGCGCCGACGCCGGCTCGCGCCGAGGCCCGCAAGAGCGACCGCCTCGACATCCTGCTACGGCGCATCCGCTGCCAATAGTTTCGTTTGCTCACTGGAGTACTCCATCCCTGTCAAACCGCGCCTCTAGCGTGAAGCAGCGTATCGTGGTAAATGGCTAACTTCTGAGCCGTGAATTGTCAAGCGGCCTCACCGCTCGAAGCTGCGGATTGCCGTTCCCTACGCCAGGGGCAGTTCGCTTGCGGAAGGATCAGACGATGCCGGCTCTTGATGGAATGCGCGTCTTGGATATGACCCAATACGAGGCGGGCACGTCCTGCACGCAGGCGCTGGCCTGGCTTGGCGCGGATGTGGTCAAGGTCGAGCAGCCCGGTGTGGGCGACCCCGGGCGCGGCGTCGAGGAGAATGGTCTTCGTGTCCTGGCGAACATGGACCTCACCCACGCGGCCGCTGGTTGGGTCGTCGGCTAGCGCAGGTTGCGCGGGCGCGGATGGAGGGGAGGTACGCTCAAAGCCGAGATTCGCGCCTGGACATTGCAGCACACCAAGTGGGAGGCGATGCAGATCCTCGGCGAGGCCGGCGTCCCCTGCTCGACCACGCACAGCACCTACGACCTGTTCCACAACCCTCACTTCGACGAACGTGAGTTCATCCAGGACATCGACCACCCCGAGTGGGGCCCCATCCGCCTGCTCGGCTGGGCGCCGAAGATGTCGAAGAGCAACGTCCCGATGACAGCCGCCCCGCTGCTGGCCGAGCACACGCGCGAAGTGTTGTGTGACGACCTCGGCATCGAGGGCGAGGAGTTTGCTCGGCTCGAATCGGAGGGCATCGTCAGCAGCCGTTAGCGGCTGACGAACGCGAGCCGTCCCTTCGGCCGCATACAGAGTCCCTGCTTCACTCAACGCCTGTCCCGGTTCTCACCGCGGCGCCACGTGTCCATCGCGACGCGAGTGATAGCGAGTTCCCTCCGGGCATCAGCAGCTGCCAACGTGCAGCGAGTGTTTATGTACCTGCTGAAGTGCTCTGTCCGCCTCGGAAATGTACATAACACTGACAGAACTGTAAATTCAGCCATATCATTGAGCCTCGACATTGATGGACCTCTCATGGATGGATGATTGCGGGGATTTAGCGTGCGCCGAACATTCCGTCTGATCCGCACTGGCAGGGCCACAACGCTGGTTCTTTTCGTAGCTGCCGTAGCAACTGCGCTCGTGAGCATCGCGTTGGTCTCCGAAGTGGGCGCGCATCCGCCGGCCGAGGGCCCATCCATCCGCGTCTCAGCACTCAAAGGCGAAGACGGGCGGGTGACCGTTGGCGTTCAGGTGCTCGAGGAGGATGGTCGGTGGGGCGAGCGGCTGCTGCCGACAAGGCGTGTCATCTCGGCTAGCTCTCGGGCCAATACCTGGCTGCGCAGTTCGCCGGTCACTATTGACGGCGGTAACGAACTGAGGCCGCTCTTCTGTGTGGTGGCGCATGGCGGAACTGACGACCACTTCTGGATGAAGTTCCGTTCCTTCCTCTACCAGGCAGCCGATCGGAGCGCTAGCAATCTACGCTTCGAGACTCACTTGCAGGCCGATGACCAGGTAGCCGCCATTGAACGCTGTGTCTCAGATGGCGCGGCCGTCATTGCCTCGACTCTGGCGAGTCCTGACGATGTCCGGGAACCTCTGATGCAGGCCAAGGCCGCCGGGACGCAAGTAATCACCTTCAACGCCGGTGTCGAGCACGCCAAGAGCGTCGGCTCAGAAATCCATATCGCGCTCAACGACCACGCTGCGGGGGAACTGGCAGGACAGCAGTTCAATGAGCGCGGCATCACCGGCCAAGTCGCCTGCCTGATCCATGAGCGAGACAACCTCAGCCTCGAACATCGCTGCGACGGACTCGAGGCCTCCTACCAGGGCGCTGGCGTCATGCGGATTCGTCTCGAGGAAGTCGACTCTCATCTCGAGCACGATCATGGCAGCTACGTCGACGATCTGGCCGAGGTGCTCATTGAGGATCAGCAAGGGATCAAGTACGGCGCCCTGCTCACGTTGAACGCCGACACGCTGACGCATGCATTGACCGCCGTTCAACAACTCGACGGCGCTGCGGACGGATTGGTCATCGCCTCGGTGGGATTCAACGTCGATGATCTCGCGGAGATCCCCACGGATTTGCTCGATCTGCACCTTGGATCGCTGATTAGCGACAGCGCTGATGCGCAGGGGTTCTTCGTTGGCAGCGCGCTGCAGCTTTCTTACAACTTGCACAATGCCCATGTCATCGGGCAGCCCCAGTTGTGGCTGGCCGATCCTTCCCTCCTTGACCATCACACCGTTGGTGGCAACGCTGAAACACTCGAAGCCCTTTCCGCCTCACTCGATCGGATCATCGAGCAATACTCCACGTCGCGGCGTCCTGCACCAGGTGTCAGGGTCCGCGTGGCCGCGCTCAAGCGCGACGACGGCTCGGTCGCCTTCGCGATCGAGTCGATGGGGGCCGAGGGTCGTTGGAGCAGCCGACAGTTGCCGCAGCGTCGCGTCCTCTCCACAGATGCGCCCACCGGGGCCTGGTCAGCGAGTTCAGCGGTCGAGTTGTCGAGCGCCGCCGAACAGGCGCCTCTCTTCTGTGTGGTCACGCACGGCTCCAAGGAGGACCGATACTGGCAGGTCGCACGCGCATACATGCACGTCTCAGCCCACGTCACGAACACCAACTGGCGCTACGAAGCCCATCTTGACGGCGCCGACCAGGCCGCGGCCATCGACCAGTGCAGCGCCGACGGCGCCGTCGTCATCGCCTCCACTCTCGCCGATCCCGAGGCGGTGACCGACTCACTGCTTGCCGCCAAACAGGCAGGCGCTCGGATTGTGACCTTCAACTCCGGCGGCGACTACGCCGCCGCCGCTGGCTCCGAGATCCACGTCGCATTGGACGACCGTGAAGCGGGCGCTGCGGCCGGGCGTGTCATCAACGAGCACGACATCAGCGGACCGATCGCCTGCATCTTCCATGAAACCGGCAACGTTGGCCTGGAAGAACGCTGCGAGGGTCTGGAGGCTACTTATCAGGGCGGGAGCGTGAGTCGGCTGCAACTCACCGAGGGAGCGACAGACGAGCAGGTAATCGACGAGCTCGTCAATGCCTTGACGGATCCCGAGCGACCGGCGATTGAACTGGTACTCACCCTCAACGCCAATACCCTATTCGGCGCGTTGGACGCAGTCAGTCAAATCCACGCCGAAGGCGGTCGGACGATACAGGTCGTCCCGATCGGTACGCACGTCGAGCTGATACGTCGCTCTACTCCAGAGACGAGAGCGCGTCACCGGCTAGCGGGGTTTAACGACAGTGTCGAGTCGCAGGGATTCCTCGTCGTCAGCGCGATGCACTTCGTCCACCATCATCCCACGCCACCCGCATTCATCGACAGACCGCAGCTTTGGCTAGCCTCTCCGTTTGCCTTTGATACCAGACGGGCGGGCAGGGATCCGGCCGCCTCCAGAAGGTCCACTGCGACACTCAATCGGTACGTGGAAGAAGCCGCCGCAGACGACAAGTAAGGATTGCATCTTCCGGCGCCAATGGGGCGCCGGTGATGCGGCATCGGGCGCCGCTTTCACTCAGCATCGTCGCTGGATCGGAGCTGCGTCCGTGTATCTCCGTCTAACTGCTGGGAGCCCTGCAGCGCGGGCACGGCGCGGAGGTCGACAGATCGAGCGGACGATCGAAGGTAATCCCGCGCAGGAGTTGAGCAACGTGCTTCTGCTGGCCAGTAGAAGCTGAGCCGTGCTCGGGTACCGGTTGTGAGGCGCGGGTCGAGGGCGTCTCGCTCCCAGTCGGCCATCAAACTGGCCGTCGCATGGTCTCGGCGTGGCCAGCCGCGGCCGCCCGGGCGGCCTCCGGGCGACGCGTATCGGTACCCTCGCCTCGGACTCTGTTTGCCTCCAGGGCGGGAGAAGCGGCGTTGCCAAGGAACCAGATCAGGTTTGCATGTGAAGTGCACGATCAGGGTCTGCGATCAATACGAATGACACACACCAATCTGGTTAGGCTACTTCGCTGAGTGAGCCCGTTTAGGGAGCAGAGAGGCCCAGGAGCCGTCACACACCAATCATTGGCCACTGGGCGATGGCGCCAACCAACGCAAAATGATTCCGACCTTGCTACCGGCCTCGCTATTCGATGATCGCCGCTCTCTCAGAAAAGCTCACGCGCACCCTAGGTAGACAGGGGATCGTATGACTACAGGCAAGCCCGAATACATCCGTATGAGCCGAACGCAAGCTTGGGTGACGATTGCATTGGGACTGGTCATCGCATTCACGACCCTTGCCAGCCTCTCGCTTGTCAACGTTGCCAAGGCGCATCCGCCTGCTGAAGGCCCATCTGTCCGTATTTCTGCGCTCAAAGGCGATGGCGGTACAGTAACGGTCGCCATCCAGGTGATGGGACCGGACGGCACCTGGGGTGAGCGGCTGCTCCCGGCCAAGAGCCTCCTGACAACTACCTCCCCCTACGACACCTGGCTGCGTAGTGACGCGGTCAGCATTGATCGCGGCCGCGATCTGTCGCCGCTGTTCTGTGTAGTCGCGCATGGCGCACCCGACGATAGCTTCTGGCTGAAGTTCCGTGCCTTCCTCTACCAATCTGCCAACCTGACCGACAGCGATATACGCTTCGAGACGCACTTGAGCGGCGCCGACCAAGCCGCTGCGATCGAGCGCTGCATCGCCGACAATGCTGCGATGATCGCCTCGACCATGGCAAGTCCCGCCGACGTTAGCGGGCCACTGATCAGGGCCAAGGCAGAAGGCGCTCGGATTGTCACCTTCAACGCCGGGCTTGAGCACGCCGAGAGCGTAGGCTCACAGGCCAACATCGGACTCAACGACCGAGCGGCCGGCGAACTGGCGGCGCGCGAATTCAATCAGCGCGGCATTAGCGGTCAGATCGTCTGCCTCATCCACGAACGAGACAACCTCAGTCTCGAAGATCGGTGCGACGGGCTTGAAGCCGTCTACGGGGGCGCTGGTGTGACCCGAATTCGGCTTGAGGAAGCAGCGAACGACCTTGAGCATGGTTCAACCAGTCGCATCGATAGGATTGCCAGCCTGCTCGGAGGTACAGAGGGGCCGCCGTACGACGCTGTGCTCGCGCTGAACGCAGACACATTGCGGCAAACGCTCGCCGCAGTGAGTCGATTGGACGGCGCCGCCGAAGGACTGCGAATCACCGCGGTTGGCGCAACGTTCGATGACTTGGTCGGATTCCCCGAGGCGTTGCTCGAACAGCACGTCGATGTGCTGATCAGCGACAGCGTTGAAACTCAGGGCTTCTTCGTCGCGAGTGCGATGGAGCTGATCTACAACGTGCACAATGGCAGATTCGCCAGCCAGCCACAGCTATGGCTAGCTCAACCCTCGCTCATTCGCTACCAAACTGCCCGCGAGAACACCGACGAGTTCGAGTCCATTTCGGCCTCGCTCGAGCGGTTGATCGAACAGTCCCGCACGACGGAGCGCCAAGCAGTCCAGGGCGATGTCCGGGTCGCTGCCTTCCAACGACTCGATGGCTCGATCGTCTTCGCGATCGAGTCGTTGGGAGCTGACGGCCGATGGATCAGACAAGACCTGGGCCCACGGCGCGTCTTACATGTCGATGCGCCCACCGGCCGTTGGTTGTCGACCTCGGCGGTTAAGCTGTCGAGTCCCTCTGAACACGCCCCGCTCTTCTGCGTGGTCACGCATGGTTCGAAGCAGGACTACTACTGGAAAGTATGGCGCGCCTACATGCACCTGGCCGGCCACCTCGCCGATAGCAACTTCCGCTATGAGTCGCATCTCGACGGCGCTGATCAAGCAGCGGCCATCGACCAGTGCAGCGCTGACGGCGCCGCTGTGATCGCCTCCACGCTGGCGGATCCAGAGGCGGTGACGGATTCCTTGCTGGCCGCCAAGCGGGCTGGGGCTCGAATTGTCACCTTCAACTCCGGCGACCGGCACGCCGCCGCTGCCGGCTCCGAAATCCACGTCGCCCTGGACGACCGCGAGGTCGGTCCCATCGCGACGCGCCGAATCGCTGAGGAAGGCATCACAGGGCCGATCGCGTGCATCATCCACGAGGACGGCAATGACGGGCTGGAGGAACGCTGTGACAGTCTGGAGCAGTCCTACACGGGAGCGAGCGTCATCCGACTGAGACTGACTGAAGGTGCGACGAACGCACAGATTGTCGACGAGCTCATCACTGCCCTGACTGATCCTCGGCATGTCGACATTGAACTCGCGATGGTGCTCAATGCCGACACGATGCTCAATGCTCTTGATGCGTTCGATCAAATTTTCACCGCGTCCGGGCGCAGTATCAGAATCCTGTCCATCGGAGCAACTGTCGATCTTGCACGGGTGAGCCTGGACATCAGGAACCGCCACCTCAGGGCGCTCTTCAACGATAGTGTCGAGTCGCAGGGTTACCTGGTCATGAGCGCGATGCAGTTCGTCCACAACTACCACACTCCGGCCGAGCTCGTTGGCAGTCCTCAGCTCTGGATGGCTTCTCCATACCTCCTCGACTCAGCCAAAGCCCGCGCTGCTGTGACTGCGGAGGAACTGCGCTGGCTGATCACGACCCAGCGGCGGTATGTGGCCGAGGCCGCGGCAGACGACGAGTAAGGCTTGCAGCTGCCGGCGCCAACCAGGCGCCCGTGGTACGGCATCGGATGCCGCTCTCACTCGGCTTCTTCGCGGAGTGGGAGCGGCGTCCGCGCGTTTCGATCTAAGATGCAGGAGACTTGGGGGTAGGCGCTGCGGCTCGGATACCGTTGCCGAACCTGCTCTTGATGGAGGATCTGACGATGCCGGCTCTTGATGGAATGCGCGTCCTGGACATGACTCAGTACGAGGCGGGGACTTCCTGCACTCAGGCGCTGGCCTGGCTTGGGGCGGATGTGGTCAAGGTGGAGCAGCCCGGCGTCGGCGACCCCGGGCGCGGCGTGCGCACGGGCACACTCAACTCGCCCTACTTCATCAACTGGAACTCCAACAAGCGCTCGGTCACGATCAACCTGCAGGATCCCAAGGGCCGCGAGTTGCTGCTCGAGATGCTGCCCCACTACGACGTCTTCGTCGAGAACTACGGCCCCGGCGTGATGGAGCGGCTCAACCTGACCTACGAGGTGATGAAGAAGATCAACCCGGCGATCATCTACGGGCGACTCAAGGGCTTCGGCCTGTCCGGTCCCTGGCAGGACTTCAAGTGCTACGACATGGTCGCCCAGGCGGCCGCCGGCGCGTTCTCGGTGACCGGCGAGAAGGACGGACCGCCGATGATGCCGGGCTCGACCGTCGGCGACTCCGGCACCGGCACGGAACTGGCGCTGGCGATCACCGCGGCCTTCGTCCAGCGCCAACGAACCGGCGAGGGCCAGTTCATCGAGATCACGATGCAGGAGGCGATGACCTACTTCATGCGTACCCGCATCGCCTATGCGCAGTGGGGCGAGCGGGTCGCGCCGCGCAACGGCAACGCGGCCGGCGCACCGACCAACCTCTACCCTTGCAAGTCCACGCCCGGAAGCGAGGAGCGCGGCGGCGACAACGAGTGGGTCTACATCATGGTCGTGACCTCGCGGATGTGGGACACGCTCTGCGCCACGATCGACCGTCCCGAGCTGCTGCTCGACCCGCGCTTCGAGGATATGTGGAAGCGCAACGAGAACGGCGACGAGCTCTACGCCGAAATCTCGAAGTGGACCAAGACACGGACCAAGTGGGAAGTGATGGAGATCCTGGGCGAGGCCGGCGTGCCCTGCTCGGCGGTGCTCGACACATACGACCTGTTCCACAACCCACACTTCGAGGAGCGAGGCTTCGTCCACGACCTCGACCATCCCGCGCATGGCAAGATCCGTCTGCTCGGCTGGGCGCCGCGGATGTCGAAGAGCGACGTGCCGATCGTCCGAGCCCCGCTGCTAGGAGAGCACACCAGCCAGGTGCTCAGCGACGACCTCGGCCTCAGCGCCGGAGACCTCCAGGAAATGGAAGCCGCCGGCATCATTGGAGGCGAACCGGTCTTCCCGGCGAAGTAGGGTCACCCTCACCCCAGCCATCGCTTCCTTTAGTCCCCTCTCCCTGAGGGAGAGGGTTAGGGTGAGGGCCCATCCCACGAACCTCTGGGGACCCTCACCCCAGCCCCCCGCATCAAGTGCGGGGCAGGCTTCTCCCAGAGGGAGAGGGGGGTCGGGAGAGGATTGAGGTGATGGCCGTCTCATGCCACCCGACGACCTCCTCCAGGGCTTGCCGCCGATCCTGCCCGACGGGCCGATCCGGGCGCTGATCCTTGGGTCGTTTCCCAGCGTGCAGTCGCTGGAGCGGCGGCAGTACTACGCGCATCCTCAGAACTGGTTTTGGCGGGTGATGGCGCACTGCGGCGTCGTAGTCGATGCGGGAGCGCCGTATGCGGAGCGAGTGGAGCAGGTTTGCACGAAGCACCTCGCGATCTGGGACCTGTATGAGCGTGTGCGCCGCGAGGGGTCGGGGGATGACAAGATTCGTGACGCGGTTCCGAATCGGGTCGGGGAGCTGCTGGAGTCGCGGGGGCCGTTTCCGATCCTGTTGAACGGGCGTCGGCTGCGAGAGTTCCGCCGTGCGTTTCCCGACCTGGAAGCGGAGCTGATCGCGCTACCGAGCACCAGTCCTCGTCCGCTGCACTGGAACACCGAGGCGTCGAGGTCGGCGGCGATCGAGGAATGGTGCGCGGCGCTGGGGTTGGCGGGGGAATTCTGAGCGGAATTGGCGGATCTGGCGCTGTGGACTGGGAATCGTGCGATTTGGCGTCCGGGAGAGTCCAGATTTGTCCAGATTTGTCCAGATTTGGATAGTTTTGGCTCAGTTTTGTGCGTGTTTTTCTGCGTCACGGCAGGAATGTGCGGGATTGTGTCGGAGGCGGTGGATTGTGGTTCGGGGTTCATGGCTCGCTCGGTGGCGTCGGTGTCGGGTGTTGGGCGTCGTCCATTGTATGCGGACGTTTGTTCTGTGGGCATCGGCTGGTGGGGGAGCGTGGCCGGAGCGACGGTCACAGCTGCTGATGCTCAATCGAGATACGCTCGGTTGGTGGCGATAGGACCAACGCGATGCCGATGAAGAGTCCGCCTCACCCGGGGGATACGGTGTTGGTGCTCTGCTTCGAGCCGTTTGACCTCTCGATCACCGACGCCGCGACGCACCTCAAAGTGGATGAGACCTACCTCGCGGCACTGTGCGAAGGACAAGATCGCATCACCGCTGACCTCGCTGTTCGCCTAGAGCAGGCATTTGGAGGAACGGCCGAGTCATGGCTTCGCCTTCAAACCGCCCATGACCTTGAGCTAGCTCGAAGCTCAACCTGTGACGTCGAGCGATTTGAGCCCGCCGCCTGACGGCGTCGATGAAGAATCCGCCTCATCCAGGGCGCTCGCTACTCCGCGACTGCATACAGAAGATCGACCTCACGATCGCTAAGACAGCGGAACATATGTAGGTTTACGAGCAGGTTCTGGCAGGCGTCCGCCACTGCCGAGCGCCGATCACCGCCAACCTGGCAGTCCGAATCGACATGGCCTTTGGGAATGGGGCCGACACCTGGCTCGCCATGCAGACCGCCCACGACCTTGCCCAGGCCCGCAAGACGGATTGGGAGATCACGCGGATCGAACGGGCAGCTTGAGTCAGCTGGCACGGTCGACTGCTACCTTGCCGAGGCCCCGTGCCAAGTCAACTGTTCGCGCGATTCGGCATCCTCTACGTTGCGAAGCCTAGGAGGATTCTCCTGATCGTCTAGCGCTTCATCTAACTGCGATTGCAACAGGCCTACTACGGCACCGCGTTCTTCACCCGAGTGTGTCCACTGAGCATATCTACCATCACTATCGATGTACCACTCAGTGAAGTTCGCATTTGAGAGCTTCGCACATCGCAGTATTGCTCCTCCAATGAATGCGTCTCTGAACGTACAATCGGACAGGTCTGCTCCTGTGAAATCTGTGTTCATCAACTTCGCCTCACCAAAGTATGAATCGCAGAGTAGCGCGCGACTCAAGTTCAGATCCTTCAAGTCCCAGCCTTCAAAGTTCATATTGTGCAAGTCCACCACAATGTCATATGCCCTTTCGAAGTCAATATCCTCCTGCGTTCGGGAACCGACGAAGTCAATGGCAGCACTCACGTCTTCGCGCACACTACGACCGCTTCCGCGAAGGACTCGCGTGGTGTCTGTGCCTTTGCCAGTGCGCGGCTGCCGAATGAATGAGGCAAGTAGACGCGCAGTTTGATCATAGTACCGTTCGCGATCTGCCCTGGCAAGCTGAGCAAGCGTATGGATCGCACCCAACCGTACGGCGCTGAGATCGTGGCCGAGCATTTGAGCCGCTGCCTGAAATCGCTGGTTTGTGATCGATTCGTGTGTAGCGCTAACGCTGTCGTTCGTCGCCTTAACCTGCTGCTCCGCGACCCAACCGCGCCAAATCGCGAGTGGCAACGCCAAGAGTGCACCGATCATCAACATGACATTGCGTACCGTCGTGCTCAGGCTTTCGCGGCTGCCTTCCCCAGTCGCAGCCAAATCGCCCCAGAAGGCGGCTGACAACCCAGCTCCGATGCCCAGCACAATGACCACGGCGACGCTGAACCAGAACGTGCCCGATTCCATAACGCCTCTCACTTGCCAACCTCCGAAAGCCAGAGAATACCCGCGATTCGGCGCGCCACTTCGGAGAACCAGTCGACCTCCACCAATTCCAGCCCTCGACTCAGCGCCTTCGAGTCCCGGTAGCTCAGCCATTTCTTGAAGATCAGGTAGCGGCCGCGGGGGTAGTCCCGGACCAGATCCCTGCGCTCGGGCTTGACGGCCTGGCGGAGTTCACTCAACGCGTTCGCCCAGCTTCCCGACCAGCGAGGCGACCATTGACATCATTGGGACTCCGATGCCTAGCTGGCTGGCTCTCTGGACGGGTTGGCGGAAGATGGCGTCGAGTTCGAGGGGGCGGCCGTTGTTGTAGTCGATGACGGTGCTGGGGCGGTAGGCTCCCATGCCGAGGGTTTGGGTGAGGAAGAGGTGGGCGATGCGGGGGCCGTCGATGCGGGCGGACTGGCCGTGGGCCTCGAGGTCGGCGTTGCCGGCGGCGACGATTTCCTTGATCAGCTCGTGGGCGGCGTCGTAGAGGGGCGGGTCTTCGATCACCTGGTCGACCGGGACGCCGCCGGCGATTACGCAGAGGCCGTTGAAGGGGATGTTCCAGCAGAGCTTCTCCCAGCGCGCCTTGAGCAGGCTGGCTTCGGGCCGGATTTCGACCTTGCTGCCGGCAAACAGGTCGACGCCGCGCTGCAACTCGTGAGGGTCGTCGCCGTGGTGTCCGAGATTGATCGCGCCGAACTCCTGGTGCAGGATCTGGCCCGGCTCACCGCGGATCACGCCGATGAACCCGAGCCCGCCGAACAGCGACGTGCCGGCGGGCAGTTCCGCGGCGATCTCCTCGTCGACGCTGAGTCCGTTCATGATCGCGAGGACTCGTGTGCCCTCAGAGAGCAGCGGTCCGACCAGTTTCGGGATGTCGGGAATGGCGGTGGCCTTGAGTCCGACCAGGACCCAGTCGACGGGTCCGTGGGCAGCCAGGGCTTCGGGCGTGCGCTCGACGGTTGCCGCCTCCAGCGACAGGTCGCCGAGGTGGCTGGACAGGTGCAGTCCGCCGGATTTGACGGCGTCGTAGTCGCGTCGCATGAGGAAGCGGACGTCGTGTCCAGCCTCGGCGAGGCGCATGCCGAAGTAACTGCCGACCGCGCCGGCGCCGACCACCGCGATCCGTTGCGGTTGCATCAGCGAAAGGACCCCCCTCTGCCTTCGGCATCTCCCCCCGCTGCGCGGGGGGAGAGCGTGGATTTGGCGCTAGTCGGCTGCCGCCGTTTGTGCGCCGAGAGGCTCGACGAAGCGGTCGATGCGGAAGAGTTCGAGGTCGTGCTCGGTCTTGCGGTGCATGCTGAGGTCGGCCAGGGCTTCGCCGATTGCCGGGGCGAACTTGAAGCCGTGACCGGAGCAGGGGCTGGCGACCACGATGTTGGGGCGCTTGGGGTGGATGTCGAGCAGGAAGTGCGCGTCAGGCGTATGCGTGTAGAGGCAGGTCTCGGCGCGCAGCAGCTTGCCGCCGACGTCGGGGAAGGTGCGCTCGAGCCAGTAGCGGACGTTGGACTCGTCCCGCTCGGTCAGTTCACGGCTGTAGCCCGAAGGCTCGACCTCGTCCAGCGGCTGGTGGTGTCCGAGCTTGAAGCCCTTGCCCACGTTGGGGAAGCCGTAAGCAAAGTCCTGCGGGCCGCGCTCCCACATCCAGAAAGGCAGCGCGCCGACCTCGAACGCCTCGGGATTGCGCTTCGGTTCGAACCAGAACATGACCTGGCGCGTGACCATCAGCGGCAGGTTGAGCTTGCCCAGCAGTCCCGCGTTCCAGGCGCCGGCTGTGACGACCATGCGCTCGGCCTCGTACGTGCCCTTCGCGGTGTTGATCGTGACCGGCGACTCGATATCGTCCATGTCCTGCGGCAACCACTTGTCGACGGGTTCGTCGAAGTGCAGCTCCGCGCCGTGCCGCGCGGCCTGGTCGAGCTGTCCGTTGAGCGCAGGCTCGATTTCGATCATCCCGCCGCGCTGTTCGAGGACTCCGACGAGGTCGTCGGTGGCCATGACGCCGGGATAGCGCTTCTTGAGTTCGCTTGAGTCCATGTAGTCGACGGCGATGTCGTGCTCGCGAGCGCTGGCCAGCACGCCCTCGACCAGGCTCGCGCCCTCGACGCCGAGCGAGAGCGCACCGGTCTGGGTGAAGAGCTGCTGGCCAACCAGACCGGAGAGTTCGTCCCAGAGTTCGTAAGCTCGGCGCACGAAGGGCACGTAGGACGGCCCCTCGTAGTAGGCCTCGCGGATGCCGCGGGTGTCGCCGTGGGTTGAGCCCATCATGTGGGGCGGATGGAAGCGGTCGAAGCCGATCACCCGCTGTCCGCGCCGGGCCAGATGCCAGGCGGCGGCGGAGCCCATCGCTCCCAGGCCGATGATGGCGACGTCGTAGCGATTGGTTGAGGTAGTCATCCGGAACCTCCTGCCGCAGCCGCACCGGCCTGTGACTTCATCTCAGAGGCGACCTGCGACATTGAGTTGTTTTCCCAGTAGAGAACATGCTCGACGTGTTCCCGGATTGACCACTCGTCGTTGGGCGCTTTGGCGTCGAGCAGGGCGTCGTCCATGTGCAGGAGCTGGCCGACCAGTTCGGCTCGCTGGAAGATGAGGTCGCGGGTCAGGTGCGAGAGCGGCGATTCCTGCATCTGCTTGGCCGTGTAGCGCGCGGTCGAGACAGCGCCAGCGTGCATTCGGTCGTGTTCGGCGTTGTGCACGAGCAGGCGCTGGACGCCGCCGTTCATCGCGCAGCCGTGCTCGGTCGGGAAGGTCAGGTCGTCGTCAGACATGGTTGTGAGTTGTTCGACGGTGTCCGTGAGCTGGCGCAGCAGTCTGAGCGCGAGTTCGGTGGATTCGGTTGTGGGCATGAGGTGGCTCCTCTGTCTGTGCAACCCTGGATGGCCCTCACCCTAGCCCTCTCCCACGGGGAGAGGGAATGTCTGATCCCCTCTCCCTGGAGGGAGAGGGTCAGGGTGAGGGTGAGCGTCCGAGGAACTCGAGCAATGTCTGGTTGGTGATGTCGGGCGCTTCCTCCGGGAAGAAGTGGCCCGCGCCGGGCACGCCGACCGTGGTCAGGTCGGGGAAGTACATCGGGAACTGGTCGAAGAACGGGTTGCCCGACGGCGTGTCGCGGCTGGGCGGACTGTCGGGCGCGAGTCGCGCGTTGCCGTACATCCAGAGCGCCGGCTTCTCGAAGCGCTTGTGCCGATCCTCCGGCCCGTACTCCATGAACTCACGGCCCCAGGGATGGTCGTCGAGTCCCAGCCGCCAGACCTCGCCGACCTGGGCCGAGGTCAACCGCTCGCAGCGGTAGCCGCCGGCGACGTTGTTGTCGGGACGCATCCGATGGAAGGGCAGCGCGTGTCGGTAGTAGGAGATCGCGGCGGCGTGCGAGCCCGGGTCCGAGAACGCCCGCTTGTAGACAGCGACGTCCTCATCGGTCGCCCAGCGATTCGGCGTCAGGCGGCGGCCGCTGACGTTCCAAGGCGAATCGGGCCAGCCGGGCAGTTCCGGATCGGACTGGCCGGTGAAGATCGTCTCGATGAACTGCTCGTGGTACTCGGCGTAGAAGTGTTCCGGGAGCGGACGCGCCTTGAACCAGAAGCCATGCACCGCAAACGGCGTCCAGACCGTGCAGAGGGTGTCCATCAGGGCGACGCTGGAGATTCGCTGGGGCCAGTCGATGACGACCTTGAAGCCGATGATCCCACCCCAGTCGTGCCCGACCAGCGCCACCTCTTCGACGTCGAAGTGGTCGAGGACGCCAATCATGTCGGCGGCCAGCGTGTGCCTTGAGACGGGTCCGGGTGGCTTATCGGAGTCACCGTAACCGCGCGTGTCGGGGACGATCACGCGGTAACCGGCGTCAACGAGAGCGGGGATCTGCTTGCGCCACTCGTAGGAGGTCTCGGGGAAGCCGTGGATCAACAGGACCGGAGGCCCGTCCGACGGGCCATCGGTCAGGACGTTGATCCGGATCCCATTTGAATCGACGCGCTGGGTCTCCATCGACGGCTCCGATCATTGTGTCGCGCAGGCTAGCGCGGATTGGCACAAGGTATGATTCCCCCATGACGACTGAACAGGTGACGCACTACCGGGAGTTGAGCGCAGAGTATCTGGACCATGCGCGAGCCCTGTTGGCGGAGGGTGACCTACCGCAGGCATCGGAGAAAGGTTGGGGCGCAGCCTCGGTATTGGTCAAGGCGGTGGCGGAGGCCAGGGGTTGGCGTCATGAAGGGCACCGAGAACTGTGGTGGGCTCTGGCCCAGTTGGCCGACGAGACCAATGACGGCGAGATGCGTCGACAGTTCGGTCTCGCCGGGGCGCTGCACACGAACTACTACGAAGCGTGGCTCGACGAAAAGGCGGTTGCTCAGTATCTAGGCGAGGTCGAGCAGTTGGTGGAGAAACTGGACGGACTGGCCTGACGCACTTGACCGTCTGCCGTGTACCCGCATTCGGGGAATCTCGCTCGACACCCTTAGACGCGTGACTCGTCCAGTGGCTGATTCCTAGAGACGATTCCGTTCAGTCGAACGCCGGTAGCACCTCGTTGACGACGCGGTCGTAGGCGGACTGCTGGTCGTAGCCGACGAGGCGGAGCGTGATGGTCGTGGCGCCGGCGTCGATGTAGGACTGGATGTCGGCGATGCACTGGTTGGGGGTTCCCATCGCGACCCAGAGGCCGAGCATCTCGTCCGAGTACTCGGTGTTGTAGTAGGACTCGAGGTAGCGGCGGGACTCGGCAAGTGAGGCCTGGCGGTCGTCGTTGACGTTGATGTTGTAGTAGACGCAGGTCTCGAAGTCGTCGGGGAGCTGGCGGCCTTCCTCGTCGGCGTAGCGGTGGATATCGGCCAGATACTCCTCGACGATCGCCGGCGGCTGGAACGTCGTCATCCAGCCGTCGCCGAGCCGCGCCGTTCGCCGTAGTCCGGCTTCACGATTTCTGGTCAGGTCGGGACGTGGATTCGAGGTGACCCAGATGGGGATTGGACGCTGCACCGAGCGCGGCTCGATCGTGACATTGTCGAAGTCGTTGTACTCGCCGTGGTAGCTGACGTTCTCTTCCGAGGTCAACAGGCGCATGATCTCGATCGCCTCCTCCATTCGCTTCATCCGCGATTCGGGCGCAACGCAGAAGGCGTCGAACTCGTGCAGCATGTCGCCGCCGCCCGGCGCCGCCTGGCCCATGCAGGCGGCGAAGATGGAGCGGCCGCTGGACATGAAGTCGAGCGAGGCGTACTGGTAGGCGAGCAACAGCGCGTCGCGCAGCGGAGTCGAGGCGAAGCAGGCCGGACCGATGCGGACACGGTCGGTGACGACGGCGAGCGCCGACATCAGGTTGAGAGCGTCCAGCCGAGGCTTGGCCAGGATCGAGTCGCCGACCCAGATGCTGTCCCAGCGTTCGTCGGCGTCGGCGCGCTGTGCCAGGGCGATCATGTCGTCCAGCGTCGACGCGCCGGTGACGACCCCGCGGTTGGAAAGAGTGAGTCCGAAGTTAACCATGGCAGCCCTCTTTGCTGGTGAACACAGGGTATTGATCGGCAGCTCGCCTGGGTGACTGCGATCACCGTCCCCCTTCGGCGCTCTGAGCTGTGTGGTTGTCAGCGACGGGCGACGATCAACTGCGCCAACACCACATCGCAGAGATATTGCGCGGAGCGACGCAGGCTCGAGCCAATCACTGTCTTCATAGATCGCCAATGCAGAACCTGCCAGCCGGTCAGTCTTGTTCTCGAGATCGTCGGTGGTGCGACCGATCAGCCGTGCGCAGATGAATTCTGTGCTAACGAGTCTGCATTCAATGACAATAAACCCCGGCAAATGACGACATAAGAACAATCGTAGTGTAAATTCTCGAAGTCGTTCCCGAACAGGAACCGTGGATGTATCGGTTGGAGCACCCACGTGTGTGACCGCACGCCCACCGGCGACGTTTCGATTGCCACCGCTTGGCCGGTTGCGTCTGTCTCAGCGTGTGGGCCCGACCTCGTGCTCCGCGCGACGCCCGCGCCGCGGCCGTATCGATGCCAAGACGAGCCCGGTCTCGAGCCAGTGGCAATGCTCGTATGAGCATTCCCCTGGCGGCGGTACAGTTGCGACTGCACCTCATCGCTCTGGGTGCGTTGTCGGGTGTCGGGCTGTTGACTGTGCTCGCAATGCTCGCCCCGCTGGCCGGCGCCCAGCACAGTGCGCCACCGTCATCTGACGGCGTCGCCGAGCTGCGCGGCGAGCAAATCTGGACGTCCACCATGACGGTCGGCTCCAATGGCCGCATGCTCGGCTTTGGCACGTTCGGTGGCCGAGATGTCGGACGACTGAGCCAGAGCACCTTCACCTGGCGTGGGACGACGTACACCGTTGCCAACCTGTGGTCCAACGGAACTCCGGGCAGCGCTGACTCCTGGAGTGTGGTGATCGATATCTCGCCGCCGTTGTCTCTCGAAGCGGAGGAGTACGGCTGCCTGACGCTTCAGCTCGGCCATCTCTGGCTCAACCTCGCCGACGGACGGGGCAATGGGCGTCAGTTCTTCTGGTATGACGTCGAACTTTCCTGGAGCAGCGGAGCGTCCGTCGAGGTTGGCCTGAGGCAGTTTCCCGATTCGTTTGAAACTCGCTCGATCACCGGGTGGGGCAACAACTTGCAGCGACCGGAACTGGGTATGGCCGAAACTCAATTGCTGCGCGTGGCGCCAGTCGCATTCGCCTTCGCCATGAGCGGCGCGATGCAGGACGAACTGCCAGACGCCCGGATGATCAGCAACTCGGTTCACCAACAGGGCGAGCTCAGGCCAAACAGGACCAGGGCCACGGACATGCTGTGGCAATGGGGACAGTTCCTCGACCACGACATCAGCTTGACTCCGTCAACAGTCATCTCATCGCAGGACTCGATTCCCATCCCGCAGGGGGATCGCGAATTCGACCCGTTCGGTACTGGTCTGCGGTTCATCCCGTTCAATCGATCACAGTTTGACCCTGAGACTGGTCTCAGTCCCGACAATCCCAGGGAACAGCTGAACCTGATCACAGCGTTTATCGACGCATCGAACGTGTACGGATCGTCCAGCGATCGACTGAGCGAACTGCGCACCAATGACGGCAGCGGCCGGCTCAAGACAACAGACGACGGACGATACCTGCCCCTCAATCCGCCGGGCCTCGAGATCGACGACGGTGGCAGACGCCGCAACGGACTGTTTCTCGCCGGCGACATTCGCGTCAACGAGCACGTAGTGCTGACTGCAATGCACACGCTGTTCGTACGGGAACACAACCGTCTCGCAGAACAGATCGCGATCGAACATCCCGATCTGACCGGACACGAGATTTTCGAACTTGCCCGCAAGATCGTCGGGGCACAGATGCAGGTGATCACCTACCAGGAGTTCTTGCCTCTGTTGCTCGGACCGGACGCGATGGGACCGTATGAGGGATACGACCCAGACGTTGACGCCGGCATCGCGAACGAATTCTCGACCGCTGCCTTCCGCGTCGGGCATACGATGCTCTCCCCCGCCTTGATGATGATCGACGAGGAGGACGATGTAGAACAGGTGCCGCTGGTCGAGCTCTTTTTCAATCCGCCGGCAATCAGAACTGCAGGAATCGAAGCGTTCCTGAGGGGACTCTCCACCCAATTGGCCCAGGGCATCGATCTCGCCCTGGTGGATGAAGTTCGCAGCATGCTCTTCGGTCCACCAGGAAGCTCGGGCCGCGATCTCGCTGCCCTGAACATTCAGCGCGGTCGGGACCATGGGCTGCCTCGATACAACATGGTGCGAACGGCGTACGGGCTGCCGCCGGTCGGCAGTTTTGCAGATATCTCGTCGGATCCTGAGGTTCAGCAAGCGTTGGCGCGTACTTATGCCGATGTGAATGATCTGGATCTCTGGACGGCCGGATTAGCCGAGGATCACGTTCCTGGAGCCATGCTGGGTGAGACGTTTCGCACGATCATCGCCGACCAATTTCGCCGTTTGCGAGACGGTGATCGGTTCTGGTTTGAGAGTGATCCCTGCTTCCTGGCTAACCCTGAGCTACTGGCCGAAGTGCGGAGCACCACGCTCGCCGACATCATCCGCCGCAACACGCTGATCGATGACGAAATCGCTGACAACGTGTTCGGTGGGATGCCACCGATAGTCAGTATCTCGGGGCCGAACCAGGCAGCAGCAGAGGGATCAGCGGCCGTGTTCAGACTCGACCGTAGTGGTCCCACCACGATTCCGTTGACAGTGAATGTCCGGATCTCGGAGACCGGCGCCACGCTGAGCGAATGGGCCGATCGAACGGCTGATGCCACTTTCGGAGCTGGCCAGGCAACGACCACCTTGGTCGTCGAGACTAACGCCGACAGCAATCCAGAATACGACAGCACAATCCTGGCAATGATCGCAGATTCCGATACCTATGAGAGCAGCGCCGAGTCGAATGCAGCGGACGCATTGGTGGTCGACGACGATGGGGTCGACCTGCATCTTGAGCCGGGCGTCAACGTCATTCGTTGGGCCGGACTCGACGGTGTGGACATCGTTTCTACACTGACGGGCAACGGCGACGCCGACGTCAGCGCGGAGATCGTTGCGATCTTCGAGTGGGACGAAACGGCTGAGCGCTGGCTCACGTTTTTTCCGGCTTTTGAGTCAGTACCTGGACTGAGTAGCGCGAACACCTTGCGCACGCTGAGAGCCGGGCAGACGTACCAGATCCGGGCGACGCAAGCGCTGGTCTGGAGGATCCCGCGGCCCGACCTGATGATCGCTGTGCTTGGCGAGGGGTAAGTGGAGGTTCCCGCGGCGGCTATGGCCTCTGGGGAACACGCTTCAACTTACGCGCCTCGGCGCTCAGATGAACGCCGGCAAGACTTCTTCCGAGATGCGCTGATACTGGGTGGTCTGATCGCCGCTGCAGATGCGCAGCAGGACTGAGGTGGCGCCGGCGTCGATGTAGCGCTGGATATCCTTGACAGCCTGCTCCGGCGGGCCGTACGAGCACCAGCGGCGGACCATGGCTTCTGAGTGGTCGAGGAAGTAGTAGTCGTCGAGGAAGCGCTTGGCCTCGGCGTAGGCGGCGTCGCGGTCGTCGTCGATCATGACCGAGTGGAACGCGACCACATCGAAGTCGTCGGGCAGCTCCCGGCCTGCCTCGTCGGCGTAGCGGTGGATATCGCCGAAGTATTCCCCGAGCAGCTCTGGCGTGAGCGTGGTTGACATCCAGCCGTCACCCAACCGTGCCACGCGGCTCAATCCACGCTCACGGTTGCTCGCGTCGTTGGGGTTCGGATTGGAGACGATCAGAATCGGAATAGGCCGCTGGATCGAGTGCGGCTCGATGGTCAGGTTGTCGAAGTCGTTGTATTTGCCGTGGAAGGACGCGTCGTCCTCTGACGTCAGCAGCCGAATGATCTCAATCGCCTCCTCCATCCGTCCCGATCTTGTGATCGGAGGGATGCAGAAGTGGTCGAACTCGGACGCGTCAGCCGCCCCCATACACGCGGCAAACGTCAGTCGGCCGTTGGAGATCACATCGATGGCGGCTAGCTGATAGGCCAGCAGAATCGCCGGTCGCACAGGAGTCGTGGCGAAGCATCCGGGACCGATGCGCACGCGCTCGGTGCGAGCCGCGAGCGCACTCATCAGGGACAGGGCATCCAGCCGAGGCTTGGCCGTGATTGAGTCCCCGACCCAGACCGAGGCAAAGCGTTCGTCCTCGTCGACCCGCCGAGCCAGGTCGTACATCTCCTCGAGCGAAGAATCGCCGGTGACAACGCCGCGGTTGGTTAGCGTCAATCCGAAGTTGGTCATGCAGTCACGCCTTCGAGGGCGAAGTTTCGGACCAGGTTGGCGAGGGCCTCGGGGACTTCGAGGTCGGCGATGTGGCCGGAGTCGGCGAGTTCGACCGACTGCGCTCCCGGGATAGCGGCTCGCCAGATGTCGCCCATCTCACTCGCCACGATGTTGTCGTGCTCCGAGGTGGCGATCAGCGTGCGCGTGTCGATTCGCATCAGCCTTCGGCCGACGCCGGTGTCGGGAATCGGCCAGAGGAATTTGGCCGAGGCCCGCAGGTCAAGCAGCTCGCCGACGTAGGCGTCCATCGGATCGCGATCGCCCATCAGCAGCTCGGTGCGCTTGTCCGGATTGCTGAACAGCACCGCGGTCGGGAAGCCCGGATGCTGAGCGAAGGCGTCCTCGCCGGGGTACTGCTCGGACCACAGACCGAGCGGGTTGACCAGGGTCAACGACTGCACGGCGTCGGGCCGAATCGCAGCAATCTCAGCGCCGATCCAGCCGCCGATGCTGACGCCAACCACGTGGGCAGAGCCGACGCCCAGCGTGTTCAGCAGGTCGACGTTGAAGAGCACCAGGTCGAGTCCGTCTCGAGCGCCTGGCAGATCGTCTTTGGCCGGGCCCCAGCCGGGCTGGTACGGCGCGATGACATGGAAGTCCTGGGCCAGCGACTCGAGTGCATCGCCCCAGCGCGGGATGCCCGTAATCGGGTGGAGGAAAAGCAGCGCCGGCGCGTTAGCGTCGCCGCCTTCCCATACGTGAGCGGTCTGCCCACCGGGGCGGAGGTCGAGCGTCTTCAGTTCAGCCATCAGTTCACTCCTGCGAGTTCGCGTTCAGTTGTTCGATTCAGTCGATCAGCCGCAATCGGGGTCGGCGACCAGTGGTCGTCGTAATCGTCCCACAAGTGTCGCAGACGTGGGATTACCTGCTCAGCAAACAGTCGGGTGCTGCGCAAGGTCGCGTCATGCGGCATGTCGCCGACATGGAACACGCCGACCAGGTGCCCGGCTCGCAGCGAGGTTACGAGGTGCTCCAACTGCTCGGTGACCGTCTCCGGAGAACCGGCCGCGAGCGAGCCGCTGTCGATCCGCTCCTGCCAGGTCGGTATCCGCGGCGGAGCGCGGTCGGCGAGTTCCGCCATAGTCCGAACCGCGCGTTGGCGGATGCCGCGCTCCGTCCGCCAGCCGGGCGCCTCCGACCAGCCGGGAAAGTCGCCCAGCGTGTGCCGCGAGCTGTAGTCGAGATGCTGCTGATACCGCTCCTGCGCCTCGGCGTCGGACTCGGCCACCACGATGGTCTGCGACACCACGCCCTGATACGGATTGCGAGGCAGCCCTCGTGCCTCGACGCGCGACCAGAAGCCGTCCATCGCCGCCTGCGCCGGCGCGATCCCGCGTGACGCGAGACAGACGTAGGCGTACCCGCGCTCGGCGCAGAAGTCCCACGTCTCTGACGAGATGCCGTCTGCGGGAATCCAGATCGGAGGATGCGGCTGCTGGATCGGACGCGGCCAGATGTTCACGTAGCGCAGCCTGGCCGACTCACCGTTCCAGGCGAACACTTCGGGATCCTGCCAGGCTCGCAGGATCAAATCGTGGTGTTCGCGGTAGACGCGACGAAACTCGGCCGGATTCGCTCCATACGCGAAGTTGGTATCCATCGGCGTACCGAGCGGGAATCCCACCACGATGCGGCCGCCGGAGATCACGTCGAGCATCGCGATCTCCTCCGCCGCTCTAGTGGCGGGACGATAGAGCGCGATCGACATCCCCAGCAGGATGATCGCCGCCCGCGACGTCCGCCGCGCCAACGCCGCCGCCATCAACTGCGGCGACGGCATCAACCCGAACACATGCTGATGGTGCTCGTTGAGCACCAGCCCGTCGAACCCGACCCGCTCGGCGAACTCGAGCTGGTCGAGGTACTCGTGATACAGCCGATGGCCCTCCACCGGGTCGTACAGACGCGAGTCGGCGTCGACCCAGACGGATCGATTGTGCTCACGGAAGTCGGCCGGCAAATGCGGCCAAGGCGTCCCGTGAAACCAGTGGAATTTCACATCGAATCTCCGCTCCCCCTGTTCAGGGGGAGAGGGAAAAGCCTGCGGAGTACGCCGAACGAACCGGCGAAGCGACTAGTTCGACCCCGTCAGCACCGGAGCCGGCGTCGCGACCTGCTCCGACCCGATCGGCTTCGGCGACCAGTGGTCTTCGTAGTCTTCCCAGATGTGCTTGACCCGCGGCATGACCTGCTCGGCGAAGAGCTTGGTCGATGCCCTCGCCTTGTCGTCGGGCATGTCGCCGCAGTGCAGCAGCGTGACCAGGTGGCCGACCTGCAGCTTCGTCGCGAGCGCTTCGATCTGCTCGGTCACCGAGTCGGGCGAGCCGGCCACGATGTAGCCCTCGCGCACCCAGTCCTTCCACTCGAGCGTGTGGGCGATGCCCAGACCCTGCGCGCCGCCGGCTCGGAGTCCGGCGCGGATCGTGTTCTCGGTGCGGTAGCCCGGAGCGTCGGCGAAGCCGGGGTAGACGTGCAGGCACTTGTCGAAGAAGTACTGCAGATGCTCGGTGTACATCTGCTCGGCCTGGTCGTCGGTCTCGGCGACCACGACCTGCTGCGCGAAGGCGCCCTGGAACGGATTGAACTCGACGCCCATCTCGCCCAGGCGGTTCCAGAAGCCCTGCATCAGCGCCTCGCCGCGGACATAGCCGTTGAACGAGAGGTAGCTGTAGTTGTAGCCCATCTTGCCGCAGAAGTCCCAGGTCTCGACCGAGCCGCCGCCGGGAATCCAGATCGGCGGGTGCGGCTTCTGGATCGGGCGCGGCCAGAGGTTGACGTAGCGAATCTTGTTGTACTCGCCGTTCCACGAGAACACCTCAGGGTCCTGCCAGGCGCGCAGGATCAGGTCGTGATTCTCCTGGTACTTGTCGCGCAGCGTGGCCGGATTCGAGCCGAAGCAGAAGTTGTCGTCCATCGACGTCCCGACCGGGAATCCCGCGACCAGCCGCCCGCCCGACATCACGTCGAGCATCGCCATCTCCTCGGCCACCCGCGTCGGCGGGTTGTACAGCGCGATCGACTGGCCCAGCAGCAGCAGCGTCACGTCCTTGGTCCGACGCGACAGCGTAGCCGCCATGATCTGCGGCGAGGGCATCATCCCGTAGGCGTTCTGGTGATGCTCGTTGACGCCAATCCCGTCAAAGCCCAGCGTCGCTGCATACTCCAGCTGGTCGAGGTACTCGTTGTACACCCGGTGCCCCTCGACTGGGTCGTAGAGCCTGGAGTCGACATCGACCCAGACCGACCGGTTCGTCTCCCGAAAATCATCCGGAAGATGGGGCCAGGGCATCAGGTTGAACCAGTGAAACTTCATGGGAAAACTCCATTCGGAGGGCGCATCGGGGTCTGTAGCGTCAGTGTAGACGGTGGACCGGCCACATCCCGATACACTCGACGGCAGGGAGGGCGAGCCAGCGACGATGACTATCGATCATCCCGTCGACGCGCCGCCCGCCGAGCTGCTACGCGCGGCGCGGGAAGCGGCCTGGTCGGACGACAAATCCCTCGCCGCGAACGCCTATGACTGCGCCATCCGCGCAGTTGAGCAATCATTCCGTCAGATCGCGACCCCCGACAATCCCACGGACAACCTTGGCGTGATTCTCAAACACTGGGAAGAGCGGCCCGACCTCTGGAACTCGTGTTTTCTCCGGATATCCGATCTTGGTCCGATCATGAGCTTGCTCAATGGCATCTGGTATGGCCGTGACAAGTTCGACCCCCTGTTCCCCCTGCGCCTCGAAGACGCCCGCCTCGCTGTGACCATCGCCGAAACGGTCGTCAGCCTGACTGAACTCGGATTCTTCGAGCTCTTGGACGAACTGACGCCAGAAGAGGAAGCGGAAGACCTGCGCATCGCAGACGAGAGCTTGGCCTGGTACGACGAGCACGGGCAAGACGACACGATCCCATGGGAAGAGGTTCGTGCGGAGTGGGCCGCGCAGGATGCCAAGGAGCGATGACCCAGCCCTCGGGGCCGTATCGCCTGGTGCTCCGAAATCGCGCAAAGCGTCAACTCAACCGCGTCCCGCGCCGCGACCGCGAGGCTATCTCAGAAAACATCGACGGCCTGCCGGCGACCCTCGACCACGTCACAGCCTGAAGCTCAGAGACGATCTATATCGCATCCGGGTTGGCAACTGGCGTGTGTTCTATCGGCTCGACACCCGAGGACGAACAGTCACGATCACCGCTGTCCGCCGTCGAAACGAGCGCACCTACCGCGACGTCCAGTCCCCCAGCGGCCGACCCCGCCCTCTCCTACAACCCACCCTCCGTGTCGCTGACGGGGGCGGCGCCCGCCTGATCGCCGTTACCAATATCCACCGCCAAGTCGAACGCTCCTACCGCGATCGCTAGTCATTCACCTACTGCCTTGCCAGATCCAGATCACGGCCCCGAAGACAGCTCGATCGCCACTTCTACTATCCAGCGAAGCAAATCTGCAACTACCGAAGCGTCAAGCTTGGGCGCAACTCGTGGCAACACCATGATCAAAATCACGAAGAGTTCTAGCCTCTTTGCATCGACCGACGTCAGTTCACTATCGCCATCTTCAAATGAGTCAAGGCCGCTATCTGTCGCCTCAGGGACAGAGTCCCAGCCAGACAAATCGTCGATAGCACTCTGCAGCTCGCCGGCCTCAGCGAAAGGTGCCATCGTCTCCTGCCACTCGCGCCGGTCGTAGGCAGAAGCCGCTATTCGTCGTAGCTCCCGCATGTCCGGCATCGCCGCCGCTCGGCGAAGGGTCACGCTTGCGTCCGGCATCGTCTCCAGCACTCGTTGCATCGCCGTCACATCCGGCATCGTCTGCAAGGCCCGCAGCGTTGGCGTGAGGTCCGGCATCGTCTGCAAGGCCCGCAGCGTTGGCGTGAGGTCCGGCGTCGTCTGCAGAGCCCGTAGCGTTGGAGTCAGGTCCGGCATCGTCTGCAGAGCCCGCAGCGTTGGAGTCAGGTCCGGCTTCGTCTGCAGAGCCCGTAGCGTTGGAGTCAGGTCCGGCATCGTCTGCAGAGCCCGCAGCGTTGGAGTCAGGTCCGGCTTCGTCTGCAGAGCCCGTAGCGTTGGAGTCAGGTCCGGCGTCGTCTGCAAGGCCCGCAGCGTTGGAGCAATGTCCGTCATCGTCGCTAGCGACCGCTGCATCTGCAGCACGGCTGGCTGCGACCTATTCCAATTGTCCAATACGAGCCGTTTCGTGCGAGAAATGTGGCGGTCGTGCGTCATGATTCTTCAATTCCTGCTGAGGTCCGCTATGGGGCGGTCCTCGTCATCTCAACCAGGCTTGCTTCGATAGAGGACGGCGTGACGCCCATTGGTCCGATTTTACGGCGCAGAACCCACGTTCGCAAGCATCTGCGTCTCAGCTTACGCTGGTGATCGGTTATTCGCCCCAACAACCGACCCGCCAACTCCTCCACACGCTGACCCTCCGCCGACACCGACACCCTCTCTCGGACACCAGCACGAACGGCCGGATTCCCGGTACGTGCTCACCCTGCTGAAGACTCAGTAGAAGTGCTCGAAAGTGACCCCCAGTATTGCCAGGCTCAGCATCACCACGCCACTCCAGGCACCATGGATTAGGGGCCCTGCTCCCCGTTGCTTGACTTCGCCCCGCCGCGTCCAGTGGCTCATCAAAATTGCCCCCAGCGTCCACGCGGGCGTGGCCACCATCGTGAAGAAGAGGGCCGCCATCCCCGGACCATCCGATCCCGCGTAATGGATCTGCATCTGCGAGCCAAAGAATGTATAGCCGAACAGGCCGAACAGGGTAGGACCGGCGATCATCCCAACCAGCGTCGCAGTGACGCGGGAGAAGAGTGGCAACCACACAACCGTAAACGCGGCCGTGAGCGCAGTTCCCAGCCAGCGCACGAGGCCGAACTCATCCGGTCCGACGCGGGTCAGCGATGTATCCCAGGACCAGACGAGATACGCGATCAAGCCAACCAGCGCCACCGCCATCAACAGCGGGAGGTAAGGGTCGATTCGGCGCGACCGCAGCGCGATTATCCGGTCGGCGCCCCAGCGCCAGCGTGCAGCGCCGATTGCCGTGAGGGGCACCACCATCAGCTCAATGCCGGGCCGAGGGGCGGGCCAACCACCGCGGTCGTGAAGGGCATCATCCAACAGGAATGCGCCCGCCGCGCCGAAAATGAGCATCACAAGAGTCACCAACACCACTAGAAGAAACATGGCCAACCCTGGCCCCTCAACCATCCGATCGAACTCCCGGCGACTGCTTGGCGTCATCCCGCAATCCCACCCAACAGCGCCAGACACAGCATGATCGTTGCGCTCCAGGCAGCCTGGAACATCGGTCGTCCTCCTTGACTCAGCCAACTTGCGCCGAGGATCCACACTGGGGTGGCGATGAGGCCGACGAAGAGAAACGCCCCCTCTGATCCATCAGACCCCACCGTGCGACTCAATTCATGGGCGCCAAAGAGCGTGTTGTGCATGAGCGCAAGCCCGGCAGGAACCGCGATTGCACCGGACAGTGTGGCCACGATGCGAGGGAAGAGCGGCAGCGCAACAGTCGTGAACACCACTACGAGCATCGTGCCCAGCCACCGCACCACTCCGAATACGTCCGGTCCGATGCTGTTCAGCCGCGTGTCCCAGGACCACACGACATACGCCGTGAGCGCCACCAGCGCGGTCGCCATCAGCAAAGGAAGCCAGGAGCCGAGACGACCCTCCCTGAGTGCCACGACACGGTGCGCACCAAAGTGCCCAAATGTCGCGAGGAGCGCCGTCACCGGCATAGCCACGAACTCAACCCCTGGACGCGCGGTAGCTGATTCGAGACTGTTGTGAAGTGACTCGTCGAGCAAGTAAGAGGCGCCGCAGAAGATGAACATGACGGGCACCAGCACCAGAAGGAGAAGGGCTAAACCTACCTTCTCAGCGCTCGGCTCGATTATCTCCGCGATCCATCCCTTCATCTGGCGCGCCTCGTTTCGGCGTCACAAGGGATGTTGGGGGGCGTGCATGCCTGCATCCTACGCAACCCCGTTGGATTGCCCACCGCCATACAATAGAGCACACCCGTTCGGACGACGCAGATTTGGATGACATCATGACTGCTCGCCTTCCATCGCCGACCAAAATCAACCACTTCCAACCACCCCGATCCTGGCGATATGCCGTAGAACACTGGAGATCGGCTCGGTTTTTTTCCCGACGCCGTCAGGAAAAAATTTCTGGCTAACCACCGACCACCCCCTCATACACTGAGCCCATGGGTTCCCGCGACGCCACCTGCTATCGCCATACCGACACCTGGGCCGGGGTGCTCTGTCAACGCTGCCAGCGGCCGATCTGCACGGGCTGCATGGTCCAGGCCCCGGTGGGATTCCAGTGTCCCGAATGCGTCCAGGAGGGACGCAAGCGGACGCGGGAGTGGTCGACGAGCTCTCCGATCCGCGTCTCCCAGGGGTTGGCGGCGGTCAACGCGCTGGTCTGGATCTTCGTCGCGCTGTTGACCGGCTCGCTCTCGCTCTGGGGCGGCGGCGTGACCGATATCCATGTCGACTTCGCCCTGCACGGCGCGTACGTGCATCAGGACGGCGAATGGTGGCGGCTGTTCACCTCGGCCTTCCTCCACTACGGACTCATCCACATGGCGATGAACATCCTCATCCTCGTCTTCCTCGGACGGATGCTGGAGCCGGCGATCGGCTGGTGGCGGATGCTGCTGCTCTACGGCGTCTCGCTGACAGGTGGCGCGCTGGGCGCGCTGCTGGTCGAGCCGAACGCGTTCACGGCCGGCGCCTCGGGCGCCGTCTTCGGGCTGGCCGGTGCAGTCGTGATCGCCGAGCGCGCCTCGGGCCGGCGCTGGCAGGACTCGGGCATTCTCTTCTTCCTGATCATCAACATCGTCTTCTCGCTGCTCTTGCCTCGCATCAGCATCGGCGGACACCTCGGCGGGATGATCGTCGGCGCGATCGCCGCCGGCATCCTCTGGACCTTCCCCAACTGGACCGGCTTCATCAAGACGGCGACTACTATCAAGATCCTCCGCCCCCTGCCTGAGCTCCTCGTCCTCGGCCTGGGCGCCCTATGCATCTTCCTCGCCCTCGAATGGGCCGCCCCCCGTTGGTTCAACCCAATCATCGGCTGACCCGTCGGCTCCGTCCCCCTCTCCCAGAGGGAGAAGCCTGCCCCGCACTTGATGCGGGGGGTTGGGGTGAGGGCCCGACGAGAGCAGCGACTATTCTTCGCAAAGTGAATTCCGCAAGTAACTTGAGAGGCAGATGAACATGAGCGATCGATTCGAAGGCATGGTGGCGATCGTGACCGGCGCAGCCGGCGGCATCGGACGAGCAGCCTGCGTCCGCTTCGCCGAGGACGGCGCAAAAGTGGTCGCCGTAGACCTCGCCGGCTCAGACCTCGATGAGACCGTCGCGGCCGTCGTCAACGCCGGCAGCGAGTGCATCGCCGTCGAGGCCGATGTCACCAGGGAAGCGGACGTCGCGAACTACGTGGAACGTGCGAAGTTCCACTACGGCCGGATCGACATGTTCTTCAACAACGCCGGAATCGAAGGCGTGCGTTCGGCCCTGACCGAGCTCGACGAAGCCGACTTCGACCGCGTGATCGCCGTCAACCTCAAGGGCGTCTGGCTGGGCATGAAGCACGTCGCCGCGGCGATGGCCGAATCGGGCGGCGGAGCGATCGTCAACACGGCCTCCATCGCCGGACTCGCGCCGACCCCCGGCATCATCGCCTACGGCGCCTCAAAGCACGCGGTGGTCGGGATGACCAAATCGGCAGCCCAGGAGCTCGCGCCCAGCGTGCGAGTCAACGCCGTCTGCCCCGGCCCGATTGAGACCCGAATGATGCGCTCCCTGGAGCGTCAGTTCGACCCCGACAACCCCGAGGCGGTCCACGACATGTTCGCCGCAGCAAACCCCCTCGGCCGCTACGGAGAACCCGAGGAAGTCGCCGCCCTCGTCACCTGGCTCTGCTCCGACGACTCCCGTTACATCAACGGAGCGATGCACACCATCGACGGCGGCGGCAATCGGGGTCGCTAGCGCACGCCGGGTGCCATCAACGAACGAGGCCGCCCCTAGCGGGCGGCCTCTATTCGTGCTGCATGGAACTAGAGGCTATTCAACCTGCCAGGTAGAGCGGCCCTTGAGGAGTTGGGTGACGTCGTGGCGGTTCTTGAACTTGGCCACTTCGATCTGGCTGTCCAGGTAGTCGCCGTAGGTTGGCGTCGTGACCTGGCGGATGACTCCCATGGGAACCGGCATCTCGGGGTACTGGCAGCGGGCCAGGAGTTGATGAACGTCGGGCGAGGGGCGGGTCGCGTCGTGATGCAGGATCAGGCCGGCGTCGGGGCCATTGGCGTCGACGACACGTAGTCCAGTGGCCGAGACGGCGAGGCCTTTGTCCTTGTTCTCGCCGAAGAGCATCGGTTCGCCATGCTCGAGGTAGAGCAGGCGCTCGTCGCGGACGTCGCGGTCAGTGTAGTCAGCGAAGGCCCGGTCATTGAAGATGTTGCAGTTCTGCAGGATCTCGACAAAGGCGGCGCCGTGATGCCTGGCTGCTCGCTCAATAGTCTCGGTCAAGTGTTGTGGGTCGGTGTCGAAGCTGCGAGCGACAAACGTGGCCTCCGAGGCGAGAGCGACGGAGAGCGGGTTGAGCGGGCGCTCGGTGGTGCCGATCGGCGAGGACTTGGTTACCTTGCCCAGCTCGGAAGTCGGTGAGTACTGACCCTTGGTCAGGCCGTAAATGCGGTTGTTGAAGAGGAAGATCTTGACGTCGACATTGCGGCGCAAGACGTGCAGCAAGTGGTTGCCGCCGATTGAGAGGGCGTCGCCGTCGCCGGTGATCACGAAGACCATCAGGTCGGGGCGCGAGAGCTTGAGTCCGGAAGCAATCGTCGGCGCTCGGCCGTGGATCGAGTGCATCCCATAGGTGTTCATATAGTAGGGGAAGCGGGACGAGCAGCCGATCCCGGAGACGAACACCATCTTCTCGGGCGCGACATTGAGGTTGGAGAGACCGCGCTGCATCTGGGCGAGGATCGAATAGTCGCCGCAACCGGGACACCAGCGCGTGTCGACGTCGGAGGCGTAGTCCTTGCGCTTCAGGTCCTCATCCGCGAGCGGAATGATGGACTCGACAGGTTCGAGCGGCGGCGTCTGGAGTACCATCTCGTGCCTCCTGTAGCTCTCTATGACCGATGTTAGGCGATAGTCGTCGTTACTCGCTGGCGAATTGGGTGATTCTCTCGGTCAGCAGCCGGGCCGAGAGTGGTTGGCCGGTGACTTCGTTGTACCCCTGGGCGTCGACAAGGAAGTTGGCCCGGATTAGCATCCGCAGCTGTCCGGTGTTGGCTTCGGGAATCAGCACCTTCTTGTAGCGCGAGACCACGTCGCCGAGGTTGCGCGGGAAGGGGTTCATGTACTGCAGATGGGCGTGAGACACCTCGTGACCGGCTTCGCGCGCGTCGTTGACGGCGGTGAAGACGGCGCCGTAGGTCGAGCCCCAGCTGAGCACCAACAGATTGCCGGACTCGGGGCCGTCGATCTCGACCTCGGGAATGAAGTTGGCAATCCGGGCGATTTTCTCGGCGCGCAGGTCCGTCATGCGCTGGTGGTTCTCCGGCGAGTACGCAACATCGCCGGTGATGTCTGATTTCTCCAGACCGCCGATCCGATGCTGCAGGTCGGGCTGGCCGGGCGGAATGAACATCCGCGCCAGGGTGTCGGGATCTCGCTTGTAGGGCTCGAACTCCTCGGGACTCACATGCTCGAGCTTGCGATACGGGATGTCGATCTGGTCGAGTTGAGTAACATCTGGTACCGGCCAGGGTTCCGCGGTGTTGGCCAGGTAGGTGTCGGAAAGCAGGACCACCGGAGTGACGAACTGGTAGGCGAGCCTCACCGCTTCGAGGACCATGTAGAAACAGTCGCCCGGCGTCTTGGCGGCGAGTACGCAGAGCGGCGACTCTCCGTTGCGTCCGAACATGACCTGGAGCAGGTCGGTCTGCTCGGTCTTGGTCGGCATTCCGGTCGAGGGGCCGGAACGCTGGACATCGAGCACGATCAGCGGCAACTCGGTCATCACGGCGAGGTTGAGCGCCTCGCTCTTGAGCGCGATGCCGGGTCCTGACGTGCCGGTGACGCCGAGCGCGCCGCCATAGGCCGCGCCAATCGCGGTGCCGATGGCGGAGATTTCGTCCTCGGCCTGGAAGGTGCGGACGCCGAATTCTCGCAAGGCCGCGAGTTCGACCAGCACGTCTGAGGCTGGAGTGATTGGATAGGAGCCGTAAAACAGCTCCAGGTCCGTCAGGTGCGACGCGGTGATCAGCCCGAGTACCAGCGCCTGGTTGCCGGTGATGGTGCGGTACTCGCCTGGTGTGAGCACGGCCGGCGGAACGCGGACGTGCGCATCGGCGATTTCGGTGGTCTCGCCGTACGCGTGACCGGCGAACAGCGCTCGGCGATTGGCCTCGGCAATGTTCGGCAGACGGCCGAAGCGCTCTTCGATCCAGTCGAGCGTGGGTTGCAAATCGCGGTCGTAGAGCCAGTAGACCAGACCCAGAGCGAAGAAGTTCTTCGTCCGCTCGGCGTTCTGGTTAGTCAGTCCGAGATCGTCGACCGCGGCGACGGCGGCCGTCGTGATCGGCGCCTTGATGATCCGATAGCCGTCGAGCGAGCCGTCGGACAGCGGATTGCTGGGATAGTTGGCTTTCTTCAGGTTGCCCGACGTGAAGGCGTCCTCGTTGATCACCAGCAAGCCACCCTTGGTCAGAGCGGAGAGGTGCGACTTGAGCGCGGCGGGGTTCATCGCCACGAGCGTGTCGGGTTCGTCGCCGGGGGTGAAGATCTGATGCTTGGAGAACGAGATCTGGAAGCTGGAGACGCCGGCCAACGATCCGGCCGGGGCGCGGATCTCGGCCGGGAAGTCGGGCAATGTCGAGAAGTCGTTGCCGAAGACTGCGGTGGCGTCGGCGAAACGATTGCCAGCCAGCTGCATGCCATCGCCCGAGTCGCCGGCAAAACGGACCGTGACCCGGTCGCGCTCCTGGATCGGCATCCCCGACCCTCCCGAACCGTTCGTCTGCGTTGACGTGGTGGTCATTTCTCAACGGCCTCCGTGGACGGGTGGGTAATGCAATGTGCCGTCCAATTTATCCGGGAATGAGCCTGCGGCTGCGCGCAGCGACAAACGCTCCCACGGGCATCAATGGCCCATGCGGCGCAGGATACGCAATGCCCAGGCGAGCGCGGTGTGCAGAATGGGGATTCGAGCCACGCGGGCTGATCATGCAGTAACCCCAGGAACATCCCCGTCGTCTAGGACGCTACGCCTAAACGAGCGTTATCCGCAAGTAGTTTCGTAGGCACGAATGAAAACCCCATTTCGCTGGCGGCGAAGCGCCGCCGCCGCGCGGCTGGTCTTCCAACCGGCGGCGGCCGACGGGCCGTGTCAGTTGTCGCCGTCCCCAGCGTCATCTCCTGAATCGCCACTGTCGGATCCATCGTGCTCCGCGCTATCACTGCCGGTCAGATAGCGCTCCTTGATTTCCGGGGGGATCAGCCCGCTCAGCACGCGTTGCATCTGTTCGGCATCGGCGATCTGCGGTTCGATCAGCATCGCCATCCCGTTGAACAGCGTGACCGGATCGAGTCTCATGCGCTCGATCAGCAACGCGCCCATGACGCCCAAGTAGGTCTGGACCAGCGGGTGGTCGTAGATGGCGAACATGATCTTGCCTTCCTCAACCCACTTGGCGAAGCCGAGGTTGAACCCGAAGGTGGCCAGCGGAACCTCGGGGTCGGGCCACTGCGCCCGGAGGACGGCGGAGCCGACAGAATCGGAGAGTGCCATCACGGCGCCGATGTCGCCCTGGGCGTACCGTTCGAGCACTGCCTCGGCGGCGTCCCGGCCTTCGTGGCTCCAGGTCTCGACTTCTCCGTTGGCGTAGGTCGCCGCGAGACCGTCACAGCGCTCCTGCAGACCGATGTTGTTGGCCTCGTGAATGACGCACAGGATCGTGCCCTCGGTGCCTTCACGGTTGAACTGTTGACCGGCGACCTCACCGGCGCGGCGATCGTCGAGGCCGATGTGGAAGCTGGTGCCAACATCAGCGGCGGCGTGGACGCCGGAGTTGAAGGACATGACCGGGATGCCGGCCGCCTTCGCCTCTGCAATCGCTGGCGCCAGATCCTCCGGCGAAACCAACGTGGTCGCAATCGAGACGGCGCCGTCCTCGACGCACTGCCGAATCGCATCGGCCTGGTCTGAAACCTGACTGAACGACTGAGCGCGCACGTTGATGCCGAGGGCTGCCCCAGCAATGATCGCGGAGTCGGAAGCCTGACCCCAGAAGAAGTCCTGTCCGCCGTGGCTGATCACGCAGAACAGATCGTCGCCGGCGGGCAGCTGCGGGTCGATGGGCTCGAACCAGTAATGGACCCAGGTCCAGCCGAGATCGGGGTTGTTGAGCAACACGTGGTCGCGAGCGAAGACGGCCGTCTCGAGTATATGGTTCGAGGTGGCCAAGATCTGCGAGATTTCGCCGGCCAGCAGGCGACGCTCCACCTCATCGGCGACCGCGTTGTAGTCGTCCGACTCGATCACATCGACGCCGGCTGGGAACGTCTCGCCGATCCCGTCGCACAACGCGCCCAGTGTGGCTTCTGAAGGATTGACCAGGCAGAGTACCGGGGCGAGCGATTCGAGGTCGTCATCAGAATGGAATCGGCCAACGAAGTACTGCCCGTACAACCGACCGACTTCAACCAGATAGTTCTGATATTCGGTGGCGATGAACTCGGCCCGGGTGACGAGATCGAACACGACTGGAGAGCTGTATTTCACCTTCCCGACCTCTGTCTCGGGGAGCAGGAAGCGACGCTCTGGCTTCTTCGTCTCGCCCCACTCTCCGTCGTCACCGCGCTGCTGCAAGCCAATCTCGACACTGCCGTCCTGGAGCCGCTCGACCGAGACACGAACTTCGAACTCCTCGTCTTCGCCATTCCGGTCCACGGCCCAGACTCCGCCCAGCGCCGCCGCTCCGATCAGCGTGCCGAGCAGAAGAACAATCAATGTCCGCATCTCGCCATTCCTCTCTCTGGCCGCGCAACGGGTCGGCGCGCGCCGTGATTCTCAAGCGATTGGCGACCGGTAGCCGCCCTGGTTCGGGTTATGCAATCAATTGAAGCCTATTCCTGCCATTCGGTCAGGGAATCGAGCAAGGCCTGCATTTCTTCGGCGTTGACGATCGTCGGCGTGATGAGCATCTGGGCGCTGTTGAAGTAGGACATCGGATCGATCCGCAGGCGCTCGGTCAACAATGCGCCGACGGCGGCCAGGTAGGACTGGATCTCGGGATGGTCGAAGATGGCGAACATGAGCCTCCCGTCGGCGACGTACTCGGCGACGGTCCGGCTGAAACCGAACGTCGCGCCCTTCACGTTGAGCCGCGAATCGAAGATGGCGCTGCGGATCTCGACGCCGATCGACGACGACAGACCGAGCACAGCGCTGACGTCACCTTCATCTAGTCGCGCGTGCAACTCCTCGACCGTGGTGTCACGATCGGTCATGCTCCAGCGTTCGACAGTCCCGTTGAAGCTCTCCGTGAGCCCGTCGCAGCGGTCGTGGAGTCCCTGGTTTTCCGGCTCATGGATGACGCAGAGCACGTTGCCCTCAATGCCCCGTCGGTTGAACTCCTCGCCAGCCACGCGGCCGGCCACAAGATCGTCAAGCGAAATGTGCAGGGCGGTGCCCACCTCGGCGGCATCTTCAGCGCCCGAGTTGTAGGAGATTACGGGAATGCCCGCGGCGATTGCATGGCGGACCGCCGGTTGCATTGCTTCGGGATCGGCGAGGGTGGTGGCGATGGCGACCGCGCCGTCGGCTACGCAGCGTCGGACGGCATCGGCCTGCGCGGCGCTGTTGGTGTAGACCTCGTTGCGCACGTTGATTCCGAGCATGCCGGCGGCGGCGACAGACGACTCGGCCGCCAGGCCCCAGAACAGGTCTTCGTCGCTGCCGTGACTAATCACGCAATGCAAATTGTTCGGCGGGGGCAGATGCGGATCAATCAGCTCGATCCAGTAGCTCCAGGGAATGAATCGGCGGGTCGCCTCGCGCGCCTCGTCGACGATGTTGGCAGTGGGCACGCTTGTGGCGAAGAGTGCCCCGAGTTCCCGATCTTCCAACAGCCTCGTTTCCAACTCGACTCGGAAGTCGTCGTAGTCGCTGACCTCCCAGCGCTCGACTTCGCCACCGTAGGTTGACTCGATGCCGTCGCAGTAACTGCCAAATCCGGGATCATTGAGGTCATTGACGCAGAGCATCCTGGGAAGGTCCCCGGCGCCACCAAGTCGCTCGTGGAAGCGCAGGGCCGATTCTTGTCCGGAGGCGAAGAGATATTCCGCGTAGGCACCCGCGACGGTCTCGTAACGGCTGTCCGTATCGACGATCACGACGGAACTGTGCAACGGGCGGTCAGCCCGGGCACCGGCGAGCAGGAAGCGATGCTCCGGCCGGAGCGTCTCGCCCCATTCGCCACTCACTTCGCGCTGCTGCAGCCCAACCTCGACATCTCCGCTGGCGTGGCGCTCAACGATGATGCGTACGTCGACGGCGCCATCGGGATCGTCGGGAGTGTTGGCCACATTCGCCCAAACCGCCCCCAGTGTCGCGGCGCCCAGGATGAACCCCAATGCGACCCAGATGAGATTTCGCATCATATTCACCTTTCGTTACGTCGAGTAGTTCGACGCATCCGTATCGTACCGAGAACGATCGGCGTGCAGAATCGAGTACTGCGGTCCGGATTCACGGCCAATCTGATGTTCCCTGGTGCGAGTGGTCGATCAACGACCGGGAGCGCTTATCCTGCCGACGGCGCAATCGGGCAATCAGTTCGTTGACAACCTTGATGGTCAACACTTCAGAATTGAGAGGCGGATGCTATGGCTGGTGCACTTGAAGGTAAGGCGGCTCTGATCACTGGTGGAGCCAGTGGGATCGGCGCAGCCTGTGCGATTCGCTTCGCTCAAGAGGGCGCGGACGTGCTGCTGGCCGACCTGCTGCCGCATCGGGCGGCCGACACGGTGGCGGCAGTCGAAGCGCTCGGCAAGCGTGCGGTGGTGGTCGAGTGCGACACCTCGACCGAGGCCGCCAATGACGCCGCGGCCCAGGCATGCGCCGACGAATTCGGCCGGCTCGATGTGGTTGTAGCTGCGGCGGGCATCTCGAATGCCGAGTACGTCTCCGGCGAGACCACGGAGCTCGGCGACGACCGGACGGCGTCGTTCATCACCAACCAGAACGTCGAGCACTGGGAGAAGGTGATGGCGGTTAATCTGACCGGCGTGATGATGACCGACCGGTCGTGCGCCAGGAAAATGATCGAACTCGGCAACGGCGGATCGATCATCAACATCGCGTCGATCATGGCCAAGTTTCCCCAGCCTGGGGCGGCGAACTACTGCGTCTCCAAGGCCGGCGTCTGGATGCTGACCAAAGTGCTGGCCCAGGAGCTGGTGCAGGACGGAATCCGCGTCAACGCGATTGGCCCCGGCTTCATCGAGACGCCGATGACGGAAGCCATTTCGGGCAACGAGGAACTCAATCAGTGGGTTCTCAGCCTGACCCCGATGCGGCGCTTCGGGCAGCCCGAGGAAATCGCCAAAGTGGCGCTGTTCCTGGCCTCGGAGGAGGCGTCCTACGTCACGGGGGAGATCATCCATCCGGACGGCGGGTGGTTCACGGAGTAAGTTGGATCTGCGGCCGGATGGACCAGCCGAGGATTCCCCATCTCAAACGGGGACTGGGAGCGTTGGGAGACTGAGATGTCACTCTGGGACATTGCCTCACAGACGATCGATGCATCGTCGGAGTCGTTGCGCGCTCTGAGTCTTGATATTCACGCTCATCCCGAGGAGAACTATGAGGAGGTGCACGCTCACGCGGCGCTGACCTCGTGGTTGACGGACGCCGGATTCAGCGTGACGCCCTCCGCCTACGGGATGGAGACGGCGTTTGAGGCGACGCGCGGGTCGGGAGGACCAACGATTGCCGTGCTCAGCGAATACGACGCGCTGCCGGGGATCGGCCACGCCTGCGGGCACAACTTGATCGCCATCTCCGGCGTCGCGGCCGGCCTCGGGGTGGCGGAGGCTCTTGAGCGTGAGGGTGTTGAGGGCACCATTCGGGTGCTGGGATCGCCGGCCGAAGAAGGCGGCGGCGGCAAGATTCGGCTGATTGACGAAGGCGCCTTCGAGGATGTCGGCGCAGCGATGATGATCCATCCCGGCACGGGCAACATCATCTATCCGTTCGTGCTGGCAATCGATACCTGTTTTGTCGAGTTCCGTGGCAAGAACGCGCATGCCGCCGGCGCGCCCTGGGAGGGCCGTAACGCCCTCGATGCCCTGGTGTTGGCCTACCAGGCAATCGGACTGCTGCGTCAGCAGTCTCATCCAACCGTTCGGATCCACGGCAAGATTCATCACGGCGGCGATAAGCCGAACATCATTCCCGACTACGCCCAGGCCGAGTTTTACGTCCGTGCGCCGCAGGAAGATCGTCTGGACGAAATGATCAGGCGAGTCGAGGACTGCTTTGCGGGCGCAGCGCGAGCGGCGAACTGCGAATGGTCCGTCGAGTGGCAGGCAGGCGAGCGATACAGCAACATGGCCAGCAACGGACCGCTGGCCCAGGCTTATGGACGACGCTGGCTCGACCTGGGTGTGGAAGCCGCCGACCTCGACGGCGGCGTGCAGGGCAGCTTCGGCTCGACCGACATGGGCAACGTCTCGCACGTGGTGCCCTCGATTCACCCGTTGTACCTGATCCCGCATGAGAGTGGTAACCACACCCCGCAGTTCACGGCGGCAGCCGCCTCGGATGAGGGCCATCAGTTGACCCTGACGGCGACCAAAGCGATGGCGCACGCGGCGCTCGACTGGCTGACGGATCCCGACCTTCGCGATCAGGCGCTGGCCGATTTTGAAGCGACCCACGGAAACTGAGGAGCCAGACGATGCTCGATCACATCGTTCTCGCGACACCGGACGTGCAGGCCACGGTTGACGAGATCGCGGCGGCAACCGGTGTTCGGGCCGGGCTAGGTGGCCGCTTCACCCAGATGGGCGCCTATAACCATCTGCTCGCACTGCAACACGGCGCCTACCTTGAGATCATCGGGCCCGATCCCGAGCACCAGGGGGGCGGCTCAATGCCGTTTGGCCTGGACCCACAATCAGGCAGAGGCGCGCATATCCCACACTGGTGTTGGAAAGGCAATGAGCGGATCGACGAGCTTGCCGATGCGGCCAGGACCGCCGGTTACGACCTCGGTGACGTCGTCCCACTTGGACGAGATCTGCCTGACGGAGGACGCCTCGACTGGCGGCTCACGATCGGTACCTGGCCGCCGCACCTGGGTGGGCTGATTCCGTTCCTGATCGACTGGGGCGACGCGCCGCATCCATCCACGACCGCGGTCCAGGGCGTGACGCTCGCGTCCTGGCACGGCGAGCACCCCGACCTCGACACCGTCCGTGCGGCGCATCAGGTGATGGGCATCGAGATCGACCTGCGGGAAGCCAACGAGCCGGCCCTGGTCGCCACGTTCCAGGGGCCTGAGGGCTCGATCACCTATCGCTAGCAGGCGCGGGAAAGACTGTCATGCTGGACCACATCGTTCTTGCCTCGCCCGACGTACAGGCTTCGGTCGCCGAGATCGAGGCTGCGATCGGTCTGCGCCCCGAACTCGGCGGCCACTTTCCGGGGCGCGGCGTGTACAACCATCTGCTCGCACTGCAGGACGACGCCTACCTGGAAATCATCGGTCCCGACCCGGAGCAAGCCGATCACGAGGGTGTGTTGCCGTTCGGGATGCACGACTTCGGGGACAAGGGCGCGCATGTGCCGCACTGGTGCTTCAAGGCCGGCGCCGACATCGAACAACGCGTGGCGGCCGCGAAGGCGGCCGGCTACGACATCGGCGAGGTTGGACCGCTGGGCCGGGTGCTGGCGGACGGGACGCGGCTTGACTGGCGCTTGACCCGCACCATCTGGCCGCCGCTTCTGGGTGGACTGATGCCGTTCCTGATCGACTGGGGCGACGCCCGGCATCCGTCAACGACTGCTGTCAAGGGCGCGCATCTCGCGTCGTGGCACGGCGAGCATCCTGACATTGACGCGGTGCGAAGGGCTCACGAAGCGCTGGGCGTTGAACTTGAACTCCGCAAAGGCCCTGAGCCTGCGCTGGTCGCGGTGATCGAGGGACCTGAGGGCTCAATCACGCTGCGTTAGCTCGCGGCAGAGAGGAATGGACGATGAAACTCGGACTGTCGCTCGGTTACTCGGGCGCATACATGTCATTGCCGGTCGACCTGGTCAGGAAGGCGGAGGAGTTGGGCTACGACTCGGTCTGGACTGCTGAGGCGTACGGCTCGGACGCGTTTTCGCCGCTGGCGTATCTCGCGGCCGTCACCGAGAAGATTCGGCTGGGCACCGGCGTGATTCAGCTCGCGGGGCGGACGGCTGCCAACGCTGCGATGACGGCAGCGACGATCGATGCGCTAGCCGGGGGCGACCGCGTCATCCTCGGTATCGGCGTGTCGGGACCACAGATCGTCGAGGGCTGGTACGGCGAGCCCTGGGGTAAGCCCAACACACGAATTCGAGATTACGTCGCAATCATTCGCAAGATCCTCGCCCGCGAAGAACCGGTGGTACACGACGGCAAGGAAATCTCGCTGCCGTACCAGGGACCCGGCAGCGCCGGTCTGGCGAAGCCGCTCAAATCGATCCTGCACATGAATCCCAACATTCCGATCTGGTTGGGCACGGGCACCGAGATGAACGTGCGCATGACCGGCGAGGTCGCGGACGGCTGGTTGCCGCTCGGCCTGACGCCGTACAACGCCGATCTGTTCGAGCCCTGGGTCGAGCAGGGATTCCAGCGTTCAGAGGCGAAGACGGGGTCGCCCAAGTGGTGGCCCGACTTCGAAGTGCAATCGTCGGCCGAGGTCGAAATCACCGACGACCTGCGCGACGCGTTCCGCAAAATGAAGCCGAATGTTGCGCTCTACGTCGGAGGAATGGGCCACAAGACGCTTAACTTCCACAAGATGTCGATGATTCGGCGCGGCTATGGCGACGCCGCCGAGCGGATCCAGGAGCTTTATCTCGCCGGCCGCAAGGCCGAGGCGATTGAAGAGGTCCCGGAGGAGTTTCTCGACGAACAGGCATTGCTCGGTTCGCCGGACCGGATTCGGGAGCGTTACCAGGCCTGGGCGGACAGTTACATCACCGGCCTGACGGTCAGGACGAATCAGCCTGAGGCGATCGAGCTGATGGCCGACCTGGCAAAAGAATCGTCGGGCGCCTAGCGCCTAACGCCGAGCGCCTAGTCGATACCGGCGATCTCGACCAGGCCCGCGTTGTATTGGTCGTGTCGACGCACCCAGGCCATACCCCAGGGCAAGTCAGCCTCGTCTCGTCCCTTCGGCAGCACATCGAGGAATCGGTAGGTGCCGATGAAGTCTTCCAGCCCGCGGGCATAGGTCGAATAGGTGTGGAAGATATCCCCGGTCTCGTCCTTACAGAACACGGAGAGGCCCGGAGCCTCACCGCCGTCGAACTGTGACTGGAGCGCGTAGTTGTACTCTCGACGACTCGCCTCGACCTCGTCGTCGGAGAACGAAACGCCGTAATCGAAGTTGAAGCTATTGGCGTTGGACGACAACCACCTGAAGCTCCAGCCCATTCGCTCGCGATAGGACTCCAACAGATCCAATGGCGCGCGCGAGATTGCGGCGAAGGCGGTGTCGCGTTGTTCGATGTGAATCGTGATGGGGTTGAAGTGGTCGGCCAGGAACGAACAGGAGATGCAGCCTTCATCCCAGTCAGGACCGAACATGAAGTGGTAGACGATCAGCTGGCTGGCCTCACCGAACAGATCCGACAGGGATTGCGGGCCGCTGGGACCATCGAAGATGTAGTCGGTCTCGACTCGCTCCCAGGGAAGCGCCCGCCGAGCCTCAACAATCTCATCACGGAGACGGGTGAACTCCTTCTCCCGGCGCAACAGGTCTCGCCGAGCGTCGGTCCATTCCTGGTGCGATACGACTGGTTGCCTCGGCATCTTGTGGCCCTTCCATCGTGACGAACGTCCGTGCGGACATGACAAAGATACCTCGAATCGACCTTCTACACTGCGCACGCGCCCAACTGATGAAGAGAGGAATCACTTATGTCCGACGCCGAAGCCGTTGTCAATGCCTTTATGGCCGAGTTCGACGCTGAGCACCCCGATCCGGACAAACTCGCCGCGTACTTCACCGACGATGCGATCTACAACAACATGCCGGTGGATATGCCGGCGGCGGAAGGCATTGAGGCGATCTCGGCGGCGCTGCAGGGGATCTCGCAGATGACCTCTCGCGGCTGGGAGGTGATCCACTCGGCCTCGGTGGGAGACATCGTGCTCAATGAGCGGGTCGACCGATTCGAGATCGGCGGCGCGAGCGTCGACGTTGAGGTCTGCGGCGTGTTTGAGCTGCGCGACGGCAAGATTCACCGCTGGCGCGACTACTTCGACATGGCCTCGTTCCAGAAGCAGATGCCCGGCGGCTAAGGGATTCAAGACCTCACCCTCTGGGCGAGGTGCCGCGAAGCGGCAGAGGGGGCAGCCGACGCCCAACGGAGATTGCCAGCGCGAGCAGCCCCCTCAGTCCCTTCGGGACAGCTCCCCCAGAGGGGGAGCTCTTTGCTAGTCCCGGCCGAAGGCGGTGCGGAGTTCCGCGGCGATCTGGTCGAGGGCCTGGTTGCCTTCAGGGACGGCCGCGAAGGCGCTGACGAAGCCGTGGATCACGCCGTCGTAGCGGGTGCAGCTTGACTGGTTGCCGGCCGCGCTGAGGGCGGCGGCGTAGGCCTCGCCTTCGTCTCGGAGCGAATCGTATTCGGCCGTGATGGTCAGGGCCCTCGGCAAGTTTGAGAGATCCTCGGCCTGGATCGGCGATGCGTAGGGCTGCGCGCCTTCGGAATCGTCGTTCAGGTAGAGGTCCCAGAACCAGCGCATGCCGGCTTCGGAGAGTCCGTACTCGCCGCCGCCATTGACCTTGTACGACTCGGTCTCGAAGTTGAAGTCGGTGACCGGATAGATCAGGATTTGCGCGGCGATCTGCGGACCGCCGCGATCGCGCGCCATCTGTGAGACGACCGCGGCCAGGTTGCCGCCGGCCGAGTCGCCGGCGACGGCGATCTGGTCGCTGGGACCTCCCTGCTGGGCGTACATCCCGGTGATCCACTCCAGCGCGGCATAGCAGTCGTCGGCAGCGGCGGGGTATGTTGCCTCGGGCGCGAGCCGGTAGTCGACCGAGAGCACGCTGGTCGGCACCCGATTGGCGAGGGCGCGGCAGACTGCGTCGTGCGAGTCGAGGTCGCCGATCACCCAGCCGCCGCCGTGGAAGTAGACGACGGTGGGCAGGTCGCGAGGATCGTCGGTGGGCAGATAGCCACGAGCAGGGATATCGCCTGCCGGTCCGGGGATCACCATGTCGTGGACCTGGGCGACAGGTTCGGGCTCGCCCTGTGGGCGCAGGGCAGCCATGGCTTCGCGGGCATCCTGGGGAGACATTTCGTTGAACGGCGTTGCGCCGGCTCGCAGATCGAGGATGGCCTGGGTTTCAGCGGTGACGGGCATGTGGATGTCCTTTCGGCCACGCTTAGTCGGCTCCCCTGAAGCTCCCTCTCCCTCTGGGAGAGGGCTGGGGTGAGGGTCCGAGATCTCTGCGTGGAGACTGGCCCTCACCCTAGCCCTCTCCCTCAGGGAGAGGGGACAGGAGAGGGGAACTCCTGGCTAGATCCGTTCGTTGATGAAGGCGGCTGCTTCCTTGAGGCATTCGATGCCGGTGGGGATGACGGCGAACATCATGAACGGGTCGTGGACGACCCCGTCGTAGCGATGCACGGTGACGTCGCCGCCGGCTGCCTCGATTGCGGCGCCGTAGGCTTCGCCCTCATCGCGCAGGGGATCAAACTCGGCGGTCTGGATTAGGGCCGGGGCCAGACCTGAGAGATCGGCGGCCTTGATCGGCGAGGCGTAGGCTTCCTGACCTGCTTCGGCGTTTGGCAGGTAGTGATCCCAGAACCAGACCATCGAGTCACGCGTGAGCAGCATGCCTTCTGCGTTTTCGGTGTATGACGGGTAGCTGTAGTTGTGGTCGGTGACGGGCACGTGCAGGACCTGCGCGGCGATAGCGGGGCCGCCCCTGTCGCGGGCCATCTGCGAGACAACGGCGGAGAGGTTGCCGCCGGCGGAGTCGCCGCAGACCGCCATGCGGGATCCGTCGGCGCCGATCTGGCCGCCGTTCTCCGCGACCCAGGCCGCGGCTGCGTAGCAGTCATCGGCCGCGGCCGGGTACTTGTCCTCGGGCGCGAGTCGGTAGTGAACCGAGACGACGACCGCGTCGCCCAGCTCGGCCAGCAGCTGCTTGCAGGTGCCATCGTGCGATTCGATGTCGCCGAGCACCCATCCGCCGCCATGGAAGTACATCACGACGGGCAGGTTGTCGCCTTCAGAGGCGTACACGCGTATCGGAATGTCGCCGGCCGGGCCGGGAACAGTGCGGTCTTCGACGCGCGCCGGCTCGGGCGCGCCGGCCTGCATGGCGGCAAATCCGGCGATCGCGACTCGCGCTTCCTCGGGCGTCTGTTCGGAGATATCCGGCCCGCCGGCCTCTTCCAGCATGGCGAGCAGTCCCTGGGTCTCTGGGGTTGGGGGCATGTGTCACACCTTTCAACGTGTGCAGATGTCAGGTTCGGTTCCCACAGGATACGCGCTGATGCCGGCCGAACATCTGGCTGATTCTCGGTTTCAGGTTTTCGGTGAACTTTTGTTCTGGGCGGAAAACGACCGAGGAAGGACCACGATGTCCCGCAAAACACTGGAGATCGTGAACTCAGGGGTTTCAGCATCTTTCAGGTTTTTTCAGGCCTCTTCATGGGTCGCCACTGGTTCGGAGGTTCAGAAGAGTCGACTGCCGGACCAAGTACCGGGTTGAACTGGAATCGGACATTGGCGGTCCCTCAAACGCTCTGCTGTCGGATAATCATATACGAACATGAGTGCGTTTCCAAAGCCAACCGCTGCGTGGCGGATGACGGATCCAGATGCGCACGAAGTGAGCGGCAAGTGAGCGGCAAGCGGAGTGCCTCGGTGGGCTCCCTCCGGCCTGCGTTGGACCGGTGACTTCCGTAAAGGCTTGGATCTCCCGGTTAAGCGCACGAAACCTCGACTGTTTTCTGTCACCTCAGCACAGACTTGTCACATACATTGCCGCCTAATGCCGATCTTGACGTGACTCATCCGTGAGTGGAAGCGGGGCCAGCTCGATGTTTGCATACACGACTCCCTGTGCCGGGGCTGCCAGAGGAAGGCCCGGCGGCACGGTCAGCAACGGCTGGCCGATGGGCGTTCTCGGCCTGATTGTGCTGGTGGGTCTGATTGGCCTGGGGGCGCTGCTGCTGGGCGGGGCCACTGCCGGCGCGCAGACCTCCACCACACTGGCCAGCAACTTCGGCAAGGCCGACGGGAAGACATTCGGCTTTGGACACGAGTACGGTCAGTCGTTCACGACCAGATCCCACGCAGCGGGATACAAACTGACTGCGCTGAAGCTCGATGTCAACGTGGGTAAGCCCAACGGGAATCAACCGAACTACAGAATCGAACTGTGGTCGATGAAGAACTCGTTTCCGGGTAGTCAACTGAAGATCCTGACCAATCCTTCTGAGATCACCTCCGGCGAGAACACCTGGACATTCCCGGACGGTGGCTACGACGTCAAGGCCGATACGACGTATGTCGTGCTCTGGGATGTCCAGGATCCGGTGGGGAGTATCAACGCCGCCTTTGCGACGACTGCCAAGAACGGTGAGGACTCGGGCAGCTGGGCAATCGGCGATACCGCTTTCAAGAAGGGGAAGAGCGACCCCATCTCCAGTTGGAGCACGGACACCGACGCACTGCAGATCCAGATTCTGGGTTACGCCAAAACTACGCCGACCGTTGCTCCTGCCCAGGCGCCTCCACCGCCGCCGGATCCGCCGAACCTGGCGCGCGGAGGCATCCAACCGCCCTCCTCAGGCAGCGCACCTGCTGCCGCCGCGAGCGACCGGGTCGGGCTGTTAGGAGCGCTGAACAGCCGGTCGGAACTCGGTGGCAGGCGTGGAATCCATCGAGTGCCGGTGGAGATCAGGGAAATCAGATCGAACCAGCCGTCGGGCGCGTCCGGATCGCTCGATCTGACGGCCATCTCGGCCTCGGTGTCGGAGGAGCTACGCCGCTATTCGAGAGGCTTCTATGTGACCGTGATGGTTGAGCGAGTCGGGGGGCATCGGCATCTGTTCCGTTCCGGCGCGGTGCTGGACGGAGATGGACGGAGCCACGAGTTAGCTCAACGTGCGCCGCTGCTCAAGGTGCGGATCTGGCACGTTTACTACCACAGCGGCCGGGGGATGAACACGATTGAGTTGCTTGGCGAGGTCTTCGGCGGACGAGCTGGAGACCGGCTGGCCCGGCCGGCCGAGGTTTGTTTGCCTGCCCCCGCATCGGACGTGGAGCGGGCGCAGATTGCTGTGCGCGGCCGGCTCGACCGACACTGGACGATTCTGGACTCCTACCTGACGTTCGATGGCCGGATCTGCGCTGAGACTGTGCGGGTGTCCTGGTTCACGATCGTGCTCGAACCGGAGTCGGAGGAAGCGGCCGCGTAGCGTCTAGTCGATCAGGCCGTATCTGCGCTTGAGGGCGAGGATTCGTTCGACCGATCCTTCGATTCGCTGGCGCGTGATCTCGCCACGCTCGACGGCGGCGATGATTGCGGCCTTGACACGGCGGACGTGGTCGATGTCGTAGGTGTTCTGATTGGCGATCAGGATCACATCGACGCCCGCCTTGATCGCCTCGATCGCCGCGGTCTCCAGGCTGTACTGCTCAAGGATCGCGCCCATCTGCATGTCGTCGGAGAGGACCACGCCGTTGAAGCCCAACTCGCTGCGCAGCAGGTCGGTGACGATGGGACGTGAGAGGGTCGCCGGTCGGGCTGAGGGATCGAGATTGCGGTTGACGACGTGCGCTGTCATGACGACGTCGTCGTAGCCGTCGTCGATCAACGTTCGGTAGGGGGCGAGTTCGGCTTCCCGGATGAACGAGTCCGTCACGTCGGTGACGCCGAGATGTGTGTCGCCCACGGCGCTGCCGTGTCCGGGGAAGTGCTTGAGCGTCGAGACGACGCCCTCGTCGCGGTGGGCGCGGGCGAATGCGGCGGCGTGGTCGGCGACGGCATCGGGATCGTCGCTGAAGGAGCGCTCCCAGTAGCCGATGGCCGGACTCTCGGGGAAGACGTTGACGTCGACGACGGGCGCGAGGTTCCAGTTGATCCCGAGGTAGCTCAGTTGTCGGGCCGAGGCGGCGGCCAACGACTCGGTCTCGGCCGAAGTTCCCGCGCCGAGGGTGAGATGGCTGGGCAGCTGGACCTCGAACCCGTAGTCCTCCTTGAGCCGGTTGACGAAGCCGCCTTCGGCGTCGATGGCGATCAGCAGCGGGCGCTCCGACGCTTCCTGCAGGTCAGCGGTCAACGCCTTCAGTTGCTCGGGCGAGACGATGTTACGCACCTGCTCACCGCCGCTGGGGCCGTCGTAGTCGAAGAGGATGACTCCTCCCGGGGAGATCTCGTCCAGCAGCGCTGTTGTCTCATCGTCGAGGGTCTCTCCGCGGAAGCCGATCAGGAGCATCTGGCCGACGGCATCTTCGAGGGAGAGCGGATCGGCGTCATCGGATGCACAGGCGGTGAGAGACGCAGCGATCGCCGCCAAGCCGACGAGCGTAAGAAGTAATCGCCTCACTGCGCGTCGAGCCACTGGCGGGTCATTTCGGCGTGCCCGACGTGTTCGGCCGTGTGCGCGAGAGCGCGGACGACCAGCTCGTGTCCGCTGAGGTTCTTGTCCATAAACATGTGGTAGTGCGGACCGTCCCAGGCGTCGTCCGAGAGCCCGGCCAAGGCAGATTCAATCGTCGCTTTCGCACCGGCCAACCGCTCGCTCAGCAGCCGATGGGGATCGTCAACCGAGACCGCACGGGAGTCGAACTCGGACTGTCGGCTGCGGTCAACCTTCTGGCCGGCGAGGACCTCGACAAAGTTCCACTCGGTCGCTGAGATTGCGTGAGTGGCGAGGATGAACAGGGTCGAGGAATCGTCCCAGGGTGCGGCGTCAAGCTGCTCTGATGAGAGTCCGCTGGTGGCGGCAAGGATGCGTTCCAACAGTTCGCAAGCCGTATCGAATGCAGGCTGGGCGGGTCCGCTGAGTGACATCGGCCTCTCCAAGTTGGATATCTATACTTCGTGGGTTCGCGGAGGTAGCAGTGTAGGCCCCCTCCGTCACTCCGTGACACCTCCCCCAGAGGGGGAGGTCTAGATTCGACAGGAGCAGCACATGAAGCCGGACCCGCAGACGCAGGCGTTGAACGTGATGATCGAGGAGGCACTGTCGCAGGGCAAGCCGTGGAGCGAGATGGAACCGCAGGAACTGCGCGACCAACTGGCGCAGGGCGGCCCACTGGGTCCGCCGCCGGTTCGTCTTGACGACATCGCGCAAGAGCGGACGGTGCCGGGTTCGGCCGGCGAGATTCCGGTGCGCGTGTTCATCCCGCCCGTGGTGCGCGGGGTCTACCTGCACATCCACGGCGGCGGCTGGGTGATCGGCTCGCACGACGGCGCCGACGAGCGGCTCTGGGAGCGCGCCCAGGCGACCCAACAGGCGGTCGTCTCGGTGGGCTACCGGCTCTCGCCGGAGCACCCGTATCCGGCGCCGAATGAGGATTGCGAAGCCGCCGCCGTCTGGCTGGTCGAGAACGGGCAGTCTGAGTTCGGTACCGACGTGTTCACGATCGGCGGAGAATCGGCCGGGGGCCACCTCTCAGCGACGACGCTGCTGAGGATGCGCGACAACCACGGATACACGGGCTTCCAGGGCGCGGCCCTGACCTACGGCGTCTATGACTTGCGCCACTCGCCCTCGGCGCGTCTCTGGGGAGACCGCAACCTGATCCTCTCGTCGCCGATCATGGAGTGGTTCATCGACCACTACGTGACGCCGGAGGAGCCGGAGCTGCGAGATCTGCCGGACGTGACGCCGCTGCTGGCCGACCTGTCGGACATGCCGCCGGCGATCTTCACGGTCGGGACGCTGGATCCGTTGTTGGACGACTCACTGTTTATGGCCGCCCGCTGGCAGGCGGCGGGTCACGAGACAGAGCTGCACGTCTTCCCGGAGGCTCCGCATGGGTTCGACGGGTTCCCGACGCCGGCGGGGATGGACGCGACGAATCGGGTGAACAACTTCTTGAGTGGGTGTCTGGGGTAGGGTCACAGTTGGCCAACATCGTCATAAATGTGAGGATTGAGGACTGCACCGCTGCCGTCGCTGCCGTAGAATTTCTTCGTCACCTTCACACCTAGCTCCTCGAGGAACGGGGAAACAGGCGCAACGACTAGGTGCTTACGCTTCGGATCGGTCTCTCCCACAACTGAGAGGGCTTGCGCATGCCCCTTTGACAAGCGGATAGGGTAAGTAAACACCAACACTCCACGCTTCCCGTGTTCCAGATCCGCCTTCACACGACTAGCAGCCACGTACATCAGTCTGCGCTCTTCATTGTAGTCGGCATCCTTCCTCTTTGGTAGCACACCATCAATACAGCCTAGAATGAACGTGTATGGCGCACTGAGCCCTTTGCTCTTGTGTAGCGTCATCAGCCGAACAACGTCCCCTTGATCCCTTTCCTCTGGAAGGCTTATGCCTCTTCGCACACCTGCTAGTAACTCAGGCAGGTTCGGTCCCTCCTCAGAATCGTCCACCTTCATCTCTTCCACCATTATCTTCCTTATCTCGGCAAAGCTGACATCCTCCTCTGGGAACATTTTGTCTATGACCGCGTTGATGTCTTGTGTACTCCTGATGGCTTCCACCTCTTCACGGATGCTCTCGAATCTTGAGAGCAATTCGCTGTCGACGCCATGTTCGGCCTTGCCATCGGCTTGTTCGCAGAGGACCCGCCACGGAGACCTCACTTCTCCGTCGCCGCAGATTACGCGGAGCTTACTGTATCGACCCTTGTTCCACGTCCCCGATCCCTCCCCCAACAACCACCGTAGAGCTACGCGATCTTCAATGTTCGACGCAAGTGTCAAGATTTCCAGCTTGTGTTTAACCGAATCCGTCGGAGTTGCTGCTTCTGAGAGATAGGAGATCGCAGGGATGCCGGACTGAGTCAATTCTCTCTGGATTGCTTCGCCGTACCGGCGATTCCTAGTCAGAATCAAAATGTCTTTTGGTGGAACTTCCTTGTCAAGGAGCTGCTCTATCTCCATTACCACGCGCACAGCCTCGTGTGAGGGCATCCACGTCTCCCAAACATGCACTTCACCACTGCCTTTCTGCGGCAAAGGCTCCAGAGGCCTCCTGTCATCACGGGGAGCCCAAGAAATGAGTGAGTTGGCTGCCTCAACAGCTAGGGCCGGACAACGATAGCAATCTACCAGCTGGACATCATCGTAGTCAGATTTGTCCTCGAGCCAGTTTCGGATGCCATCTGGATGTGCATGCTTGTAGCCATATATCGATTGATCCTCGTCGCCTACGATAGTCATTGCGGCATCCCCTGCGACTAGGTCGCAGAGGCTCTGTTCCGCCTTGTTGAGGTCTTGGAACTCATCTACCAAGACGTGTGAGTAGTGTTTCGCATCGAGCAAATCCGGATTCGCCTTAAGGAGTCGGTAAAGTCGCGGGATGAGCTCATCCAAGAGCATCGCGTCATGAAAATCCAACCAAGCCCGGAGATCGTCCTCAAATGCCTTTTCTTCGGGCGTTTGAGCGACCCGTGGTTGCTGGTCTTGGAGCTTAGCCCACATGCTCTCGTATGCAAGTAGCTTGTCTCTGATATCACGTTTTCCCCGTCCGGGCCTCATCAAGTCAGCAATCAAGGGCTCTCGCTCAAAGTCAGTGACGATTCGGACTGCTCTGTGAAGTCGACTGCGAACTGATCGCAGTCCTAGCATTCGCATCGCCAAGGCATGGAGCGTCGTCGCACGGATGCTCTCCGCGCCAGGCACGCCCAGTCCTGTCAGCTCACCTTGCAGATCTAGGGCGCTCACTCTTGTAAAGGTCACTACCAAAATCTTCTGTGGCGAGATTCCTTCGTTCAAGAGTCGAGTGACACGGCCCTTAAGCGAGAATGACTTACCAGTCCCTGGTCCTGCACGTACTCTCAAGAACTGCGCACGCGAGCTGATGATCAGGTTGCTAGGGCTGTTAGCCGAAGTCATTCGAATCACACATCATTGGCTCAGCGGCAGTCAGTCCTCTTCTAGTTCACCCGCTTTTCGACGCCTTCCCAGTAGGCCTCTCGGAGTTCGAACTTTTTGAGTTTGCCGGTGGCGGTTCGGGGGAGGGTCTCGACGAACTCGACTCGTCTGGGGATCTTGAAGCCGGCCATGGTGGCTCGGCAGTGGGCGACGATGTCGTCTCGGGTGACGTCGTGGCCTTCTCGGGGCACGATCAGGGCGAGGGGGGTTTCTCCCCATTGCTCCGAGGGGACTCCGATAACAGCAGCTTCGAGGACAGCGGGGTGGTCGTAGAGGACGTCTTCGACTTCGATTGAGGAGATGTTCTCACCGCCGGAGATGATCACGTCCTTGGCCCGGTCGACGATGTTGATGTAGCCGTCTTGGTTGACGGTGGCCATGTCTCCGGTGTGGAACCAGCCGTCGACGATGACCTTGTCGGTTTCTTCCTGCTGCTGCCAGTAGCCGCGCAGGACGACGTTGGAGCGGGCGACGACTTCGCCGACTTCCTCGTCGTCCCAGGCGACCTCTTTACCGGAGTCTCGGACGACCTTGACCTCGACCCCGATCACGTCGTGTCCGGCGCGGACCTTGGTCCCGAAGTAACCGTCTTCGTCTGCGCCCAGGTAAGGCTTGACCTCGGAGACGGTGAGGATTGGCGAGGTCTCGGTCAGGCCGTAAATCTGGATGAACTCCCAGCCGATTTCCTTTTCCAGGCGCTCGATGAAGGCCTGCGGCGGCGGCGCGCCGGCGACCGTGAAGCGCGGGCGGACGGTGATGTTGTAGTCGTCCCTGCGCTCGAACTCGAGGATCCGGGCGAGTACCGCGGGGGCCATGCAGGCGAAGGTGCAGTTCTCGTCCTGGATGACCTGGTAGATGTCGGCCGCCTCGGGCGCGCGCAGGACGACGTGCTTGCCGCCCATCGCGGTGATCGCGTAGGGGCCGCCCCAGCCGTTGGCGTGGAACATCGGCAGCGTCCACATCTCGGCGTCGTCCTGGGAAATGCGCAGGTGGGCGATGAAGTTGTAGGCGTTGATGTACGCATTGCGGTGGGTGATCATCACGCCCTTGGGCCGCGCGGTGGTACCCGAGGTGTAGTTGATCGAGAGCAGGTCGGTCTCTTCCAGCCCCGGGTCGGGCGGCTGGTCCGTCGACTGATCGCCGATCCAGTCCTCGTAGTTGGTCCAGCCAGGATTAATCGGCGCGTCGCCGTAGGGGATGGCGATGAAATGCTCGACGGTGTCGACGGTGCTGCGGATCTCGTCGACCAGGTGGGTGAACTCGGCGTCGACGAACACCACCTTCGAGCTCGAGTGTTCGAGCATGTACTCGAAGTCGGCCGGGATCAGGCGGTAGTTCATCGGCACGATGATTGCGCCGATCGCGGCGGTGGCGTAGAAGGTCTCGAGGAACTGGTGTGAGTTAGGCGCGATGATGCCGACGCGGTCACCTTTGCCGACGCCGGCGTCGAGCAGGGCGTGGGCCTGCTGATTGACGCGAGCGTTGAACTCGGCCCAGGTGAAGCGGAGGTTGCCGTCGACAACGGCCTCCGAGGGTCCGTAGAGCTTGGATGCGCGGCGCAGAAAATCGTTGACCAGCAGCGGGACTTCCATCGTCGTCTCCCTCAGTTTCGGACGGAAATGGCATCAATCGGTAGGCATTATCGCACTTACGACTGATCGGCCATAGCTGAGAACGAGGATGCGAATCAAACGCGGCGCCTGAGGCAATCGAAGTCGGCCCCGCGCAGGCGGGGCCTCGTCGCGCCTGCGTGACTGCGGCACCCCCGCCTCCGCGGCGGCGACTTCTGCTGGGCGCGGCCCGTAAATCTCACTCGGCGGGGAACTCGGAGACCGGGAAGACATCGTTGACGATCGACAGATCGTCTCCGTCGGGGCAGTAGGGCAGGATGGTCCGCCGCCATTCAGGATTGGGAATGTGGAACTGCAGCTCGCCGTCGAACGAGATGTTGGCCTCGAGTTCGTAACGGTGGTGGCGGCTGATTTCGACGCCCTCGTGTGGCAGTTCGAAGTGGATTGGGAAGCTGCCGAGATCTTCGAAGCTCGCTTCAACGACAACGAACCGTTCCTCCGGATCGGAGACGTCCCAGAGGCGAACGTCGAGGACCGCGTCGTCGGGCAGGTCGCCGTCCCAGAAGCTGGAGTGAATCTGCCCCCTGAGCGGCTCGACGCACTGGTCGAACTCGCTGACCGAGATCACCTGCACGTCGCTGTTGCGGGGAGCGCCTCGGGTCAGGACAGGGTGGACGGTGTCGTTGATGTACAGGAGCTCGTCGCCGAGCTCGACTTGGGCCTGAAGCGTGATCGCCGCTCGACCATCGATGTCGCCTGAGTCGTACCGGATGCTGAATCGGATCGGCAACTGTTCCGCGTTCTCGATCACGTCTCGGCCCAACTCAATCGCCGATGCATCGGCGAGGGACGTGTCGAGCAGCAGCACGGTGACCGTGGCGCCTTCGGGGAGGTCGACGTCGCGGTGGAATCGGACCTCGCCGCTGACGGTGTCGCCGGAGCCGCAGGCTACCGCGACGCAGGCGAACAGAGAGACCGCGGCCAGCCAGATAACAGGAACGAACAACCGAGACATAGCCCCTCTGCCTCAGACTTCCCTCGTTACGTCCATTAGATAGCATCGAAGTGCCCCGATGGGCGCCAGAGTCGGGAGGTCATCGTGGAAATTGTCATTGGCTTGATCATCGGGCTGGCGGTGGCAGCAGGGGTGTATTGGATCGGTCGACGTGAGATCGCGGGTGTGCGCGCTGACACCTCACACATGAGGGAACAGTTGGAAGAGGCCAAGCGGGCTGCTCAGCAGTTGGAAGTCGACAAGGCCACAGCCGAGAACGAACAACAAGCGCGAATTCGCGAGGCGGACACTTTGAGAACCGAACGAGACGAGGCCCGCAAGGCAGAGGAACAGCGCGAGCAGGAACTCTCCGAAGCCAATGCCAACCTCTCCAGAATTGAAGCCGACCATGCCGCTCGCTTGGATGAGATGAACACGTTTCGGGCCGAGTTGGAGGACCGGTTCAAGGGCATCGCCTCCAGCGTGACGCAATCGACGCGCGAAGACTTCATCAAAGAGTTTCGTGGCTTGACCAGCGAGGAGACGGCCAAGTCTGTCGAGCGAATGGATAAGACGGTCAAGCCGCTCATGGAATCCATCGAGAAGCTGGACAAGCAGTCCCAGCAAATGGAGCAGGTCCGACAGAAGGCCTACGGCAGCGTCGAAGAGATGATTGCGGGGACCGGACGCCAGCTCAACGAGCTCAACCTGACGACCACGGGCCTTCGGCAGGCGTTGTCCGCCCCGCAGCAACGGGGGCGCTGGGGAGAGCTCACGCTCGAACGGGTCCTGGAAGTCTCTGGCATGCTGGAGCACGTCACATACGAACGCCAGCATCACACGCCGGGCGAAGACGGAGCCGTCAGGCCGGACGCGATCATTCACATGCCGCGAGAACTGACCGTGCCCGTCGACGCCAAGGCCCCCCTCACTTCATATCTCGAGGCGCACGATGCGCCCGACGACTCGCAACAGCGGGCAGCCCTTGAGCAGCACGCACGCTCACTCATGGGCCACGCGCGGCAACTCGGCAGTAAGAGCTATGCGGATGCGATCGAAGGGCAGTCGCCGGACTTCGTGGTTCTGTTTCTCCCGGCCGAGACCATTCTCGATGCCGCCATGACGGCCCAACCGAGCATCTGGGAGGATGCCTGGACGCGGCATCGCGTCCTGATCGCCACTCCCGGGCTGCTAATCGCACTGTTGCGAACAATCGGCGTCGCCTGGCAGCAAGAGGAGATTCAGCGCAACGCGCAGGACATTGCCGATGCCGCAAAGTTGCTGTATGAGCGACTGGGTACGTTCACGAAGCACGTTGACGGGGTCGGTGGAGCGCTCGATCGGGCGGTCAAGGCGTACAACGACAGTGTCGGCTCGCTTGAGCGTCGGGTCCTGCCGCAGGCCCGACGTATGGAAGAACTCGGCGCTGTCGGGGATGGACAGAGGATCAGCGACCCCAGGGTGCTGGACAGTTCGACCCGGCAACTCAACGCGCCGGAACTGAATGCGGGGTCCGACTAGTCGTCGAAGGTCTTCCGAGTCCTCGGGCGGACGGCTCCGTACTTGCGGAGGTCGGCGATGGTGACGATTCGGCCGGTCCATTCGGGGCCCTGGGCGACGATCCAGAGGCAGGCGTCGGACATGATGATCGGGTCTTCGAAGTCCATCTGCCTGGCTTGCTCGCCGAGGGTGAACGCGTAGCCCTCACTCCAGACCGAGAGTTCCAGCCTGAGGCAGTTGACCGAAATGCCGGTGCCCTTGAGGTCGCTGGCGAGTGATTCGGACATCGCCTCGAGCGCCCGCTTCGTCGTGGTGTAGCTGGCGCGGCCGAAGTCGGGGCTGACGGCGGCGCCGGAGCCGATGTTGATCACCGCGCCGCCGTCGGCCTCGGCCATCTTCGGGGCGACGGCGTGGGTGAGGTAGAACGGCGCGTTGACATTGATCTCGACGGCCAGACCCCAGAGGTTGCGGCCGGACTCGAGCGCCTTGCCCGGAGGCGCGATGGCGGCGTTGTTGATTAGCACGTCGATCTGGCCAAAGCGGTCATAGGTTTCGGCGATGGCGCGGTCGAGGTCGTCGACCTTGGCCAGGTTGGCGCCAATCGGCAGGCACTGCTGGCCGGCTTCCTCAACCAGTTGGGCGGTCTCGTTGACCGTGCCGGGCAGCTTGGTCGGCGAGTCGGCGGTTGAGCGTGCGACGGCGGCGATGTCGTAGCCGGCGATGGCGAAATCCTGCGCCAGTTGCTTGCCGATACCACGGCTGGCTCCGGTGATGAATGCGACCTTGGCCATGTGTGTGATCCTCTGATTGTCTGCTTGGTTGGGCTGAGCCTCAGCATATCCGCCATATAGACTTCCGCTGGAGGAGTAGGACGATGCCCCATCACGTCAAGAGCAAGGCTCTCTCTCATCTGCGGATCTGCGATTTCACCGGCCAGCTGGCCGGCGCGGGCGCGACCAAGTTCATGGCCGCCTTTGGCGCGGAGGTGATCCGGATTGAGGATCCGTCCAACCAGGGTCGCTGGGACATCCTGCGCGGGATGCCTCCGTACGTGGACGATCGGCGCGGCAACGAACTGGGCGGGCCATTCAACAACCACAACGTGGGCAAGCTGGGGATCACGCTCAACATCAAGACCGAGAAGGGGCGTGAGCTGTTCGAGCGACTGGTCGCGATTTCCGACTGCGTGACAGAGAACTTCTCGTCGGGCGTAATGCGCTCGTGGGGCTACGACTACGACGCGCTGAAGGAGATCAGAGAGGACATCATCTACGTCTCCAACTGCGGATTCGGGCACTCGGGTCCGTACGAGAAGTTCAAGACGTGGGGCCCGATCGTCCAGGCGACCAGCGGGCTGACCATGTCGTCCGCGCTGCCTGACCAGCCGCCGGCCGGCTGGGGCTACTCATACATGGACCACACCGGCGCCTACTTCATGGCGATGGCGATCATGCTGGCGATTCACCATCGCAACCGGACCGGAGAAGGGCAGTACGTCGACGTCGCCGCGACCGAGGCGGCGCTGACGCTGAACGGGCCGGTGCTGCTCGACTACACGGTCAACGGACGACCGCTGCGGCGAGACGGATATCCCGACGCCAACCATTCGGTCAGTCCGGCTATGGCGCCGCACAACATCTACGCGGCGAAGCCGATTCCTGGCTCGTTCGACGAGGCCTGGATTGCGATCGCCTGCCGCAACGACGAGGACTGGCACGCGATGCGCGACGTGCTGGTGGCCGACGGCTGCGACTGGGCGGCGAATGATGACTATGGTCAGCTCTCGGGGCGGATGGCGGCTCAGGACGAGTTGGATGAGCGAATCGGAGAGTGGTGTCTGCGGCGCGACCCGTATCAGTCGACCGACTTGCTACGCGAGGTCGGCGTGCCGGCCAATCCGGTGCAGACGCCTGAACAACGCATCGACCAGGACGTCAACTCGGCCGAAGCGCGGCTCTGGCCGACGATTCGGCAGGCTGAGATGGGCCGCCTCCGCGTCGACGGCATCCCCGCCCACTTCACCAAGACCGATTGGTCCATGACCCGCGGCGCGGCGACGCTGGGCGAGGACAACGACTACGTCTATGGCGAATTGCTGGGCTTGAGCCAGGACGAGATCGCGGGGCTCTACGAGGAAGGCGTGCTCTGATGGCGACCAACGCTGATCCCCTCGCCATGATGGCGCTCGACGATCTGCGCGTACTCGAGATCGGCGACGAACGCGGCGCCTGGTGCGGCAAGCTGCTGGCCGACATGGGCGCCGACGTGATCAAGATCGAACCGCCCGATGGCGATCCCTCGCGTCAGTACGAGCCGTTCGTCGATGACGAGCCGCATCATGAGCGGTCGCTGTTCTTCTGGTACTACAACACCTCCAAGCGCAGCGTCGTGATGAACTTCGATGACCGCTCGAACGCCGACGCGTTCCTCAAACTGGTGGAGTCGGCGGACATCATCTTCGACACGAATACGTATGATCCGGTTGGTCGTCTCGGGATTGATTACCACCAGATCATGTCCGACAATCCGGGGTTGATCTGGTGCACGATCACCAACTTTGGATTCGGTTCCGTTCGCGACGACGAACCGCACACCGACCTGACCCTGGCCGCCAATGGCGGCTTTGCCTGGATGAACGGATATGACGACCACTCGCTGCCGCCGGTTCGCGGCGGCGGTCAGCAGGCCTATCACACGGGCTCGAACTACGCGTTCATGTCGATCCTGACGGCGTTGCTGCATCGCGACGCGACCGGCGTTGGGCAGCACATCAACGTCAACATCAATGCCTCGGTCAATGTGACGACCGAGGCGGGATCGTACTCGTGGTTGGTCTCGCACTCCACGGTGCAACGCCAGACCGGCCGACACGCCGGCGTGGCGCCGTCGATGCCGTCGCAGATCAAGTGCGCCGACGGGCGCTACGTGAACACCGGCATTCCGCCGCGTCGACCGGCCGAATTCGGCCTCTGCTACGACTGGTTGGAGGCCGAGGGTTTGCTCGATGAGCTGCCAGAGGCGGCGCTCTTGCAGGTCGGAGCGGAGCTGGAGAGCTTCTCGCTGGCGGACGTGTTCCGCGGCGACAACGAGGAGCTGCTGGCCATCTTCGGCGCGGGGCGTGAGGCGTTCGATCTGCTCGCCTCGAAGCTGACCGCCTACGAGTTCTTCACGAAGGCGCAGAACTTCGGCTTCCAGGTCGGCGTGATCCACAGTCCCGAGGAAGCGCTGGAGGATCCGCACTTCGTTGATCGGGGGATGCAGGTCACGGTGGAGCATCCCGAGCTCGGCCGAGAAGTGATCTACCCTGGCGCGCCGTATCGGCTGACAAGGGGAAGTTGGGGGATCACGCGTCGACCGCCGCTCCTGGGCGAGCACACGGATGAGGTGATGTCTGGGTTGTAGCGCTATGTAAGCGCCGCGCGGTCTTGCTCGATTTGAGCCAATGCGCGGCGATTCAGGGTGAAGTAGGCGATGCCTGCTCGCTCGGCGGTTCGTATCGCATTGGAGTCATGCGACATGAGCGGGAGCCCGAGCGCGTTGGTCTGAGCGAGAATCCAAAGATCAGTGCCAATAGCTGCCCCAAAGCCCAGGGATGTTGCGGCCGCGGTCACTCGTACGAAGGCTTCAATGGTGCGCTCATTGGGATCAGGAAGATATCTGTACTCCGCCAGGAGTGCATCAAGCCTCGTTTGGCGCGGCCGATTCCATCTGGCGGCCGCCAACTCTCCGCGCACGAAGTAGGTCAGCGCCGGTGTGAATCCGTCCAACAACTGGAGGTATGAGGCCCCGTATTCGTTCTCTCGAACGATGGCGCTAACAACGTTGGTGTCTACAGAGATCCGATGGAGGGAATCACTCATCTGGTTCGTTCGGCCAGAAGTGATCGAAACTCTCCAAGAACGCTTGCTTGTCTTCTTCGTCTTCGAACAAGTCGCGCAATGCCTGAGCGAATTCTCGCCCGGTCATTGGTCTGATGCCGTGTTCAGCGGCAAGCTTGTCGAGATCAGGGGGTACGTCCGGCTTCGGTTCAGTGGTCGTCATGCAGCAATACTAGACCGATTGAAACCAGTGGGTAACGACCTGCTGCGCAGCCGGATTGACAATCAGACCGTGCCCATGCCCGTTGAGAACGGATAGCTCGGCCTGGGCGATTCTGTCTGCCAAAGAACAGCTGAAGCCGATGGGCACGGTGGTGTCGTCGTCGCCGTGAACGATGAGCACGGGGCATGTGATCCGATTCATGTCGGCGCTGAGATTGACGCCTCGTTGGGCCTTCATGTTGAGCAACGCACCAAGCGCGAGGCGTGCTAGCTCATCGGGAGACAGGGTGCTTAGGGCCCGCTGCCGGTTGTCTCTGAAGGACTGGAAGACCGGGTCGGGTTCGGCAGGCTGTGGAGGCGACCTCCACTCATCCTCTGACGCGGCGACGGCTGCCTCGATGCCTTCGCTATCGAGCAAGTCCAGCAGCGTCAGCCGCTTCGCGACAGTCTCCAACCGATCGCTCACGAATGGGTCGGCTGGATCGACTCCCGTCGGCGTCAGCGACATGAGGGAGGCTCCGGTGTTGAGTAGGACCAGCGACATGACTCGGTTGGGATGATCGAGGGCGAGCCGGAGGCCGATTGGTCCGCCTGCTGAGGTGGCGATGACCGCGGCACTGTCGATGCCGAGGTAGTCGAGCACTTCGACGGCATCGTTGGCGAGGTCTTCGAGGGTGAACGGCTCGGTGTCGTACTGGGAGAGGCCGGCGCAACGGCGGTCGTACCAGATCAGCTTGAGACCGCCTGTTGGGGCATGCCAGCGGAGCCTGGGGCCGTTCCAGAGGGTTGAGGACGGCCCGCCCCAGGCTCCGTGAATGATGAGGACGGGTTGGCCGGTTGGGTCGCCTGAGACTTCGTAGGCGACCCGGCGGCCGTTGATGAGGGTTAGTCGTATGTGGGCTGGTCCTCGATGCCGGGCATGACCCAGGTGACGAGCTCGGTGGGCGGGTCGGCGAAGGTGAGGCCCGCCATGCCGGGCTGGACGCCGCTGAGCGTGAGCTTGTAGTCCTCAACGTACTCCGGGTCGCCGTCGACCATCTGGAAGGGGCGGTCGTGGCCGGGGTAGAGGATGTCGGAGGCGCTCATCACTCGGGCGATCGATTCGTTGGCTTGCGACTCGCTGTAGAAGACGAGCGGGCTACGTCCGGCCTTGCCGACAGCGGCCGTGTGCATGGCGTCGCCGGTGATCCCGCAAACGCCGGCCTCGGTCTCGACCAGGAGTCCGATACTGCCCGGTGAGTGTCCGGGCAGGTGGATGACCCGAACGCCTTTGGCCAGTTCGTCCCCGTCGTCGACTTCGGTCATCGGGTGCGTCTCGATCGCGGCGCCGGTCCACTGGGGCGTGGCCCAGTCGTTGACGTGGGGCTCGGAGGCGTACTTGCGCTCGTGGGGATGGATGGCCATGGGTACGTCGGGGAAGGCGTCGAAGTTCTGGACGTGGTCCCAGTGGGCGTGGGTCATGAAGACGAGGTCGATGTCGGAGACGCCGAGACCGCGCGCCGCGAGCTGTTCCTGGAGCTGTACGCGGCGGCCGACGTGGGCGGTGTCGACGAGGATACGGCGTCCGTCGGATTCGACCAGGATCACGGCGCAGAAGGCGGGCGTGCCGGAGTCGGTCCCGAACGAGTAGCCGGGGAGGAGGATGTCGAGGGTGGCCATTTCTAGGTGTCCTAAACACGTGTGACGTCAGGCGTCAGGTTGAGCCGGAGGTTTACTCCCTCTCCGTTTGGGAGAGAGCTGGGGTGAGGGTCGGCCGCTCTCCGAGACCCAGGGCCCTCACCCTAACCCTCTCCCTCGGGGAGAGGGGATCTTTCTAGTCGCCCGATGCCGCCGCAGCAGATGCGACGCGGGCTTTGGCGGATTCGTCGTAGCTGATGCTGACCGGGGGTTCGGAGTCGAATGGGCCGTCGAGATCGAGTTCGGCTCCGATGTCGCGGAGAGCAGGCATGACCTCGGTGCCGAGCAGTTCGATGCAGCGCATCGAGTCCTCGTGGGTGACGCGGCCGTCGTTTCCCCAGAGAGCGAGGATGCCGGGTCGCGTTTCTTCAAGGATGGTGCGCAGCTTGCGGATGCATTCGTCCGGGGTGCCGGCGATGATTTGCATGTTTTCGATCTGGTTGTCGAACGAACTTGCCCTCGGCGGCGGTCGGCGGCCGTTCATGACTTCGACCAATGCTTCGCGGTTGCGCGGCGAGGCGTAGCCAGCCGGGTTCGACCAGACCGGGTGGGCGAGTCCGGTGAACTCGCCCTGCATCCACATGAACTGCGAGGCGTTCTGCATCGCCTTTTCGGTTGTGTCGGCGACGTGGACGCGGAGCAGGTAGCCGCGGTTCTCGGGGCCTGGGTCGTAGCCGACTTCGTGCGCCGCGTCGTCGTAGGTCTGCCAGATCCGCTTGGTCGCCTCGATCGTGGTGTTCAGGGCGATGTATGGATAGCGGTGCCTGGCGGCCCAGATCACGGTCTCGCGGGAGAGAACGCCGGGGATCCAGATGCGCGGGTGCGGTTGCTGCATCGGCAGCGCCCACGGGTTGACGACGCGGTGCTGGTAGTGGCGACCCTCCCAGCGGAAGGGACCAGGTCGGGTCCAGGCTTCGACGATCAGGTCGTGGGCCTCTTCGAAGCGCTCGCGGTTGTAGGCCGGGTTGACGCCGGTGGCGAGCTGCTCTGTGCCGCCGCCGCGGACGAACCCGGAGACGAGGCGTCCGCCGGAGATCATGTCGATCATGGCCAGTTCTTCGGCCAGCCGGATGGGGTTGTCGGCCAGCGGCAGCGGGTTGCCGAGCAGGACGATCTTGACCCGCTCGGTGGCGCCGGCGAGGACCGAGGCCCAGATGTTGCACTTGGCCTGCATGCAGAAGGGCGCGTTGTGGTGCTCGTTGAGCATGATCCCGTCGACGCCGACTTCTTCGGCCAGCTTGTACTCGGTCAACCGGTGGTTGTAGAGCTCCGAACCGGCGACTGGGTCGAAGTTGGAGTTGGAGAACAGCAGAGCTGTGACGCCCTCCTCGGCGGCGTGCTCGTCATAGGCCGACATCGGCTGTTCGGTGAAGTACATCAGGTGCATGGCGGACCCTTCTCAGGCGTCGAGGTTTCGGGGGCCAGTCTAACGGCCCTCAACCCCCGCGTAGGCGGGGTGGGGTCAGTATCTGCCGATGTCTGGGAGGGGGATGACGACGCTGCGATTGGGGCGTGGG
>VXQZ01000037.1:0-22116 GCA_009838735.1 Chloroflexota bacterium
GGCTAACACAAGCTCCCTCCCCGCTCCTTCCGGTCCCCTCTCCCCGAGGGAGAGGGTTAGGGTGAGGGCCTTCCCTCCGATGCCCCGCACTTGCCTGTCCCTGGCTTGAACAGGGGATGCGGGGCCCAGACCGCGATCGTCCCACGCAGCCCCGCTCGTTCTCACGCCCCACGCTCCCACTACCTCCGATGCTCCGAACAAGCCACCCAGACCCCGAGCCCCAGGTCCCCCTGCGATAACATTCAATCGAGTCTCTTCCCCTAGCCGTTCGCGCCTCCCAGGGAGCCTGCCACATGGAATACCGATTTAGCGACAAAGCCCTCGCATTCGAGTCCGAGGTCAACGAGTTCCTCGACGAGGAATGGACCGCCGATCTCAGGGCCACCATCGGCGACCCCACGACCGACACCATGACCGAGGAGCGCGGCTTCCGCAGGCTGCTGGCCGATCGCGGCTGGCTAACGATGTCATGGCCGGCCGAGTACGGCGGACAGGAACGCTCGCTCGAGGAGCAGTACCTCTTCTGGGAGGCAATGAACTACGTCGGCGCGCCCCAGGCGACCGTCGCCACCCAGCAGGTCGGACCAACCCTGATGCGCTTCGGCACCGAGGAGCAGCAGGAACGCTTCCTCCCGCCGATCGCCCGAGGTGAAGTCGAGTTCGCCCTCGGCTACACCGAGCCCGACGCCGGCTCCGACCTCGCCTCGCTCCAGCTGCGCGCCGTCAAGGACGGCGACGACTACATACTCAATGGAACCAAGCGCTTCACCTCGGGCGCCCACCGCAGCGAGTACGTCTGGCTCGCGACCCGCACCGACCCCAACGCGCCCAAGCACCGCGGCGTCTCGATGATGCTGGTCGATATGCAGTCCCCCGGCATCACGGTCAAGCCGCTCTGGACCATGGCTGGCTACCGCACCAACGAGGTCTACTTCCAGGACGTCCGCGTCCCCACCAGCGTCCTCGTCGGCGAGGAAAACCGCGGCTGGTACTACGCCGCCCACGCCCTCGACCGCGAGCGCATCTCAATCTTCACGGTCTCCTCAGTCCGCGCCGTCTACGACCGGCTGATGGACTGGGCCACCTCGGAGACGCCGATGGGCCGCCCGATCGATGCCCCCGGAATCAAAGGCACATTCGCCGAGTTCAAGGTCCAGCTCGAGGTGCTGCAGCACCTCAGCTACCGCATCCTCGACATGCTCAAGCGCGAGGAATCGCCCAACTACGAGGCCAGCCAGGTCAAGATCTTCTCGACCGAGATGATGCAGCGCCTGCAGAACTTCTCCTTGCACGCGATGGGCCTCTACGGACAGCTCAATGGCAACGACGGCCGAGCGCCGATTGAAGGCTCTGCCGAGAACGGCTACCTCGCCGCCGTCATGCCCACCTTCGGAGCCGGCGGCAACGAACTCCAGCGAAACATCATCGCCCAGCGAGGCTTCGGCCTCCCCCGCGCCTGAGCTCCAACGCTGTTCTCTTCCCGCGCCAATCTGCTTTCTCCCCCCCGCAAAGCGGGGGGAGATGCCGCAGGCAGAGGGGGGTTCTGACCTAAATCGGAGCCCCGGTACGAGCCTCCCGAGCCGCCAACCAGCGCCTGGTGTTCGGAGCAATCCCCTCCGGCAGTTGAGGCAAGGTCTCCTGCAGCCAGCGCAGATCCGCCGGCGTATCCAGGTCGAACGCCCAGACGTCGATCCGAGCCTCGCGGAAGGGAACCCCGGCCTCACCCGCAGACGCGGCGGATTGCTGGTGCGCCCGCGCCGAAGACGGCCCGAACTGCGGCTTGATCACATCCGGAGGCCGCAGGAACAGCCCATTCGTGCCGCCGTCATGAGCCGGCGCGACCACCACCGCTGGCCCGTCCGGAGCCGTCGACACCATCAGGTCGACTGCGTTCGGCGTAATCAGCGGGACATCCGCAGGCACGATCAGGATCGCCTCAGATGCCTCCAACGCATACTGAGCAAACTCAACCGCCCGGTTGTAGCCGAGCTTGAGCTCCGTCTGATCGAGAAAGTCGACGCCCAGCCTGCCGGCCTCATCGCGCGCAGCCGCGTCGCGCGACGCGATCATGACGCGGTCGATGGATCCAGCGGCAACCAGCGCCGCGACCACATCGTCGAGCATCGCCCGGACGAGTCCGTTCCGCTCATCAACGTCCAACAGCGCCGCCAGGCGGCGCTTGCCGGCCGGCAAGCCTCGCACAGGAACCACGGCGACGAGTTCGCCGGCGTCAGGCGACATCGAGTGCCGCCTCCAGCGTCCCTCTGGCCAGCGCCATCTTCGCCTCGACATCCGTCATCAGCGTCGGCATCACGACAACCCGCATCCCCGTTTCAGCTGCAATCACGTCGGCAAGCGCTGCATCTGTCTCGTCCAGGACAAACACCTTCGCCAAATCCTCGTACAATCGTGCGACACCAAGCGCGGACACATCGTGTCCCAGGGATTGGAGAATGTCTGCAGCCGGTCCCTTGACGGCTTGGCCGCCGATAATCGGGCTCACCGCAACAACCTTCGCTCGATTCGAAGTCACCTGTTCTCGAACGCCGCGCACGCTGAGCAACGGATCAATGCTGAGAAACGGATTCGATGGCGCGACCACGATGACGTCAGCCTCGGCCAGGGCATGTTTCACGATTGGCGCCGGTCTCGCCGTCTCCGCACCGTCGAACCGCAGCGCATGCACTGGATCGGATGCCCGCCGGCGGACGAAGTAGTCCTGAAATGCCAGCTCGCCCTGGTCCGTCCCGACCACGGTGCGCAGGCGATCGTCGGTCACCGGCGTGATCACACACTCCAACCCAAGCCGAGCGGTGAGATCGCGAGTGATCTCCGACAGCGGGTCGCCCGCAGACAACCGATCCGTTCGATAGAGATGAGTCGCCAGGTCCAGGTCGCCAATCATGAACCAGTCCGGCCCACCAAGCTCCGACAGTCGGTCCAATGTGCGACGAGACTCGCCCCGCAGGCCCCATCCGGTTTCCGGATTGACCAGATCGGCGAGCGTGTATGTGACCGTGTCAAGGTCGGGAGAAATGTGCAGTCCGGCCCACTCCATGTCGTCGCCGACGTTGACGATCGCGGTCACATCCGCGGGGGGAATCACGCGGACCAGCCCGTCGAGGAATCGAGCTGCCCCAACCCCGCCGGCGAGCACCGCCACGCGCGTCATTCGCCTCCCTCCCCCGCATCGGCCAGTTGCAGGCGAAGACTGATTTCGCCGTCATCTTGCTGTACCACCTCGGCCGCTCCTCCAGGCCCGAGCAAATGGAATGAGAACTGCTCATCGCCGGCCGCTTCAGAGCTCTGGTCAAAGCCGATCACCGAGTGGAGACCATCCAGCTCGATATCCAGCTCTGCCTCCCGGACCGAGCCGTCGCGATCGACCACCAGTCGCAGCGCCAGATCGGCCATCGCTTCATCGCCGACAATCTCGATGTGCCGGCTGCCGTCGAGCTGGCGCTCATCTTCCACGACCGAGCCAATGAGGTTGACGTGTCTCACGTGCGGATCGTACAACCGCCGGTGACAAAGCAATGGTTGACCCACGACCCCGAACGCGTGACGCTTTGCCTACATGCTCATCGATATGCATACGCACACGTCAGTGTTCTCCACAGACAGCAATCTCTTGCCCCACGAAGCGCTCGAACGGGCGGCGGAACGCGGTCTTGATGGAGTGATCCTGACCGAGCACGATGTGCTCTGGCCGGCCGACCGAACTGCGCGGCTGGCCGAGCAGATCGGAATCGTCGTCCTGCCTGGCATCGAGGTGACGACCGAGCTGGGCCATGTCCTGGTCTACGGACTGACCGAGCCCTTCCCCCGGATCACGGATTCGAAGCGACTAAAGGCCTATTGCGATGAACGTCAAGCACTCATGTACCTCGCGCATCCTGCCCGTGACCCCGGCCTGCGCGTTCCGCGCGCCGCCATGGAGTTGTTCGACGGCGTCGAGGGACTGAACGGGTGTGACGGTCCGCTGCAGAACCAGAGCGCGTCGTCGCGCGGTCGCACAAGGCCATTGCCGCCGATCGGCGGAAGCGACTCGCACGCGCTGCACGAAGTCGGTACGGCGGCCACGGAGTTCGCGGCCAACATCAAATCGCTCAGTGATCTCATGGCCGCCTTGCGGAGCGGCGATTACCAGCCAACGACACTGCCCTACTAAGCTCAGGGGCAGGAGCTACGCGCGTGGGCCGATTCGATCCACTCCCGACCGACCCCTATCTGCGTCCCCCCGGACAACCCCGACACTATGGAGCGATTTGCGCCGCCTGTCGGGGAGACACGCGTCTCGGGACCAGGTTTTGCACCAGCTGCAGCGCCCTCCGCGACGACGCTGAACGCGGCCATTCTCCGCGGTTCGCGGCCACCAGGCTGGCTCGGTTTATGGGCGCCCTGGCCGACGGTCTGATCGTCAGCGCGATCGGACTGATCATCGACTTGGCCAACCTCGAGGGCCTGCTCTCGCTGGAACTCTGGCTAGGATCGGCGATCTGGCTGGTCTGGTTCGCCGCAATCGCCAAACGTGGCCAGACTCCCGGCAAGCAGATGCTCTCCACCCAGGTGATCCGCACCGACGGCTCTGCCGCCTCCCGGAAACTGATGTGGGCCCGAGAGGTTGGCTATCGGGCCGCGGTCAATGTGCCCGTCATCCTGGTTGGTCAGCTCTATCCAGGATCTACCGTGTCCGAACTCGTGCTGGCGGCAATCGCCATCATCGTGCTCGCCGATGGCATAGCGATCTTCTTCAGCCCCGACCGACAAACACTGCATGATCGTGTCTTTGGCACGCTGGTGATCAGCATCCGCCCGGTTCGACAAACCAGCGCAGAGCTTCGAGCGTTATGACCAGCCTTGAGGCGCGCACCTTCGTCCTCGAATGCGATGTCTGCCACCGACCCGCAGGCCCCGGTTCGTACTTCTGCGCCAGTTGCGACGTGCTCAGCGTGGACCCACAGCGCCGGTCCTACGCAGCGACACGCTGGTCGCGATTGGGGGCATTCGCGCTTGATTACCTGATCATCTGGCTGACCGCCGGAGTCGGATGGCTGATCTGGCTGGCCATCGTCGCACCGCGGGGTCAATCGCCGGGAAAATCACTCCTTGGCCTTCACGTGGTCCGAAACACTGGTGTGCAAGCCGCGACTCGACACATCTGGCTGCGAGAGTTTGGCTGGGATCTGGCCATCGGACTGATTGCCGTACTGCTCCTGCTCTTGTTCGGCGCTGTCGCGAGCACGGTCGGAGAGCTGTTCATCCTCTGGTTCTGGCTCACAATGCTGTTCTGGGCGTTCTCCTTCTTCGACGCCGCCTGGGTGCTCTGGGATCGCGACCGCCAGACATTGCACGACAAGGTGCTTGGCACACTGGTGGTGGAGCGAACCAGGGGCGGCTCACCATAGATCGGTGTCCGCAACGCTTCTGACCGCCTGTCCTACTCTCCTATCGGAGGCCAGAACATGTCGACGCCGCGGCCTCGCGCGCTGCGCAGCGAGCACTGTCCCGCCTGCGACGACTATCCCGGAGTCGGCGCGTTCTGCAGCGCGTGCGGTGTATTGGCGTCTCACCCGACTTCCGGCGATTATGCCGCTCCGTATCTCCGCAGGCTGGCCGGCGAACTGCTCGACCTGCTGATTTTCCTGCTCCTTCCAATCTGGTTGTACTGGATGTGGTTCACGTCGCGCGAGGGCCAGTCTCCCGCCAAATCGCTGTTGGACCTCTACGTCATCGCCGAGTCGGGGCAGCCGATCACGCCGCAACGAATGTGGGTTCGCGAGCTACTGATCAAGCGTCTGCTGCTCGGCCTGATCGGCTATCTCTTCACCTTGCTGGGACCGATCATCAACGCCGGCTGGATTCTGTTGAATCCCGACCGACAGTGCGTCCACGACCGCATGGTCGGCACCCTGGTCGTCGTGCGCCGGCAGCCGCCCGAACTCGCACAGCCGAGTCCGGACTTTGAACAACAGGAAGTGCGGTTGCCTCCGCCGGCGCCGCGCGGACCCAGGGTGAAACCGCCTCCGCCGACAATACGCGGGTTGCCTGAGAACGACGCCCCGCTTCCGGAGCCACAGCCACGGCCGCCGATCTCTTCACCGGAACTCGAGGCGCTTGAGGGCGAGCGCCTGAATCTCTCGCAGACCGAGTATGAGCGCCGCCGCCGCCGACTGCTCAGGCAACTCGAAGAGTCTGACTGAGCTCATCGAAGCCTAGGAACAGCCCGACGTCGCTCCGCAGTTCATGCAGCGGAAGCAGGAACCGGACCGCACCATGATCGAGCCGCACTCAGCGCAGGGCGGCGCGTCCAGCTGATTCTGGAATCCGGTTGTTGACACGTCATCGATGAGCGGCAGGGTCGCCGGAGTCACCGGCGCCGGACCCACGTCCTCATCAGCCAGTTTGACATCCGTCGGAGACATAGCCATCTGGCCCTGTTTGGCGACCGCGTCCGACGTCTCGCCGGCCAGGTATTTGGCGCCCATCCAGCGGAAGACGTAGTCGAGAATCGAGTCGGCGTGAGGAATCTCCTTCGAACGCGTCCAGCCGCTGGGTTCGAAGCGCATGTGCGCGAACTTCTTGACCAGGGTCGAGAGTGGCACGCCGGACTGCAGTGCCACCGATGTCAACGTGCCGACCGCGTCCATGAGACCAGAGACGGCGGAGCCTTCCTTGGAGATGTGGACGAACACTTCGCCCGGGCTGCCATCGTCAAACTCACCGATCGTCATGTAGCCCTCGTGCTCGCCGATCGTGAACTTGTGCGTCATCGCCTGGCGTTCGTCGGGGAGCCGGTGACGCCGGTACGCCGGCGGCGACTGGGCGCTCTCGATCACGACGGGCGCGTCGCTCGGCAGCGACGGACCGGGATCGGGCGTCGCCACGGACACCGTCTCGCCGGTTCGTTCGCCAGTCTCGAGCGGTTGGATCCGCTTCGAGTTGTCGCGGTAGATGGCGACTGCCTTGACGCCCAGTTTCCAGGCGTCGATGTATGTCTGCATGATCTCTTCGACGGACGTGTGCTCGGGCACATTGACCGTCTTCGACACCGCGCCGGAGAGGAATGGCTGCACGGCGCCCAGCATGCGAATGTGTCCCGATGGTGCAATGCTGCGCTGCCCGGACTGCGCCCTGAAGGCGCAGTCGAAGATGGCCAGGTGCTCGCTATTGAGGTCGGCCGAGCCTTCGATCGTTCCGGTCTCGTCGATGTGCTTGCCGATCCGCTCGATCACGTCCTCGGCGTAGCCCAGGCGTCGCAGCGCTGCAGGCACCGTGCGGTTGACAATCTTGAAGTAGCCGCCACCGGAGAGGTTCTTGAACTTGACCAGGGAAATGTCGGGCTCAACGCCGGTGGTGTCGCAATCCATCATGAAGGCGATCGTCCCGGTCGGCGCGAGTACGGTGGCCTGCGCGTTCCGATAGCCGTGTGCTTCGCCCAGTTCAACGGCCTGGCGCCAGGCGTCTTCGGCTGCCTGTCGGATTGTGTCCGGCACACTGGCCAGCGCGTCGATCCGGCCAACCGCCGCCTGGTGCTTGCGCATGACCCTCAGGAACGGCTCGCGGTTCGCCGCAAACTCGCTGAATGGACCGATTCGCTCTGCAACCCGCGACGACTGCAGGTACGCCTCGCCGGTCATCAGCGCGGTGACCGCGGCTGCCAGCGCGCGGCCGTCGACCGAGTCGTACGGAAGTCCGCGAGCCATCAGCAGGGCGCCAAGATTGGTGTAGCCCAGGCCCAGCGGCCGGTATTTCTCCGAGTTATCGCCAATCAGCGGAGACGGGTACGACGCGTTCGAGACCAGGATTTCCTGCGCCGTAATCATCACGCGGCAGGCGTGACGATATGAGTCAACGTCGAACTCGTGCGTCTCAAGGTCGTAGAACTTGAGCAGGTTGAGCGAAGCCAGGTTGCAGGCCGTGTCGTCGAGGAACATGTACTCGGAACACGGGTTGGAGGCGTAGATCCGATCCGTGTTTGAGCAGGTGTGCCAGTCGTTGATCACGGTGTCGAACTGCATCCCCGGGTCGCCGCACTGATGCGTCGCGGCCGAGATTGCGTGGAGAATCTCTCGGGCCGGAATCTGCTCGATCACTTCGCCCGTGACGACCTCGCGGGTCGACCACATCCCGTTCGCCTCGACCGCCTGCATGAACTCGTCCGCCACGCGGACGGAGTGGTTGGCGTTTTGGAAGGACACAGTCGAGTACGCGTCGCCGTTGAGCGAGCCGTCGTAGCCGGCGTCGATCAAAGCCCAGGCCTTGCGCTCCTCGTCCGCCTTGCAGTTGATGAACTCAATCACATCCGGGTGATCGGCGTCGAGAATGATCATTTTCGCCGCACGACGTGTTTTGCCGCCCGACTTGATCACGTTGGCGAACGCGTCGTAGCCACGCATGAACGAGACAGGACCGGACGCTTTGCCGCCGCCGGTCAGCGACTCCTTGCTCGAGCGCAAGGTCGACAGGTTCGAGCCGGTCCCGCTGCCCCACTTGAATAGCAGGGCCTCGCGCTTGGCCAGGTCCATGATCGATTCCATCGAGTCCTCGACGGAGTTGATGAAGCAGGCCGAACACTGCGGCGTCTCTTCGATGCCGACGTTGAACCAGACGGGCGAATTGAACGCGGCGTACTGATTGATCAGCAGGTAGCGCAACTCCTGCGAGAACGCTGAGGCCGCTGCGCCGTCGCTGAAGTAGCCGCCTTCGCGGCCCCAGCGCGTGATCGTCTCGACCACCCGATCGACGAGCGTCTTCATCGACGTCTCACGTTGTGATGTACCCGCTTCGCCCCAGAAATACTTCGAGGCGACGATGTTGGTCGCCGTTTGCGACCAGAACGACGGCGTCTCGATGTCGGTCTGCTCGAAGATCGTGTCGCCAGTGTCGGAGGTGATCGCGGCGGTGCGATACGTCCACTCGATCTGCGCATACACGTCATCGCCAGGCTGGGTGAAATGCCGACCAATCAAGGGTTCGCGAACGACGCGAGCGGCAGGCAGAGCAGTAGCGTGCTCCTCAACAGCGGAGTCGCCGGCGAACGCGGCGGTCGCTTCATCTGCAACGTCTGAGTGATCGTCAGCGCGAGTCATGATCCGTTCTCCTGCACTAGCAATAGTAGTACGCTTGTTCCCTGCATGTGGCGGCGCGACCTGCGACAATCGCAGCCGTTATGTATAGACCGTTGGCAAGTGAAGACGAGGTCACTTGGGGCGGTCTCCCTCAACAATTGTTCAACAGAGTGAACAGCTGAGCAGCAAGTGTAGCTACTCCAGACGGAAATTGCATCCCCCCAGAGTTTCCGAAGCCAAAAGTTTCTCCGTCGGCGAATCTCAACTGCGTGCCGGCAGAGGTCATCCGACCCACGGGTACACTAAATCCGCCCGCCCGGCTCACGCGCGTAAGCGCCAACAACTCCACAGGAGGCGTTGAGGACGTGGACGCTCCCATACATCTGCCGCTTCTGCCCTGCGGCATCGGCTCGACTCGCCACACCGACGCCGCTTCAGCGGTCGCCGAAGTGCTCGAGGACTATTGGCGGCTCCCGTTTTGGCCACAGTTGCCGAACCGAACCGCGGAAGAACAGATGCTTCCGCAAGCGGCGCTCTCGTTGCCCGGGGCAACGTGGGACGGCCAGTATGTCTCCTGGTCTGGCTCGTTGTCCGACGATGACATCGCCAACGCCGGTCTTCCGCCACGCGAGCGCGCCAGCGGACTCTACGAGCTGCTGGACCGGCTTCCCGCCGTACCCGAAGAACGCAAGTCAAAGGTCGTCAAGGGACAGATTGTCGGACCGCTGACGCTGTCTCGTTGGTCGCGGGACGCCGCCGGACGCGCGCCGCACGAGGATCTCGACACCCTGGCCCGTCTGGCCGCCTGGTTGGGCGCCGCCGCGGCTGAGCAGGCGCGCGTCTTTCAGCGGCTTGGTTACCAGGCGATCATCCTGTTTGACGAGCCGGAGTTGGCCTCGGTCGGCGAGCCGTCTATCCCCCTGCCGTGGCGCGAAGTGGCGCCAGTGCTGCGAGCGGCGATCGAACCGGTCCAACGGAGCGGCGCCTTGGCCGGCATTCACTGTTGCGCCTCACCGAACTGGACGAGGGTTCTCGATGCCCGGCCGAACCTCATCCATTTCGACGCCCGCGAAGGACATGTCGAGGACGTGATCGAGCATCACCGCGCCATTCGAGAGCACGTCGCTCGAGGGGGCTATCTCGGCTGGGGGTTGTGGCCGACCGACGGTCTCGGGCCGATGCCATTCGACTCCAAGCAGATGCAGTACTTCCTCGCCAACAAGGCCAGGGACCTGTCCTTCGTCGACGCCTCGGTCGGCCTAATCTTCAAGCGTTCCATGCTGACCGGCGTCTGTGGTGGCGCCGGGCTCGACGCGCAGACCGAGCGACAGGTCGCGCGCGACCTGGAGGAGTTGTCCATGGGCATCAGGCACCGCTACTGGATCGCGGCCACGACCGACGTGGATCCTGACTCGCCGCTGACGTGACGGCGACGCCCGGTGGTCTAGCTGTACCGCTCGAGAAACTCCAACATCAGCCGGTTCACATCCTCCGCGCCCTCCTGCTGGACCCAGTGACCGCAGTCCGGCAGGTACATCAGCTCGAATGGGCCGCCGAACAGGCGGTCCATTCCTTCGGTGAGCTCCTTGCCCAGGGCGGTATCGCGTTCTCCCCAGATCAACAGCGTCGGAGCTTCGATTGTCGGAAACTCAGCCGCAGCCGCTGAAGATGGCCCAAGGACACTATCCAAGACCTGGCCCAGCCCCGGGAATTGCGCCACCAGTCGCGCGCGTGATTCCTGGGTACCGGCCCGGACTGCGGCGCGGTAGTAGTGCAGCGGACCGCTCAGCCCGTGTTGCGCAGCCGCACGACGGTACTCCTGCATGACTTCTGCAGGGAATGCATCAGGGTGAGCGGCAGTGTCGCGGAACACCCATCCAACACGCTCGTAGTCGTTCGTCGCCAACCAGCGTTCGGGCAGTTTCGGAATCTGAAACACAAACATGTACCAGGATCGGCCAATCTGACGGAAGTTGGGCTTGGACCCGAACGCCTCCGCCATGCGTTCCGGGTGCGGCGCGTTCATGACGATCAGCCGTTCGACAGAGGAGGCGTAGTCCATCGCGAACTGCCACGCCACCACGCCGCCCCAATCGTGACCAACGATCACCGCGCGTTGCCGGCCGAAATGAGCAATGAGCCGCTCCACATCCTCGGTCAGCAAGTCCATCCCATAGTCGTGGATTTCCTGGGGCGCGTCGGACAGGTTGTAGCCGCGAAGATCGGGCGCGACTACCCGGTAGCCAGCCGCCGCCAGGGCCGGCATTTGCAGTCGCCATGACCACCAGAACTCGGGAAATCCATGCAGCAGGATTGCCAGTGGCGCGTCCGCCGGATTGCCCTCGGGATGCATCTCGGCATAGTGCAGACGGGCCCCGTTGGCTCCATCGGCGAAGCCGTGAGTCCAGGGACCCTGAGGTTGCGATTCAGTCGATCGGTCGCTCATTGCGCCGAAGTCTCGGCGGCCTCGGTCACCAGGAAGTCCAGCATGGCCGCTGTCACTTCTTCGGGTTTCTCCTGCTGGACCCAGTGCCCGGCATCGTCAATTACTACCGTGCGCAGGTCATCGACGCGCTCCGCCGCTTCCTCCATGAATGGCAGCCGAACCGCGCGATCCTCCCGGCCCCAGATGAACTGGGTCGGACAGGAGATTCGCTCATTGCGGTCGGCCCAGGTCAGGAACCAGTCGGGCCAGTAGATCGAGCGGTAGTACTTCATTGCCGACGACAGGGCCTTGGGCTGCTTCAATGCTTCGGCGAAGATTGCGATGTCCTCATCCGTGAACGCGTCGTTGTTTGACGCCACACCCGAGAAGATGTTCCTCGTCGTTTGATCGATGTCGGCCCAGCCGCGCCGTTCGGCCAGTCCCGGGACCTGCATCAGCAAGGCATACGTGTTGTTGGGATAGTTGCGCCGGCCCCAGTACCAGGATCGGATCAGCGGCGCGTTCATCACGATCAGCCGGTCGCAGGCCGCCGGGTAATCGATTGGAAACTGCAGGGCGATGACCCCACCCCAGTCGTGGCCGACCACCGTCGCTGAGGTTTCGCCAAGCGCGCGAATCAGCCCGCGCACGTCCTTGGTCAGATTCTTGATGTCGTATCCGCCGCGCGGCTTGTCGGACAGGTTGTAGCCGCGCAGATCGGGCGCCACAACCCGAAACCCCGCGTCAGCGAGCGGCGCAATCTGAAATCGCCACGAATACCAGTGCTCGGGGAACCCGTGCAGCAGCAGGACCAACGGACCCTCGCCTTGCTCCACGTAGTGAAGGCGCACGCCGTTCGTGGTCGCGTGCCCGTGTGTCCAACCGGCAGAGTCAACTGCAGTGTGTTCGGCGCTCATGGCAATCTCCGCCCCGAGCGGCAGGTCAGCGCAGCCCGCGGGTCCGTATCAGTTCAGCCAGGTCAGCGGGTTGACCGCTTGACCGTCAATGATGATTTCAAAGTGTAGATGCGCCCCGGAAGAATTCCCGGTATTCCCCACTGTGCCGATAAACGCGTTGGCCTGGACCCACTCACCTTCGCGAACCCAGATGGCGTCGAGATGCGCATAGCGCGACCGGTAGCCGCCGCCGTGGTCAATCTCGATCCAGTTGCCGTACGAGGGATCCCATGTCGCGACGGTCACCTGTCCGGCAGCGGTCGATCCCACGATCGTTCCAATCGGCGCCACAAAGTCCACGCCCGTGTGATACCCGACAGCGTTTGCCCGAGGAGTCCCAAAGAAGTCGCTGATTTTGTCGTAGCCCAATGGCCAGAGGAAATCCGGAACCGACCACACCGCGGCGCCCTGGCTGCTGCCGACGCCCGTCGTCACGGCGCTGCCCGAGGCCACTGACGCGGATCCATGAACCAGCAACAGCTGTTGACCGGCAAGAATCTGGTCCGGACTGGAAATGCCATTCGCGGGATACGCCAGAGTGGCTTCTAGGCTGGCCTGGAAGTTGTCCACCAGGAAGTGGAGACTGTCGCCCGGCTGAACGGTGTACACCAGCCCGTCAACGGCGGGCAGTGTCAACGTGTGACCGACGTTCAACAGATTCGGGTCGTACACGTCGAAGTTGTTGAACAGGACTGTTGCTTCTTCCAGGCCAAATCGCTTGGCAATGCTCGAGGCCGTGTCGCCCGGCTCGATTGCGTAGCTGAACGACACCGGCAGCTGCGCGCCGGCGTGCAGGCCCAGGTACTGCCGAATCCGCGCCGCCGGATCGTCAAGAGCGGCCGCTTCGACCGTTGCCGCTGGGGTATCGACGGAGCTGCCACCATCGACGCCAGCCACTGCGTCCGCAGGTGTCCCGGTTGTCGTCGAGGTCAAACCCGAGGCGATGGGCTCTGTAGCAGTTGCGCTGGACGGGGAAGGTCTCACAGTTGGCTCAACGCCTGATGTCGTTGACGTTGATTCGGCTGCTGCGGTCGGCGCCGTGGTTCTCGATGCTTCAGCTGGAGCGGTGGTCGTTGGCGGCGGGGCAACCTGAGTAACGGCGCGCTGTGTGCCTGAGGTCTCGGTGGGCGCCGGGACGACGACCGGCAGGGACACCTGAGAAGAGAGTTGCACATCGAAGATCACCGCCGCGATCGCGACCAGCGTCGCTGCGACGACGATCACGAACGACCATTGCTGGCCTGCACTCTCCGTGTGTTGCGTGGGGCTTTCGACCAGAGCCCAACCGCCCAGTCGACTGCTCAGCGGCGCTGCCGATAGCCTCAGCATGCCACGTACCAGGACGGAAACGATCGGCTACGCGCTGTCCACATTACGTCGGCAGTTTATCGCAGTCCGGACAGCGCGGTGCGCCGTGACAATCGTGGAAAAATCAGCTACCATGACAGCGGTTGGGAACGGAGAGGAGGAATTGATGCGCAAGCTGAACATTCACCTCGTCTTTGGAGTACTTCAAGTCGACCGTCCAGGCTCCCGTTAGGGAGCCGAAGGCACAGAAGAAGATGCGCCCCCGAGAGGGGGCGTTGTCGTATGTAATGGATGATCGCCCATGTCCGACATACCGGAGCCGGCCGACAGACACCAGGACTCCATCGAGCGCGCTGCCGCGCTGCTGGCTCAATCGCACCATTGCATCGCGCTGACCGGCGCTGGCATCTCGGCAGAGTCGGGAATTCCGACGTTTCGGGGCAAAGACGGACTCTGGACCAAGCACGGCGAGCCACCGTTGAACCAATACGAACAATTCTCCGCTGATCCGGCCGAATGGTGGCAGAACGTCGCCGAGCGCCGACGTAATCCCGATGAGCTGACTGCCACTATCGCGGACGCTCAACCCAATGATGCCCACTACGCGATGGCCGAACTCGAGCGCATCGGCGTGCTCAAGCACATCATTACCCAAAACGTCGATGGTCTCCATCGCGCTGCCGGAGCCGAGAGCCTCACCGAGATCCACGGCTGTACGACCCTCCTCCGATGCATCGCCTGCAACTCCCGCTCGCCCTTTGACGAGATTCCCGAGATCTTCCCGCCGCGTTGCGACAAGTGCGGGGGCATCGTCAAGACCGACACCGTGATGTTCGGTGAACCAATCCCACCCGATTGCCTACAGCGTTGCTACGAGGAAGCCTCCCGCGCCGATTGCGTCATCCTCGTCGGCACGACGGCCGTCGTGTCTCCCGCAGCCGACTTTGCCTTTGCGGTCGGCCAGCGAGGCCACCCGATGATCGAAGTCAATCTCGATCCGACCATCATCACGCAATACTGCACCGTCGCGATTCACGACAAGGCGGGCGAGCTGATGTCTCGAATCGTCTCCGAGGTGAAGCAGATCCAGACGGCCGAATCGAACTGAGCCGGGTATGACGAAACGTATACTCGACCCATGACCACTACACCCGAACTTGGCATCCACTGGGGCGATGTCACCGCCGAAATCACGTCGGTTCTGCGCGACTACCTCCGCATCAACACGTCCAATCCACCGGGGAACGAACAGGCCGCTGCCGAGTTTCTCGCGCCAATTCTCGAATCCGAGGGGTACGAGTGCGAGTACGTCGAGGCCGGACCCGGCCGCGTTTCGATGCGTACTCGCCTGCACGGCGCCGGCGAGGAACGCCCGTTGATGCTGCTCAACCACACCGATGTGGTCCCCGTTCAGGAAGAGTTCTGGGACGTCGATCCCTTCGCCGCGGTCGAGAAGGATGGCATGCTCTGGGGACGCGGAGCCCTCGACATGAAGGGCATGGGCACACTTGAGTTGCTGGTCATGCTTCTGTTCAAGCGACTCAATCTGACGCCGAACCGCGACATCGTTTTCCTTGCCGTCGCGGACGAGGAAGCCGGTTCCGCCTTTGGCATGGAATGGCTCGACCAGAACGAGCAGGGATGGATCACCGAGCCTGAATTTGCGCTGAACGAGGGCGGCATGGGCGCGCTCAATCTGCTCGGCTCGAACCGGCCGGTGTTCGCTTGCTCGCCTTCGGAAAAATCGCCGCTCTGGCTCAAGCTGCGCGCCGAGGGTCAACCGGGGCACGGCTCGACGCCGCACGGCGACAACGCCGTCGAACGACTGATCCGCGCGCTGTACGCCATCCAGAACTGGGACCGAGCCGTCACCATCCAGCCGCATACCGCTGAAGCGCTACAGCGAATGCGCGACGCCAACGCCTGGGCAGGCTCCGCGCCCAGCCTGAACAGGCTCTGCCAGACCTATCCCGCCTTCGCTGCCGTGACTCGAGACACGATCTCCAACACCGGCGCGACCAGCGGCATCAAGCACAACGTCATTCCCGCCGACGCCGAAGCGACACTCGATTGCCGCCTGCTGCCGGGAGAATCCTACGACGACTTCATCAAGTCCATGCGCGACGTGATCGACGACGAGAAAGTCGATGTCGAAGTCGTCTTCGGCAGCATGGGACCATCCAGCAGCTTTGAAACCGAGATAGTCAGCGTGATCGAAGATGTCGTCCGAGAACAGGTCGAAGGCGCGCTGGTCATTCCCTCCACCTGCGTCGGCTTCACCGATTCACGGGTGCTGCGCCGCCACGGCGTGCACTCCTACGGATTCGTGCCGACCCTGATGGACGCCTCACTCGCCGCCGGCGTACACGGTCACAACGAACGCACGCCGATTGAAGGCCTGAACACCGGCATCCAGATCCTCTTCGAAGTCGTCCGGCGTTTCACCAACGCTCAGCGCCTCTGATTCCGGCAACCGGCCACTTCTCCAGCAACAGTCTCCAGGGAGGCGAACCGTGCGACATCCTCAGCTCGATGGCCAATGGGCGCTCATCCTCGGCGCATCCTCCGGGTTTGGCGGTACAACCGCCGTGGCGCTCTCCGAGGCGGGAATGAATATCGCCGGCGTCCATCTCGACCGCCGCTCGACCATGGCCAACGTGGAGCAAATCGTCAGCGAGATCGAGTCGCATGGTCGCCAGGCCGTGTTTCACAACATGAACGCCGCCGACGAGGCCAAGCGGGGCGACATGCTCGACAGCCTGCGCGAGCAGCTCGATGCCGAGGGCGGCCCGGCCGCCGTACGTGTCTTGCTGCACTCGCTTGCCTTTGGGACCCTCGGTCCGTACATCGGCGCGAAGGAAGATCGTCCGATCAGCCAGCGACAGATGGAGATGACTCTCGACGTGATGGCCAACTCGGTCGTCTACTGGACCCAGGACATGGTCAGCCGTGGCCTGCTCGGAGCAGGCAGCAAGATTTACGGCATGACCTCAGGCGGCGACCTGCGCGTGATTCCCCAGTACGGCGCCGTCTCAGCCGCCAAGGCGGCGCTGGCCGCCCACCTGAGGCAGCTGGCCGTCGAGCTCGCGCCCAGGGGTATCGCGGCGAACGCGATCAAGGCCGGCATCACCCACACACCGGCCCTGGAGAAAATCCCCGCCGGCATGCAGTTGCTCGATTTCGCCCAGAATCACAATCCCTCCGGCCGGGTCACCGAGCCCGAAGATATCGCCCGGGCAATCATCGGACTCAGCCTCGACGACTCCAACTGGGTCACCGGAAACACCATCAACGTCGACGGCGGCGAAGACATCACGGTGCTTTAGTCCCGCTATCGTGTACTGAAACAGTCACTAGCCCGAGAGTCCACACCATGCCCAACAGCAACAAAAAGGAACCTAAGTCTGTCAAAACCGCGCTACCAAAAGACCGAAAGATTCCGCCACCTGGTCCTTCTGTCAAGGTCGAGCGAGGGCTCTAGGCTCCTTTAGGGACAGAAGCACCAAGGCCACGTTGCTACGATTGCGGCGATTCCAGCAAGAATCAGATTCGCCGTCGTCAGTGTCACAGCTCGCCTGAGCCAAGCGGCCTTCTCTGCAAGTGCTGCTTCATTCTCATTGAACGAGGCCCACATTTCTTGAGCGGCCCAAGTACGCGCTACTACGAGGTTGTTCTCCTCAGCGATGCGGTCGAAGGCGTCCACATCGGGTCGCATTTCCCAGCTTCGAAGTCGAAAAGCAAAGAATGCACAGACGGCATTCGCTATGAACACGGCCACTATCGCAAGAATCACCCACCACAGTGCTTGAGTAATCTCGTCTGTGCGAAGCGTGAATGCGGCTCCAAGAACTGCAATAAGGGCACCGCTCAGAGTGAAGGTCGCAGCAAGTTTTCTATCAAGCGCGTCGATACGTCCAGTCTGCTCATCCAGGTGCCATTGCGCCAGAGCAAGTAACTCCTCGTCGCCCCCACGAGCGCCCATCTGTTCGTTCTCGATCCCTTGTCCATCTGCCATCTTGCCACCCGTTTCCCCATTCGTTCCCTCTCGAATCAGGATTCTAGCCGCAAGCCGCTGCTAAACTGACGCCGGATTTGCGAGGAGTTTCACATGAGCGATCCGATTAGGGGACAAACGGCGATCTGCGGCCTCGGCATCACCGAGATGGGCAAGGTCTACGGACACGACGCGTCCTGGTTCGCCGGCGAATCGATTCGTCTCGCCGTCGAAGATGCCGGCCTGCAAAAGGACGACATCGACGGCCTGCTCGTCAACCCGGGCATTACCGGAATGATGGGTACGGGAATCAGCATTCCGCTGCAGGGATACCTCGGATTGCGAAATCTGCGACTCCTCAATCACATGAACTCATTTGGGGCGACCGCCTCGGCGATGGTCCAGTACGCCGCCTTTGCCGTGCACCACGGCATGGCCAACTACGTCGCCTGCATCTTCTCCGACGCTCCGTTGCAGCAGGGCGGCTCGGCCGGCGCAGCGTACGGAGGCGCCGGACGTCGCGGACCGACCGGTATGGCCTCCCTCATGCCGGCCTTCGGCTTCTACGGCGCCAACACCTCCTACGCACTGGCCGCTCGCCGATACATGGAGCGCTACGGCGTCACCAACAACGATCTCGGCCGCGTCTCGGTCACACAGCGCCGATACGCCGTCGACAATCCCCACGCCACGATGCGGCAGCCGCTGACGCTCGAGGACTACCACAACTCCCGCTGGATCGTGGAACCGTTCCACCTGCTCGACTGCTGCCTCGTCTCCAACGGCGCGGTTTGCACAATCGTCACCACCGCCGAACGCGCCCGCGACCTGAAGTCGTCGCCCGCGTACGTCTGGGGCATGGGACAGGGACATCCGGGCAACTTCCCCCACGCCGAAGTCGAGGTCGGCACCACCTCCGGCGCAACCATCGCCGGTGAAACCGCATACAAGATGGCCGGCGTCGGACCCGAAGACGTCGACATCTGCGAGTTCTACGACTGCTACACCTACACCGTCCTGCGCACGATCGAGGACTACGGACTGGCCAAGCCGGGCGATGCGATCGGCCTCTACCCCGAAGATCCGGCGGATCCCGAGGCGGAACTGCCCGCGATCAACACCGGCGGCGGACAGCTCTCGTCCTACTACATGTGGGGTATGACGCCAATCTCCGAGGGCGTGATTCAGGCTCGCGGCTCCGGTGGCGACCGCCAGATCGAGAAGAACGACATCGTGCTCTGCTCGGGCAACGGTGGCACACTCGACACCCACGGGACGCTCATCCTCTCACCCAACGCCAACTAGGACCAATCACCAATGGCCTACGACAAGCCACTTCCCAACCCCGACGAGAACACGCAACCGTTCTTCGACGGTCTGCAAGAGCACAAGCTGCTGCTCCAGTACTTCCCCTCGGCCGACCACTACCAGTACCCCTACAGCGACCGCTGCTACAAGGACTGGTCGACCGACTGGGAATGGCGCGAGTCCGCTGGCAACGGTGAGGTCTACACCTGGGTGCGCATGCACCAGCTCTATCACCCCTCGTGGAAAGCCGAGATTCCCTACACGCTCGCTGTCGTCCAGCTCGACGAAGGCCCGCGGATGCACACCAATCTGGTCAACGTGCCGGTCGAGGACGTCCACGTCGGCATGCGGGTCAAGGTCCACTTCGACGACGTGACCGACGAGGTTACGCTGCCAAAGTTCGAGCCAGCGTAGGCCGCCGCTTCATCGATGACTGACTCTGAGCCCAACACCAAGCCGCCGCTTGACGGCGTCAGAGTCGTCGACTTCACCTGGATCGTCGCCGGACCTACCTGCACACGACTGCTCGGTGATCTGGGCGCCGAAGTCATTCGCGTCGAAAACGAGCAGACGCTCGACTCGATCCGCTTCGGCCGTCCCCACCCGAACGGATTCGACCCGCCCGACTCGGGCGCGATGTTCAACTGGCTCGATCGAAACAAGCGGTCGATCACAGTCAACGCCCGCCATCCCGACGGACTCGACCTGATCAAGCGGCTGATTCGCGTCTCCGATGTCGTCGTCGAGAACTACTCGTCCCGAATCCTCGAGAACTGGGGTCTGAGCTTCGAGGAGCAACGAGCGGAGAATCCACAGATCATCTACGTGTCCCTCTCCGGCTTCGGGCACTCAGGACCGCAGCGCGACTACTCGACCTGGGGACCGACTGCACAGGCTCTGAGCGGCCTGACCGCCATGTCCGGTCTGCCCGAAGCTCCCGAACCGGCCGGCTGGGGGTACTCCTATCTCGACCACATGGCCGGCTTCACTGCGGCCGCGGCTATCACCGCCGCGCTAAAGCATCGACGCGAAACAGGTACCGGACAGTGGATCGACCTCTCACAGGTTGAGACCGGCATGGCGCTCACCGGTCCAGCCACGCTCGATTTCACCGTCAACGGACGCCGCTACCGGGAGACTGGAAACCCACCGGGCAACCGCTCCGTCTGGCCGCAGGCTGTCCCCCACAACACCTACCCCACCGCCGGTGACGATAACTGGATCATGATCACCTGCACCTCGGACACCGAATGGAAGGCGTTCTGCGAGGTCAGCGATCATCCCCACTGGCGCACCGACCGACGCTTCGCCACCCTGCCCGCTCGGCTCCGGCACGAGGACGAACTCGATGAACAGATCGGCTCCTGGACCGCCGGACAGGACGGACGAACCCTGATGCAGCGACTGCAAGCCGCCGATGTACCCGCCGGCGTCGTCCAGAACGGCGTCGACCTCGTCGTCAACGATCCACAGATGAAGGCACGGGAATGGACAGTCACCCGAGATCACCCCGTCATCGGCGAGCATTTGACCGACGGCCTGCAGATCCACTTCTCCCGCACTCCTGCGCATCGCGACCGTCCGGGACCCCCGCTTGGAGAGGCCAACCATTACGTCTTTGCTGAGCTCCTCGGTCTCAGCGACGAACAAATCGCCGAGCTGCAGATGAACGGCGCAATGGGTTAGCCATGGGAGCGCTCGATGGCGTCCGGGTGCTTGATTGCTCCGACCCCCGGGGGCACATCGCCGGCAAGCTCCTCGCCGGACTCGGCGCAGACGTCATCAAGATTGAGCCGCCCGGCGGGGATCCTGGCCGTTCCTACGGACCCTTCCTCCACGACCAACCCGGTCTCGAGCGCAGCCTCTACTGGTGGCACTACGCCGCCGGCAAGCGATCCCTCGCGCTCGACCTGCACAGCGCCGACGGGCTCGAACTCTTCCTCCAACTCACCGCTGACGCCGACATCGTCCTCGAGACCTGCCAACCAGGACGCGACGGCCCATTCGATCCACTCGCCCTCTCCGAGTACCGCTCCCAACTCATCGTCATCAGTCTCACCCCGTTCGGACAGACCGGACCCTGGCGCGACTATGCCTGGTCCGATGCGGTCGGCCTCGCCCTCGGCGGGCCGATGGGCAGCTGCGGTTATGACAACCGGCCGGGGACGCCTCCGATCCGCCCGACCGAGCATCACGCCGGACACATCGCCGGCTACTTCGCTGCGACCGCCGCCTGCACCGCCCTGTACGAACGACAGGAAAGCGGGCTTGGCCAACACATCGACATTGCTATGCACGAGTGCATGGGCTTCACGATCGAATCCTCCGCCCCCTGGGCGCTGTACGAGCAACATCCGCTGATCCGCCAGGCCGGACGCCACGCCGGACCGCAACCCACCGAACCGTGGCAATACCCAACTGCCGATGGTCGCTTAATCAACATCTTCGGCATGCCCCGTTCCGAGGCCAGCTGGCTCGCCCTCGTCGCCTTCATCCAGGAGCGCGGCATGGGCGAAAACCTGTCCGACTACGAGCTCCTGGACGGCCGCAAGCGCCAGCTGGGTCTCCAGCAGCCGACCGTCGCCACAATGCTGGACGACATTGCCGATTTCATCGCCGCGCATGAGGCCGAAGAGATATACGCTGGCGCACAGGCCGCCGGAGCTGCCTGGAGCATTATCCGCACCCCGGACGAATGCCTCGCCGACGAACACTGGCACGCCCGAGGCTTTTTCGTCGACGTCGAACACGAGGAACGCAACCTGACCGTGACATTCCCCGGAGCGCCCTACATCCTCAGCGAGACTCCCTGGACTCACGGCCGCCGCGCGCCGCTGCTTGGCGAGCACACCCGCGAGATTCTCTGCGGCCAGCTCGGTCTGAGCGACGACGAGCTCGGTGCGCTGGTCGCCTCGGGAGTCGCGCAATGAGCAACCAACCGGCGCGGGGGGGGCCGCCCCCCCCCCCCCCCCCCCCCACCCGCACCGCACGCGTCAGGAGGGACCGGGCGCGGGCCACCCCACCCACCGCCCCCCCGCACCCGCCGCGCACGGC
>VXQZ01000037.1:22126-229369 GCA_009838735.1 Chloroflexota bacterium
CTCGCGCTCCGCGGCCCCCCCCCCCCCCGGGGGGGGGGGGGCCCCGCCCGCCCGCCGCCCCAACCCCCCCCCCCCCCCCCCCCCCCCCCCCCCCCGCCGCCGACCAGCCCGACCAACCGGACAATCGGGAGAGTCGGAAGTCGGCCGCCGGACCGACGCCGAGCCCGCGGCCGAACCGGCAGAGCGCGGACGCGGCGGGGGCCGCCGCTCGGGTGGCGCCTCCGAGCAACCCCAGCGACGCAGCACGATCTTCGGCATGCCGCGCATGACCGTCGCCCTGCTTGGCGGTCTCCTGGTGGCCATGATCGCCGTCTTCGCCATGCAGCTCATCTTCCCGCCCGACGACGTCATCGAAGTCCAGGGCGTCCAGGTGTATCCCGACCAGGGCCGGCGCCACCTGGACGAGGGCGAAACGTTCGACGCCTACAACTCCTCCCTGCCCACTTCCGGTCCGCAACAGGCGGAGTCCCCGCCGGCAGACGTCTACCTGCCCGACGACGAGTTCATCCCCGAGCCGGCCGAGATGCTTCCCCTGCTGGAACGCGGCGGCATCGTGATCTATTACGATCCCGATTCCTACACCGACGCTGACGATCCGAGCGGATTGCTGGGCGCGATGGTCAGCCTACGCCAGTTCCGCGAGCGCCTCGCCGTCGTGCCGATCGCGGGACTGGCTGACCAGCACCAGGGAGCAACCATCGTCGCCGTCGCCTGGCGAACCCTGTTGCCTATCGCCCAGTGGGACGCCGACGGCAACGAGCAGCTCACCGCCTTCATGCAGAACGCTCCCGAGGGCTACTACGATCGCTACCGCCTCGAGCGCGGCGATTCGACCATCTCCGCGGGAACATCTTCAGAATGAGCCCCGCCATCTCCCGACGCCTGGTCGGTTTGCTGCTCGCTGGCGCTGCCTTGACACTCCTTGCCTGTGGCGGAGGCTCCGGTGCGACCGGATCGTGGGTCGACATCCGCGACCGTCCCGAACTCGAGATCTACGACAACGAACACACGACCGGCCAACAGATCCACCTCATCGCCGGTCAAACCGCTGACTACACCGTCATCCCTCCCTACGCGGAAGAGCACTCTCCAATCCCGCAACCCTGTGGCGCGTACGGAGCGACGCCCACATTCGAAATGGTCGTTCACGCCATGGAGCACGGCGCCGTGGCAGTCTGGTATGCGCCCGACCGGCTTGGCGCAGATGGAGTTGAAGAACTGACGGCGATTACGGCGAAGCACTTCGAGGACGGCCACTACGTCATTCAGGCGCCCTATGGCGGCCTCGACTCCCCCGTCATGCTCATCGCCTGGGGCGTCCGACTCCCGCTGGAAGATGTCGAGGAACGAGCCATCGACCAGTTCTTCGACGAGTTCCACGACGACGCTCCCGAACCGCTCGCCGCCGGCGGCTGCCCCACAGCGCGCTAGCGATCTGCGCCTACAATCTCAACCGTGACCAACACGCACCCCCTTGACCCCATCTTCTTCCCCCGCGGCGTCGCAGTCGTGGGAGCCTCGCGTGGAAATGCCGGAAATCGTGGACCGGGCGGATGGCTGCAGTCGCTCAAGGACGCCGGCCAACCGAACATCTATCCCGTCAATCCCCGCGCTGGCGAAATCGAGGATCTCCCCGCTTACGCCCGCCTCACCGACATTCCCGGGCCGGTCGACCACGTGATCAGCGCCATTCCGGCGGCCTACGTCCTCGACATGCTCGAAGACGCCTCTGCCAAGGGTGTGCGGTCCATCCACCTGTTCACGGCTGGCTTCGCCGAAACGGGCATCGCCGACCGATTGCAACTTCAGCACCAGCTCAAATCGAGGGCCAACGAGCTCGGCATCCGCCTGATCGGTCCCAACTGCATGGGCCTCTATGTGCCCGCCGGCAAGGTCTCCTTCTCCCAGCAACTGCCCACCGAGTCCGGCCCGGTCGCCTTTTTCTCACAGTCCGGCACCAACGCCAGCGACGCCACCTATAACGGAGCGCTGCGCGGCCTTCGGTTCTCCAAAGTCGTCTCGTTCGGCAACGCGATCGACGTCTCCGCCGCCGAACTCATTGACTACGCCGCCGCCGACCCCAACACCGAGATCATCGGCGCCTACATCGAAGGCATGACTGACGCCCGCGACTTTTTCCAATCCCTGCGCAGCGCCGCCGCCTCGAAGCCAGTCGCCATCCTCAAGGGCGGACTGCTGCCCTCCGGCGGACGCGCCACGCAATCCCACACCGCTTCACTCGCGGGCTCTGGCCAGATCTGGTCTGCCGCCGCCCGACAGACCAACGCCGTCCTCGTCCACAACATGCAGGAAATGGTCGATGTGCTCGTCGGCTGGCGATTCGGCGCCGTGCCTGCCGGACCCAGGATCGGTCTGGTCGTCGGAGGCGGTGGGATCTCAGTTCAGGGCGCTGACGACGTCGAGCGCGAGGGACTCCAGTTGCCACCGCTGCAGGACCATACGCTCAAACGCCTGGCCGACGTCACCCCCGTCGCCGGTACCGGCATCCGCAATCCCGTCGATACGATGTCGCTCTGGGACGGCCAGAAAGTCCGGCCGACGCTCGATGCGGTCGCTGAGGATCCGAGCATCGATGCAATCATCGTGCAAGTGGGAATGAACTGGGGAATCGGATTCTTCGGCGATGAACAGATGGACCATCGCCGAAGAATGATCTCCGAGATCGCCGAGGCCCGCGAGAGACACGGCATCGCCATCGCATTGGTCGTCCCGATCAGCATGGATCACCGCCACGGTGGCTCCAACGCCGAACTGGCCCGCATGATCTCCGATGCCGGCCTGCCGCTCTACTACAACATCCGCGACGCCGCCCGAGCAATGAAACGTCTCCTCACCTGGAACACCCGCCAAACAGAGCGACTGGCCGAGAGAGCAGGATCATGAACAACCGGACCACCGACATCTACGAAGTCATGCAGACCCAGCGCGCCATCCGCCGCTGGACCGACGAACCGGTCGACCGCGAAACAATCGAGAGAATCATTCAGGCTGGCTGCTGGGCGCCCAGCGGCAGCAACTCCCAGCCTTGGGGATTCCTCGTCGTCACCGACGACGGCATCCGCGAGCGGCTCGCCGCCGCCATCCGAGACATGTTCAGCTCCCGATTCACCGGCGACATGCCCAATCCCGACGACATCGACGATCCCACGACGCGCCGAATGATGCGCGGCGCATTCAACCTGTTCGACAACTTCGCAGCCGCGCCCGTCTGGATCATCCCCTGCCTCGTCCGCGTCCAGTCGCCCGCGCCCGAGGGGTTGCTGGCTGGCAGCAGCATCTACCCCAGCATTCAGAACATGATGCTCGCCGCCCGCGCCGAAGGCCTCGGCACCGTTCTCACCACCCCGCAGGACGGCATCATGGACCAACTCCGCGAAGAACTGCGAATCCCCGACAACGCCACCCCGGTCGCCATGATCCCTATGGGCCATCCCAACGCCAACTTCGGCCCCGTCACCCGCCAACCCCTCGACAACTTCCTCCACTGGAACGGCTGGAACGACTGACCGCCTATCCCTCGAAGACCCATCGTATCCCCCGCTCCGTACTCCTTTCTCCCCCCGCGAAGCGGGGGGAGATGCCGAAGGCAGAGGGGGGTTCCTACGAGACGCCAATCACAGTTGAGCGGACAAGGAAGAGCACCGCTTCACACTCTCTGCCTGATACCATCAGAACATATGCGCTCTCACAGTATGATTCCGCAACCCGCCCTAAGTGCCGGCATGCGCTACCCGCCCCGCGAAGCTCGCGCTTCTCGAACACCGCTCACCCCCCGCACAACACCGCACACCCCCTTCCTCACCGACACATCATCGACCAGATCCCGCCGAGATCCGTCCAACATCGTCCAAAATCGAACAAATCCGAACAACACCGACCTTCCAACACCGACCAAACCTAACCACTTCAACCACACGATCTCCTGCAAAACACTGGAGATCGTCTATTTTCCGCCTCCAGACAAAAAACAACCCCAACCACCTGAAACGACGAGAACACCTGTTATGCCGCCTGTCCGACGCAAGTTCTCCATCCGCAAGGCGAACGCACACCTCCGAAAAGCCGATCCGGTCCTGGCCCGGCTGATCGACGAGCACGGTTCCTTCCAGCCTCGTCCGTCCAACGATCCCTGGTCCGCCCTCGTCCGCTCCATCCTCTTTCAGCAACTCGCCGGCGCAGCCGCTTCCGCGATCCAGCGCAAGTGGTTCGGCTTCTACGGGGATGAAGAGATAACGCCAACGCCCGAGCAGATTCTCTCCACCTCCGACGAGGACTTCCGCGCCTGCGGCGTCTCCCGCCAGAAAACGTCCTACTTCCGCGACCTGGCGCTCCACACGTCCGACGGCCGGCTCAAACTCTCGCGTCTCAACCGTATGTCCGACGACGACGTGACCAAAGCGCTCACCGCGGTCAAGGGCATCGGCGAGTGGACCGCGCACATGCATCTCATGTTCCACCTCGGGCGACCCGACATTCTGCCCGTCGGCGACCTCGGCGTGCGCAAGGGCATGCAAGTCGCGTACGGTCTGTCTGAGATGCCAACGCCGAAAGAGGCAATCGTCGTCGGTGCGAAATGGGCGCCCTACCGATCGGTCGGCAGCTGGTACATGTGGCGCGCCGCCGACACCTTCACCCCCGACCAATCGCTCTAAGGAGTCCGAACATGCCCGACTCATCCCGCGACCAGTTGATCGGCTTCATCGGCACCGGCAACATCGGCAACCCGATGGCCCGCAACTTAATCGAGGCCGGTCATCAACTGGTCATCTACGATCTGCGCCCCGAGGTCATGGAGAACCTCCTGGAACTGGGCGCCGAGTCCGCCAAAAGCTGCGCCGAGGTTGCCTCCCGCTGTTCCGTCGTCTTCAGCTCGCTCCCCGGACCGCCCGAGATCGAAGCGGCGATCACCAGCGAGGATGGCATTCTGGCCGGCGCCTCGCCTGGCGACATCCATGTCGATCTCAGCAGTAACTCGATCACCACCGTCCGACGCCTGGCCCAGATTGAGGCAGCCGCCGGCGTCAGCTACATCGACGCACCGGTCACCGGCGGGGTCCCCGGAGCTGAGTCGGGCACCCTGACCGTACTCGGCAGCGGCGACGCCGACGCATTCGAGCGCGTCCGCCCGCTGCTCGATCCCATCGGATCCAACATCTTCCACCTGGGTGAGGCCGGCGCGGGTTGCCTGTTCAAGCTGCTCAACAATGTGATCATCCTCTGCGGCAACCAGATCGTGCAGGAAGCCCTCGTCCTCGGAACCAAGGCCGGACTGGACCCTGAGGATCTCGTCGAGAAGCTGCGCCTGGGTACCGCCCGACCGTACATGGGTCTCGCTCCCTACCTGCTTGGCAAGCGCTTCGACAATCCGTCGTTCACGCTCAGGCTGGCCGAGAAGGACGTCTCCCTGGCGATTGAGGCCGCCCGTGCCAACCAGGTGCCGATGCCCGTCGCCAATGCAGCCCACCAGACCTACCTCCGCGCCCTCAGCGCCGGCCTCGGCGAACAGTCCTTCCTCGCTACCCTCCAGGCCATCGAAGCCGCCGCCGGCCACGAAATCCCAACGATCCAGATCGAGGGAGGCGGCGCTTCGCTGTAACTCCTCTCAGGCTCCGCTACACGCGGGTACCCGCCCGTCCTAAGGCTGTGACCATGACCGAATCATCCCGCGATCAACTCATCGGCTTCATCGGAACCGGCAACATCGGCAACCCGATGGCCAGACAGCTCATTCGAGGCGGTCATCAGCTCGTTGTCTTCGATCTGCGAGCCGAGGCGATGGAAAACCTGCTCGAGCTCGGGGCGGAACCGGCGTCCAGCGCCGCCGAGGTCGCGTCGCGCTGCTCGGTCGTCTTCATCTCGCTGCCGGGCCCGCCCCAGATCGAAGCCGCGACCGCCGGTCCCGAGGGCATCCTCGCCGGAGCGTCGACCGGAGACATCCACGTCGACCTCAGCACGAACTCGCTTCGCGGCGTGCAACGAATCGTCGGCCTGGAGACCGATGCGGGAGTCATCCACATCGACGCCCCGGTCACCGGCGGCGTCGGACGAGCCGGAGAGGGCACGCTGACCATCTACGGCAGCGGAGATGCCGAGACGTTCGAGCGCGTCCGTCCCCTCCTCGATCACATCGGGACGAATGTGTTCCACCTTGGCGATGCCGGCATGGGCTGCCTCTACAAGCTGGTCAACAACGTGATCGTGCTTTCAGGTCACATGATCGTTCAGGAGGCACTCGTGCTCGGGGCGAAGGCCGGACTCGACGTACCCGATCTGGTCGAGAAACTCCGGCTCGGCACCGCCCGGCCTTACATGGGCCTCGTCGACCACTTCCTCGCCAAGCAGTGGGAGAACCCGCCCTCAACGATGGTCATCGCCGAGAAGGACGTCCGGCTCGCATTGGAACTTGCCCGCGAGCAGCAGGTCGCCATGCCCGTCGCCAACGCCGTCCATCAGACCTACCTGTCAGCCCTCGCCGCCGGATTCGACGACCTCCACCACTACAGCACCATCGACATCCTCGAAGCCGCCGCCGGAATCAGAATTCCATCCATATCTCCCCCGCTCCCCCTCGCAGGGGGAGCTGCCGAAGGCTGAGGGGGTCCCTCCGACCAGAGCGCAATCACCACGCATCCACCGGATGCTTCTTCACCGGAGACAACGGCGCCCTCGGTGTCATCCGCAACATTGAGATCAGCACATCCCGTGTCTCCTCCGGCGCAATCACATCGTCGAACTCATACCGCCGACCCGCGTTGATTGCCGAGTTCCGTTCCCGCATCTCCGTCGCCCACTCGTCACGAATTCGCTTGGCCTCGGCCGGATCTCGTTGCTCGACCTCGCGGATCTCGTCGCGATTGACCAGCAGCGACGCGCCTTCCAGGCCCATTCCGCCCGACTCCGCCGTCGGCCAGGCCAGCCGAATGTCTCGCGGCGCATATGAGTTGCCCATCGCCGCCGGTCCTAGACCGTAGGCCTTGCGCAGCTGGATCGTGTAGAGCGGCACCGTCCGATTCTGGTGCGCAATGATCGGCCGCGCGTGATGCCGAGCGATGCCCGCCTCTTCCGCCGGCCTCCCGACCATGTAGCCCGGATTGTCGACCAGCGAGACCATCGCAATCTCATGTGCATCGCAGAGCTGGATGAACCGAGCGATCTTGTCGGAAGCGTCAGAGTCGATTGCTCCGGCAATCACGGAAAGCGGCTGGTTGGCGATGATTCCCACCGATCGCCCGCCCAATCGGGCCAGCGCCGTGATCAGCTGGGGCGCCCACGTGGGGCGCAGCTCAAACACCGTGTCGCGGTCCATGATCGCCCGGATCACGCGCCGCATGTCATAGGCGCGACGCCGATTCGACGGAACGATCCCACGAATCCGCTCGGACCAGGGATCGGGCTCGCCCTCGGGCAGGTCGTAGAGGAAGTAGCGCAGGTACTGGCCGGCCGCATCGATCGCCTCGGCCTCGGTCTCGACCATCAGATCGATCCCGCCGACGCGGTCGTGCATCTCCGCCGGCCCGATCTCGTCGGGCGTCAGCTTCAGCCCCATCGCCCCTTCGACCAGCGGCGGCCCGCCCATGCCGATCGCCGAGTCCCGCGTCGCCACAATGAAGTCGGACAGACCCGCAATCGAAGCATTGCCTGCAAACGAGCGTCCCGACACCACCGATACGGTCGGCACCCAGCCCGAGAGCACAGCCATTCCATCGAAGGTGCCCCAGCGCCCAGTCATCCCTCGTTGCGAGCCAGCCAGGTCATGGGCTCGAGCGCCGCCGCCGTCGGCAAAGGTGACCAATGGCCAGCGACGATCATGAACGAGCTCCAACAACCGGTCGAACTTGCCGTGATTAAGCGCCGTCTGCGTCCCGCCCTGGACCGTGTAGTCGTAGGAGGCGATCCCAACCGGATGCCCTTCTACCTTGCCGAATCCCTGCACCAGCCCGTCGGCAGGACCATTCATCGACTTGTTCGCGGGAATCGCGAGCACGCCGTATTCGACGAAGCTTCCCTCGTCCAACACCATCTCGATCCGCTCGCGGGCCGTGAACTTCTCCTTCGCATGGACCCTCGCCACGGCGTCCGGCCGCGAGGCGTCCATCGCGCCCGCCCGAGCCTCAAGCACTTCCTGAATGACGTCTTCATCCATGGGACCGTCCCCTCCGCTGATACCCTCCGCATACGGTATCCGTTCACGTTCGAAACTCAGTCCAGGCCGGGATTTGGAGTTGGCACATGGCGTCGAATATTGATCTGGTCGGTCCGATCGTCCGAGAAATCCAACGCCGCTCGCTGGACGAGCCCGACGCGTTCTGGGCCGAGGCTGCAGCTCGGATTCCCTGGTTTCGTGAGTGGGACGAGGTCTTCGAATGGACGCCGGAGGAGATTCCCGCATTCCGCTGGTACATCGGCGGCGAGACCAATCTCTCCTACGCCTGCCTCGATGCCCAGGTCGACAACGGCCACGGCGGACGCGCGGCGCTGATCGCATTGGACGAGAACGGCGGGCAGCGGGTGTACACCTACGCCCAACTCCTCAGACAGGTCGAGCGCATGGCGGCCTCCCTGCGGGCGATCGGCATCGAGCGCGGCGACCGCGTCGCCGTTTATATGCCGACCAACTTCGAGGCAATCGCGCTGATGCTCGCCTGCGCCCGGATCGGCGCCGTTCACCTCGTCATATTCGCCGGCTTCGGCGCCGGCGCGATTGCTGAACGCGTCAAGTTGGCCGAGGCGAAAGCCATCTTCTGTACCGACTCCACCTACCGCCGCGGCCGCAACGTGCCGCTGGACCACTTCGTTCGCGGAGCGCTGGAGAACGAAGGCGCCGGTGAGATCGTCGAGACGGTCGTCGTAGAACGGCGGCTCGCCGATAGTCCCAATATCGGTGGCGACAAGGAGATCAGCTGGGACGACTTCCTCGCCGCTGGAGACGGCGGCGACGGCTCGTGGGCGGCGATGGAAGCGAACGATCCCGCCTACATTCTGGCAACCTCCGGCACGACGGCCCGGCCCAAACTCTGCGTCCACACGCACGGCGGTTACCCGGTCTGGATTGCGAGCATGGCCGACTGGGTCTTCGACATCCAGCCCGAAGATGTCTGGTGGGCGACCTCGGACATCGGCTGGGTCGTCGGACACTCCTACATCGTCTATGGTCCCCTGCTGGCTGGTGCAACGACGATCGCGTTCGAAGGCGCGCTCGATTACCCCGACGTCGGCACCTTCTACAAAATTGTCGAGGATCACGGCGTCACAGGCATGTTCACCTCACCGACGGCGATCCGGCTGCTGATGCGATCCGGGACTGAGCCGGCGGAAGCCGTCGACATGTCCTCGCTGGTCCGAGTCTTCTCGGCCGGCGAAGTCTTGAATCCGCCGGCCTGGGAGTGGTTCCAGCACGAGATCTTCGGCGATCAGATTCCTGTCCTCGACCACATGTGGCAGACCGAGACCGGTGGACCAATCATCGGCAATCCCTACGGCATCCAGATGCTGCCGATCAAGCCAGGCTCCGCCGGCATCCCCCTGCCCGGAATCGAGGGCACGGTGCTCGACACCGACGGCGCCGAGCTGGCGGCCGACGAGAAGGGCATCTTCGCGATCACGCGCCCATTCCCCGGCCTCACGGCGAGGCTCTGGGGAGAGCCCGAGCGCTATCAGACTGACTACTGGGGCAAGGTGCCGGGCAAGCAGGTCTACTTCACCGGCGACGCCACCTCGGTCGACGAGGACGGCTACGTCTGGTTCTCCGGCCGCGCAGACGAGATCATCAAGATCGCCGCGCACAGAATCGGCACGATCGAGGTCGAATCGGCCATCCTCCGACATCCCGGCGCGGCCGAGGCCGGCGTCACCGGCCGGCCCGACGAGCTGCGCGGGGAAGTCATCTCCGCCTTCGTGGTGCTCAAGGCCGGCTTCGAGCCCGGAGACGAACTCAAGACCGAGATCCTCCAGACGATCCGAGGTGAACTCGGTCCGGTCGCAGTGATCGGCGAGCTCAACTTCATCGACGCCTTGCCCAAGACACGCTCCGGCAAGATCATGCGCCGCGTCCTCAAGGCCGTCACCCTCGACACCGACCCCGGCGACATCTCCACGATCGAAGACGAGGGCTCCGTCGAAGACGCCCGCTCCGCCTGGGAACAGATGAAAGCAAGCATTCGGTGAATGAAGTGCTCAGCTGGCTTACGCGGCAGCTGAATCGATCTCTGACGACAGCCAGGAATGACCAACTGCGGGCTCGGTGGGAGAGGCGGACCGACCCGTTTCTATTGGCGCTCGCCGCAGCGATGGTCCCGCTGATTGTCGGGCCGTATGTTAGTGAGCTCTCGGACGCTGTTGAACGCTGGTTTCTCATTGGCGACATCGTCATTTGGGTGTTCTTTGCAGTCGACCTCGCAGTGAGAATCTGGCTGGCAGAGAACCGCCGTCGGTTCCTGCTTGCCCATTGGGCTGAAGTCCTGATTGTGGTTGTCCCGGTCTTCCGACCCCTTCGGCTGCTCCGCCTGCTGTTACTCATGCCCCGTATCTCCGAGATTCTGAAGAGGCGCGCCGTCGGTGGATCGCTTGCCGCCGCGCTCATTGCAATCGTGCTGGCAACGATCGCTGTCGCCCTGATCGAACAGAGCGGCGGCGGGCAAATCGGCGATTGGGGGACGGCACTCTGGTGGGCATTGGCGACGATCACTACGGTCGGCTATGGAGATGTTGTTCCAGAGACTCTGGTTGGCCGCATCATTGGTTCGCTGCTCATGATCGTTGGGATCGGCGTCTTTGGCGTTCTCACAGCAAACGTCGCTGCCTGGTTCATCGAGAGTGACGATGATGCGCAGCAGCAGATTCTGGACGAACTAAAGTCGATCAGGTCGGAAGTCGAATCTCTCCGTGAGGATCTCGAACGGAGAGACTAGCGAGTTATGCGAGTCGCCGACTAGAACGGTCGGCCGATTTCTTCGCCGATCTTTCGGAGACGCTCGACTCGTTGCTCGGTGGGTGGGTGGGTGGAGAAGAACTTGCCCGCGCCGCCGGCCAGGGGGTTGACGATGAACATGTGGTTGGCGGCCTCGGCCGTCTTCATCTCTTCCGCCGCATAGCGGGACTCCGGCGTCCTGACTCCCTGTTCGAGTTTCATCAAGGCGTAGGCCAGCGCCTCGGGATCACCGCAGCTTCGTGCCCCGGTGTCATCCGCTTTGAGCTCGCGCTGGCGGCTGACCGCCATCTGGATCAGCATCGCGATGAACGGGGCGATGATCGCCACGATCAGCGCGCCCGCCAGGTGGCCGGCGCCGCCTCCGTTGTCGTCCCGTCCGCCCATACCGCCGAACATGAACCCGATGATCAGCATCCATTGGGCCAGCATGCCGACAAACGAGATCACCATTGCCATCGAGGCGACGATCGTCGACCAGAGCGTGTCACGATTGGTCACATGCGCCAGTTCGTGCGCCATGACGCCGGCCAATTCTCGGCGGGTGAGCAGTCCCATGATCCCGGTCGTCGCGGCGACAGCCGAGTGGTTGGGATGTCGGCCGGTGGCGAATGCATTGGGAATCGGCGTGTCGATCAGATAGACGGATGGGATGTGGCGCGGGCAATCTCCCGGTCGGCAGTGACCGGTGCAACGGGCTTCCAGGTGCTCGACCGTGAACTGCGAAAGCAAATCTTGCTTGAACGGCATATTGGCCTGACAGGCGGCCTGCTCGACGATCCGGTACAGGTCCGGCGCTTCCTGCGCGGTGACCAGTTGGCCGCCCATCATCTTGGGCACCATCGAATGAGAGTTGTAGTAGCTGTAGAGGTTGATGCCGAGGGCGATCACGGCCATGATGATCAGCCCGATCTCTCCGGCCACCGCGAGACCGACGACCATCATCAGGCCGGCCATCAGGACCACGAGGAACATCGTGCGCAATCCGTACACGAATCGCCTCCTTCGACCGCAGTCTGCGTGCGGGAGTTACGTCGAGATCGTACCATCGTGGGAGACGGATCGATCCAACAAGCGGGCCGTCAGGAGCGAACCATGCCGATCTACGAATACGCCTGCCGAGCCTGCGGCGCCGAGTGGGAACACTTCACCCGCAAGATCGACTCACCTGCTCCTGAGTGTGAAGAGTGTGAGACCCAGGGGCAGGTCGAAAAGCTCATTGCCAGATCGGCCTTCATCAAGGACGAGAACACCAAGATGCGCGAGATGCATCCCAAGTACGCCAAGATGGTCGACGCCGCCTGGGACAAGGCCTCACGCAACGACCCGCTGAGCAAGACCCGCTTCGCTCCGCTGGTGGACTCGGGCAAACGCGTCCAGGACATGACGTAGCGCCTGTTCGCGGCGCGCGGGATTTCTTGACCTTTCAGGTTTCAGCGAAACTTTTTTTCTGAGCGTTTCGCGGCACGATCTCCAGTGTTTTGCGGGACATCGTGAGTGTTGGCTTTCAGCTTTTTTCAGCTTTTTTCAGGTTTCTTCAGGTTGTTTTGTTCGGATCTGTTCGGAGATGTTCGGGCTCATTCGCTCGATTGAGCGAACTGGATCGGTCATTCGCCGGTCGAATCGGCTGCGGGCGGGTTGTTGCGAGCTGTGAGGCAGGTTCATCGGCGTGCGCATCTCTTCGCTGTGACTGAGCTGATGCGCACCATCGTATACGGACATGCGTTCTGCAGGTGTCCGCCTGAGGTGTCCTGGACCACAGGACAGAGGAGTGACTCAGTCGGCGGGAGCCGGTTCGAACACGGCGCCGATCTCGACGCCATTGGACGAGGTCCACTCCTGGGCCGGCTGACGATCACGTCCGACAGCCAGCGTGCTGACTCGCACCGACTCGCCGTCGCCGCAGACGATGGTCATGCCGCTGCCGTCAATCGCGGCAACCTCGCCGGCAGCGCCGCCGGAATGGTCTGACCGGGTCGAGCCCAACAGTGTGACCCGCTGACCACCGATTTCGCTCCACGCGCCGGGCGCGCGGTCGGAGCCGCGGATGAAGTTATGTACGGTCTGGGCGTCCTGCGACCAGTCGATCCGGGCGATGTCGCCCTCCCAGGGGCCCTCGTAGGTCATGTCGGCTTCGTTCTGGACGTGGCGCGGCGCCTGCCCAGCCTCGACGAGACTGACTGCCTCCGACATCGTCTCCACGCCGAGCGGGAACAGGTACTCGCGGTAGACGTCGTTGAGCGTGGTGTCGGGACCGATGGGGCAGGCGCGCTGCAGGAGGATCGGCCCGGTGTCGATACCCTCGTCGACCCAGAAGATCGTGACCCCGGTCATAGTGTCGCCTTGCAGTATCGAGTGGTTGATCGCCGATCGGCCTCGGTGCTTCGGGAGCATCGACGGGTGGTACTGGATCGTCTTGAGTGGCGGGAAGTCGAGGACTCTCGACGGGATGATCTGGGTGACGAAGGCCATCACGTTGAGGTCGGGTTTCGTCGCCTCATACTGCGCGACCACATCCTCATCGACGACACCGCGGCGCTGCCAGCGTCGCGGTTGTACCAGCGTGATACTCGCGTCGCGAGCGGCTTGAGCCAGCGGGTCGGGCCGGCCGCCTTCGCGCTCGGGCGGGGTAAACACGCCGACGATCTCGTGACCGTCGTCAACCAGTCGCTCGAAGACGGCCGCTCCAAACGGCGCCTGTCCAATCAGTGCGATACGCATGTGGCGTCCTCCCCTGTTTCAACACGGCCGGATCGGGCCTGTCAGTCTGTTGCGCGCCAGATTCGCGGCCGCTTGCTTGCGATGATGTCGTTGAACGTAGTGATCGAGATTCTTCTCAGGGCAATCTTGATGAGTGCGGGAGCGCGTAAGTCGGGACCGAAGAAATCGTCGACGGCATAGGGAAAATGCGCCGCGACGGCGGCGATTTCGGCTTCGTCCTCGGTGACGTCGGCGACGCCGGTGAGATTGAGATGGTGAAAGTCCACGCTCCAGTGGAGCAACTCGACCCGTTCGTTGGTGCGTATCTGTTCCAGCTTCGGCGTCTGCACGGAGGTCAGCACGTAGGCATGCAATCCCACGTAGGCGGGCGCGACAGGGCGCACATGAGGCTGCAGGCCCTCGGTGGTCGCCAACAGCCCGATCGGCGCGCTCTTGATGATTTCCTGCGCCTCCGGCCAGAAGTCAGGCAAGCCGGAGACTGCCTCGACCGGCCGATCCAGTTCTTGCGTCACGTGGCCTCCGAAACGCGCACGATGACGGGCGCGCGGATGTTGATCGCAGGGTAACTGCTAGTCCAGCGATTCCGGATCGCCGGGATCGACTTCGTCGATCTGGCCATCGCGCATCAGGAACAGCCGTCCCGCGCGGCGGGCGATTTCCAGGTTGTGGGTGACCATGACGATGGTCTGGCCGGCCCGATTGAGTTCCTCGAGCAGGCTGACGATCTCCCGGCCGGTTTGCGAATCGAGGTTGCCGGTCGGTTCGTCGGCCAGGATGACATCCGGCTCGTTCGCCAGAGCGCGGGCAATCGCCACGCGCTGGCGTTCGCCTCCGGACAACTGCAACGGCCGGTGCTCCAATCGTTGAGACAAGCCGACCGCGGACAGGAGTTCCTCGGCACGCGCCCGCCGCTTGCGCCGAGGGAATCCCGCCAGTGCTAGCGCGATCTCCACGTTCTGACGGGCGGTCAGCATTTGCAGCAGGTTGAATGCCTGGAAGACGAAACCCAGCGTTCGTAGTCGGAGCGCCGCTCGCTGCTCGTTTCCCAGGTCCTGAGCGACCCTGTTCTGGACGCGCACTTCTCCGGCAGTCGGCGAATCGACCAGGCCCAGCAATTGCAGAAGCGTTGACTTGCCAGACCCGGACGGTCCGGCAATGGCGATGAAGTCGCCCTGGTGGATGTCCAGGGTGAGTGGACGCAGGGCGTGGATCGTCTGCTCGCCGAGCCTGTAGATGCGCTCCAGGTTCTTGACCGAGATCAGTGGTGTCCGGCCTTCTCGCGTATTCGCGGGAGCCTCGGTCGGAGCGTCGCTCACCTGACGGTCCTCATTCGTAGCGCAGGGCGATGATCGGGTCGACCTGCACCGCTCGCCAGGCTGGCATCAGCGCCGCGACCATCGAACAGAGGCTGAGGATTCCTGCGGCGCCCCACTCGATCTCCCGTGAACGCAGACCGGCAGCATCGGGACCGAGCGCCTTGCTGATCACCACCCTCGACATCGGCACGCCGACCATCGACCCGGCAACGGCAAAGCCAGCCGACTCCGACAGAATCAGTGAGAGCAACGCTCGACGAGGCGCACCGATCGCCCGGAGCGTGCCCAGTTCGCGAGTTCGCTCGAGTACGGACACGAACATCACGATCGCGATCAACAACGCGGCGACCGAGACCGAGGTCCAGCGAACCACGTCGAAGAGCTGGTTGACCCGATCGAGCAACTTGCGGGCGTTCTCGGCCAGTTGCCGGTCCGAGATGACCATCAGCTCCTCGTGCTCCGACTCGATCACCGCCTGCAGCGGATCGATGTCCGACGCCCGTTTGGGCGAGATCAGCAGCGCCGTGACCGAATCGGGAGACTGAAGCACGCACTGCGCGTCCTCCAGCGGAACCAGCACGGCCGAGCGCAGGAGCTGGTTCGTTTCAGGCTCGATGATGCCCTGCACCTCGAACTCCGTGCCGCGCACTGAGATCCTGCTACCCAGCGCAGCCAGCGCGAGTGGGCCAACGGGCGTCGGAACCTCGGTGGTCGCGCTGGCGGCCCGGGCGAAATGGCGCGCGGCCAGGACGCCCAGAATGGCCGGCGGTGCGTGGCCGGTTCCGTTCTGCGAGGGAAATCGGCACCGGCCGGCGATGGCGTCTGCGCCGTTGAGGAAGACGTCCTCCTTGCCTGGTTCAATGCCGACGAGCAGCGCCTCCGGCGGCGCCGTCGGGTATGGCGGCGGCGCCAGCGCAGCAAACGACACTTTCGTCGACCGCTCCTGGTCCACTGCCGGTCGAGAGATTACGTCGTTCGCCTCGGCCATTGAGATGGTGGAGGAAATCGGCGGCCATTCGATCCCCGAGAGTCCGGTCAGGCCGCGCGACTGGACGAAGAGCACGCCGGTGAATCGCTGCACCTGGAGATCGAGGTCTTCTGTGATGAATCGCATCACCGTGGTCACCACGATGTAGAGGTTGACGCAGACGCCGAAGCCGAGGACGGTCAACGCGCTGCGGAGCTTCTTGGTCAGCAGCTGTTGGACGGCGAGCGTGAACATCGAGGACAGCGTATCGCGCGATTGCGCGCGAGCTTGTGCAAGCTCAGCTGCCGACGAAGATGCCGCCGTCGGGATGCAGGATCTGCCCGGTGATGTAGCCGGCCTGGTCGCTGAGCAGGAACAGGGCCGCTTCGGCGATGTCCGCCGGCTCGCCCAGTCGATTCAGCGGGATCGCCTCGATTCGCCGCTGGCGTCGCTCTTCATCGGTGGTTACAGCGAGCGTCATCGGCGTGTCGATCAGTCCCGGAGCAACGGTGTTGACTCGGATGTTGGACGGAGCAAGTTCGAGCGCGATGCAGCGCGTCATCATCCAGACGCCGGCCTTGGAGACGCAGTAATCGGCCATGCCGCGGATGGGCGCCTTGGCTGCGCCGGATGAGATGTTGACGATCGATCCGCCTTCTCCCTGGGCCAGCATCACTCGCGCGACCGCTCGGTTGGTCAGCATGACGCCGTTCAGATTGACGGCCAAGACTTTCTCCCAGTACTCGACCGGCTTGTGAATCACATACCGATGCGCCCCACCGAGCAGTGGTTCGCCCTCCGTCACCTCGCCTGAGACATAGCCCGCATGCGAAATGCCCGCCGCGGCGATGCACAGATCGAGCCGACCGAAGCTGTCCAGTGCGGCTTGCGCCATGGCGTCGCAATCGGCCTCCCGAGTCACATCTCCCCCGATATACACCGCCTGCCCGCCCGCCTGCTCAACCAACGCCACGGTTTCCGAGCCGCGATCGTCGTCGGGCAGTCCGGCGACAACCACCGACGCTCCCTCGCGCGCCAGCCGGATCGACGACTCCCGGCCCATCCCGCTCGCGCCGCCGGTGACGAGGGCGACTTTGCCCTGGAACCGATCCATCGACTGTTCAGGTGGCACTGGCATGTGTCCGCTCCTCGTCCTGCACCGAACCGGTTGGTTCGGACGGCGCGAATGACTCTGACGGCGACAAGATAACGGCTTCCGCTATTCGTTCCGGAGTGCGGCAATCGGATCGACCACCGTGGCGCGCCAGGCCGGATAGATGCCGCTGATCAAGCCCACCCCGGCGGAGACGCCGAATGCAGCGGCAATCGACCAGGCCTGGATGACCGTCGTCATTTCCTGTTCGCCGACGGTCTGGCCGTCAACCAGCAGGGAGGCCACGACGCCGATGACGATTCCGATGATTCCGCCCAGCACGCTGAGCGCAAGCGCCTCGGTGACGAACTGGTTGACAATGTCGGCTGCCGTCGCCCCGACGGCGCGCCGGATGCCGATTTCACGAGTCCGTTCCGTGACCGAGACCAGCATGATGTTCATCACGCCGATGCCGCCGACCAACAGCGAAATCCCACCGATCACACCCAACAGGATTGAGAGCGTGTTTGCCACCTCAGAAGCGGCGTCCAGCAAGTCGTCCTGGCTCTCGATGGTGAAATCCGGATCGGTGCGGTTGTGACGGAAGAGCAGGAGATCACTGACCTGTTGCTTGACCTCCGACGTGTCGGCGCCCGGCGTGGTCTGCACATCGATCTGAGTGACGCGCAGGTCGCCGGTGGGCGTGTAGAGGAAGCGGAATCGGTTGGCGAGGCCGGTCAACGGGACAAAGACCTGGTCGTCGGCATCTGCGGCCCCGCCGACTTCCTGGAGCACGCCGATCACGGTGAACGCGAACACGACGCGACCGGCGAGGAAGGACAGACGAATCTCCTGGCCGATCGGGTCAATACCCGGGTACAGCGTCTCCGCGACACGCGAGCCCAGGACCGCGACGAGGCTGCCGGCATTGTCATGCGGCGGCGCGATAAACGAACCCGCGGCGATCTCCAGGTCGCGGACTTCCGCGTAGTTCGAAGAGGTGAAGACCGACTCGGCGCCGACATTGTTCGCGCCCGCTATTGCCTGTGTTTCGCCGGTGATGTGCGCCGAAACGGCCTGAATCGCCGGATTGCCGTTGGCGGCGATCGCCAGTGCATCGGCCTGGGTCAATGTCGTGGTCAACAGCGCGCCGGTGCCCTGCTGCGTCGTCGCGGCGGCTGAGGGTTCGATAAAGATCAGGTCGGTACCGAGGCCGCGAATCTGATCGCTGACGCCCTTTTGCGTTCCCTGTCCGACCGCGATCAGCGCGATCACTGAACTGACGCCGATCACCAGACCAAGCAGGGTCAACAGGCTGCGCAACCGGTTGGCGACAATTGCCCGAACCGCAATCCGCAAGGCGTCGAAGAAACTCATGTCGCCTGGCTGGTGTTCGCGTGGTTGACAGTGTGCGCAGCGTGTTCGGCGCCGGTGTCCTCGATGATCTGGCCATCACGCATTCTGACGGTTCGCTGGGCAAACTCGGCGACCTCGGCTTCGTGCGTCACGAGGATGATCGTCATCCCGTGCTGATCGACGAGGTCGCTGAGCAGGGTCATCACCTCGTGGCCGGTCGCGGTATCCAACGCGCCGGTCGGCTCATCGGCCAAGACCACCAGTGGATCGACCACCAGCGATCGCGCGATCGCCACACGTTGCTGTTCGCCGCCTGAGAGTTGAGTGGGACGGTGTCCGATTCGATCGGCCAGCCCAACTCGCACCAGGGCTTCGGCCGCGCGACGCCGTCGATCGCGGACCCCCTGGTAGATCAGTGGGAGCTCGACCTGTTCCAGCGCGCTCATGCGCGGCAGCAGGGAATAGGACTGAAAGACAAAGCCGAACGCGGTGCCTCGCAGTCGCGCCCGCGCGTGCTCGCTGAGTCCGGCAACGTTCTGACCGGACAGCAGGTAGGCGCCGTCGTCCGGACGATCGAGCAGGCCGATGATGTTCATCATCGTGCTCTTGCCCGACCCCGACTGTCCCATGATCGCCACGAACTCGCCACGTTCGATCTCCAGGCTCACGCCGTCGAGCGCGTGAATCTGGGTCTCGCCGGCGGTGAAGGTCTTACGAACTCCGTCGAGCCGAATCATCTCTGCCCTCCGCCTCCGCCCGGACCTGTACCTCCGGTGGCGCCGCCGCCGGGAAGCTGGGTGGCGCTGTAGGCGATGCCTTCGGAATCGGCGCCCACCAGCACGGTGGCCCCGTCCAGCAAGCCCGAGAGAATCTCGACGTTGGTCCCGTCGGTCTCCCCGATCTGCACAGCCAGGCGCTCCCAGCCGCCATCGTCGGTCGGCACGGCGACGAAGAACGCTCCATCAATCTGACGTACAGCCGAAGTCGAGACCAGGACGGCCTCGTCTCTGACAGCGGTCAAAATCACGACGGTCGCGCTCATGCCGTGGACCGGAAGCTGGCGGTCGTCGTCGACCGCCGCCTGTCCGCCGGCCGCGCCGCCTCTGCCCCCGCTGAACCGAGCGATCAACATGCGGAGTTGCTCTCGCTGCTCGTCCGTGATCTCGAAGCCTTCGGGGAGTTCAACTCCTTCCGGCAGCGGCTCGTCATTGGCGATCGCCGTGACGACCTGAATCACGGTGACGCCTTCGGGCAATTCAAGGGATTCCAGCCAGGCTCTGAATCTGGCTGCCTGTTGAGGATCGATTCCTCCGCCCCCGCTGCGGCGCTGCTCGCCGGCGGCCTGCGGTTCGGGGACGGTGACGCCCAGCGCCTGGAGTTCGTCGCGCACGGCCTGGATCGCCAGCGGGGACAAGACGGCCGCCTCAACAGAATAGGTGACGACGCCCTGTTCGATGTCCGGCACTCGACTGATCGACGTGATCCGAACGGGATATTGCGCCCCCGCGATCGCATCGAACGACGCCACACCGACCTGCAGTTCCTCGAGGTCGAATATCTCCGCCTCCGTCACCGTCAGCTCAACCACGATCTGATTCCGCGTGCTGAGCACGAGCGCCGCAGCTCCCGAGCCGATCCGATCGCCGGGTTCGATGTTGACCTCTTCAATGACGCCGTCGAATGGAGCCGTGATCGCCAGGTCGTCCATGGCGGCCATCGCCTGTTCAAGAGAGATCTCGGCCAGGCGAACATTCTGCTCCTGCTGCGCGATGGTGTTCGCGTTGGCGCCGGCCAACAGCTCGTTGTGCCGTGCCTGCGCTTCCTGCAGCGACGACTCCGCACTCGCCAGGGCCAGTTCGGCTTCGAGGATGTCGTCTTCGGTCGGCGGTTCCAGCAGTTCGGTCAGGCGGGAATCAGCTGCGTCGCGATTTGCCAGAGCGGCGGCCACGGCCTGTTCGGCCTGGAACAGGTCACTGGGGTCAACACCGCCGAGCAGCTCGCTCAGCGATGACTGGGCGGCGCGCAAGCCGGCCTCGGCGGCGGCGACCGCCTGCTGGGCCTGGTAGACGTCGTCCGGATCCGCCTCTTCGAACAACTCCTGGCGTCGCGATTCCGCAGCGATCAGTCCTGCGGTTGCCGCGACAACCGCCTGCTCGGCCTGGAAGATGTCCTCTTCCGTGGCTGGGGTCAGCAGATCGTCGAGCCGCGCCTGGGCTGCCTCATGGGCTGCCTCTGCGGCGGCGACTGCCTCGGTTGCCTGCTCGAGTTCCTCTGTCTCAGGGTCGCCGGCGAGGTCGTTGAGGCGCGCTTCCGCCGCTGCCAATGACGACACGGCAGCATCGTACGTGTTGACCGATTGTTCCCAGGTTCTCTGAGCGTCGATCAGGTTTCGGGAGCGCCGTTCCAGTGTCGCGCCGCTGTTCTCGGTCTTGGTCTCCAGGAGTGCAATCTCAGATTGCGGCAGCGGTGGCTCGGCGTCGCAGATTTCCGGGAGCACGACGATGTCGTCGCAGAACCGCTCGTGCGCGAGTTCCAACGCCTCTTCTGCCTGTTCTACGGTCTGCTCCGCGGCGCTCACGGGATTTCGGGCCTGGATTGCAGCAGCTCGGGCATTCTCGATCTCGGCGACGCTCGACTCCTCTGTCAGCCGCTCCAATGCCTGCTGTGCGCTCGCAAGTTGCGACGCTGCTGAGGCAACCGCTTGCTCAGCCGACGCCCTGTCGGCGGCCGTTGGCTCGCTGTTCAGCAGGTCCAGCGACTCTCGTGCATTGGAGAGCTGGATTGCGGCATTGGCGATCGCCTGGTCAGCGCTGGCGATCTCCGTGGAGCTGGGTTCTTCGGTGAGATCGTCCAACAACTCCTGTGCCGTTGACAGTTGCGAAGCAGTATTGGCGACATCCTGTTGCGCTCTGGCGAGCTGTGCGGGATCGACGGCATCGGTCAGGTCCGCCAGTGCCTGCTCAGCGGTGGACAACTGATTGCGAGCATTGGCCAGCGCCTGTTCGGCGGCATCTATGGCGCTCGCCTCGGGAGGATCATCGATCTGCTCAAGCTCCAGCGTTGCGTTGACGAACTGCGCGTATGCAGTGGCTAGCGCGCGTTCCGAGGCGGCGATCTCCGAACCAGCCGGGCTCTCCAGCAACTCGTCGAGTCTGAGCCTGGCGATCTCCAACTGCACGCGGGCAGTCTCCAGTTGTCGTTCCGCGTCGCTGCCGTCCAGACGCGCCAGCAGGTCGCCGGTCGTGACATCTGCGCCGATCTCAACATCGACGGAATCGACCTCGCCGCTGACGCCGAAGCTCAGGGCTGAGGTCTGTGCGGCACTTGCCGATCCTGACAGTTCAACCGTCCTGGTCAGCTGGCCGCTGCTGGCAATCACACGTTGCGGCTCGAACACCACTTCTGGTTCGGAGTCGCGGGTGAAGTACCAGGCGGCGACGGCTGCCGCGGCGATCACGATGGCCAGCAACAGCAACGCCCAGCGCCGTGGGCGGCGCTGAGCGCGGACCAGTGCATCGATATCAACGTCTTGAGTGCTCACAGGCGTTCCATCTATTCCTGGCGTAGTTGAGCGCGCAAATCCGGCGGCGAACCAATTCCCGCGTTGGACTGCAAGCTAAAGCCAGTTTGTAAATCACCGGTCAACGGGTCGACATCTTCTGACGAAGCAATCCTGCGACTCCTGGCCCTGCCCGGTCAACCCGTGAACAGTCCGCCGTCCGGATGCAGGATCTGTCCCGTGATGTATCCGGCATGATCGCTCAGCAGGAACAGAGACGCTTCGGCGATGTCCTCGGCCTCGCCGAGTCTGCCCAGCGGCACGAACCGCTCAAATGCCGCGCGACGTTCTTCGTCCTGTGAGAGACCCATCGCCATAGGCGTATCGATCACGCCCGGCGCGACCGTGTTGACGCGGATGTTGTGCGGCGCCAGCTCCAGGGCGATGCAACGCGTCAACATCCAAACGCCAGCCTTGGAGACCGAGTAGTCGGCGCTACCGGCCATTGGGATCTTGGCTGCGCCCGAGGAGATATTGACGATCGAGCCGCCCTCGCCCTGAGCGATCATGCGCCGAGCGACGGCGCGATTGGTCAGCATCACGCCGGTCAAATTGACCGAGAGCACCTGTTCCCAGTACTCGACCGGTTTGTTGATGACGTGACTGTCGCGATTGTTGGGCGCAGGAGCGTCCTCCGAGACTTCGCCCGAGACGTAGCGAGCATGCAGAATGCCCGCCGCCGCTATGCAGAGATCAAGCCGACCGAACTGGTCGACGGCAGTTTCTGCCGCGGCGTCGCAATTGGCTTCGCGGGACACGTCCGCGCCGACGTAGATGGCCTGCCCGCCAGCGTCAGTGATCTGCGAGACGACATCGTTGCCTCGCGGATCGTCGGGTAGTCCAACGACGGCGACTGCCGCGCCCTCCCGTGCCAGACGAATCGACGCTTCCGCGCCCATGCCCGACGCGCCGCCGGTGACCAGCGCCACCTTGCCCTGGAAGCGCTGCATTCCGATCTCCGCCATGAAGGCAATCCGTTTCTAGACGCCGTTGACTTCCTGCGGATATCGCCAGGGCGAATCGGGCTGAGCCGCGTCCTCGTCGAGTGTCCAGTGGGGCAATGCCAGCCCCTCCGCCACGTCGGCGAAGACCATCCGCATGCGTGACCCGATCCCAACCTGCTTGACCAACTCGGGACCGGCAAAGTTGCCGTCCGCGTCGACAAGATTGCCCGCGACTCGCAGCGCTTCATGCTCGGTTGGCACCCCGGACTGCGTGTCGAGCTCAACCAGCAGGATCATGTACGGCGCGCGTTCACGGAACGCTGGCTGGATCGCGTGGTGGACCTCTCCATACGAATGCACTTCACCCCGGGCATCCACGGGCACCCAGTTGAACTCGCGCTTCGAGCACCAGGGGCAAGCGGTGCCAGGCGGGTAACGGATCAGCGCGCAGTCCGGGTCGGCGCACTGCTGCAGATGAAAGTCGTGGTCGGCGCAGTGTTGGAAGTAGGACAGGTTCTCGTTGTCCAGATCGAGGACGGTCAACGTCATCCCCAAGTAGTCGCCCTGCGGCATCGTTCGCTCCTGTTCGGTCTTGAAGTCGTTCGTCCTGCTCGCTCTAGCCCTTGCGCATGATCAGCGAGGATCCGGTGCCGGGCATCGCCCAGCCCAGGTTTTGCGTGATCTCCAGGTCGGGAACCTGTCGGCAGCCGCCGCCGGCCGCCGGCTCGGCGTAGTTGTAGCTGTGGATTCGTTTGCCGTTGTCGTCCTGCGGGCAGTAGCAATCGACTTCGCCGCGCAGCTGACGCACGTTCTCGATGATCATGTTCATCCCGTGCGTGTAGCCCTCGCAGAGGTGACCACCTGAGGTGTTGTTGGGCCGCTCGCCGCCCAGCCGCATGATCCCTGACGAGACGTAGTCGCCGCCCTCGCCCTTCTTGCAGAAGCCGTAGTCCTCAAGCTGCAGCATTGAGGTGAAGGTGAAGGCGTCGTAGGCGCCGGTGCACTGAATGTCTTCGGGGCCGACGCCGGCGTTGCGATAGATGATGTCCTTGATGTAGTGGCCGGCGACAGTCGAGATCGGACCGTGCTGGAAGTGCATATCGATCCGCGGCTTGCAGACGCGCCCGGCCACGCCGAGGATTCGCGCGGGAAGCTGCCTGTAGTCGTAGGCCTTGTCGACCGACGTGACGATCAGCGCCGTCGCATTGTCCGTCTCGACGCAGCAATCGAGCAGGTGCAGCGGCTTGCAAATCATGCGCGAGTTGACCACATCCTCGACCGTCACCCGCTGCTTGTAGTAGGCCTTGGGGTTGTTCGAGGCATGCTCCGAGTGAATCACCTTGACCATCGCCACCTGCTCGGGCGTGGTGCCGTAGTCGTACATGTGACGCATGAAGGTCGGCGAGAAGTTCTGTCCTGCCGAGAACCAGCCATAGGCAGCGGCATGCAGAGCATCACCGCCGACGGGCACGGAGGCGCGGGCGCCGGTTCCGCCGATCCGGACCTGGGAGAAGCCGTTCATCGAGCGGAAGACGACGACGGTCTCGCACATTCCCGCCTCAATCGCGCCAATCGCCAGACCGATCAACGCCTCCGAAGAAGAGCCGCCTCCCTGGACATCCATGTAGAAGTTGAGCCGGATACCGAGGTCTCCGGCGAGCATCGGCGACGCCGTCGAGTCGTTGCCCGAGTAGGACATCATGCCGTCGATTTCCGAGGCCGGAATGCCGGCGTCGTCCATCGCGTTCTTGATCGCCCAGGTTCCCAGCGCCCGGGTTGTCATGCCCGATCCGCGGGTGTAGGTCGTTTCACCGACGCCGATGATGGCGTACTTGTCGCGCAGGTACTTGCCTGCCGTCGTGTCAATGTCGGTCGTCACCGCCTGCTCCTCTCAAGGACGTCGCGTCTCGACCGCGGATGCCGTCAACATCGCGCGGAACGTGGGCAGTCTAGGACAGCAGCAAGGACGATTTACGAGCCTGAGGCGGCGGCCGACTTGGACGGTTCGCGCGAGAAGGCATCTTCGTAGAGCGCCTCGGCGTCCGTTCCGACCAGCGTCGCCATCTCGCGATAGGCGTCGCGCCGATAGCCCCAGCCGAACTCAGACCGCTCGACCTGTTCGAGCCAGTCGAATAGATGAACCGTGGCCAGATCTCGAAGCTGATCGACGGACAGTTCGATCGGTGGATTGCCGTCGCGGTCGCTGATCGCCAGCATGCGCTCGCCCGCGAGCGCTGCGGAGACGGCGGCGTCGAACGTCGCGCGATCCATGATGCAGTTGAGCCAGGCGACGAACTCGGCCCGTTCTCCGATCAGCGAGCGCACTCGAGCTCGTTCGGTCAACGGAAGCGAGAAGCCCTGGAATTTCTCTGTGCCGTAGATCGAGTGAAACAGGCCGGCCGCAGCCAGTTCTGGTCCGGCGTCATGCTTGTCAAGCAGGTCATGAACGGCCTTGAGGTGCGTGAGGAAGTCGTGACCGCTGTGATCGATCTCGGCAGTGCCGAGCGAATGAAGGAAGTCAATGAGTTCTGAAACTGGTCGAGGAGTATCGGACATCGTGATTGCAGAGTAACTGCGGGTCGGACGATAGGGCGATGGACCCTATCCTGCTGACAGCCAACAGAAGTGAATACCAGTCCAAGAGGATGCCAACATGTCCGACGCACTCACCGACGCCCAGGTCTCTGACGCCGCAGATTTCCTCGACCAGGCCACTGCCAACGGACTGCCGCTCCCGCCCATTCCGGAGTCGTTCCGGCCGGAGACCGCTGCGGACGGCGGCCGCATCTACTGGGAGCGCTGGTCGCGGGATCCGAAGCCGGCGGTCGCCTGGAAGGCGGCTGTGATTGAGGGCAATATGGTGCTCGCTCCGTTCTTCGAGGGCATGGTCCTCGATTCGCCGGCGTCGATGCCGGGCGACGGCTTCGTCACCTGCATCCTGGAAGCCGAGGTCGCCTTCCGACTGGGTCGAGACTTCGCGCCGGCCGACGGCGGCCACAGCGAAGAATCGGTGCTGGATGGCGTCTCGAACGCATACATCGTGATCGAAGCGCCGAACAATCGCTTTGGCGGGGCGCCCGAGTTTCCCAGTATGGCCGCCGACGGTGTCGGCAACCACGCGCTCATCATGGGCCCGGAAATCGACGACTGGCAGTCGAAGGAACTGGTTGCGTTGGCCTGCTCGATCATCGTTGATGGCGAGACGATTGCTGAAGGCCGCGACGGACGCCCCAATCCCACGGAAGTGCTGGTCGCCACCGTCAACGAAATCAACAATCGCGGCATGACGGTCAAGGCGGGCGAGGTGATCACCACCGGTGCCGCCGCCGTGCAGCCCTTCCCCGGCGGTCGCGGTGAAGTGACGATCCGCTTCCCCGGCATCGGTGATGTCGAGTTGAGCCTGACCTAGCTCCTATTCGACCCGGCCAATCGCGTCTACCTTCCACAGGCCCTCGACCTCGACCCACTGTGTGAAGATCGTGCCGTCTCCGCCGGCGCTCTCCGGGCCGCGGAAGGTGATGTGAAGCAGGTTGTCGCCCTGATCTTCAATCTCGAAGCTCTCGGAACCCTCGGCCGAGTCGGGCTGCGCCTGCAGCGCCATCGCCTGGCCGATGCCGACCGGCGTGAAGACCGGCATCAGTCCGGCGATGTTGTTCGAGATCAGATCCTGGGCGAACTGGTCCGCGGCTTCCAGCAGAGCGGTGGTGGCGGTCATTGAGAAGTCTCCAGATTGCTCGTTGAACACGGCGACAGGCAAGAAGGTAAGCGCACGGTATGCAGACGGTCTGCGTTGTGTCGTGCGTTCCGAATCTTCGACCGAATGGACACTCAGCCTACTGCGAGGCGGGATAGGCTTAGGCGGAGTTGCGCCGCATCCGAGGCTTCCCGGCGGACATTGGAGACGAAGATGAGCAGTCGTTCAATCGAAATCGATGCCGAATCAGCACCACAAAAGGGCACCGGCGCCGCTATCCAGGATGGCCAGGATGCCCAGAATGGCGCGGAGCCGATCATTGCGGCCAACGGTGTGCACAAGACGTATGCAGGAGCCGGAGAGCCGGTTCACGCGTTGCGCGGAGTGACACTCTCGGTCGCACGTGGAGAGATGGTCACGATCATGGGGCCGTCAGGGTGCGGCAAGACGACGCTGCTCAACTGTTTGTCGGGCCTCGAGACGATCGAACAGGGCGAGATCTTCGTGGAGGGCCGCAGTATTCACGACATGCCGGACAACGAGCGAACGGACCATCGCGCCCGCCGGATGGGCTTCGTCTTCCAGTTCTACAACCTGCTGCCGGTGTTGTCGGCCGTTGAAAACGTCGAACTTCCGCTGCTGCTCGCCGGACTCGGACAACGCGAAGCGAGAGAACGTTCCATGGACGCGCTGGAGCAGGTCGGGCTACGTGACTGGTCAGGTCATCGGCCGGCCCAGCTGTCTGGTGGCCAGCGCCAACGCGTGACGATCGCGAGGGCGTTGGTCAACGATCCGGCGATCGTCTGGGGCGATGAGCCAACCGGCGACCTCGACTCGACCAACGCGAATCAAATCATGGAACTGCTCGAAGAGTTGAACGAGCGCAATCAACAGACGTTCGTCATCGTCACACATGACGAGAACATCGGACGGCGGGCCAACCGCACGATTCACATGCGCGACGGCTTGATCGAGGGCGAGACGATTCACCGTCAACTCGGGAGCTAGGGCCAGCTCGGAATCCAGGCTGAAGAAGGGGCACCATGGAAGAACTGTTTGGCCTGCCGACGATTCGCTTGATGTGGATTGTTGTCGCCATCGCGGGTGTTGCCGCCGCTGTCATCGTCTACATCTTCCTGAAGCGTCCGATTCTCGTGCGAATGGGTCTGCGCAACATTCCCCGTCGGCGCGCGCAGACGGTGCTGGTCACCATGGGTTTGACCCTGGCGACGATCATCGTCACGATCGCGTTCTCGACCGGCGACTCGCTGGCCGTCAGCGTCCGCAACCTGGCCCTGAATGGCCTCGAACGAATCGACCACTTCATCATCGAGGAAGAGACGGACGACTCGGCCGAGGACGCCGGGACCGGTATTCCCGACCAGGTGCTGAGTGATCTGCAATCCCACTTCGCTGACGATGATCGAGTGGAGGCGATATTCGGCTCACGATTCGACCTGGTGCCGATCGAGCATCCTGAGGCCGGTCAGATTGAGCCTCAATTCTTCCTGGTCGGCGTTGACCGGCAGACCGTCGATCGGCTCGACGCAGTGCGCGACAGAGACGGCGATCTGCTTCGACTGAGCGAACTGGGCGCTGATGAGATTGTGATCAACGAGCGAGCCGCTCGTGAACTGGACGCCGAGCCGGGCGACCAGGTCAAGCTCTATGTGCTGGGCAGAGCGAGACAGTACACCGTGGCGGCCATCGGCCGCGACGCCGTCCTGACCGGAAATCTCGAGGCGGGCGGCTCGGGCGGTCTGTTGTCCATTGACGCCTACCAGAATCTCCTGGGGCCCCAGTTGTCACCGCCCGACCGCTGGGATTCCATCCTGATCAGCGGCGCGGGAGGGGTGGAAGCGCCGCTGGAATTTTCTGACGCCCTTGATCGGGACATTGAAGCAGCGCTCGACAAATTCGAGCGCCAGGAACCCGATCTGTACCTGAGCAACGGGCTCTCACGTTATGCCAGCGATGCGGTCAAGGCCGACAGCCTGGCAGACGCCGAGTTGATCGCCAGCGTCTTCACCACCCTGTTCCTGTTCATGGGTTCGTTCTCGGTCGCGGCCGGCATCCTGCTGATTTTCCTGATCTTCGCCATGCTGGCTGAAGAGCGGAAGCCGGAGATGGGCATCGCCCGGGCCGTGGGCATGCAGCGCAACGACCTGATCCAGATGTTTATCTCCGAGGGCATGGTCTACAACATGGGCGCTGCCGTTGTTGGGGTGGTACTGGGTCTGCTCTTTGCGCTGGGGTTCATCGCTGCACTCAACCAGGGATTCGAGAGTTTCGGCTTCGTCTTTACCTGGACGGTCACGATCAAGAGCCTGGTCATCTCGGCCTGTATTGGGATCGTGATTACGTTCATCACCGTCGTGTTCTCCAGCTTCCGAGCGTCGCGGCTGAACATCGTCGCTGCCATTCGGGATATTCCTGAGGCGCGGTACGAGGAAACCTACCCACTGACGCCCTGGCGGGTGGTCAGGAACGTCCTCGGGGTGTTCACGACCGCAATCGGACTGGTCCTCCTGCTCACAACTCCGTTCACGCTGATACTCGGGGCTCCCATCGCATTGGTGTTGCATCTCATCGGAAGCCGCTGGTCTCAGAGGATGATTCCATGGGTGCTGCTCTTCGGCTGGCGCCTCATGCGCTGGAATCCGCAGTGGTGGGTGCTGTTCGTGATCGGCGGACTCGTCGTTCTCGACTTCGGTCTCGACCGGGAGAGTTTCTTCCCCTACATGACCGGTGTGTCGCTGATTCCTCTGGGAATTGTGATGGGTCTGAACAAGCTGCGACTTGCCAGTGTTCGGATCAACCAGCGGCTGCTCTACACGCTGGGCGCAGGATTCGTGATGTTCCTCTGGTTCATCCCCAATGACTGGCATGAGAGCTTCTTCGACAACAATCTCAATGGCGGGCCCGAGCTGTTTGTGCTCGCCGGCACGATGCTGACCGCGGCTGGGACGCTGCTGCTGGTCTTCAACCTGGATCTGATCGTCGGCGGGGTGAGACGGACTGTGGGAGGGATCGGGCGGATGGCGCCGGTGATCCGCACAGCCGCCGCATATCCGGCGGCGGCGCGCTATCGGACCGGCATGACAATCGCGATGATCGCGCTGATCACATTCGCCCTGGTCAACTTCACCACGATCAACTCCTCCTTCAGCCAGGCCTTCACCGGCGACGACACCGCGGGCGGATTCGAGGTCCTCGCCTTCAACACCGACGTCAATGCCGTTTCCGACATTCGCGAGGGACTGGCCGACGCCGGCGCCGACGAGGTGATCGAGGACATCGAGAATGCCGGCAGGATCGAGGCCGGGCCTGAACGCGGAACGCGCGCCATCACGATTCTGACTGAGCGCTGGGACGCGGTGACCGAGCGCCACATTCTCGATCGCGACGGCGGCATCCAGCTCGTGGAAACCGATCTGGCAGAAGTTGAGATCGATGACCGAGACGCGGTCGTGATTGGTGGCATCAATGACGAGTTCGTCGATGGTCAGGAAGTGAAGCTGCAGGCCATTTCCTATCGGTATGAGGACGAACGTGACGTCTGGTCGGCGCTTCGAAGCGGGGACATGGTCGCCGTGGCGACGGTAGACGCCATTGACGGAGCGTTTGGCTTTGCCGGCAATGACCTGGATCCCTGGTCAGTGCCGGACACGGTCACCGACGAGGCAACCCTGCTGCCACGCATTGTTGTTGAGGTTGGCCTCGGCGAGAACGCCCGGCAGGTCGAGGTGATCGCGATTCTTGAACGGATCAGCGGAGCATTCGTCGACCTCGACGGTGAAGACGGCGGTCTGCCGACGCTTCTGCTCCCGGAACCAGTGGCCTCACAGGTGATCGGACAGTCCGAATCGACCCGCCACTACATCTCGACCAGAGATGGGGCCGACACGCTCGACGTCGCCCAGGGGATCGAACGCGAGCTTCGAATCTTCGCGGTCGACATCCAGGGAGAGCTGCAGCGCCAACAGAGCACGCAGTCGTCGATCCTGGCACTGTTCCAGGGATTCATTGGCATCGGCCTCGTCGCCGGTTTGGCCGCTCTCGGAGTGATTGCCTTGCGCGCTGTCGTCGAACGCCGACAACAGATCGGCGTGCTCCGCGCGATTGGCTTCCAGTCGCGGCTGGTCGGCTTCGAGTTACTGATCGAGATGGGTTTCATTGCGTTGCTCGGCCTCGGGCTCGGGACCGGGCTCGCGCTGGGTCTCGCCTGGCGTCTGTTCGCCGAGGGCACGTTCGGTGAGATATCGATGCACGTGCCGGTTGGCACCATCTTGCCGATCTTGATCGGTGCATTCCTGGCGTCGCTGGTCCTGACCTACTTCCCGGCAAGACAGGCGGCGCGCACCACGATCGCAGAGGCGTTGAGATATGAATAGCGACGGCGAACAACTGAACCTACTCCGCGAACTGGCCTTTGGCTACGATCGGGATCTTCCGTTCAACGCCACAACCGCTCCGGCCGGGGACGGCGGCGGGCTGACCGTTGAACGGTTCGAGATCACTTCGCGCTATGCGGATCGTGTTGGCGGACTGTTGCTTCGGCCGGTCGAGGCTGAGGGTCCGCGCCCGTTGATTCTGGTCGGGCATCCGGGGACCCTGGACAAATCCAGCGACTACGTCCTCTGGCCGGCGGAGCAGTGGGTCGCACGTGGCGCGATCTGCGCGACAATCGACCAGGCCGGACATGGAGAGCGGGCCAGGCGGCCCGTCTCGATGGAGGACTTCCAGCGCTGGCCGATGCGCCGTCTGGACCAGTCGTTGCAAACCGTGGTCGACTGGATGCGAACGCTTGACTACCTCACGGAGCGGCCGGAGGTCGATGCAGACCGGGTTGGATTTGTCGGTTTCTCGATGGGCGGCATGCGCGGGGCGCCGTTCGTCGGACTAGACGATCGGGTCAAGGCCGCGTCATTCTGCATTTCCGGTGCAAGCACCCTGTCCGGCCGAGGAGGCAGCGCCGGCGAGTTGGCGAACTCGCTCACCGATCCTGGCGTCTACGCGCCGCTGATGGCCGGCCGAGCGGTGCAAGTGGTAGCTGGCGAACGAGACGACCTGATCACGCCAGAAGCGACGCAGCGCTTCTACGATCAGCTGTCCGAGCCGAGAGAACTGGTCTGGTTGCCCTGCGGTCACTGGGATTTCATGCCGCAGGGGATTCAGCCTGTCGGGCCGTTCCTCGAGCGGCATCTGGGCTTCGGCGACGGTTAGCTCAGTACGCCCGACGAGGTCAGCTCCGCTACTTCATCCGCCGAGTAACCGAGGACTTGCGTCGCCACTTCGTAAGTGTGCTGGCCGAAGAGTGGCGCCGGCGAGGCCAGGTAGCCCGGCGTCTCGTGCAGCTTGACGATCGGACCGTCGTAGAGCGAGATGTCCGTCTCGGGGTGGTCGAGGTACTCGTAGAATCCTCGGGCGGCGAGATGATCGTCGTGCTCGCACATGTCCTCGGCGTCCTGCACCAGGGCCGCGGCGACGCCGACCGATTGCAGCTGGAGCGCCAGCGCGGCGGCATCGAATGAGGCGGTCCAGTCGGAGAGCGTTATGTAAAGTTCATCCTCGTGCCGCCGGCGGCCGAGCAGGGTTGCGAAGCGATCGTCCGTGGTGAACGCTGCGCCCTCGGCGACGGCGCGGAGCGATTCCCACTGGGCGTCGTCGCCCACGGCGATGGCGATCCAGCGTTCTCGTCCTGAGGGATCGTCGGCGCAGCGGTAGATGCCGTGCGGGCACATCCAACTCGATTTGTTGCCGTTGCGGACCTGGTTGACGCCGTTGGCGGTGTAGTCGAGCAGCGAGGGGCCCATGGTGGCAGCGACCGACTCGACCTGGGCCAGCTCGATCCGCTGTCCCTGTCCAGTCTTCCGACGGTGCCTGAGCGCCGCCAGGATGGCGATCACGGTGTGGCCCGGGTTGACGACGTAGTCGGGGTAGTTGGTGCCTACGCCCACGGGCGCCCGGTCCGGATCGCCGGAGAGGTGCGAGATCCCGGTGGTCGGAGTCAGCACGGCGCCGAAGCCGAGGAAGTCGCGATGGGGGCCGCTGAGACCCTGCATCGGCATGTAGGCGGCGATGATGTCGGGCTTGACTTCGCGGAGTTGCTCGTAGGTCAGGTTCCAGCGTTCGAAGATGCGCGGGGTCAGGTTGGAGAGGAAGACGTCGGAGCGCTCGATCAGGCGGTAGGCGACTTCTTGCGAGCCTTCCGCCGACATGTTGAGGAGGAAGGAGCGCTTGTCGGCATTGAAGTTGTTGAAGTAGGCGCAGACGTTGTAGCCGGTCTTGCCGGGCTTGATCGGCTGCCCGAGCCGCAGGCCATCGACCCGCGCCTCCGATTCGATGCGGATCACGTCCGCGCCGAAGTCGGCGAGGGTGCGCGCGGCGATTGGTCCGACGCCGAACCAGGAGAAGTCGGCCACTCGAATGCCCTCAAGTGGACGCGATCCGTTTGTTGCTGTCATATCGCGCCCTCTCCGGCGAAGGCAATCAGGTCCTCGGCGGGGATGCCGACTTCGTCGACCCAGACCTCCTGGTTATGTTCTCCGATTTGCGGGGCCGGACGCCGGATGCTCGCCGGCGTCTCTGACAGATGGTAGGGAGGACCGGGATAGCGAAGGGCGGCGTCTTCGGAGCCCAGGCGGGTCGGCTGATTGAGTTCCAGCCACCACTCTCGCACGGCCAGGTGCTCGCTGTCGGCGATGTCGGACGGCGTCGCGACCTGTCCGATCAGCAGCCGCCGCGATTGGCCCTCCTCGTAGGCCTCCATCGTCGTCTTGCTTGCGTAGAACCTCGTCAGCACCTCCTGCGCGCGGGCCAGGACCGGCGCGTGCTTGGCCTGCTCTTCCTCATCGAGCAGGATGCGCATGTTGAAGTTGGCGAATGTGTTGGCGTACTCCGGCTCGGTCAGATCCTCGGCCATGCCGCTCTCGTCCATCCAGCCGATGACTTCGGTCCAGGGCGCACCGAATCCGGGGACGCCGACCATCGAGAAGATGTAGCCGTCGCTGGTCTCGTATGTCCCGATACCGGGCAGTCGATGGCTCTCGCCAACCCGCTCGCGCGAGGTGCCCTGGAAGTCCCACTGCAGGTGGGCGGTCTCCTGGCAGATCGAGAGCGCCTCCTGGATCGAGGTCTCGACGCGTTGTCCGCTGCCTGTCGCCTCGGCCTGCAACAGCGCCAACAATGCGCCCTGGGCGGCCGAGATGCCGGCTACGGCGTAGGCCTGGTTGCCGGCGATCCTCATTGGGGAGCCGTCCGGGTATCCGGCCAGCGTGGCGATTCCCGCGGCCGCCTGGGCGACGATGTCGGTGACCTCCCAGCCGGCCCTGGGTCCGTCGAGGCCGAAGCCGGTGATTGAGACCCAGATCAAGGCCGGTTGTGCTTCCATGTAGGCGTCGGGATCGACATCGTGCTCGGCCAGCTCGGCACGTTCCGCGGCCGTCCAGGACTCGATCACGATGTCGGCGGTCTTGACGAGTTCGCCGAAGAGCCAGCGTCCGTCGAATTGTCCGAGGTCGAGCGTGACCGAGCGCTTGTTGGCGTTGAAGTACCAGAAGCGAAGCGAGGTCTCGCGGCCGGGGATGCCCTGCCAGAAGGGGGCGCGGCCGCGAGAAGGATCGCCGCCGACGGGCTCGACCTTGATCACGTCGGCGCCGAGGTCGGCGAGGAGCTTGCCGCAGTACCAGCCCATCTCGGAGGTGAGGTCGAGGATGCGAACGCCGTCGAGTGCTGATTGGGTCATGGTGGGATTGTAGGAGGCGATCTGTGCGCATCAGGGTGGTTGGCAGAAAAATTTTCCTGGCGCAGGAACCAGAGAAAAAGGCGAGCACCTCCAGTGTTTTGCGGGGTTTCATGAGTTTCGGGGTGGTTGGAAGTGGTTGATTTTGGTCGGCTGTGGTCGGGTTGGGGTGCACGGATTTGTTCGATCTTGTTCGGATTTGGACGGAATTGTGCGGTTGTGAGTCGGCGCTGGCGGTCAGGGGTCGGAAAGTTCGGGGGGTGTTCGGGTGTGCTGGTGGGAGAATGAATGTCCGCCGTACATTGGGGGACCTTGGGCGCCCTCACCCTAACCCTCTCCCTCGGGGAGAGGGGACCGGAGGGGCCAAACAGTGATTCGATTCGGTTCCTTGGGTTCATACGCGAAGGCCTGGGCTGTCATTTCAGAATATCAGCACATGCGGTCGGATGCGCTGATTCGACGGAGGAGTACGTATGCTGGCTTGCAGGAGGCGGAGATGGCGATCAGGAAAATGGAAGGCGAGCCGGTTCCAGACCGCGAAGTGATGCCGATGTCGGAGATCCGGCGTTGGAAGGGGATGCGGCTTGAGGAGTACGTGGAGCTGTATCCAGTCTGGGCCGACTGGATGAGCAATCACAGCCAACTGATGTACGACGAAGACGGTGGGGCGTGGGTCCCGCGGTGGGATCCTGAAGTCGGCGTGGGGATTGGCTGGGAGGACGACGAGGAGTTCACTCCGGATCATGTTGAGGGGCTGGTTGCAGAGGCGAAGAGAGCGCTGGAAGAGGTCAGGGCCGGAGGGGGTGTGGACTTTCGCGAGCTAGACGAGGACGAGTCGTTTTCGGCTGACGACTAACTGGCCGTGCGCTTCAAGGTCACCCTCAATGATGAGGCGAGGGCGCAGTTGCGTGGGCTAGCTCCCGGCCCCAAGCGGCTCGTCCGGGGAGTCCTGCGAGAGATGGAAGATGATCCGTTCGCGCTTGACTATCGTCAGTTTGATCGACCAGAAGTGGTGTACCGCATTCGCGAGGGTGATTATCGGATCGTGTTTGAGCCTGGTCCTAGGCATCGCGAGGTGACAGTGACGCGGATTGGTCATCGGGGGTGGGTGTATCAGGGGTTGGGACGTTCCAGCGACGTCTGATTGCATGCTGTGCATGGTCGGCACGGGCCGGCGGCTGTTGCAGCCCGTCCGGTATGTGGGCTGAGGGTCGAGACCATTTCGAGATACCCGCGGCAAGCGCGGGTATGACGGGTGGGTGTTCTGGTGCGGTAGAGCGGGGTGGCGCCACGGGTGGTTCCGCTCTCGCGGACGCGATGCAGCTAGGGAAGCGAGTCCCCGATTGAATCGGGAAGGGTCCATCTAGGCGCCGACGGCGACTTTGATGTTGGCGGGGAGGCGGGAGGTGAAGACTTCGACGGCTTCTCGGACCATTTCTTCGAGGACTTCGGCGGCGGGGCGGAGCTCGTTGAGGAGGCCGGAGATCTGGCCGGCGGCGTTCATCAGAAGGTCTTCCCGTTCACCCTGTTTGGCCGCCTCGGCGATGTCGGCGATGAGGAGGCCCTGGAGGCCCATGGGCAGGGCCTGGGTGCCGGAGTCTTCCCAGGCTTCGATTAACTCGTTGGTGATGTTGCGCATCGTCTTGCCCGAGTAGAGGCGGGTGACGCGGGTGTCCTCGTCGTTGGCGGCGAGGATGCGGCGCTTGCGGAACTCGTCGAGGTTGGCTTCCTGGGTAGGGATGAAGACGGTGCCGCACCAGACGCCGACGCAGCCCATGGCGAGCGCGGCGGCGAGTCCGCGGCCGTCGCCGATGCCTCCGGCGGCGATCACGGGTTTGGGTGCGACGGCGTCGAGCACCTGCGGGAGCAGGGCCATGGTGCCGATCCGGCCGGTGTGGCCGCCGGCCTCGTGACCTTGGGCGACGACGATGTCGGCGTTGCCCTCGTTGACGCGGCGGGCGTTCTTGACGTTGCCGACGAGCGAGATGACTTTGCCGTTGGCCTCGTGGACCTGGTCGACGAATGGGGCCGGATTGCCCAGGCCTGTTGCCAGGACGGGCACCTGCATGCCGGTGATGGTGTCGACCTGATCCTGGGGCGTGAAGCGCGGGGTACGTACGTCGGCGCGCGGGGCCTGGACGTCGGGCAACTCGAGGTTGGCGCGAATCTCGCCGATGACTTCCTTGTGTTCGCCGGGCAGCAGGTCGCGCGGATCCTTCGGGCGTTCGCGCCCGCTGGGACGACGGGCGACGTTGGAAGGCACGAGGATGTCGACGCCGAAGGGGCGGTCGGTGAGGTCCTGGATGCGGCGGATCTGGGCTTCCAGGCGGTCGGGAGGGAAGCCGGCCGCGCCGAGCACCCCGAGTCCGCCGGCGTTGGAGATGGCAGCCACGAGTTCAGGGCCAGCGATGCCGGCTTGTCCGCCGCCGGTCGTGGGACCCATGCCGGCGAGCGCGATCGGGTACTCGATGTCCAGCAGGTCGCACATGTCCGTGTGCAGAATGGGACGTGTCATGGTTTACTCACTTGCTCTGTCCGTGCATCGTCGCACACGTTGGTCGTGAAGTGCGCGACAGGATCGATTGCCGTTTCCTGTGCAAGTCGCATTGTTCTAGTGGTCATGGACGTGGTCAACCGAACGGGACACAAACGCCAGTACCATGAGCGCATGCCGGACGTGATGAATCTTCGAGGCCTTAACAGCCAGCTAGCGGCCATTTTGACGTCGCTCTCACGTCTGACCATGGGTGTGGGCGGGCGGTTTGCCGCTCGACTGCGAAAGCCATTGCTGATCGTGATCGGCGGCGTCGTTCTGCTGATGTTGCTGATCGTGATATTGCAATCGGGCCTGGGCGTCGACAACGACGTGACGATCACCGACAGTCATCGACCGGAAATCGTCGGCGGGGGCGAGTAGACCGCCTGCCGAACGTGAAGGGAACTGCTCTGACCATGTCGAGACCGAGCGAAGCGCTGATGAATGAGGCGGGGGAGTGGATCGCCGAGCAGCTGTCCGAAGAGGGGCTGATGGTGACGAGCGGTTTCGTCGATCTGGTGCTGGACATGGAATGGACATCGATTGAAGAGGGCGTCGACCCCGAAGCGCGGGCGTTGGTAGTTGACTCGGTGATGCAGAAGATGACGGAGGAGAACGTCCAGGTGGGTCCGCCGCCGGAGACGCTGTCGACGGACGGCATCGATACGTCTCAGATTCGTCCGGTGCCCAGACAGTTCGTGGAGCAGGTGTTGAGCTGGGAAGACGATTTTCTTGGATTCGCCGCTGTTCGGCGGTCGGATTATGCGTCGGACGTGCCGGGGTGATGTGATGTTTGGTCAGCGCCACACCGTCACGATTGAGCCGTCGGGGCTGACGGTTGAAGTGCCGGATGGTGAGCGGCTGATGCAGGCGGCGCGCGACGCGGGATTCTGGTGGCCGAACCAATGCAACATGGAATGCCGATGTGCCGGGTGCTTCGTTACCGTCGTGTCGGGGACGGAGCACCTGTCGGAGATGGGACGGGCCGAGGAGGAGGCGCTGCTCAATCAGCGAGGGCGGCGCGCGCTTGAGGATCCGGTTCGCCTGGCATGCCAATTGGGCGTGTACGGCGATGTGACGGTTCGTAAGACCGGAGTTCGCTCGGGCTAATCGGCGGCGGGAGGCAGCGCCATGCAGGGCATCCACGGGATTGATCTGGCCAGACTGGAGGCGTTCGTCGAGGTTTCGGCGGCGCGGTCCTTCTCCCGGGCTGCTGAACGCTTAAATCTGACGCAGCCGACGGTGTCCGCGCGGATTGCTCAGATGGAGGCGCAGCTGGGCGTCGGCCTGTTCGAACGACTTGGGCGTCGTGTGCGCCTGACCGACGCCGGTCGGGCCCTGCTGCCTCACGCTCAGCGGACGCTGCAGGCGGCTCGTGACGCGGCTGAAGCGGTGCATGCGCTGCGAGCGGGCGGCGGCGGCAGCCTGGTCATCGGGACGGCGCCGACCGTCGGGACGTACGTGTTGCCCGGCCTGCTGCAGCGCTACGCGGCGGCGCAGCCCAATGTGGAGATTTCGATCCGCACCGGACGCAGCCAGGAAGTGTCGCAGATGGTGCTGGACGATGAGGTCCAGATTGGGTTCGAGCGGGAGCTCGGGCACGCGGAGATCGAATCGGTGCCGCTCTACGAGGACGACATTGTCTTGCTCGCCAGCCGGACGCATCCGCTGGCGGTGCAGGGGATCGCGACTCCGGCGGAGATTGCCAACGAGGCGGTGATCTTCTTCGATACCGGCAGCAGCTATCACTCAATCAGCCAGGCCGTGTTCCACAACTCGGGAGTTGCGCCCAGACACTCCATCGATGTCGACAGCCTGGAGATGGCGAAGCGGCTCGTGCTGCGGGGTCTGGGGCTTGCGTTCCTGCCCAAGGTTGCGGTCGAAGAGGATCTCAAGCGGGGTGAACTGGCGCCGATCGATATCGAGTCGGCGATGCCGATCCGGCGCAGCATCGCTGTGATCCGGCGGCGTCGACGCTCGTTGAGCGACGCGGCGCTGTCGTTTCTGAGCCTGGTTGGTCACGTGTTCAACGTCGAGGTGATGCCCGACGTCGGCCAGCCGGGGCGGGGTCTGAGCCGGCGGTTGCCGGCCGCTCCTTACTCGGCGGGCTGAGGGACTTCCGGTACGTCGGAGTCATCGCGCAAAGCTTTGAGCATGTCGACGTCGGCCTTGCCGGGTCCGCCGCCTTCATAGCCGGGGACTTCGAGCAGCCAGGCGGCTTTGCGCAGGAGTCGATTCCTGACCATGCGGCGGAAGGCTTTGATCCCGATGCTGCCCTGGCCGATATTCTCGTGGCGATCTTTGCCCGAGCCGAGTTCGGTCTTGGAGTCGTTGGCATGGATCGCGGCCAAGTTGTCGGCGCCGAGCTCGCGCTGGAATTCGTCGACGGTTTCCTTGAGCCCCGCGATCGTGGCGACGTTGTAGCCAGCGGCGTGGGCGTGGCAGGTGTCGAGGCAGATGCGTACACGGGGGTTGTCGACGGCGTTCATAATCGCCGAGATCTCGGAGAAGACGGAGCCGACGGATCGGCCGGCGCCGGCGTTGTTTTCGATCAGCAAGAGCGCGTCGTCGGGGGTTCGATCGAGCGCTTCCGCCATGGAAGCGGCGATCCTGGGCAGGGCGTGGTCGAATCCCGAGCCCATGTGGGAACCGACGTGGAAGATGACGCCGTCGGCGCCGATTCTTGCGGCCAGGTCGAGCTCGGCGGTCAAGGTATCGGTGGATTTGCGCAGCAGCTCGTCGTCGGGCGATGCGAGATTGATCAGATAGACGGCGTGGATGAACGAGGACTTCAGCTTCGCCTGCTTGAACTTCGCGCGGTATGACTCGGTGTCTTCGTCGGGATGATGTTTGCGGCGCCACATCTGCGGCGCGGCGCCGAAGATCTGGAATGACTCGGCGCCTACTTCGACCGCTCGGTCAACCGCCTTGTCGATCCCGCCCGCGGAGGAGACGTGAGCGCCGAGGCTTGGAGTCCGCGCCACGACTAGAGTCCGACGGCGCGGGCCGTGCGTTCAGCGGCTCGGCGCAGCGGCTTGGCGTAGGCAGCGTCGAGGACTGCCTGTCGGAGATCTTCCTCATCGACGGGAGCGCTCAGACGGACCGTTGCCGTCGCGGATTCCAGGTCGCAGGAGGCAGACTCAACTGAGTCGAGTCGATTGAGCGAGTTGGTCACCCTGTTGGCGCAAACCCCGCAGAAGAGGCCTTCGATCTGCAGCGTGGCTGCGTCATCATCCAGCGCGGTCACGCTGGAATCGGGGGCTCGGAGCAACCGGCGGGGCTTGATCCAGGGCATGTCGATAGCCTACCGATTCTTCCAGTCGAGGTATCGGCGCACGGCGCGGGCGCAGGATTCGATGCTGTGATAGCAAGCGATGCCACGCTCATTGAGGCGGCGTTGGAGGTCAAGACCTCTCTCGAAGCCGACGTTGGTGCGGGGCTGACGGATGACGACGGCGAGCGGCTTGCTCAGCTTGGGGGCGACGTTGGCGAGGTCGTTTGCCATCCGCTCGGCGAAGTTGTCGCGGCGGGAGCTCGGGCCGCCGCTGTCGGCTCCGGTGTGGACCATGAGCCAGTCGATGTTCGGATCGTCGGCGACCGCGGTCAGGGCGGTCTCGATCTTGTCGCCCTCGAACATGAAGCCGGCGTCGAGCGGGTTGCGAATCGAGGTTCCGGCAACCGGTGTGAACTCGCGCAGAACGTTCTGCGTCTTCTCTGAGAACCAGGGGACGGGAATGTCGTTGCGGTCGCAGATGTCGGCGGCGAGGACCGAGACCCCACCGCCGCCGCCGAGCACGGCGCAGCGTGGGCCGCTGACGCTCGGCAGGCGTTCGATTGTGACGGCGAGATCGAGCAGTTCCTCGACGCTGTTGGCGGGAATGAATCCGGCCTGACGCTGAACCGCGTTCCAGATCTGGGCGGATCCGGCCAGTGAACCGGTGTGGGAAGAGGCGGCGCGCGAGCCGGCTTCGGTCAGTCCGCCCTTGAGCACGACCAGCGGTTTGCGAGCAGTGGCCATGTCGCGGGCTACGCGCAGAAAGTCGCGTCCGTTGCGAATGCCTTCGAGGTAGGCGAGGACGATGTCGGTGTCGGGATCGTGGGCGAGGAACTCGAGGAAATCGGCCTCATTGAGATCGGAGGCGTTGCCAAACGAGGCGACGTTGGAGAAGTTGATGCCTCGGCGGACGCCTTCGCCGACCACCTCGGAGGCGTTCATGCCTGATTGCGAGAGCATGCCGACGCGTCCGGGCGTGGTGGAGCCCTCTTCCATCCAGGAGACGCCGCCACGGGTTGAATGGACGCCCATGCAGTTCGGGCCGATCATGCGGATGCCGGCTTCATGCAGCCTGCGCAATACCTCGGTTTCGAGGTCGGCGCGCTCGGTGCTGCCGGTTTCGCCGAATCCTGCCGTGAACAGGTGGACGACTTTGACGCCCTTGGCGATCGCATCATCGATCAGTCCGAGAATCGCGGAGGCGGGAACGGCGGAGATCAGCGACTCGACGGTACCGGGCACGTCAGCCAGGGACTGGTAGAGGGGCGTCCCGTCGGGGAGTTCGCCGCCGCGCGGGTTGAGGCAGTAGACCTGCGGTACGCGGTCGAGATTGCGGATGCCGCGGAGGAACATCTGCCCGCCGCCCCAACCGGTGGTGCGAGGTGAAACCCCGGCGATCGCGACGGAGCCAGGCGCAAACGCGGTTCGCAATGCGGTCTGAGCGTCGGCTTGCGGCTCGGATTCCGAAGGAACAAAGGTCATGTCGGGCCTTCCCAGTGGGCGCGCGAGTAGCGTATCAAGCGAGGTGCTGATGTCCGAAATCGTCGTTCCTTCGAGACTTGGACCGATCGGTGCGAAGTGGCATCGGCCGTCGCGCGAAGTGTCACGCGGCGCGGTGTTGTGCGTCGGCGGGTTTGACGGTGGCTTTGACGGTCCGGCTGAGGGGATCTACGGCGACCTTGGGGAGGCCATGCCGGAGCTTGGGATTGGCGTGCTGAGGTTGGACTTTCGGGTCAAGACGTCGCCAGGACCGATCGACGACGGGACCCTCGACGTACTGGCCGGGATCGACTGGCTGATTGAGCAAGGAATGGAACGGGTGGCGCTGATCGGTCATTCCTACGGCGGAGCAATCGTCGTCCGGGCGGCACATCGATCGGAGGCGGTAGCCGGGACGTGCGCGCTGTCGACACAGACGATGGGGATTGAGCCGGATGAGGTGAAGGCGCTGGCACCGCGTCCGCTCCTGCTGATTCATGGCGGCGCGGATTGGCGGCTGCCGCCCCGATTGTCCGAATGGGTGTACTCGCTGGCTGGCGAGGGTCGTGAATTGCACATCCTCGACGGTGCGACGCACTCCCTGCGTCAGCGTCGGGATGATCTGTGGGTGTTGCTGTTGGACTGGATCGATCGGGTGTTGCTCGTCACCGAACTTGAGCGATGAACCGAGCTTTGCGAGATACCCGCGGCAAGCGCGGGTATGACGAATCTCGGATCAGATCGGCGGACGCTGCCAGCCGCCGAGGTCGTTCTCCAGAGCCGCCGCCAGTGCCAGGGTGACATCCTCTCGCCAGGGGTGGGCGAGGACCTGGATACCGATCGGCAGGCCATCGCTGGATTCGCCGCAGCGGAGGGCGGTACCGGGCCAGCCGGCGATGTTGTAGGGGCCGGTGTAGAACATGGTGCGCAGCTCTTTGCTGAAGGTCTGGCCATGTTCCGGGGCCGCGCGGGCGGCAACCGGCGCGACGATGGCGTCGTAGGGCTGGATGAACTGGAGCATCTCGCTGCGGAAGCGGTCCTGGTATTCGAGCGACTCGGTGAACACGTCGGTGTCGGTTGGCTCGATCAGGTCGAATCCCTTCTTGAGGAACTCGGACTCCTCGGTTGTGCCCCATTTGTTGAGCATGCGCTGAACCCAGCCTCGGCCGTCGCCGCCGCCGACGCGCGGCCAGAGATCGACGTACTCCGCCAAGGGAGGCGGGGTGTCGTGGGCGACTGAGGAAACCCGCTCTGCGAGGGCGGTGACTGCGGCGTCGAGGACGGCACGGGTGTCTTCGTCGGGCTCGAGATAGCCGTCTACATCTGAGTACCAGGCGATGTTGAGGCTGCTGAGGTCGACGTCGTCCGGGTTGCGCAGCGGGACCGGATGGATGAACGGGTCGACGCCGTCGGGACCGGAGATGATCGGCAGCGACAGGACGAGGTCGTCCACGTAGCGGCACATGGGACCGATCGTGGTCCAGGCGTCGAGCGCGCCCATCCCCCAGGGCACGATGTGCCCGGTGCGAGGCACGCGTCCGGCCGTGGGCTTGATCCCGCAGATGCCGCTGAAGTGTGATGGTAGGCGGATGCTACCGCCGGTGTCGCTGCCCAGGTCAAGCGGCGAACCGCCTGCCGAGACAATCGCCGCCGCACCCCCGCTGGAACCGCCGGGCGTGCGCTCGGGATTGAACGGATTGCGGGTCCGTCCGTAGATCAGATTGTCGGTCTCGCCGGCGAGGGTCAGCTCGGGCGTGTTGGTCTTGCCCATCAAGATGGCGCCGGCGGCGCGCAGGCGGGCCGTGACTGTGGAGTCCGCCTCAGGCACGAATTCCTTGCGGCCCAGCGTGCCTCCGGTCGAGATTACGCCCTCGGTGTCGTGCGAATCCTTGAGCGTGATCGGGACGCCATGCAGCGGACCCAGTTCGTCGCCGCGGGCAATGGCAGCATCTGCCTCTGCCGCCTCGGTGCGGGCACGATCGGCGCAGAGGTGGACGACGGCGTTCAGCGTCGGATTGACCTCGTCGATCCGGGCGAGGTGCGCTTCAAGCACTTCCGAGGCTGAGACCTCGCGCTCGCGGATGGCTTGGGAGATTTCGGTGAGGGAAGAGAAGGTGTCGACCATCGGGCGCCTCCGGGCGATTGCCGCAAGACGCCTCCGGCGCGTCAGCGGCCCTTGAATTGGGCAGGACGCTTTTCGGCGAAGGCGGTGGTGCCTTCGCGGGCGTCCTCGGTGACCATGATTTCAGAGTAGAGCTGCGATTCCAACGCCATGCCATCGGCGAAGCCCGTCTGGAGCAGCACGCCTTCGTAGGCGGCGCGCTTCGACGCCCGGACGGCGAGCGGTCCGTTGGATGCGATCTCTTCGGCCCATTCTCGGGCGGTGGGCAGCAAATCGTCGGGCGTGGTGACGGCGTTGGCGAGGCCAATCCGTTCGGCCTCGTGCGCGTCGAGGTGGTTGGCTCGGAGGAGCAGCTCGAGCGCCTTGCCGAACGGGACGTAGCGGGCCAGGCGTTGGACCTGGCCGCCGCCGGGCAGGAGGCCGCGTTTGGGCGCCATGGAGCCGATGCGCGCCGTGTCGCTCAAGATTCGCAGGTCGCAAGAGAGCGCGAGGGCGAAGCCGCCGGCCAGGCACCAGCCGTTGATCGCCGCAATTGTCGGCTTCCAGGTCTTGTCGGGACCCCACGAGGACAGGCCAGCGGCGTTGGCCGCAGCCGACTCACGGTTCGAAGCCGACCTGGCGGCGCGATTGATCTCATCGTCGTGTGCATCGGGTCGGACGAGGTCGCGGCCGGCGCAAAATGCCCGTCCCGAGCCCGTGATGATTGCGACGTGGAGGTTGTCGTCCTGATCGAACGCCGCCCAGAACTCATCCAGTTGGCGAGACATCTCGGGACTGATGGCGTTCATTCGCTCCGGGCGATCGAGCGTGACCGTGGCGATCTTGCCGTCGGTGTCGATGCGGACCGTCATTGGCGTCTATCCGCCCGCGACTGCGGGGACGATTGAGACTTCGTCGCCCTGGCTGAGGGGAGTATGCAAGCCGTCGAGAAAACGCACGTCTTCGCCGTTGACGAAGAGGTTGACGAATCGGCGAATCTCGCCATCTTCATCAACGATCCGATCGCCGATTCCGGGGAACTGGCGCTCGAGATCGAGGACGAGGTGTTGCAGGGTCTCGCCGCCTGCCTCGACGACATCGCGGTCGGAGGTCAGGGAGCGCAGTGGAGTAGGAATGCGCACGGATACGCTCATCGATGGAGCTCGATTCGTTCTGGTGTTGTGTCGATGGTTCAGAGACTAGCGCGGGATTGCGGCACGGTCTGCGCTGATCGATGCAGTTCCGACGAGGACGCTGCCGCAGTGGGGATCGGGGCTGCTATGCGTCTGGCTGGTCCGCTTCCCAGAGGACCTGACAGGGGCCGCAAACAATGGCGGAGATCACTTCGCGGCCGCCGTCGCCATCCAGATCAAGGGTCTCGTATTCGATGTCCGCCTCAACGCCGCAGTCGGGGCAGAGCGGCCGCAGCACGTAGTCGAAATCACCCGAGGTGACCGAGCTGCGATGAACGAGCGTGTCGATGTCGACCCACTCGTCGAACGGTACGGAGCGGACGGCGAAACTGGCCAGGTCGGCAGAGAGGTCGGCCGACATACCCTCAGTGGGCGGATCACCGGGCGTCCGTCCGCCGCTACGTGTACTCATATGCGCAGTGTACGGATGCGCAACGGTCTAGCGACGGTACATGGAGCGAACGGCGGAATCCGCGTCGTCTTCGCTCCAGGCCTGGCGGCTGGCGCCGCGGCGACCTGTGAAGATGTCGGAGTTGTTGATCCGCTTGTCTTCCGGGATTGAATTGTAGAACTCACGTAACGAGTTACAACGTACGCAGTGTCCTACTGAAGTGGCGCCGTCGGGCGTGTCAACCATCCAGATGTGAGCACATCCCTGTGGGGCAGCGGCTTCCCCGGCTACAGCTGTAACCATTGGAATCTCCGGGGAGATCGGCCCGCCGCCTGGCGTCCTGTTCGCGGGAGATAGTACTTGCCATATCGCCCGCGCCTGACATTACGTTCGCCGATTGAGTTAACTTTGTCAACTCGATGTAACGTTCGACGTTATGTCTCCTCGTCGTACAATTGTACTAAATGTGCGTTCTAATGTTGAATTGTCTAATCGATATACGTATCAGGCGCTGATCAACTTGCAGGCTCCATCGTTTTGATGAATTCCAGAGCGCCCTCGGGGTGGGCGTTGAAGTCGCGCGGGGCGTCGATGATGTGCCGCACCACGCCGTCGGGGTCGATCACGTAGGTTGTCCGCGAGGTGATGCCGCGCTCTTCGTTGAGAATGCCCCAGGCCTTGCCTGTCCGGCCCCAGGGGAAGTCGCCGAGCAGGGGAAATTCGAGTCCCAGTTCGATCGCATAGGCGCCATTGGCGAAGGGGGAGTCGACGGAGATGCCCAGCACCTGGGCGCCCGCCTCCTGGAACTCCTGGTGCAGTTCCTGGAAGCGGCTCAGTTCGTTGGTTCAACCGCCGGTGAAGGCGAGCACGTACCAGGCGACCACCACCGTCTGGCCGCGATACTCGGAGAGAGTGTGTTCCTTACGGTCGCCGTCCATCAGCGTGAAGTCGGGCGCTACCTGTCCAATTTCGACTGCCATGGGATCGATCCTGACTGCGCCCGTCGTTCGGGCTCGATTGTTGGGGCACTGTCCGTAGCTTAGTCGCTGGGTATACTCCGGCCATGGCTAACGGCGCCGAGTATGACCTGGGTGCGGCGGAGGCTCTGGAAGCGGAAGCGATCGGCCCGCCCGGTCAGCGACGGTTCCGGCTGCGCGTGATTGCGGGCGATCAGACGGCCTCGATCTGGTGCGAGAAGACGCAGGTGAGCGCGCTGGCCGAGGCGATTCAACAGGTCCTGGCCCGTCATCGGCGAACCGGGGAGGGACGACGCCCGCCATCACGGCCGCTTGAACCATTCCCGGACCGTGCATCACACGACTTCCTTGCCGGGCGCATCGCTCTGGGTTACGACGAGGACGCCGATACGATCACGCTATTCGCCACCGATGTGGAGCAGGACGGACCGAATGCAACGCCGACACTGCGGGTCGACCTCGACCGGCAGGCGGCTCGGCTGTTCACCGTCCAGGCAGAGGAGACTGTAGCCGGAGGGCGTCCGACCTGTCCGCTCTGCCAACAACCGGTCGAGGGCGCGGAGCATCTCTGTCCCCGAAGCAATGGTCACGCCGAGGATGCGCTTGCCGAAATCGGGCCGCCCGACTTCTAGGCCCGGAGGCAAGTCTTGACGACCCATGAAGGCGCGCGGTCCCGAGACTGGCTGACGGTGCGGGCCGCGCCTCAGCATGCTGCGTTTCTACGCACCGTCGCACGCGCGGCCTCCGGCATTCCGCCGCGGCGGCCGCCCCTCTGGACGCTGCAGTACGCCTTCTCGCTACTCGGGACGGCGTCATTCTTCGCCTGCTTCTTCTACCTGACGACGACGCTGCCGCGAGAGATGACGGACCTTGGCTTCAATCTCTTCGAGATCGGCCTGGTGGTCGGCGGCTATGCGGCGATCCCAATCTTCCTGCGGCCGCTGGTGGGGCGCTGGAGCGATGGCGGACATCGGATCCGTCAGATGCGGATTGCGCTGATCGCCTTCGTCGCGTCGTTCATCTTGATGATCTTTACCGAGAATCTCTGGGCGTTGTTTGCGCTGCGTTGCGTGCAGGGCGTCGGGATGGCGTTCTACCCGACATCGGCGGGATCGTTGGTGGCCGAGATCGTGCCGCCGATGCGCCGTGGGGAAGGGCTTGGCTTCTTCGGCCTCTCGACCAGCTTCGCGCAGACCCTCTCGCCTGTCGCGGGCGGAGCGGTGGCAGCATTCGCGGGCTTCGAGGGGGTGATGTTGCTCGGAGCAGCAACGGCCGTGCTCTCGCTGTTGGTCACAATCGTCCAGCGCGAGCCGCCGGCACCGGCCGCTCCGCCGCCGCCGCTCTCATTGAAGGCGCTGATTCCGGCTCGGGCCGTGTTTCCGATGCTGGTCTTCCTCAGTGTCACTCTGGGATTCTCGGTGGCCGCCGCGTTCCTGGAGCCATTGGCCGATCAGCCGCATCGCAACCTCGGGTTCGTGCCACTGTTCTTCATGTTCTCGGGTCTGGGCGCGATGCTCTCGAGGCCGATGGCCGGGCGCATCTCAGATCGCGTCGGCCGGGTTCCGGTGATCATCCCCGGACTGATCGCGACCTGCGCGGGCATGGCGTTAGTGGCACAATCGGAGACAGCGGCGATGCTCTGGCTGGCCGGCATTCTGACGGGAATTGGCATGGGCGGCGCGCACACGGGGCTGCTGGCCCTGGCCGTCGACCGGGTTGCTGCCAACCAGCGCGGCGGCGCCACGGCGACGTTCCAATTGGCCTGGGATGTCGGCGGGTTTGCGTCGTTCCTGATTGGGATCGTTGGCGCGTTCTTCAATGTCGAGATGATTTTCTGGGTCGCAGCGCTGGGCGCGATCATTGCCTTGAGCGGACTGCTACTCGGACGGGTGATGGGCTGGACGCGGTCGGCGCCGCCGGCGCTGGAGCCGCTTGGGGCCGGGGCCGCTGCGGGAGGCGGGTGATGCGGTATGGCGCATTGGTCACAGCCATCTGAGCAGCAAGAACTGAGAGAACAGGCGCGGGAATCGAGGCCGGACGAAGCCCTCGATCGACGCTGGTTCGCCGCCGCCTTCTCTGTCGGTGTGCTGTTAGTTAGCGTTCTCGGGTTCGCGACGGACCTGTTCGACAGCGGACCGAGCGACGGCGATGTAAGCAGCGCCTACCGGGATGGTTTCGACAAAGGGGTCGCTGCCGCCGAGGCGTACTGGGAAGATGAACTGGTTGATCGTTGGTGGGAGGGCTACAAACTCGGCCAGGCTTCAGAGACGAGCATGGCGCCCGTCATCGTTCAGGCCGTGCGCGATGGGTTCAGCTTCGAGAGCGGCTTCGAGGCGGGGCTGGAGTCGGATGACATTGACATTGATCGCAGTTACCGCGATGGCTGGATGAACGGGTATCGCAACGGGTGGGCCCGGGTGACCGGCGAAGCTGCGGGTGCGCGATTTGTTCCACACCCACCTGGTCCCGGATACGCGAGCCGCGTGCGTTGGCTCGATGGAGGAGCCGATCCTTGAAACGCAGGTTCACACTCACACTGGTCCTGTCTTTCGCCGGGGGCGTTCTGCTGACCGCCGGAATCGGCGGTGGGCTGGGCGTGTTCGATCGAGGGCCGTCCGAGCTGGACGTCAGCGAGGCTCGCGAGCGAGGCCGCGATGAAGGCACAGCGGAAATCGATCACGGCAAAGATGCGGCAGCGGAAGAACAGCAACGGCTTGGGTTCGAGCGTGGCCGTGAGGCCTCGGAGTGGCTCTCGCTGGACCGTTTGCCCAATCCCGACGGTTGGTTCGCCGGGGTGGAAGCCGGGCGCCAGCGACTGAGACAGATCTCCGCAGAGGCGTTCGAGGCCGGACTCGAAGACGGCGAACGGCTGGGCCGGGAGGAAGCGCTGATGTTCCTGCGGACGCAGGAAGTGGAGGACCTCCTCGAGGACGAGGAGTCGATGGGTAGCCCGTAGCCTCATCCTTCGGGCGTGCGCTGGCCCCAGTGATTCCAATGGATGATCTCGTCGAGCGGCACTCGGGGAGCCGGCCTGAACGTATCGCCGCTGAAGTAGGCCATCGGCAACAGCACGGCCTGGGTGACATCGGCGGGGATGCCGAGCAGGTCCCGTGAGAGCGACTCATCACGCAGATGCAGCGTCGTCCAGGCCATGCCGATTCCGCGTGATCGCGCGGCCAGCATGAACGACCAGGCGCCGGGGATGATCGAGCCATAGGTCGCAGCCTGCGCCATCTGACCGGCGTCTTCAACGCGGCCCGTGATACACGCGATCACCAGCGCCGGGCAACGGTGCATTTCGCTCGCCAGGTAGGTGGCCGATCTCGTCACACCCGGTTCCGCTGCTGATCGCGAGTCGCCTTCCGGCCAGCGCGGACCCTCATCTGCTCGAGCCTGCGTGAGCTCCTCAAAGCTGTCGCGGTAGATCTTCGCGATTCCGGCAATTTTGTCCGGATCGGTGACGACCAACCACTGCCACTGCTGCGAGTTTGAGGCTGTCGGGGCTTGCAGCGCGATCTCAAGGCATTCTCGGATCACTGTGGGATCGATTGGCCGATCGAAGTCGAGACGCAATCGGACGGAGCGTGTCGTTGTGAGGATGTAGTCGGATTCATAGCGACTCATCGGGTTGATCCTCTCTTGCAGTCTGCATGGAATTCACGATCTGAGCTGGCTGGTCCGCTGAATCTGTATTCGGTCAGGCAACCCCTTACCGTAGCGGCGGACCAGACCCGCCATCACGTTGCCCGGTCCCAGAGTGAGAAAGCGCCTGACGCCTGCTGCATAGAGCGTCCGGAGGACCGATTGCCACTCCACCGGGCGGACGTACTGGGATCGGAGCTCGTCCCGTAGCTGCTCAGGCGACTCAATGGTCTGCCCCATGTGGTTGCCAACGATCGGCGTGAAGTCCTCGGCAATCTCCAGCGTGTCGATGAATCGGCGGTTGAGAGCGTCGGATTGCTCGAAAGAGGATGTGTGAAAGGCGCCCGCGACACGCAGTTCGACGGGCTGGCCGCCATGCTCGGGGGCAACCCGGATTGCGCGGGCCAGCGATTGGTGCGTGCCGCCGATCACGGTTTGGTCCGGAGCGTTGTGATTGGCCAGCGACGCGCCGGACTGGTCGGCGATCGCCTCGGCCGTCGCGCGCCCGGCCCCAACCAGGGCCAACAGGCCACCGGGACGCTCCAGGCAGTCCTGATCCATGGTCTTCCCGCATTGCCAGGCAAAGCGCAATGCTGACTCGAGACTGATGGCCCCGGAGAGCGCCATGGCCGAATTGATGCCGCTGGAGTGTCCGGTCACGTAGCTGAGCGGGCCGACCCCGGGCGCGACCGCGGCATGTTCGGCGACCGCCCAGGCAACCAGGAAGGGTTGCAGCAGCGAAGGACGGCGCAGCCTTGCTTCATCGGCCTGTTCGGCGCTCAGCCCAAGCCGCCAGAGATCGCAATCCGCGATTTCGGAAGCGAGTCGGAATGCCTGCTGGCCCGCCGCTGGGAGTTGGTCGAACGATTCGGCGAGATCGGTCACGCCGCCGGCGCGCTGCGCGCCCTGTCCCGGACAAATCAGGACGGTCGAGAGATTCTGATTCACTGATTCAGCGTACGGTCGATCGGCAACAGGATTCCCACGGGATCGTCCGACCGAGCTCGGCGATCGAGGCCGCGGAGCGTGCCTGAGTCTGACTTACTTGTGGTGATCCGGTCCCATGTCGGTGAGCTCGATGATGTTGCCGTCCGGATCCTTGCAGAATGCCGCCCAGATGCCGTCGTTATCGCGCTGGTTCGGCTCGACCATCACGTTGACGCCGTCCGCGCGAAGTCGCTCAACCTCGGAATGGAAATCGTCCGTGGGGATATACAGGGCGAAGTGCGGCCCAATGCCCTCGACAGACTGGTCCATTTCGCGCTGCATCAGATGCAACTGCAGCGACCCAACCTCGTACCAGGCGCCGGGAAATCCGAAGTCTGGCCGATCGATCTCTCCAAGTCCGAGCTGTTCTCCGTAGAACTGCTTCGACGCTTCGACATCGGCGACGCAGATTGCGACGTGGCTGTATCCGGCAACGGCTGGCATGTTGGCCCCCTTGGTTGTCCCGGAATCCCTTGTACCGGGCTGTTCCTTGTAATTTGAGTGCGATGATACAGATCATGGACGCCACTGGCAGGCTGCGGTGACGTCGGCGGAGAGAGGGCGGGGCTGATGTCGGAACTTCGATGGGAGCCGCCGGCCGGCGGTTCTGGAGACGAATCGGGTCGTCGTGCGGTGACGCCTGAGCGATTGAACGACTCCGGCGGTCCCAGCCGCTGGTCGATCACGCTGCTGGTCTTTGTGATGATCGGCGCGGCGTTCGCGCTCGGCATTGGCGTGATGCGTGTGATCGACGCCAGCGACGACTATGGACGGATCCTCCGCAGCAGCGGCCGCGACGGCGCCGCTCCGGCAGCGGTCCCGGCTGCCGTTCAGCCCTCGGATGACGATGGGCAGGAAGCTACGGCTGACACACCGGGCCGAGCCTCACGGTTCGCGATCCTGGACGAGATCGTCGAGGTACTGGACAAGGACTTCGTCGATCCATCGAAGTTCAATTCGCTCGACACTCGCGAAGCAGCCATTAACGGCATCATTGACGCGCTCGACGATCCGCACACGGTGTTCATCGATGCCGAGCGGTATCGCATGGCCAGCGAGGATATCGGCGGTTCGTTCGAGGGCATCGGGGCCACTGTCAACCAGGTGGACGGGGCGATCGTGATCGTTCGTCCGTTCCGCAACTCCCCGGCGATGCAGGCAGGAATCCGCCCTGGCGATGTGATTCTCGAAGTCGATGGCGAATCTACCGAGGGCTGGAGCCTCGAACAGGCCGTTGCCGTCATTCGCGGACCGAAGGGCACCGATGTCGCCCTGCTCGTGCGGCACACAGACGGTGAAGAAGAACTGATCGTGGTCACCCGCGACCGGATCGTGGTGCCCAGCGTTGAGTCGCTGCCGATCACCGACCGGTCCGGCAATCCGGTCGCCGACATTGGTTACATCCTGATCACCCAGTTCACGGAGGACACTCGGGGCGAGTTGCTGGAGTTGCTTGAGAGCGCCCGCAATGCCGGTCTGACTCAGTTGATCATCGACGTGCGCGGCAATCCCGGCGGGCTGCTCGATGCAACCGTTGAGACGACCGGGGAGTTCATGGATGAGGGAGTGGTGCTGCGCCAGATTGACCGCGAGGGTAATGAACGCGTCTTTAGCGACGAGCCCGGCGGGGCCGGAGTCGGCCTGGAGCTAGTTGTCCTCATCAACGAGCACAGCGCCTCGGGCTCCGAGGTAATGGCTGCGGCGCTGCGGGATCACGGCCGTGCGGTCCTGATCGGTACCACGACCACCGGGAAGGGCACAGTCAACGTGCCGCGCCGGCTGTCGGACGGCAGCGTGCTGTACGTCAGCATCGCTCGCTATCTCACGCCCGAGAACGCGCCCGTCGAAGGGGTCGGGATTGCTCCCGACATCGAAATCGCCATTCCCGACACCGGATTTGAGGCCGGCCAGGACATCCAACTCTTCGTGGCGATCGACTACCTGCGCGGCGAGTACCAGCCCGGCAGCGCCGATAGCGGGTCTACCGAGAGTGAGCCCCAGAACGTTGAGCAAGAGGAAGCACCTGCAGAGCAGCAGGATTCCCAATCAGAGGGATCGGCAGGGCCGCAGAGTGATTCTGAGGAGTAACCTACGCCGCGCGGCAACCACGATTGTCGGCCCGGATGCGAAGGGGATTGATGATGACTTCGAACGCTGACGGATGGGCCCGTCCGGAGTTGATCTGCGAGACCGACTGGCTGGCCGAGCACATCGACGACGACGACGTCGTGGTGCTCGACTGCGACCTGCTCGACGCCTATCTCCGCCTGCACATCCCGGGCGCCGTCTGGTCGCTCTCGCGCTACTGGAAGACCGATCCGCGCGACGATTCTCAGATCTACGGCATGTCGGATCCGGCGCAATGGGCTCAACTGGTCGGTCGATTGGGGATCACACCGGACACGACGGTCGTGGGGTATGACGGCTCGGGCTCCCTGTACGCGGCCCGGACCTGGTGGACCTTCGACCGATTCGGCCATACCAACTTCAAGATCCTGCATGGCGGACTGGACAAGTGGTACGCCGAGGGCCGACCGCTCTCGCGCCAGAACCTCCGCCCGCGATCCGTCGAGTATCCCGTCCCGCCGGCGCCTCATGACGACTCGATCTGTCGGCTCGACGACATTCCCGGGGCGATCGAGGATGACAACCACGTGTTCTGGGACGTGCGCTCGGACGGGGAGTGGACCGGCGCGAACAAGCGCGGCACTCAACGAGGGGGGCGTATCCCGGGCGCGGCGCACCTGGAGTGGCTGGAAACGCTCGAGGAGCCGGTGCGGACGCTCAAGCCAGCGGCCGAGCTACGGCAGATGCTGGCCGACCTGGGGATTACTCCGGAGACGACCGTCACAACCTATTGACAGGGTGGCATCCGTGCGGCGCACGGATACTGGCTCCTGCAACTGCTCGGCTACAACCAGAGCCGCAACTACGACGCGTCCTGGCACGAGTACGGCAACGCGCTCGACCATCCGATTGAGACGCCGGACTGACGCGAGCGCGTTCTCTGTCGTTCGAATCAACCTTCGAGCACTATTGCCAGCGCGGTTTCGACTTCGTCCAGCGGGGCGAATGCCTCGAAGCGGGCGGCAACGACTCCGTCGGCGTTGACGACGAATGTCCACTCGCCGGTGTGCAGTCCCCACTCCTCAAGGATCGGCGTCTCGATCGGGTCGGCTCCCAGCTTCACCTCGGCGGGGTTTTCGTAGAGATCGACGTGGACGTAGTTGGCCGCGTCGCCATAGATGCTTCTGAGCTCGGAGAGCACCTCTGCCTGGGGACCACAGAAGGCGTTGGTACAGAAGCCGGGCGATGCAAAGACGACGACCAGCGGTTTGCCGGCCTCAACCGCGTCGGCCAGTGAGACCAGGTAGAGGCCCGGATCCGGCTCGTCGCCGGTGGACAGATCCTCGATGTTGGCGACATCGGTGATTGTGCGGCTGTCGGAGGCTGGCGCCGCGTCTCCGACAGAGGGGGCGGCCGTGTCCTCGGGGATGTCTATGGCAATGCCGATGTCTTCGAAGCCGTCCTCGGAGGGGATGTGCAGGATTAAGTTCCAGCGTCCGACGCTCGCGAACTCGACGTAGGTGACGTGGAATCCCCGGACGCCGTCGGGGAAGCGGGAGAAGCGCGCGACCACTTCTTGCATCTCGCCGGGAGCGTCATCGGGCAGGACCGTGATTCGCATCGCCGGCGTTTCAACCAGCCCGGCCGGTCCCTCGATCACCAGCGAGATCCGGTGCTGGCCCGGGGAGAGGTCGGGCGTGCCCAGCGCGATCGTGTACTCGTCACCGCTCACGTAGACGGGGTAGCCCCAGTCGAGGAGCAGTTGCAGGCGTGGGCTCAGGTCGTCGTAGGCGGCGGCCTCGATGATGCCCACCGACATGCCGCCTTCCATACCGCCCATGCCGTCATCCGCCTGCTGCTGCGCCGGCTCTTCGTCTGCCTGGGCCTCCTGTTCGCTCTCTACGACGGCCTGCGCTTGCGCCTGTTGCTGTTCCTGTTCGACCTGCGCAGCCTGGGCGGCGCCTGCACTGCCGCTCGTGGATGAGCCGGAACTGCGAGACGCGGTTGTCGTGCTTCCGCTCGATGTCGAATCGGCTGCCGACTCGGCTTGCTGCTGCTCTTGCTGAGCGATCTGTTGCTGTTCGTCGTCCGACGTGGTCGTACAGGCGGACAGCAGTAGCGCCGAGGCCGCAACGGCTACCAACACGCGCCATCGCCGGCCCGCGAGACACCAGCCCAGGTGGTTCAGTCGGTTGTGCATGATTTCTCCCGCTCGATCAGTTGTGATGCGTTGCGTCCGGCACTGCTACTCGCCGCCGACGTAGGAACCGAAGGTGAACGCGAAGAGGCGGAACTGGTCTGAGTTCGAGCTCAGCTTCAGTTCATGTTCCGACCATTCCGGCAGGAACAACAGCCGGTACAGGTCGTTCTCGGTCACACGGATGAAGGAGCGCCCGTCGTCGTCCCACTGGATATGCGCGCCCGCCTCGTTGGGGAACAGCCAACGTCCATCGATCTCGACGAAGACGTCGTAGGGCTGACCGTTGTCGGCCGCAGTGAGCACCAGGTTGACCGTGCGTCCGCGGATGATCAGCGCGACGTAGTCCTCAAGATCATCCGTCTGTCTTGCGTGAACGATCGACTCCTCTTCAATCTGCCAGAGACCTTCGAGGTACCAGCGATTGTGCTCGCGTTGCGAGCTCGCGACGTCGACGAACTGAGTGACCGCGCCGAGTGATGAGAGATAGTAGGCATCCTGACCGGCGTAGGGCCGACCCGAGTTGCGCCTCCAGCCCATGTACAGCTCCCGCGTCTGCCCGGTTGGCTGTCCCCGACGGCTGGGCGCCTCGATCTCGACCCCGATCGGGACATTGGACAGATCCCTGCCACCCGCCTCTAACGCCTGGCGGATGGCGATCTCGGTCTCGTGGTAGTCGCCTTCACCGATGTGGTCGTAGAGGACCCCCATCGGCGATCCGTCGGGCGTCGGGCCGATGAGATATTTGCGCGGCCAGAAGCGGCGGGCGCCCTGGAAGGTGCGGAAGCTGACGTGGTCGTTATCGATCGCCACGAGATATTCGATGTCGTATTCATCGATCGCGCCCTGCACGTTTTCGAGCCGCTCTTCAAACGCGAACTCGGGAGAGTGAATGCCGATGATCACGAGCCCGTGGTCGCGGTACTTCTCGTCCCAGGCCGTCAGGAATGGCAGCGTGCGAACGCAATTGATGCAGGTGTAGGTCCAGAAGTCGACCAGGACGACGTTGCCTTTGGCCAGTTCGAGGGCGACCGAGGTCTCCTCACCGTTGAGCCAGGCATTGATGCCGACGACATCGGTGACGGTCGCGTTGGCGCTGATCTCTTCCGCGCGCAGACGCAGGCGTTCGGCTTCGGCCGGGTCGAGCTGCTCCTGTTCTTGCTGTTCCTGTTGCTCGGCCGCGTCGGCCTGCTCCTGCTCCGGCGTCATCTCCTCCTGCTGGGCGTCCTGGGCGTCCGATTGCTCGGGCTGCGACTGCTCAACCTGGGCCTCGTCGGAATCGGCGTCGTCAGCCTGTTGCTGGGCTGACTGTTGCGCCTGTTGCTGTTCGGCTTGTTCGGTTCCGTTCGGTTCCGATCGGTCCGGTTCGGCCTGTTCGCTCGACTGTGACTGTTCGGATTGTTCGGTGGCGTTCGACGCCGTTCGGTCCTGTTCGGTCGACTGAGGTTGTTCGGATTGTTCGGCAGCGTTCGATGCCGTTCGGTCCTGTTCGGCCTGCTCGGTCGACCGGCGCTGTTCGGGTTGGTCGGTGGCGTTCGATTCCGTTCGGCTCTGTTCGGCCTGCTGGGGAGTCGTCTGTTCGCCGTCCGAGGAACAGGCGGCGATGATTGCAATGATCGCCGCGAGCGCGAGAATGCCGATGGGGGCGAGGCGTAGCTGTTTCATATCGCCGAGCGTACAACGCGGTTTGTCCGAGAGATCAGACGTTGCCGGCGGCCCAGGCGGAAATCAATGTGTGCGCGATCGCCATCGGACCCGGCAATGACAGGGCTCCGTCCGGTAGTCCGGGCTGGTCCAGCTGCGCAGCGGGTTGCTGCAGCGAGTGGACGATTTCATCCCTGGTGAACCAGCGCACGTCGTCCATCTCCCAGTCGTCGTAGTTGATGTCGGCGCTGCCCGCGTCGGCGTGACAACCAATCATCAGAGAGGAGGGGAAGGGCCAGGGCTGCGACGAGTGGTAGCGCACGTTGACCGCGTCGATCCCGGACTCTTCAGCCACTTCACGTCGGACCGCATCTTCAATCGATTCACCATGATCGATGAATCCCGCCAATGCCGAGAACATGCCGGCCGGCCAGGAGGCCTGGCGTCCCAGCAGACAGCGATCGCGCTCGGTGTCGATCACGACAGTGATCACGACCGGGTCGGTGCGTGGAAAGTGCTCGGCGGGGCAGGTCGTGCATTTGCGAAAGATGCCGCCCTGTGCTGCCGCGGTGGGCGCCCCACAGACCGCGCAGAAGCGATGACGCTCGTGCCAGTCGAGGAAGGCCCGGGCCTGCGCCGCGATTCCCGCATCATCGGCGTCGAGCACCGCTGCCGCGGCACGCAGGTCCGAGAAGGCTGCGTCTGCCGGGAGCTCAAACTGATTTGGCGCGGCAGCCTCGTTGATGGCGAATCTCGCGTCGTCGTCGCTGGTACCGAGCAGTAAGGGAGGATGCCGGTCCGTGTCGGCCCCTGGCGGCAGACTCGACCAGGCCAGGCGCATGGCGCCATTGACCTGACGCATGGGAAACGTGAGGTTGCGCAAGGGAAGAAACTGCGTCTGGGGGACGTCGACCTGCTTCGAGACCCAGTCCTCGTCTCGGCGTCGCGCAGCTTCGCGGTCGAGAGGATTGCCGGAGAACGTGTTGCGAAACTCGGGCATGACGACCTAACCGGTGTGCGTCTCGGCGGTGTGGTCAAAGTGGACGGCTGCCGGTGAGCGGGGCAGTCCGGGCATGGTCATGATCTCGCCGGAGATAATCACGACGAACCCGGCTCCGGCCGAGGGGCGTACGTCGCGGACCGTGAACTCGTGATCTCGGGGGCGACCGAGCAAGGCAGGATCGTCCGAAAGCGAGTATTGCGTCTTGGCGATGCAGACCGGCCAGTCATCCTGGCCGAGCCTGCGGGCGCGGCGCAACGTCAATTCGGCAAGCCGCAGGTACGACACAGATCCCGCGCCGTACACCTCTCGAGCAACCGTTTCGATTTTGTCCTTGAGTGGGGATGCCAGGTCGTAGAGCCGTCGGAACGACGGCCGTTCTCCAGCCAGCGCTTCGCGCACCTGGACGGCGAGATCGAGGCAGGCGTCTCCACCGCCTCCGTAGGGATTGGCGACCGCCGCGCGGACCCCTCGAGCGCGACAGTGCGCGAGGACGGCGTCCAGCTCGGCCGGCGTGTCCGATGGGAACTGGTTGACAGCCACGACCGGAGTCACGCCGTGCTGTTCCATGTTGTCGATATGCGCGTCGAGGTTCGGCAGTCCTGCCTCCAGCGCGGCCAGGTCCTCGACCTCCAGCTCGCGCGCCGAACGACCGCCATGCCGCTTGATGGCGCGGGCGGTGGCGACGATCACCGCCGCCTGAGGTTCGAACTCGCCAATTCGCGATACGACATTGAAGAACTTCTCCGCGCCAAGATCCGAGCCAAAGCCGGCTTCGGTCACGGTGATGTCGGCGCAGGACAGGGCAGCGCGGGTGGCGGTGATCGAGTTGCAGCCCAAGGCGATGTTGGCGAATGGCCCGCCGTGCACAAATGCCGGTCCGCCCTCGCCCATCTGCACGAGATTGGGCCGGATGGCGTCCTTGAGTAGCACGGTCATCGCGCTATCGACTTGCAAATCCTGGCAGGTCACCGGTTGAATCGGCGTAGAGGATGTGTAGCCGACGATGATGTCGCCCAGCCGCCGGTGCAGGTCATCGATGTCGCTGGCCACCGACAGAATCGCCATCACCTCGGAGGCCGGCGTGATGTCGAACGCTTCCTCGCGCGGAATGCCATCGGTGGTGCCGCCCATGCCGATCACCGCGCCGCGCAGCGCGCGGTCGTTCATATCGAGGCAGCGCCGCCAGGTGATGCGGCGGGCATCGAGCCCGAGCGCATTGCCGTGGAAGATGGAGTTGTCGATCGCCGCCGCCAGCAGGTTGTTTGCCGCCGTCACGGCGTGCAGATCGCCCGTGAAATGCAGATTGATGTCGTCTGCCGGGAGCACCTGGGATCCACCCCCGCCGGTGCCGCCGCCCTTGATTCCGAAGACGGGTCCCATTGAGGGTTCGCGCAGGGCGACGACTGCGTTCGCACCCGATTGCCGCAGCGCCTGTGTGAGCCCGATCGCGGTGGTCGTCTTGCCTTCTCCGGCGGTCGTCGGCGTCATGCCGGTGACCAGCACGAGGTCGCCCTGAGGCCGCCGGCCGAGGCGCTCGAGGGCCTCGGCGTTCAGCTTGGCCTTGTGTCGTCCGTAGAGATCGAGATCGTCGTCGTCCAAGCCCAGATCCGCTGCCACGTCGGCGATCGGCCGCATGTCGCTACCCCTTACTCCGAGGGGCAGGTTAGCGCAGCACTGAGCCTGTTCAGTTCTCGACCGTCACCTTGACGTCGGTGACTTTGCGCGAATTCACGATCAACGCGATGTTGAAATCGCCGTCGTCGGTCAGCGCCAGTGGAATTGCGGCGATCTTCCAGGGCGGCTCGACATCGTCGAAGCGAAAATCCCTCAGTTCGAAGTACTCGCGGGCGCCGGCATCGTACTCAACGCGGATCACGATATGGTCGGCGTCCACCGGCTCGTTCATCTCCAGCCGCAGCCAGAACGGCTCCTCGAGCTTGAGCGGGCGATTCAGGGGAGTCAGGATCGCTTTGTCATCGGCGCCTTCATCGATATGCAGCGCGGCCTCCGCCGAACCGCCGACCCCCGAGAAGATGCCGCCACGCGACGCATTGCAGCCCGCGGCGGCGATGGTCAGCACCACGATCGCCGTCACAGCAGCCAGCCAGAGAACACGCATTGGGGCAAAGAGTAGTCTGCGCACCAGACCGGAAGGAGACTGAACGGTGGCAGTTGACACAGAGCCAGCGCTATCCATCCGTGGGCTCTACAAAGTGTTTAACGACGACGGCGACGGCCTCCAGCTTGCAATCGACGGTCGTTCCAAAGACGACATCCAGGAGGAGACCGGCGCGGTCGTCGGGTTGCGCGATATCAACATTCAAATCGGCCGAGGCGAACTGTTCGTGGTGATGGGACTCTCCGGTTGCGGCAAGTCGACTCTGGTGCGTTGCATCAATCGACTGATCGAACCTTCCGTCGGCCAGGTCTGGCTCGACGGCCGCGAGGTCACCGCGATGAATCAGGAGGACCTGCGGGAGATCAGGCGACGCGAGCTGGCAATGGTGTTCCAGCACTTCGGGCTGATGCCGCATCGCAACGTACTGGACAACGTTGGATTGCCGCTTGAAGTCGCGGGCGTCGACAAGCAGGAACGTCGCGAACGCGCCAACTCGGCGCTCGAACTGGTCGGTCTGGGCGAGTGGACGGGATCGATGCCGAACCAGCTCTCGGGCGGCATGAAACAGCGCGTTGGGCTGGCCCGCGGTCTGGCGATGGACACGCCGGTGCTGCTGATGGACGAACCGTTCTCGGCGCTCGATCCGGTGATCCGCCGCGAGCTTCAGGACGAGTTGCTGGCCCTGCAGGAATCGGTACAGAAGACGATCGTGTTTATCACCCATGATCTGAACGAAGCCGTACGCGTCGGCGACCGGATCGCGATCATGCGCGATGGCGAAGTGGTGCAGGTCGGCGCGCCCAACGACGTCGTGCTCAATCCGGCCGACAGCTTCGTCCGCGAGTTCACCCAGGACGTGCGCCTGCATGGGATGGTGACCGCCGCGTCGATCATGGACACCGGCGTAGAGGCGCTCACTGCTCAGATGGATGATCGTTATGTCGTGTTGGAGGATGCGGTGCTGGATGAGCTGGTGCCGGCCGGGCTGTCGGCAACGCAGCCGCTGCAAGTGGTGAACCGGGCGGGCGTGTTGGTCGGCGTGATTCCGCTGGAGCGGCTGGCTCGGGCGATGGTCTCGGACGAGGCGGCGGTCGCGGCCACGACAGAAGGCGAGCCCGCAGGTTGAGCACTCGACCACTTCCTCCGGCCGCGTCCCGTCAGTTCCTGACGCAACTTCTTCGGGGCAACCTGTCAACAGGAACAGGCGCGTGGTGGTCGGCGCCGCTGGCGATTGTCTTCGTTGGTGTGCTCTTCGTCGTCGCATACTTCGCCGTCGCCGACGAGTTTCCCTTTGATGTCGGCCGCGATATCGGCCACCGCATCGACGTCTGGCTGGACTGGCTCAAGGACAACCTCTCGCCTGTCTTCCAGGCGATCAAGAACGTCATCGTCTGGTTTCTGATCGCGCTCGAAGACATGATGCTCTGGTTCACCTGGCCCGCGCTGATCGCGGCCGTCGCCCTGTCGTCGTGGCTGCTGGTTTCATTTCGGATGGCGCTGTTTGCCGCGGTCTCGTTGCTGCTGTTGGCAACCTTCGGACTGTGGGAATCGACGGTCGAGACGATGGCGTTGATCATCGTCACGGTCACGCTCTCAATCCTGATCGCAGTGCCGATGGGTATCTGGGCCTCGCAGAGCGAACGGCTGGATGCCGTGTTGCGCCCGATCCTCGACGCCATGCAGACGATGCCGTCATTCGTCTATCTCGTCCCAGCGATCGCCTTCTTTTCGCTGGGGGACACGCCGGCCGTGTTGGCCACCTTGATCTACGCGGTTCCGCCGGCGGTGCGGTTGACGAACCTGGGTATCCGCCAGTTGCCCGAGGAAACGCTCGAAGCCGCCGATTCCTTCGGCATGACCCGCAGTCAGATGCTGGTCAAGGTGAAGATTCCGCTCGCCATTCCCACGATCATGGCCGGCATCAACCAGACCACGCTGATGGCCCTGGCGATGGTCGTGATCGCCTCGTTGGTCGGGGCCGGCGGTTTGGGCGAGGACGTCAACCGGGGACTGGGACGGATCGAGCCGGGCAACGCGTTCCTGGCCGGCCTGGGGATCGTGTTTCTCGCCATCATCATTGATCGACTGACCCAGGCGCTGACCAGCCGTCGGCAAACGGCGCTGGGCGACGAATAACAGCGCGAGAGGACACGAAGCAGATGCGCCATCTACTGTCTCGGTTGGCCCGAATCCCCGGCCTGACGGCGGTGGTGGTCGCGCTCGCGCTGTGGACGGTGACCGGGTTTGCCCTGGCCGATCCTGAACTCTCTCCCAAGGCGTTCCTGGGCGGAGCCAAGGCCATGTTCGTGGTCGTCTCGGTGCTGATGACGCTGATTGCGCTCCATCGCGCGGGTCTGTTCGGCCGCCGCGATTGAGCTCGTCTGAGAAGTAACAGATTTTCCAGTTGGTGGTGGTTGGTAGCATCTGTTGATATCAGGAGCGCATTGGGCGCATCAGATAAGGGAGGCTCCAATCTCATTGCTTAACTCACTGAGCGTTCTCACAGGTCTGCGCGGGCTGGCGCTAGCAGCCCTGCTGGCCGGGGCACTGGTCGTGCTGGCCGCCTGTTCCGGAGATGACGAACAGCAACAGCAACAGCAGCAAGCAGCCGAACCATCGCAGCAGCAAGCGGAACAACAGAGTTCAACGGCCGCGTCGGGGCGTAGCGCCGACGACCAGCAGGCACAAGCGCAAGCGCAAGACGAACCGTCCGCCACGAGCCAACAGCAGGCTCAGCAGGAACAACAGCAGCAAGTCGCAGCCGCACCCTCCGGGGACAAAGAAGAGATCATCTTCAGCGACCTGAACTGGACCTCCTCGGAGATCCAAGTGCGGGCGGCAGCCTTCATTGTCGAGCACGGCTACGGCTACCCGGTCGAGCTACAGGCTGGTGACACCACCTCCCTGTTCCAGGGACTGATTCAGGGCGACACCCACATCACGATGGAGATCTGGCCTGCGCAGCAGCCCTGGATCGACGATCTGGATGACCCGGGCGTGATCGACATTTTGGGCGATTCGCTGGACGAGAACTGGGAAGGCTGGGTCATTCCCCAGTACGTCAAGGACGCCAATCCCGGCCTGGTCTCTGTGAGCGACCTGCCCGACTACATCGATCTGTTTGTAACGGCCGACTCACGCGGGCGTGCGCGCTTCGTTGGCTGCGTTCCCGGTTGGGCCTGCGAGCAGGTCAACTCCAACAAGATCGTCGCCTATGGACTCGAGGACCTGTTCGAGGTGATCGCGCCGGGTTCCGGCGCGGCGCTATTCGAGGACCTGGAATCGACCTACGCCCGCGGCGAAGCCTGGCTGGGCTACATGTGGGGTCCGACCAAGCCGACCGCGACGCTCGATCTGTACAGGCTGGAAGAGCCGGAGTGGACCGAGGATTGCTGGAACAGCCACCAGGGCTGCGCCTACCCGAGTTCCGAAGTCCGGATCGCCGTGCACCGCAGCCTGAGCGCTCGCGCGCCCGAGATCATCGAGTTCCTGCGCGCCTGGGACTTCTCCGCCGACGTGCAGGTGCAGTCCGAAATCTGGATGTCCGACAACAACGCCTCGCCTGACGAAGCGGCCATCTGGTATCTGGAGAACAACCCTCGCGTCTGGGCCGCATTCGTCCCCGACGAGGTCGCCGCCCGCGTGCTCGATGCGCTGGGCCTCTCCGCCACGGCGCTCGACAGGCCAACGATCGTCTTCAGTGATTTGAACTGGACGTCCTCGGAGATCCAGGTGCGGGCCGCCGCATTCATCACCGAGCACGGGTACGGCTACCCGGTCGAGCTCCAGGCCGGCGATACCGTTTCCCTGTTCCAGGGCCTGATCAATGGCGACACGCACGTGACGATGGAGATCTGGCCGGCGCAGCAGCCCTGGATCGACGAACTGGAAGATCCCGACATCATCGCGCTGTTGGGTGATTCGCTGGACGAAAACTGGGAGGGCTGGGTCATTCCGCAGTACGTGAAGGACGCGAACCCGGGCCTGGTTTCCGTCTCCGACCTGCCTGACTACATGGAACTCTTCGTGACCGCCGACTCTCGCGGCAGGGCGCGCTTCATCGACTGCGTGCCCGGCTGGGCCTGCGAGCAGGTCAACGGCAACAAGGTCGTCGCTTACGGACTCGAGGATGTGCTCGAACTGGTCAAGCCAGGTTCCGGCGCCGCCCTGTTCGAAGACCTTGAGTCGACTTACGCCCGCGGCGAGGCGTGGCTCGGTTACATGTGGGGTCCCACCAAGCCGACGGCCACGCTTGACCTGTATCGCCTCGAGGAGCCCGAGTGGACCGAGGAATGCTGGAACAGCGACCAGGGCTGCGCCTACCCCGCATCGGAGGTGCGAATCGCCGTCTACCACACGATGCTCAACGACGCCCCCGACATCGTCGAGTTCCTGCTCGCCTGGGACTTCGCCGCCGACGTGCAGGTGCTCTCCGAAATCTGGATGTCGGACAACAACGCATCGCCCGACGAGGCCGCGATCTGGTACCTGAAGAGCTATCCCGAGGTTTGGTCCGCCTACGTGACGGCGGATGCCGCAGCGGCCGTGCTCGCCGCGTTGGCCGAGGAGGACTAGCGGCCTCGGCCCCAGAGCAGCCAATAGCCGGCCGCGGTCGAGAGCAATCCGACCGCGGCCAGCGGCGGCCACCAGGGTCGCAGATCCGAGAACAGCGGCGGGTGGACCATGACCGCGGCGCCAACGGCCAGCGCCGCGGTCAGGCCGCAGAACGCCAGCGCTCCCAGCAGCCAGGGCCAGCACGCCGTCCAGAGTTCACGCCGGCCCGACAGTTGCATGGCCTCATGCTAGGCCCGGGTCCGACCCCGCCGGCTGAAGCCGTCTGAGCTCAACTCCCTAAGCTCAATGCATGGCCAAGAAGTCGAAGTCGCGCAGGCGCCGTCCGGAGCAGAACGGTGCGCAGCCCAATGATCGGGTCGTCGCCCGCAACCGGCGCGCGCTATATCAATACGAGGTGCTGCGCCGCTACGAGGCGGGCCTGAGCCTGACCGGCTCTGAAATCAAGAGCGTGCGCGCTGGCCGGGTCTCGATCCAGGAGGCGTACTGCCGGCCGCGCGATGGCGAGTTGGTGCTGGTTGGCGCTCACATCGCCCGCTATGAACCATCGGGGCAGGCGAACCATGAGCCCACTCGCGATCGGCGGCTGTTGCTGCACCGTCGCGAGATCAGGCAACTCGAGCAGGCCTTTGCGCAACAGGGACTGACCCTGGTGCCGCTCCGGCTCTATCTCACCCGCGGCCTGGCCAAGCTGGAAATCGGCGTGGGGCGCGGCCGGCGGCAGCACGAGAAGCGTGAACAGCTGGCCAAGCGCGACGCCCAGCGGCAAATCGAACGGGCGATCCGACGCTCAACGAGCGGCGATTGAGTGGATCCAGCACGCGTTCCGTAGCGAAACATGCAGAGCGACTGCAATAACGAACCAATAACCATGCAAAGGTTGTCCACTCTTGTTAGGTTGGCTTTACACCGGTACATTCCGGTGAAGAGACTCGATGGGGACGAAAGGGTTCGACAGCGGTTGACTTCGAGCTGCTGCGTGTCGAGCTGGCGTTGCTCGCTAAACCACGCCACCACTCCCTAATTGGCGAAACCAGGGAACTCGCCCTCGCCGCCTAACCGCGGTGACGTCGCCTCTCAACCGCTGCCGAGTCGGAGAGAGCGCGGCGACGACTAACTCGGATGCCCGTCACGGGAAGTTGGGACCGCGGCGGAAAGACATTCCCACTTACCTGTTCGTAACGGTCGGCCGACGCGCCGGCGGACAGGGACAACACAAGCAACGGCTACGCACGTAGAAGCAGCTCGCGGAGACCGTCTGGACGGGGAGTTCGATTCTCCCCCGTCTCCACCAGCGCGCCCGATCCGCCCGCTCGGACGCCGTCCATTCACGGCCGTGCGTCTTTGCGACGTGAAGCCGGAATCGAGGCTGTCATGTTGAGCCAGGTGAGCGATCAGCCTGAGGACCAGCCGGACACGCCCGCGTCGGAGCTGGAAGAGACGCTCGGTCAGCGGGTGCGCGCGCTGCGCAAGAAGCAGAAGCTGTCGCTCAACGATCTGGCGCGCCTGTCCGGCGTCTCCAAGGGATACCTGTCACAGGTCGAACGCTCGCTCACGGTCAGGCCGTCGGCCCTGACGATCTTCTCGATCGCCGAAGCCCTGGGAACCACGGTTGGCGAGCTGTTCGATGGCCGCCCGGAAGGTGGAGTCGATCTGTCGGCCGGCCGAGATCTGCCTGACGCCCTGCGCGAGTTCGCTCAGGAAGCGGAACTGCCCCCAACCGACGTCAACATGCTGGCCGCGATTCGCTATCGCGGCGCCCAGCCGCGGGACAAGGAAGACTGGCGCTTCCTCTACGAATCGATCCGCCGCAGCATCCGCGTGCCCGGCGGGTCCGGACGTCCGGCGGCCGGATAGCCCCGGCGATTCGCAGTTCGATCCGTTCGGCGCCCGGGCGCCCGCCCACAGCCTCACTGCGGGCGATTGATCATATACCGACGGAATGTACGAGTTCATGAACTAACGGCCGACAGTTGTCGAGCGTTTCATCAAATGTGTTGTACCCTGCGCAGAACTGACCCGGCAGGCCCAGTGTCGGGCGAAGAGTATCCAGCGGGAGCGTCCCGCTACAGGAGGTACCAATGAGTGAGCGAAACTACTGGCAACGGATGCGCCGGCGACGCATGTCGCGCCGCGCGCTGCTCGGGGCGTCCGCCCGCGCTGGTGTTGGCGCCGCCGGCCTGGCACTGGTCGGCTGCGGCGACGATGACGACGACGGTCAGCAGGCGGCCGCGCAGGTGCAGCAGCAGCAGGCTGACCAGCAGCAGGCGATGCAGCAGCAGCAACAGCAGGCCGCGCAGCAGCAGGCTGCCGAACAGCAGGCTGACCAGGCTGACCAGCAGCAGGCCGCCGATCAGGGCCAGCAGCAGCAAGCCGCCGTTGCCGCCGCCAGCGACATCATTCGCGGCGGCACCCGCACCGCCCCCTTCGTGGGCCCTTACTCGGGTAACCCGCCGACCCTGGACCCGTACGAGAACCTGACCTACCGCGCCCAGATCCCGTCCGGCTTCCACTACTCGAAGCTGATCCAGGCGATCACCGGCAGCGAAGGCGTCAACCCGATCAACCTGGCCGAGTACGAGCCCGACCTGGCCGCGGCGATGCCGGAAATCCCGGACGACACCACCTTCGTCTTCCGAATCCGCGAAGACGCCACCTGGCACGACGTCGATCCGCTCAACGGCCGCGCCGTGACGCTCGACGACATCGTCATGACGCACGATCGCTTCCAGGAGATCTCGCCCAACGCCGCCGGTTGGAACAAGGTCATCTCCGCCTTCGAGCCAGGCGAGGACAACAGCCTGACCTTCAAGCTGCACCGTCCGCACGCGCCCTTCCTGACCCTGGCCGGCTCCGGTCAGCACCTGTACGTCATTCCCCAGGAAATCGTTGACGACGGCACCGTGGCCGAGCGCCCGGTCGGTTCCGGCGCCTGGATCTTCGACAGCTACGAGCCTGACGTCTCCATCAACTGGCGGCGCAACCCCAACTGGCACCGGTCGAACGACCTCGGTCACGACCTGCCCCTGATGGACGGCATCGTCGCCACGATGAACGGCGACACGAACGTCCTGATCCCGGCGCTGGGCGAGGGTTCGCTGGACTTCTCGCAGCTCTCTCCCGCGATCTTCAAGCAGGCACAGGAAGCCGCTCCGCAGATCGAGGAAGACGGCTACGTCTTCACGCCGAACACCGTGCCCGGCGGCTTCTACTTCAACTTCTCGATCCCGCCCTGGAACGATGTCCGCGTGCGCCAGGCGCTGTCGCTGGCCATGAACCGGAACGACATCCTCTCCGCGACCGATGACACCGGCCGTGGCGGCTGGATGACCGGTATCTCACAGCTGCCGCCCTACTGGATGGACCCGCAGGATCTGGACAAGTTCGGCGAGACCTTCGAAGGCGAAGACTCAGGCATCCTGTTCCATCGCGGCGTGGCGCTGAGCAACGACGAAGCGCTGCAGAAGGCGCGCGAGTTGCTCTCCGCCGCCGGCTACCCCGACGGCATTTCGGCGACGGTGCATCACACCCCCGACTACGGCGCCACGGTGGTCAACTTCTACGAGGCCTGCACCCTGTCAGCCTCGGAAGGCGGCTTCCAGTTCGAGTACTTCGGCAAGGAGTACGCCGCCTATATCGCCTCGATCTTCCGCGGCAACTTCCCCGACGACTGGGACGGCGAGTCGACTCACCTCGCGATCGGCCCGCTGTACGGCGGCGCGACCGACCCCGAGGACCTCTTCGCCGCCTGCTACGCCCGCACCTCCGGACGCCACAACTGGGGTTCCGCCGCGCGCACGCCCGACAACATCGAGAACGTGCTCGCGCTCGACACCGGCGGCAACGCCGGCGCCGAGAACTGGACGCCGCACCCCAACGCGGCCGTTGGCGGCGGCCCGGAGACCGACGAACGCCTGCACGAGATGTTCGACACCCAGAAGGGCCTACTCGACCTCGAAGAGCGGATCGAGTACATCAACGACATCCAGCGCTACATGGCGACCAAGATGTACATCGTGCCGTACACCGCCGCTCCTGGCGTCTACGCCTTCAACCCCTGGATGAAGCAGCTTGACGTCAAGACCGGCCAGGTCATCGGCGGCACCCCGCGCATGTGGCCGAAGGCCACCTACGGCTGGGGCCAAGAGGGCGAAATCGCCTTCATGCTCGACCAGAGCATCAAGGACGAGTACGTCTAGGAACCTGGCTTCGATTCGACTCCCCAGCGGGAGAGCCCGGCCCGTCGCCGGCTCTCCCGCTGGCGATCATCGGCGGTGGGGACCCAGGGAAAGCGCGTTCTCATGCGGCAGTACATCATACGCCGACTCCTGCTGATCATCCCCACGATGATCGGCGTGACGATGCTGGTCTCGCTGCTGACTCAGTTGCTGCCGGGAGACTTCATCGACGTCATGCTCGCCGATCACGTCGGCGCAGGCGAAGACAAGGAACGCATCCGCGCTCAATGGGAAGAGCAGCTCGGCTGGAACGATCCCTGGATCGTGCAGTACGGCAACTGGCTCTGGCGCGCGCTCCAGGGCGACCTCGGCACTTCGTTCATCGGCTCCTTCCAGACCGTGGTCGAGGAGATTGAGCACCGGGTGCCGGTCACGCTCGAGTTAGGAGTGCTCGCCCTCATCGTCGGAGTGGCGATCGCCCTCCCCGTCGGGATCATTTCGGCGATCAGACAAGATTCAGCGCTCGACTATGTGATCCGCGGGGGAGCGATTCTTGCGCTCTCCGTGCCGGGTTTCTGGCTGGCGGTACTCACGATTCGGATCATCTTCCCCGAGCTCGGCTTACCGCCGTTGCCGCTGATCTACCAGACGCCAGGTGAAAACTTGGCGGAGAACCTGCGTCAGCTCTACGTGCCGGCGATCATCCTCGGCATCGGCCTCGCCGGTCCCGTCATGCGGCTCACGCGGGGCGAAATGCTCGAGGTGCTGCGCCAGGACTACGTGCGGACCGCGCGCGCCAAAGGCCTGCAGGAGAACGCAGTCATCGTGCGCCACGCAATGCGCAACGCCCTGATCCCGGTCCTCACCCTGATCGGCCTCTCCGCCTCGATCCTGGTCGGCGGCTCGGTGATCATGGAGAGCATCTTCACGCTGCCCGGCATGGGCCTGCGTATGATTACGGCGCTCAAGGACCGCGACATCCCCGTCGTGATGGGCATCATGGTCGTGATCGCGTTGGTCGTGATTCTCGCCAACCTCGTGATCGACATCGCCTATTCGCTCGTCGATCCGCGCATTCGCTACAACTGATCCGACCCGGCTGCTCGCTCCAGGCGCGCTGGTCACACGGATGACAGAGGGAGAACGCTGATGTCAGACGCGCAGGAGGCCGCCTCCGCCTTCGTCGTCCGCGACGACGGCGGGATCGCGAACTGGATCCGAGACCAGCTCCAACTCCTGATTGACCGCTCCGTCTCCAGCCCGCTCGGTTTTGTCACGGCCGTGGTCACGCTGATGTTTGCCGGCTCGGTCGGCTTCCTGATCGGCGTCGTCGTGATGCCCTGGTGGATGTTCAAGCGCAAGAAGTACTTCGGCGCCTTCGGCGCGGTGATCCTGCTGGTCTGCGTGATCGTCGCCGCTACCGCGCCGATCATCCAGACCGTCGAACAGGACCCCAACGCAATCCAGGTCGCTCCCTATGGCAAGGGCACGCTGGGCGATCGCTTCATTTCGCCCAACGCCGACCACGTCATGGGTACCGACAACCTCGGCCGCGACATGGTCACCCGGATCGCCTATGGCACCGAGATCACCGTGTTGGTCGGGCTGGGCTCGGTCATCCTCACGGCCCTGCTCTCGACCGCGATCGGACTCGTCTCCGGATACTTCGCCGGGGCCGGGGCGAGTTGGAGGATGCACGCGCCCGGCTTCATTCTCGCCCTGCGGATCCCGCTGCCGGCCAGTCTGACCGGGCCGGGGCTGCTCTATGCCCTGCCGCGTATGATCGCCGGCCTGCCCCTCTGGTGGGTGCTCGCCTTACCCTTCGCCCTCCTCGTTCTGGCGCTGCAGCTGGCGCTCAAGATCATCGATGTCGGCAGTTTCGGACTGCTGACTGAGCCGCTCGATCAGTTGCAGAACGCCATCAGCAACACCTTGCCTTCGCGCAGCGGTCCAGTGCCCGACGTCGACATCGTGATTCAGCGCGTGGTCGATATCTGGAACGCCTTCCCGGCGATCTTCCTGATCCTCGCCGTGCTGGCCGTGCTCGGCACCGGCGGCGACGGCTTCTTCGGGCTCGGCTTCGGCCCCAACATCGGCCCGCAGGCGCAGATTGGCGACGAGTGGTTCTGGCAGGTATTCCCGCGCACCACGACCGTGATCCTCACGATCGCCCTCGTCCTGGCCGCCGGCAACTCGCGGATCGTGCGCGGCGCCGTCTTCGCCACCCGCGCCGCCCAGTACGTCGAGGCCGCGCGCACCCTCGGGGCATCCAACGTGCGCATCATGGTCGCCCACATCATGCCCAACATCATGGCCACGATCATCATCCTCGCCTCGCTCAACCTCGGCGCGGCCGTGCTGATTGAGGCGGCCATCTCCTTCCTCGGCTTCGGCATTCCGCCGCCCTTCCCCACCTGGGGACAGGACACCGGCGGCGTCTCGCTGTTCTACGCGACCGAAGCCTGGTGGCTGGGCGTCTTCCCCGGTCTCTCGATCGCGATCGCCGTGTTCGGCTTCAACATGATGGGCGACGCGTTGCGCGACATCCTCGACCCCCGGCTGCGGGGCACCTGAGCCGAACCTCGGCCAGCCATCACCGAGGCCGTTCCCGACCGGGGGCGGCCTCGTTCGTTGAGCGCCGCTGCCGGGGCGGAGGAGCGGCTGCCGCCGCCCGCCGAACGGTTACTTGCGGCCGAACTGCCGGAGGACGTCGTCGGACGAAATCTCGACCAGCGTTGGCCGGCCGTGTGGACACGAATGCGGGTTGTCGCAGCGTTCGAGATCGCGCAACAGAGCGGTCATCGCCGTCGGATCCAGTACCTGTCCGCGCCGCACCGAGCCATGACAGGCGGCCGAGGCCGCCGCCCGGTCGAAGCGCTCCGGTTCGCGGCCGGCCGGGTCCAGGTCGGCCAGCACGGCCCGAACCAGCGCGTCGGCCCAGCGGGCTGCCCTGCCGGCCGCCAGCGTGGCGGGCAAGGCGCGCACGCGCAGCGTCCGTTCGCCAAACAGATCGGCCTCGAAGCCCAGCCTGAGCAACTCTGCTGCCGCCGCCGACCAGTGCGCCGACTCCTCAGCGTCGAGCGGCAGCAGGATCGGTTCCAGCAGCGGTTGACTGGCGTCCCGGCGCGGTCCGGCCGCGTCAGCCAGCAGGCGCTCGTACATGACCCGCTCGTGCGCGCCATGCTGGTCGACCAGGACCAGGCCGCGTGGACCTTCGGCAATGATGAAGGTGCGGTGCAGCTGTCCGACCATGCGCAGCGGCGGCAACGCCGGAGACGCCGCCGTTGCCGCGAACGCCGGCGCCAGGGGTGGCTCGGCGACCGCCTGCGTCCGCCAACTCCGGCCGGGCAGCGCCGTACGCGGCTGCGCGCCCGGTTGCTCGAATCCCGCGGGCGGGGTGGATGAGCGTTCGCGGTCAGGTGCGGTTCGATTGTCGACCGCGGACTCAGCGGCGACCGCGCCGTTCCCTAATCGCGGGCCCGACGGCATCCGCAGGGGGATCGCCGAACGCCGGCTGGCCAGCGCCTCGCGCAGCGTGCGCTGCAACAGCGAGAAGGCGGCGCCGGGATCGCGCAGCTTGACCTCGGTCTTGGCAGGGTGAATGTTGACGTCCACCGCGTCCGGCGGCAGCCGCAGCCGAGCCACGACCAGGGGGAACTCGCCCGCCCCGAGCCAGTCGCGATAGGCCTCCTGCACCGCGTACGAGAGCCGCCGATCGTGCACCGGTCGCCCGTTGACGAACAGCCGGATCCGCTCCCGGCTGCGCCGCGCATCCTGCGGCGCGCCGGCGATTCCGTCCAGCGCCAGCTCGGATCGCTCAGACCGGGCGTCGATCCAGATCCCGCGTTCGGCCGCATCCGGGCTAAAGACCGCGGCCGCAGCCTCGCGCAGCGCCGCCTCCCGCCCCGGTCCCGGGCCCGCGTCGTGGGCCAGCGGCGTGCGAGTCTCCATCCGCACCCGCAGCGAGCGATCGGGCTGGGCCAATAGCGCATCCGAACTGACCCGCAGGAGCGCCGCGCGCTCGGCCCGCGCCCCGGCCAGGAAGGCCCGGCGGGCGGGCTGACCGGCGAACAGATCGAATACCTCCACCGAGGTCCCCACGGCCCGCGCCGCCGGCCGCGGCGCCGCCGCCGCGCCAGCGGCGAACTCGATCAGACTGGCGGCATCCTCGGCCGCGCTGCGCGTCGTCAACCGCAGCCGGCCGGCCGCCGCGGCGATCGCGGGCAGCGCCTCGCCGCGGAATCCGTAGCTGTCCAGCCGGCCGAGGTCGTCCACCGTGGCCAGTTTGGAGGTCGCATGCCGGCTGAAGGCCAACGGCAACTCGGCCGCGCGAATGCCTCGGCCGTCGTCGTGCACGGCGATCCGCTCGCGGCCGGCCGCCTCGATCTCGACCGATATCCGCCCGGCGCCTGCGTCGAGCGCGTTCTCCAGCAGTTCCTTGAGCACGGCAGCCGGCCGCTCGATCACCTCGCCCGCCGCGATCTGCGCCGCCACCAGTTCGGGCAGCTGACGGATCGGACGCCGCGCGTCGGTGTTCGACCCAGCGGACGCTGCGAGCGGTGCTTGGGAGCGACTCATGATCCTGCCTCCGCCCTGCGGGCCGGGCGCTCGGGCTGCAGACCGCGCAGCTCGGCCCGGGCCTGCTCGCGCAGCGCGTAGAGCGCCGAGATCGCCTCCAGGGGCGTGATCCCGTCGACATCGACATCGGCCAGATCGTGCAGCAGCGGATGCGCGGCTGGTGGAGCGGGCGGCATCAGCATCAGCTGCGGCGCTCGCTCCCCAGCCGCGCGCGCCGCGGCATCGCCCGTCGTCGCGCCCGCCGCGGCATTACCTGTCGCAGCGCGCGCCGCGGCATCGCCCGTCGCCCCGCGCTGCGGCCGTTCCAGTTGCTCGAGCAACTCCCGCGCCCGTGCGACCACCGCGGCCGGAAGCCCGGCCTGAGCCGCAACATGCACGCCGTACGAGCGGTCGGCGGCGCCGGGCGCGATCCGGTAGAGGAACTCGATCCGGCCCGCCTCGGTCTCCTCGACCTGGACGGCGGCGTTGGCCACCCGCGGCAGCCGGCCGGCGAGCGCGGTGAGCTCATGGAAGTGGGTCGCGAAGAGCGTCCGCGGCCCGCGCTCGGAGCGCGGCGGAGCAGATGCTGTGCGCGCGTCCGGGCAAGCCGCCTGCGGACCGCCGCCCAGTGCCTCGGCCACCGCCTGCGCGATCGCCAACCCGTCCCACGTGGATGTCCCGCGGCCGATCTCGTCCAGCAGCACCAGCGATCGATCCGTGGCCCCGTGCAGCAGGTGCGCCGTCTCCAGCATCTCAACCATGAACGTCGAGCGGCCCCGGGCCAGCTCGTCATGCGCGCCGACTCGGGCGAAAATCCGGTCGACCAGCCCGACCCGCGCCCGCTCGGCCGGCACGAAGGATCCGGCCTGGGCGAGAATCACGATCAAAGCGGCCTGCCGCAGATAGGTCGATTTGCCGGCCATGTTCGGCCCCGTGACCAGCAGCAATTGCGGCGCGTGTTGGCCGTCGTCGGCCAGACGCAGGTCGTTGGGCACGAACCCGCCCTGGGCCGCCGCCGCCTCAACGATCGGGTGACGGCCGGCGGTGATGTCGAGGACGCCGGAGTGTTCCAGGCTAGGCCGGCTCCAGGCCCGTTCGGCCGCCACCGCGGCCAACGACGCGGCCGCGTCGAGCCGGGCCAGGGCGCCCGCGGCCCGGCGGACCGTCTCCGCCTGCGCCACGAGGGAGCGGCGCAGGCGCTCAACACAGTCCCGCTCGGCCTGTTCGAGCCGCTCCTCGGCCGCCTGCAGTTCGGTTTCAATCCGGCGCAACCCGGGCTCGGAGAAGCGTTCGCGATCGCGCAGCGACTGGCGCCGCTCCCACGCCTCCGGCGCCCGCCCGGCGACCGATCGGGTCAGCTCGATGTGATAGCCGAAGGTCCGGTGATAGCCGATTCTGAGCGATTCGATGCCCGACTGCTCACGCAGCTCGCGCTCGCGCGCGGCCATCAGTTCGCGCGCCGCCGCGCTCGCCGCCCGGGCGGAGTCGACCTCGGCGTCGACGCCGGCGCGGACCACGCCGCCGCCAGCTTCCGCGGGGCGCTCGTCCAGGGACGCGTCAATCCGCTCAGCCGCAGCCGGCGCCGGCGCCAGCTGCCCGGCCAGGTGTTCCAGCGCCGGGCTCGCGCTGCCCGCGGTCGACTCCTCGATCGTCGCCGCCAGATCCGCCGCGGCGATCAGTCCGCGCGCCAGCCGCGCCAGTTCGGCGGCCGAGGCGACCCCGGATGAGGCGCGGCCGAACAGGCGCTCGAGGTCGGCGGCGCCACGCAGCTGCGCGGCCAGCGCGCGCCGCAGGGCCGGCCGCCGGACCAGGGCCTCGACCCGGTCCAGCCGTCGTTCGATTCGCTCCACGCTGAGCAGCGGCGAGGCCACCGCCGCCCGCAGCCAGCGCCGGCCCGGGGCGCTGCCGCAACGGTCGATCACTTCCAGCAGCGTCTGCGCTCCCGCGTCCGCGGCCGCCGCCGAACCCCCCGTCGAGCCCGGCGCGGTCACGCCCAGCGCGCGCTCGGTCGCCCGGTCCCACTGCAGGTAGGCCTCAGTCTCGAACCAGCGCGGCGCCGACAGATGCGGCATGGCGCCCGGCTGCGCTGCCCCCGTCGTCTCGTCGCCCGTCTCATCGCCCAGATCATCAACCGGGGCACCGTTCGCCGGCAGCGCCCGGCGCAGGTAGCCGATCAGCGCGCCCAGCGCGCCCAGGGCGGCGTCGCCGCGTTCGCCCTCCAGCCCCAGCGCCGCAGCCGGCGCGCCGTACTGCTCCTCGAGCGCCCGCCTGGCTGTGTCGCCGCGGAACTCCGAATCCGGCCGCCGGGTCAGCGCCAGATCGACCAGATCGATCAGTGGCGCCTCGCTCGTCTCTCCGATCAGCAACTCGCGCGCGCCTAGCCGCTCGAGCAAATCGGCCGCGCGCCGCCAGAGCGCCGCGTCCTCTTCGAGCTGGCCGTCCAGTTCGGCCACGTGGCAGGCGCCGGTCGTGATGTCGGCCACGGCGACCCCCAGACGGAGCCGGCGCCGCTCACGGCGCACCACGACCGCGGCGCAGGCCGAGGCCTGGCCCGCCTCGAGCAGCGCCGGTTCCAGCGCGGTCCCGGGCGACACCACCCGCACGACTCCCCGCTTGACCAGCCCCTTCGCCGCCCGCGGCTGTTCCAGCTGCTCGCAGATCGCCACCCGGTGCCCTTGCGCGACGAGCCGCGTCAGGTGCTGCTCGACCGAGCGCACCGGCACGCCGGCAAGGGGCGAACGCAGGCCGCCGCCCATCGGCTTCGAGGTCAGGGCAATGTCCAGCGCCTCGGACACGACCTTCGCGTCCTCGTCAAACGTCTCGTAAAAGTCGCCCAGGCGGAACAGCAGGATCGCATCCGGATGACGAGCCTTAAGGTCGAGATATTGCCGCCGAACCGGTGTGACCATGCCTGTATGTTACACGCTTCCGTGTATCCTCGTCACCCGCTTCGGGGCAACCGCTCAGGCAGTTTATCAATTGGGGTTCGAATACGGAACCGCGTCAGCCCGGTTCGTCCGAGGCTGACGCCCCAGCCTGGACAGTGCGTGGACAGCGCGTGGACAGTTGGTGGACATGCCGGCCCGGCGGTCGGCCCCGTCGTCGACCGAGCTCAGACCACCGAGAGCGTGGTCAGGAACCGGTCTTCGACCCGGATCGCCTCGGGCGCCACCTCGCGGCAGACATCGCAATGGATGCAGCGCGGCTGATCGATCTGCCAGTCGCCCAGGGCTGCGGCCTGCTCGCCGCCGTCTTCACCCTCCTCGGTGTCGTCATCGGCCTCGACCGGCGCCCGCGCGATGCAGGCGGTCGGACAGAGCGCCGCCGCCCCCTCCAGGCGCGGATCGGACGGATCGGTGATCAGGTATCGGGTCAGCCCCGGCGCGACCCGGGCCGGATCGCGCTTCTCGTCGATGTGCGTGTCCAGCTCTTCGCGGAAGTAGTTGACCAGTCCGCGCACCGCGTACGGTGTGAACTGGCCGTGCAGACAGTTGGCGTTCTGCAGCGTCTTGTCGATCGCCCCGATCCGATCAAGATCCTCCAGCCGGCCGTCGCCGTGCATGATCCGCTCCAGCACCTCGACCAGCCGTTGCGACCCGCCGTGACAGGTCGTGCAGCGGCCGCAGGATTCGTCCTCGCAGAACTCGGAGAAATACTTGGTCAGGTCGACCGCCGAAGCGCGTTCGTCGAACAGGATCAGCCCGCCCGAGCCCAGCAGCACGCCGCGCTCGGTGAAGGGCGGGCGCTCCAGCTTGAGGCCCAGGTCCGAGGCCGGCAGGAGGCCGCCCAGGGGACCGCCCGGCTGGATGCCCTTGGGCGTGTGACCGTCGGGTGGGCCGCCGCCGCAGCCGAGCAGGAGTTCGTCCATGCCCATGCCGAAGGGCACCTCGAGGATGCCCGGCCGCTCAAGCGCGCCTGAGATCGAGAACATCTTCGTGCCCGGGTCCGATTCCGTCCCGAACTGCCGGTACCAGGCGTCGCCGTGCTGCACGATCAGCGGCACGTTGGCGTAGGTCTCGGTGTTGTTGACATTGGACGGCTCGGAGAACACGCCCTGTTGGGCCGGGAAGGGCGGACGGATCTTGGGCATGCCGCGGATCCCCTCGACCGACGCAATCAGTCCGGTCTCCTCGCCGCAGACGTACGATCCGGCGCCTCGGGTGATCTCGAGATCGAAGTCGAAGCCGGAACCGAAGATGTCGGCGCCCAGCAGCCCGCGTTCGCGCGCCTGATCGAGCGCCAGCTGCATTCGCTCGATCGACAGGGGGTACTCGTCGCGAATGTAGATGAACCCGTAGTCGGCGCCGGTCGCCTTGCCCGCAATCGCCATGCCCTCGATCACCAGATGCGGGTCCGACTCCATCAACACGCGGTTGACGAACGCGCCCGGGTCGCCTTCGTCCGCGTTGCAGACCAGGTACTTGGTCGGGCCCGGCGCGCCGAGCAGGAACTTCCACTTCTGTCCGGCGGGAAACCCGCCGCCGCCTCTGCCGCCCACGCCGGCCGACAGCACGAGGTCGCAGATCGCCATCGGCTCCATCGCCACCGCCCGGTCCAGCGCCGCGTAGGCGCCCTCGGCGATGGCTTCGTCAATTGATTCCGGGTCGATCAGGCCCATCACCCGCATCAAGCGCCGCTCCTGCGGCCCCCAGAAGGGATGATCGGTCAGGGACGGAATGCCCGGCGTCGGCGTTCGCGCGCCGATCAGCCACCGGGCCGCATCCTCGGCCGGGTGATCGCCCAACGCGGCCGCGAGAAACTCGGCCGCGTCCTCCGGTCTGACCGGCCCATAGACCACCGCGCCGCCGCCCGCCCCATCCGGCCGTTCTACCTCGACCACCGGCTCCAGCCAGGACAGCCCCAGCGTGCCCACCCGCATCAGGTCGGCCTCATGCTCGGCCGCGAGCGGCTGCAACGCCTCCCAGAGCCGATCCGCCTCTGCCGCGATCGAGGAGGTCGACAGGTCAACCCGGATCAACGGGCGCGAGGGGCTGCGCCGCGGCGCAGCCGCCAACTCGGCGGCTTCGCGCAGTTCTTCGTACACGCTGCTCATCGGCCCGACTCCTCCGCCCCTTCTTGTCCGTGGGCGTGTCCCGGCCCGTGTGCGGAACCGTACGTCGCTTCGGCGTCGACGAACGTCGCCGGTGCGATCTTGATCGGCCGTTGGGGCCACTCGATCACGTCATCTCCCGCCTTGAGCCGCCGGGCCAGCTTGACCGACTCGACCATCGTCAGCGGGCCGACCACTCGACCATTGACCCAGACCATCGGCGCCTGCTCGCAGGTGCCGTTGCACTGGCCCAGCCAGAGACCCAGCTCGTCGTCGGGCGTGTTCTCGCCCAGCCGGCAGCCGAACTCGGCCTCGAAGATCCGACGCACGCGGTCGCCGCCGACGACGCGGCAGGACGGACCGGAGCACCACGTGACCAGCGTCTTGGGCGGCGGCGAGTGGCGAAACTCTGCGTAGAACGTGGCCGGACCGTAGACCTGCGCCTCCGACACCCGCAGGTGTCTCGCGATTAGCCGGATCGCATCGCGCGAGATCCAGCCCAACTCTTCCTGGGCCAGGTGCAGCGCGCGCAGCATCTCACCCTGCTGGCGTGGCAGTTGCTGAAGCAGCCCGGCAAACCGTTCCATCCCTGCTCCCGTCCCCGCTAGACCGTGCAGCGCGCTCCCCGCATGCTATCCGCGCCCCCGATAGCGGACAAGCTGCGGCGCCCAAACAGTTCCCCGTCATACCCGCGCTTGTCGCGGGTATCTCGCCTTGGTCCCGACGACTCATGTCGGCAGTGCGGAGCGACCAGGGCCGGACCAATCGGCGCCGGTCGCGAAGAGGCTCTGACCGCTTCGAGATTCCCCCGGCAACCGCGGGAATGGCGGTGCCGCCTACGCGTTGAAATGGAGCCGCAGACCCGGACGCGGCCACTGACACGAAATCAGCCGCCCGCTGGTCGAGAGCGTGATGTAGGCGGTCTGCATGTCGGCCCCGCCGAAACAGATGTTGGTCGTCAGCGGATCGTCGCCGACCGCGACGTGCTCCACGTCGCCCGTCTCGGGATTGATCACGGTGACCCCGCCCGGGCCGATCGTCGCCACGCAGACGTTGCCCGATTCCTCCACCGCGAGCGAATCGAACAGCGTGTAGCCGCCGGCGTTGGCGATGAAGGAGTGGAATCCGGCCGCCGCGTTGTCCGAGGCCAGCACGCCCGGCTCCGCGATCTCCCAGCCGAACAGTCGGCCGGTCGGCGTCTCGGCGATGTAGACATGCGTGTCGTTCGGCGCGAGACCCACCCCGTTGGCGCCGCCCGGGATCGGGAAGACGGCGCGCGAGATGTGATTGCCGTCGGTGGTGGCGTAGTAGAGCGCACCCAGGTCACGGTCGTACTCGCGGTTCTTGCCCAGGTCCGAGAACCAGAACCCGCCGGATGAATCGAAGACGATGTCGTTCGGCCCCTTGAGCGGAACCCCGTCGCATTCCGTGTAGACGGTCTCCACCGCGCCGCTCTCGATGTTGACGCGTTGGATCGAGCCCGACGTGTAGTCGAGCGCCTGGCCGCCCGGCAACAGCCGCCCGCCCGATCGGTTCCATTCGAAGCCGCCGTTGTTGGTGATCCAGACGTGCCCGTCCGGCCCGATCGCCGCCCCATTGGGTCCGCCGCCGGTTTCGGCGACCACTTCCACGCGACCGTCCGGCGTCACCCGCGTGAGCGTCTGGCGCGCGATCTCGGTCAGGATTACCGAACCGTCGTCCATCGCGATCGGCCCCTCGGGAAACTCCAGTCCCGAGGCCAGCTCCACGAAAGCCATCAATGTCTTCTTTCCAGAAGGCCCAAATGACGTGTGTCTGCCTGGATCCTAACCGCTCCCTACTCGTTCGAAGCGGTCAGGGTCTGCAGATAGTAGGTGCGCTGTTCGCGCGGACCGATGATGTGATCGATCCGCAGCGCCAGCTGAGCCTCATGCGGCGTCCGCAGCACGACCTGCGGGTTGGTCCGCAGCAGCGGCTCCAGCGCGCCCGCCGGGTCGACCTGGCTGACCTCGACCGCGTACGTATCTGCCGGCAGCGTGGCCGGACGCGGTCTGACCAGCGCCCGTGCGAGGAGCGCGCCCGAAGGCGTCAGGATCGAGCAGACGACCGGCCTGGAGATCGGCCCGGCGCCCGGTCCGTGCGCGCGCCCCTGCGCCGTCTCGGCGCCGGCTTGTTCCGGATTGACCAGCAGAGAATGCGCCGCCGCCGGCGACGCCACCGATGTCGTAACCATCACACCCTCACTCGGGGAGACCCACCCGTCCAACCGCCACTACCGCTTTAGCAAGAAGTTCCTCATTCCGTCAAGTAACGGCGTCGAGTCATAGCGCCCTGGCGGTCCCGCGCAATACGTCCAGTGCCGGACCGCCTTGTATCCTGCCTGCGGAATCAGCTACTTCGAGAAAGGACCCAACCAATGGGTGATCGACTTGATGGCCGCGTCGCAATCGTGACCGGCGCCGGACGTGGCATTGGCCGTGGACATGCCCTGCTGCTCGCCTCCGAGGGCGCCAGGGTCGTGGTCAACGACTACGGCGGATCCCAGGGCGGCGAACTCGATGGTCAGTCGGCGCCGGCCGACGAGGTCGTGGCAGCGATCAAGGATGCCGGCGGCGACGCCGTCGCCAACTACGATTCAGTCGCCGACATGGACGCCGGCGAGCGCATGGTCCAGCAGGCGCTCGACGCGTTCGGCCGACTCGACATCCTGATCAACAACGCCGGCATCCTGCGCGACCGGATGGTCTTCAACATGACCGAAGAGGAATGGGACGTCGTCGTCGATGTCCACCTCAAGGGCCACTTCACCGTGACCAAGTTCGCTTCCCAGGTCTTCCGTCAACAGCGTTCGGGACGGATTGTCAACACCTCTTCCGAGTCCGGCCTCGGCAACATGGGCCAGGCCAACTACGCCGCGGCCAAAGAGGGCATCGTCGGCCTGACCCGCACGCTGGCCCGCGACCTGGGCCGCTACGGCGTCACCGCGAATGCGATCCGGCCGCGCGCCGGGACGCGCCTGACTCTGACCGAGGAGCTGGCCGAAGCCCAGCGCCGCGCCCGCGAGGCGGGCCTGGCCGCGGGCGACGCTGGCGACATCGACTTCGGCGCCGATCGTGAGGCGATGATGGCGCCGGAAAACGTCTCGCCCTTCGTCGTCTGGCTCTGCACCGACGCCGCGGCCAACATTAACGGCCGCGACTTCCTTGTCTGGGGCAACGAAGTCGGCATGTACAACCTGCCCACGGTCGAAGCCGCCGTCTACTCCGCCGGCCTGAGTTTCAGCCTGGACGAACTCGATCGAGTCGCCGCCCAGTCTTACCTCGGCTCACAGAAGAATCCCTGGCCTGCACAGGCCCCACGCTAGGCCTGCACAGGCCCCACGCTAGGAGTCCGTTTCTCCGCCCATCTCTTTCCTCCCCCCTCTGGGGGGAGGCGCCGAAGGCGGAGGGGCCTCCCCACACCGCCGGAACTCCAACAACCGAAAGACGCCAAACATGGCAATCCTCGCCCACGAAACCATCGAATTCGCCGCCAACGGCGGCACCGCCTCCGGATACCTGGCCAAGCCTGTCGAGGGCGGGCCCTACCCCGGCGTCGTCGTGATCCAGGAATGGTGGGGACTCAACCCCAACATCTGCGACATCGCCAACCGGATCGCCGCCGAGGGTTATGTCGCGCTCGCGCCCGACCTCTTCCACGGCGCCGTCACGGCCGAGCCGGACGAGGCGCAGAAGCTGATGATGACCTTGCAGGAGCCCAACGCGCTGGTCGACATGTCCGGCGCCGTCTCGGCCCTGCAGGCGCGTGACGACGTCCGCGCCGATCGGATTGGCGTGACCGGATTCTGCCTGGGCGGCGGCATGTCGCTGCTGCTGGCGATGAACAACCCGGCCGTCACTGCGGCCGCGCCCTTCTACGGCGTGCCCGGTGCAGGCATGGGCGACGCGGGCCAGATCCAGGGCGCAGTGATGGGCTTCTTCGCCGGTCGCGACGAGTGGATCAACGCCGAAGTCGTGGAGGGCATCGGGTCAGCGCTCAACGGCGCCGGCGTGCGCAACCAGATCCACATGTACCCGGACTCCGACCACGGCTTCTTCAACGACACCTCCCCCGAGGTCCACGATCCCGAAGCCGCCGCCGACGCCTGGGACAAGCTCAAGGCCTTCTTCGCCGCCGAACTCCAGGCCTAGCCCCCAACTCTGTCATACCCGCGCTTGCCGCGGGTATGTCACCGCGTGCGGCACGGCGTCTCCTACGGGAGCAGCGTGATCGCATCGGCAGGGCGGGTCGAAGACCTGGCGACTATGTAGAGGCGCCCCCTCAAACGAGGGGGCGCTTCGTAACGCGTAAGAAGAGGATGTGACCCTACAGCTCCAGCATCCCCGACTCGGCCTCGTCCTCCACCTCGGTCTCCTTGTCCGCGCCCAGACCGACCCCGATGTACACAAAGCCGCCGGCGGCGAGACCGATGAACAGTCCTGCACCGATGATGATCCACAACAGCCAGGCGTCGAATCCGCCGTTGGCCGACGACAGATGCTGATTGCCGGCGCCCAGGTTGATCATGATCGCGTGCACCGCGATCGCGAGAATGTTGCCCACGATCAAACCGGGCAGCAACAGCGCCATCTGGATCGGAATCGGAGCGTCCTTGAGCCACTGCGGCATCATGAAGGAGGGAACCAGAGGCGGCATCGCGTCAACCCTTCGCTCGCCGAACACGGCGACGGTTTCACCGGCTTGCACAAGTATCGCGCCACTCTGGCCTTTCGTCTAGTTGCCTGATCGAATTGATATTGATCAATCCCGCCATAGAGAAATCGCGGATACGATAACGCGTATGTCAACGAGAGATTCCGGTGGCCCGAGGGCCGCCTCATCGCGAGGCGGCTACTGGACCCGGACGCGCCGTCGCCGCCTCTCCCGCCGCTCGTTGCTTCGCGCGTCAGCCCGCGCCGGAGTCGGCGCCGCTGGCCTGGCACTGGTCGGCTGCTCCGACGACGAGCCCGCCCCGCAGGAACTGCAGCAGCAGACGATGCCGCAGCAGGACGAGCCTCCTGAGCCGCCTGACCCTCAACAGCAGTCCAGCCAACAACAATCACAGGCAACCGGCCAGCAGGCCGCTCAGGCCGAGCCGCCGAGCGGACCGCTGCCAGGCGGCGTCATCCGCGTCTGGCTCGCCACAGAACAGCATGATCGCTGGGATCCGCACCGCTCCCGCTTCCGACACACCCGGGCCGCACACAGCCTCATGTACAACCGGTTAATCCGGCCGTCCTCGGCGTCCACCGGCGAGCTCGAGGCCGACCTCTGCGGGCTGCCCGAGATGCCCGATCAGAACACCTACGTTTTCACAGTCGAGCCCGGCGCTGTCTTCTGGGACCACGAGCCGGCCAACGGCCGCGCCTTCACCGCAGAGGACATTCGCTGGAACATCGAGCGCCAGCAGGCAGCAGTTGACGCGAACGGACTCCCCGATCCGCACTTCTTCCGCCGCGACGCCTACAACCGAACGAACTCTGCAGAGGCAACGTCCAACGAATCGATCAGCCTGACGACTGCCCAGCCCGACGCCGGCTATCTCGCCTCCGTTCACGCCTCGCCCTTTGCCTGGATGACCAGCCGCGAGGCGGCCGAGCAGTTCGGCGACGCCTGGCGCGACGACCCCTCCGACGCCTTCCTCAACAGCGGCACGGGACCGTACACGCCGTTGCTGTACAACGGATTCGAGTTGACGCTCGCTCGTTCCGGCAACTGGTGGCGCGGCGATTCCTCCTGGGCCGAAGGGATCACCTTCACCTCGGGCGACGCCAACAACATCGTCAGCCTCTATGGCGCCGCCGCCTTCGATCGCGCCGACTATCCCCTGTCAAACGAGACGGTCGAAGCGCTGCGCGAGCAGTATCCGGACCATCCCACCCATGAACTGCCCCTGGCATCGGCCGTCGAACTGCTCGCACCCCTCTCGGCCGATCCTGACTCGCCGCTCGCGGATCCCAGACTGCTGCGAGCCGTCGGCGTCGCGATCGATCGGTCCCAGTTGATCGAACGGCTCTACCGCGGCCACGGGCGGGCCTCCGGCCCATTGCCCTGGTATCTCGACGGCTGGAGCCTCAGCCAGCAACAGCTTGCCACCTTCCCCGGCTACCGCGCCGATCGGGATGCCGACCTGGCCGAAGTCACCCAGCTGCTCAGCGCCGCCGGGGCAACCGCCGGCTGGTCTGTGTTGCCACTGGTCGTCGCCGACCTGTTCGAGGGCTTCTTCCCCGGCTCAGGAGAGTCGCTCCGCTCTATGATCGCCGACGCTACGGGACTACAGGTGGAACTGGAAAACCGTCCCTTCGCCGAGGCGATCGACCAGCTCCGCGAGGGCGAGCGATTCTGCTTCCTCGGCTGGGGCGCGGTGCCGCACGGCGCCGATCCGACCGACGACTGGCGCCGAACCTTGTACTCCAGCGGCAGCGGACACTGGAGCGACGACGCTAGCGCCGAGCTCGATGCGCTCATCGATGACATGTCGACCACGTTCGACCTCGCCGCGCGACAGCAGGTTGGCCGCCAAGTTCAGGAGTTGCTCCTCAGCGGCGAGGTCCACCAATGGCGGATCCCGCTGCTCAACGGGATTCAGCTCGGCCTCCATCAACCCTGGTTGCACCCCGACCCACGCCTCTTCGACTACGCCTGGTCGACCGACCATCTCAGCACCTCGTGGCTCGACACCAGCCTCGACACCTACCCGGTTGGCCGCGAACTCCCGGCGCCCGAGGACGAGTCCGAAGAGGGCGGCTAAGTCAGGCCCAGCGGCGTCGATGCTCCCGCTCGTACTCCAGGATCCTTCTGTACACCCGCACCATCTCCCGATCCCGCGCCAACGGCTCGCGCGGCGGCTTGATCACCGCGCCGCCCAGCGCCTCGACAATCTCACGATGGTCGTCAATGATGAAGTCGGGCACGATGTCCGTGAACAGGTGCAGGCGCTGCCGGTACTGGAAGATCGGCTTGCCCATGATCCCGGCCAGCAGCGGCCACAGGTCGTGCTTGTCGGCCACCTCGCGCCGCGCCCCATACCCCGACCACATGTAGACGTGGTGCCCGCGCTCCTGAAGCCGCTCCAGCACTTCCCGCGCATAGGGCCGCAGGTGCAGATTCCACGAGACCAGGCATCCGTCGACGTCGAAGAAGATATTCAGCGGCCGCACGAACGTTAGCCTAGCGCCAAATGTCGAATGCAGCCCAGACGACGCAGCGCCTCAGGCAGTGGTGCCGCCACCTCAACCAGGCCAATCCCGGCCGTCACTTCCAGATGAAGAGCGGCCGAGAGTGCTGGCGCTGCGCCTTCCGAAATCGAGGCATGCTCCGCCGCTCCATCCTCACCTCAGCCGTCGTCGGCACCATCCTCGTCGCCATCAACCAGGGCACGGTCATCGTCGGCGGGGATGGTTCGGCCGAACTCGCCTGGAAGATCCCGCTGACTTACTGCGTCCCCTTCCTCGTCGCCAGTTGGGGCGCCCTCGGCAACGCCTACGTCCGATCCGCGGCGTGAGCTTCGGGTGTCTCGCGGATGACGGATCCGACGCCGCTGTCTTTCTCCTCTGAAGTTGCGCTTGACAACATATGATCTCTGATGCATATTGAAGCTGATGAAGTGGAACGTCGAGTTCGATCCATCGTTCGACACCGAGTTCGCTTCACTGTCGGATGCCGTTCAAGACGAGCTGTTGGCACACGCCCAGTTGCTCGCCCAGATCGGCCCGACGCTCAACAGGCCACGGGTGGACACACTGAAGGGGTCGCGCCATTCGAACATGAAGGAACTCCGGTTCGACGCAGATCGAGGAGTCTGGCGGGTGGCGTTCGCCTTTGATCCCGCGCGGAACGCGATCCTGCTGGTCGCCGGAGACAAGCGCGGGTCGAACGAGCGCCGCTTCTATCGCCGCTTGATCCAGCTAGCGGACGAACGGTTCGATTGGCATCTCGCACGGATCGAGAGGCAAAGGAGAATGCCATGAGCACGCTGCAAGACAAGCTCGACCAGCTCTCGCCCGAGCGCCGCCACCGCGTGGAGCAGCGGGCCGCGAAGCTGGTTGCCGAGGAGATGACCCTGCGCCAACTTCGCCAGGCGGTAAGGCAAACCCAGGTCGACGTCGCTCAGCGGCTGGGCATTAACCAGGAGAACGTCTCGCGCCTCGAACAGCGCGACGATCTCCTGCTGTCCTCACTCAACCGCTATGTCGCGGCCCTGGGCGGCAAACTCAGCCTAGTAGCCGAGTTTCCTGATTCGCCGCCAATCCTGCTGACTGGCATCGGACCGGGTGGGCCTTCTGAGCAGGAGGCCGACTGGTCCACATTCACGGTGCGCTCGCTGGCCAGCGTCTCCGAGGACGCCCCGCCCTACTCGCCTGCCGACAAGCGGACCGACCGGACCGCTTGATCCCGAAGACCGGTGCAGTCGGGACGATATTCGTCGCGATACGTGAGCAACCGGTGACTCTCCGAGGACAGCGCGCTGCTGAGCCTATCGCGGCAGACCCAGGCCTCGCGTTGCGATGATGTTTCGCATGATCTCCGACGTGCCCGCGGCGATGGTCAGCGGTACCGAGTTGAGGTACTCGTCCGGCATTCGGCCGTGCAGTGGAGCGTGCTCCTGCTCTCCAGAGAGCGCGCCGCCGAGGCCGAACATGTTGATCATGCCGGCAAGGCGCTGATTGATCATGGTGCCGTAGAGCTTCGACATCGAGGCCTCGTGGTTCGGGACCAGGCCCTGCGACTGCATCCAGGCGACCCGGTAGGCGAGCCAGCGGCCGACCGTGAACTCGATGTTCAGATCGGCGAGCCTGTGCCGGATGCGCGGATCTTCGTCGGGGCGCCGCCCGTCAGGACCTGGCCGGCTGGCCAGATCGGTCAGTTCGCCCAGCAGACGCACGCCCGAGACGACCCGCGAGATGCCCGATCGCTCGAAGTCGAGCGTCGTCGTCGCCACATACCAGCCGCGGTTCTCCTCGCCGACCATGTTCTTGGCCGGCACGCGCACGTCCTCGAAGAAGACCTCGTTGAAATGGTGCCGGTTGGCCATGTTGACCAGCGGGCGCACCGTGATCCCGGGCGTCTTCATGTCGACCAGGAAGAACGAGATGCCGCGATGCTTGGGCGCGTCCGGCTCACTGCGCGCGAGCATGAAGATCCAGTCCGCGTGCTGCGCGCCCGAGGTCCAGATCTTTTGCCCGTTGATGATGTAGTCGTCGCCGTCGCGCTGCGCCCGCGTCTGCAGCGAGGCCAGGTCCGAGCCAGAGCCGGGCTCCGAGAACCCCTGGCACCAGGAGATGTCGGCATTGCGGATGCGCGGCAGGAAGAACTCCTTTTGCTCGTCCGAGCCGTACATGATTACCGTCGGCCCGACCCGATCGACGCCCTGGTTGTAGACCGGCGCGCGGTGGTGCGCCATCGTCTCGTTGAACATCGCCTGGCGAATCGGGCCTGCGCCGGCTCCGCCGTGCTCCTGCGGCCAGCCCAGCGTCAGCCATCCGCGATCGGCCAGCGCCCGGTGAAATCCACGGGTGAACTCCCAGCGCTCCCGGTTCGCCGCGCCATCCTCGGCCGGACCTTCGGACAGGTCCGCCCAGCCTGGAGGCAGCTGCTCGCCCAGAAAGCCCAGTACTTCCTCCCGAAACGCCACATCCTCAGCCGAAAACTTGAAGTCCATCAGATCGCTCCCGCCACGATTCGGTCGTGCTCTCAGATTACTAGAGGTCTCAACGTTCCCTCTCCCAGAGCGAGAGGGAGCCGGAGACAGAGCCTCCGAGATCCCCCACTACAATCTCATCCATGCCCGACAGCCGACCCGGTCCGCTCGCCAACGTCCGCGTCATCGACCTGACTGACGATCACGCCATCTACGCGGGTAAGCTCATCGCCGATCTCGGCGCTCAGGTCATCAGAGTTGAACCATCCGGCGGCGACCCGCTCAGGCAGCGCGGCCCGTTTCACGGCAATGGCGCATCGCTCTGGCACGCCTTCTTCGCCAGTTCCCGCGACTTCCAGATCGAGGAACCGGGATCTGTCGCCCAACTCGCCCAGTCGGCCGATATTATTCTCGACTGTGAGCGACTGAGCGATCCCGAGGGCCTGCTGGAAGCGAATCCGGGGCTCGTCATCGTCGATGTCACCTCGTTTGGTCGCTCCGGTCCCTGGCGGGACTACCAGGCGCCGGGCCTCGTCGCCGAGGCGCTGGGCGGTGTCGCCGCCACCTCAGGCGACGCCGACACGCCGCCGCTCAAGCTCTACGGGGACCAGTACGCATTCGTCGGAGGCGTGTACGCCGCCGTCGGCGCGCTGGCCGCGCTCAACCATGCCCGCGAGACCGGGCAGGGCCAGATTGTCCGTCTGAGCACCCACGAGGCGCTGGGCAGCATTCTTGAGCATGTGCTGATGTGGGCCTGGCACCACGAGATGCTTCCGTTCGCGGATGGCCCTGTGCTTCCGCGCCAGGGCTCGCTGCACTGGTCCAACGCCTACGTCGTCATGCAGGCGATCGGCGGATCGATCATGATCACGCCAACGCCCGACTTCTCCAAGCAGGTCGCCTGGCTGATCGAGGAGGGGACCGGGATGGACCTGCTGGACGAGCGCTTCAGCGATCCCGCCAATCTGGCCGAGATGATCGACCTGACCATGACCTCCCTGAGGGAGTGGGTGAGCACCAAGGAGGTCGAGCCCTTCTTCCACGAGGCCCAGGCCCGGCACCATCCATACGGCTGGGTCATGACCACGCCTGAGGTCGCGGCCAACCCGCAGCTCGATGCCCGCGACTGGTGGACGCCGTACCCCGTCGGAGATGCGATGGTGAGAGGCCCCGGCGCCCCCTACCACTTCTCCGACACCCCGTGGCGCGTCAAGAGGCTCGACGATGCTCCCACCTCCCCCTCGCAGGGGGAAGCGCCGCAGGCGGAGGGGGTCCCCCACAGCGGCCGCCGCACCACCGGACCCCTCGAAGGCATCCGCATCCTCGACTTCACCCACGTCCTCGCCGGACCGTTCGCCACCCGCGTCCTCGCCGACATGGGTGCCGACGTCGTCAAGATCATGTCCTCGACCCGCGCCGGTCTGGCCGGCGGCGTTGACCACCCGTACCACGCGCTCTGGAACCGCAACAAGCGTGTCTTCCAGCTCGATCTCAGCCGCCAGGAGGCCCGCGACATTGCCCGCGAGCTGGCGCTCCAGGCCGATGTCGTGATCGACAACTTCTCCGTCGGCGTGCTCGACCGCTGGGGCATCGGGTACGACGCGGTCAGCCCCGACAATCCCGGCGTCATCTACATCGGCATGTCCGGCATGGGCACGTCCGGTCCCTGGTCGAAGTACGTCACCTACGCACCGACCGTCCACGCACTTGCCGGCCTGACCTACCTCACCGGCGTGCCCGGGCGCAACGACATCGGCATCGGTTTCAGCTACAACGACCACATGGCCGGCCTGCACGGCGCAGTCGCCGTGCTCGCCGCGCTCGAAGGCCGTCGACTGACCGGCCGCGGCCAGCGGATCGACATGAGCCAGTTCGAGGTCGGCGTCAACTTCGGCGGCCCGGCCTTGCTCAACTGGTTCGCCAACGGCGTCGCTGCCGAGCCGGTCGGCAACGACCCACCCTGGGAGTCGTGGACCCCGCACGCGATCTACCGTTGTCGGGGAGAGGATCGGTGGTGCGCGATCGCAGTCATCGACGATGAGCAGTGGAACTCGTTATGTCGGCTGATGCAGGCCGACGACTGGCTCAACGACAACGCAATGGCCACGGTCCAAGGACGAGCAGCCAGAAGGGGCGAAATCGACGGCCGCATCTCTCAATGGACGGCCGCCCAGGATCGTTACGAGCTCATGCAGCGCTGCCAGCAGGCCGGAGTTCCCGCCGGAGTCGTCCAGACCGGCGACGACCTCATCAACCGAGACCCGCAGCTCGCCGAGGCCAACATGCACTTCGCCTACGACGACCCTCATCCCGACCTCGGCCCGCTCAAAGCCGACCGGCTGGCGCTGCGCTTTGAGAAGACCCCCGCAACCGTCTACAGCCGCTCCGAGGTCTACGGAGAATCCAACCTCTCCGTCGCCGCCGACTGGCTGGGAATGTCGGCAGATAAGGTGGCTCGCCTCGAAGCCGAAGGCGTCGTGGAATAATTCGTCTGCGTCCTCCTTTCTGTCGCTGTCGATTGCCGGTTTCAGGTTTTCGCTCTACTTTTTTTCTGACGGGCTGAGCGGTTCGATCTCCCGTGTTGTACTGGGTTTCGTGTTCCAGGTCTTTCAGCTTTTTTCAGGTCTTTTAGGTTGTTTCGGCGCACCTGATGGGGGAGATTCGTTCTGGAGCGTTCGGATCTGTTCGGCTGCGTTCGGTCGGATCCTTGAGGTGGTGGTGGCGTCGGTTGGGAGGGCGAATGTACGCATGGGCCTGTGCTCTCGGCTGCATAATGTCGAACGGATAATCTCATCCTATTGGGAGGCGGCCGGGCCGAGCCTTCGACTGGCGTAACCGCCTTTACGGAATGTGTCGGCACTGCTCGGACCCTCCCGGTGACACCCATTGCAGCGCTTGTGTTCTCCCAGGGGGGCAGCCCCGGTGCCCGATCAGGCGAGATTCCCGCGGCGAGCGCGGGAATGACGGGGTTAGGAGCGGGTGCGACAGACCCATGGGGTGGGCGGCCCCATCCGTCACGTCGTGGCAGATCCGCTGGAAGAGACCTGCACGTAGACGACGTTCCGGTCCCCTCTCCCGGCGGGAGAGGGAGTTGGTCCTCGTGGGATTACCCGCAACTCTCCGGAGGGGGAGCTCTTTGTTCCTACCTAAACACCGAGTAGTCGATCTCCTTTGACGTGATCACCTCGATCAGCGCCGGTTGACCGTCCTCGGTGGCTCGGATGCCTCGCTTGAAGGCGGCGTTGAGATCTTCCGGCGACTCGACGCGCTCTCCGTAGCCTCCGAAGGCTTTGGCCATATCGGAGTAGTTTCCGGAGATGTCGGTGGCCCGGTACTTCTCGGTGGCGGTTTTCATGATCGGCAACTCGATCGCCATCGAGAAGTTGTTGAGCAGCACGCTGAGGATCGGAATGTTCTCGCGCACGGCGGTCTCGAAATCCATGCCGGTCATGCCGATCGCGGCGTCGCCCCAGACGTTGACGCAGGTCTTCTCGGGATCGGAGACCTTGGCTCCCATGGCGTAGCCGAGGCCGGTGCCGAGCTGCGTCGTCTTGCCCCAGCCGATGTAGCTGAGCGGCGTGGTCGAGTTCCAGAACGGCGACATCTGATCACGGGGTGATCCGGCGTCGTGGGTCGCCACGACGTTGTCGATCCCGACCGTTTCATCCAGCGTCGCGTGCAGGTCGCGCAGCGCGCGGTAGGGGTTGATCGGCGTGTCGTTCGAGTCGGTCTTGTGCGACCAGTCCTTGCGCCAGGCGCCGTTGACCTCGGCGATCTTCGTGGCGATCGCGTCGGCGCGGCCACGCGGACCGGAGATCAGTTCGCGCACCTCGGCGATGATCGCATCGAGCACCAGCGCGGCGTCGCCGACGACGCCCTCGGAGATCTCGACCTCGTTGTTGAAGTCCTCGGGATCGAGCGTTGAATGGATGTAGTACGGACCCTTGGGCATCTGCAGACCGAAACCGGTCTTGGCGAAGGAGCAGCCGATGCCGAAGACCACGTCCGCGTCGCGCAAGAACTCGTGCACGGCCTGGGGGAAGGCGCGGCCGCCGGAGCCCAGCGAGAGCGGGTGCGTCTCGGGGAAGGCGCTCTTGCCCTGCAGCGAGGTCGTGACCGGCGACTCCAGCAACTCGGCCAGCTCCTTGAGCTGATCCCAGGCCCTGGCGTAGTGGACGCCTTGACCGGCGTAGATCACCGGACGCTCGGCGTTGACCAGCGTCTGCGCCGCCTTGCGCGCGTCGGCCGGATCCGGACCCGAGCGATACGCCGGAGTCGGGGTGTAGTTGATCGGCTCCTCGATCTCGGCGCCCCAGAGGTCGCCCGGAATCTCCAGCACGACCGGTCGCTGGCGGCCGTTCTTGGCGTGCGTGAACGCGCGGCGGACGGCGTTGGCGAGGTCGTTGGCGTCGGTCAGTTGCTCGGTCCACTTGCTCACGTGCTGGAAGTTGACCAGACCGGAGAAGTTGGGCGACACGTTGGTCTGCGCCCGCGCGTAGCCGCCCGGAATCGCAACCATCGGCGCCGACTCCGACCAGGCCTGGGCCAGACCGCCGAACGAGTTCTCCGAGCCGGGACCGTTCTGGGTCAGATAGACGGCCACGCGGTCGCCCGAGTTCATCCGCGCAAAGGCGTCGGCGATGTGAATCCCGGTCCGCTCTTGGCGCACGATGATCGTGCGGATGTCGGCCTCGGCGGCCGCCTCGAAGATCGGGTTGACGGGATAACCGACCACGAAGTCGACGCCTTCCCGCTTCAGCATCTCGGCAATCGCGTTTGCAGTTCTCATACTGAGGTCTCCTTGAGGTTCGGCCGTCACCCTAACCCTCTCCCTCAGGGAGAGGGGAATTCTGGCTGGCTGTCTACGCGTCTGAGTGTACGGGAGGCTTCCGACTCGCCCACGGTTGCGCCTGTTCGAGCGCCGAGCCGATCCGAATCAGCGACGCCTCGTCGCCGTAGGGGGCGACGAAGTGGGTACCGATCGGCAGGCCGTCCTCGTTCCAGTAGAGCGGGATCGAGGCGGCGGGGTTGCCGGCAGAATTGAAGGTCGACGTGTACGCCACGGTGTAGGCGACGTCCTCGCCCTGGGCGCGCATGTCGTCGCGGTCGAGGTTGAGGTGGCCGAGCGGGAAGGGCGGCATCGCCATCGTCGGCGTGAGCATCAGGTCATACCCGGTGAAGAAGCCGGCGACGATCCTGCCGATCGCATGGACGGCCCGCGTGGCGCGAATGTAGTCGGCGGCGCTGGGCTGTTCTGAGTTGATCATTTGCCAGGTGATCGGCTCGACGTCTTCGGGATTGGGTTCGCGTCCGAGCTGGGCCGCGCGGTCCTGGACCGCGACCAGCGTGCTGGGGCGAACGACATTCCAGAGGGCGATGCGCAGTTCTTCCGGGATTTCCAGCTCCGCGTCCTCGACCTCCAGCCCGAGCTGTCGGCAGAGATTGGCAGCGTGATCGACGGCCGCGACGCAGTCGGGGTGCGTCTCGACGCCGTTGAAGGCCGTCTTGATCACGCCAACGCGCAGGTTGCCCGGGTCTCGGCCAACCTCGTCGAGCCAGGGACGCTCCGGCGGCGGAGGGTAGTACGGGGCGCCGAGGTCGGGACCGGCGGTGGCGTCGAGCAGCGCGGCAGAGTCGCGGACGCTGCGGGAGACGGCGTGGATCGTCGACTGCCCGGCCCAGCCCTCCCCGACATCCGGTCCAGCCGGAGTGCGTGCGCGAGTTGGCTTGAGCCCAAACAAACCGCAGCAGGAGGCGGGGATGCGGATGCTGCCGCCGCCATCGGATGCATTCGCAACCGGGAGGATGCCCGCCGCTACCGCTGCCGCCGCGCCGCCCGAGGAGCCTCCTGCCGTGTGCTCAAGATTCCAGGGGTTACGAGTCTTGCCGTGGAGGATCGACTCGGTCGTGGCGGTGATCCCGAATTCGGGCGACGTGGATCGACCGAAAATCGAGAGACCGGCAGCCTTGTAGCGCGTCGTCATCTCGTGATCATGGTCTGGGACGTAGTCGGCGAAGATGCGCGAGCCGTTGCTCATCGGCTGACCGGCGTAGAGCAGGTAGAGGTCCTTGAGCAGGAAGGGCACGCCGGTGAAGGGGCCGTCAGGCAGGCCCGCGTATGCTCGCTCCCGCGCTTCGTCGTAGTAGGGATAGACGACCGCATTGATCTGCGGGTTGACCCGCTCGGCTCGCTCGATCGCCTCCTCGAGCAACTCTGTCGCCGATACCTCGTTCTCGGCGACCATCCGAGCCAGTTCCAACCCGTCGAAGTCCGAATAGCCCTGTATTGCCATCTGTCCGTCCTCTCCTAAGCTCTACGCATGGTACGCATCGACGGCCGACAGCCCAACGAGTTACGTCCGCTCAGCTTTGAACTTGGCGTGCAGAAGCACGCCGACGGCTCGTGCATTGTCTCCCTGGGCGATACCCGCGTGCTCTGCGCTGTGACGGTTGAGGAACAGGTCCCGCGCTGGATGCGCGGTTCCGCTCGCGGCTGGCTGACCGCCGAGTACAACATGCTGCCCGCGGCCACCAACACCCGCTCCAACCGCGAGCGCGTGCTCTCCGCCGGCCGGACCAAGGAGATCCAGCGCCTGATCGGACGCAGCCTGCGAGCCGCCATCGACCTCGACGCCCTCGGCGAGCGAACCTTCAACATCGACTGCGACGTGCTCGACGCCGACGGCGGGACCCGAACCGCGGCGATCACCGGCGCATTCGTCGCCGTCACCCAGGCCATCGACAAACTGGCCTACAAGAAATCACCAATCACTTCCCCCGTCGCCGCCGTCAGCATCGGCATCATCGACGGCCAGGTCCTCGTCGACCTCGACTACGGCGAGGACTCGACCGCAGACGTCGACTGCAACATCGTCGGCCTGGCCACGGGAGGCCTCGTCGAAGTCCAGGGCACCGCCGAGGGTCAATCGTTCAGCCCGGGCCAACTCGCTGACATGGTCGCCGCGGCTCAAACAGCGCTCAAGGAAATGTTCGCCGCTCAGCAGGCGGCCGTCGATCAAAAGTAATCCGCGTACAGACCCAGGTGGCTCCCGCCAACCAGCAACACATGCGCCGGACCAAACTCCTCGTCCGACTGCTGACCGGGGAAATTGCTCATCACCCGAAACCCGCCCGGGGACGCTTCGGCTCCATACTCAACCACATCAGCTCCGACCTGCCCCACGTCCTCCCACATCCCCCACTGTGAGATCGGTTCTCGCGGCACCGCCAGCAGCGCCATCTTGGGCAACGAACGATTCGGCGACGTAAACCCGACGGACACTGTCACCTGCCACAGATTGGAGCGGCCCGCCTCCAGCGTCGGCAGCGCGTCGTAGAAGATTGCAGACTCCGTCTCATGGACGATCGTCGAGCCGTTCCTCGTCACCGCTTCGAGCCAGGGCTCGCCCGTCGGCGACCAGCGTGACGGATCGAGTTCCTTGGCCGCGTGGACCTGCAGGTGCGCATGCGGCTGCGACTGCTCGCCCATGGAACCGAAGTTGCAGAACACGCGAAATCCCGCCGGCGCCCGCTCGGCGTCTCGATCCTGCAGCCACTCGACCGTCTGCAGACCATGGTCCCGAGCCGTGGCTCCGACCTCGCCCAGGTCCGACCACAGCTCGCTCTGCTGCGAATAGAACGGGGTCACGGCGTCCGAGTGCTCCTGCGGGATCACCAGCGACGTCAGATCGAAAAACAGATACTGATTCTCGAAGACGAATACCTCCGGTCGATCCTCGGACCATGGCGCAGATGGGTCGCCGCGTCGTGAGTCCGTGAATCGCCGCTGTCCGTCGCGAAAGAACAGCGCCGACTCGCTCCCGTCCGCGATCCCGCAAAACACGCAAAACCGCGTCGGACGCTGCCCCGGCTTGTTCGGCATGCGCCTCAGCGTCGCACCAAACCCCCGACCGCGCAAACCCGTGAGATACGATCTTCCCAGTCCCCGCTTCACGCGGGAACCCGCTCGGGCTCGACCCACCGAGGAATCCCAACCATGGTCAACGTCCAACCCTTCCGAGGCCTCCGCTACGACCCCGGGGTCGTCGGCGACTGGGGCGCCGTCCTTGGCCCGCCCTACGACATCGTCGACGCCGCCCAGACCGCCGAGCTCAAGGCCTCGAGCCCGTACCAGATCGCTCATATCGAGACCGCTGCCGGTGATGACATCGCCGCAGCCTCACAAACACTGCGTGACTGGCGATCGTCCGGGGCCATCGTCCAGGACGACGCGCCTTCCTACTACCTGCACGAGCACCAGTTCGGCGACGGCCCCGAGCGCCAGGTCCGCCGGGCGATCTTCGGCGCGGTCGAGTTGACGCCCTGGGGCGACGGCGTCATGGCTCACGAACGCACCATGCCTGGGCCCCGCGCCACTCGTACCGCGCTGCGCTCGATCGTGGGAGCCGACGTGTCTCCGCTGATGGCGTTCGTGCCGGACGCCGACGGCGCGCTGGCCGAGTTGATCGAGATCGCCGCCAGACTCACGCCCCTCTACGAGGGCACCGATCCCACCGGCGACTTCCACACCCTTTGCCGCATCGACGGCGCCAACACCGTCATGCGAATCAGCGACGCGTTCGCCAACGACACGATCTACATGGCCGACGGACACCACCGCTACGAGTCCGCGCTTGCATCGATCGACGATCGCCCCGGTTCGCGAAGAGTGTTGATGGGCGTCGCCTGCGCCGGCGACCCGGCGCTCGTCGTCGGCGCGACGCACCGCGTCGTCCACACCGATGTTCCGGCCAGCCTCCTGGCCCAGCTCGGCCGGAGCTTCCAAATCAAGGAGTCAACCGCAGACGCCCTCATCGCCAGCTTGCCCGACGGCAGCTCCGCGATCGGACTGATCACCGGACAGGGCGTCTGGCTGCTAGAACCAACAGATGCTGCCGTGCGCGCCATGCCCGACGACGTGCCCGATGCCTGGCGCAATCTGGCCCCCGCCGTCCTCCAGCACATCATCCTTGAACCACTGCTTCACATCGACGCCGACGCCCTCGCCGGCGGTCAGGCCGTCACCTACACACACCACCTTGACGAGCTCCTCGAAGCAATCGCCAGCGGAAGCGCCAACGCCGCGTTCGTTCTCCCCGCGCCCACACTTCAGGACGTGATCGACACCGCCGACGCAGGCAGCTTCATGCCCCAGAAGAGCACCTACTTCGTCCCCAAACTCCCCACCGGCCTCGTCCTGCACGCACTGGACTGAGCAGGAGCTCCCTTCGGTTCCCTCTCCCTCTGGGAGAGGGTTAGGGTGAGGCCCGTTCCTCTACATTTGCGCCTGCGACACGTCCTCGACGCCGTCAATCCCATTGATCACCCCTACCTCCTCCACCGACAGCGCCCGCGATATCGTCAGCGCCATCAACGACATCTCCGACGGATCATCCGGGCTGAAGCCAACGTCCATCGCCGCGATGTTCACTTCGAGACGGCCCAGCGCCATCCCCACTTCGCCAATCCGCCCCGGACGGTCTTCATTGCGAAGCACGAGTAAATGCAGATGATCTGGCGCTTCCCCGGGGCGAGTAAGCGGACTGCGAATATGCACGTAGAACCCGTTGATCTCCACCACCGCCGGCCGCCCATGTTCCAGCGTGCCCATCAAGGAGGTCTCGCCCGACGACGTGCGCAGCTCCACCGTGATCGATGAGGTGTACGGCTCTGCATCCGGCGTCTTGCGCTCCAAAATTCGCCAGCCGCGATGCGCAATCACGTTGTTGATATTGACCAGGTTCACGTGCTCGTCGGAGATCGGCGCCAGCAGTCCCGCAACGACCGACGCCTTCAGCGGCGTCACGTCATGGTTGGCGATCTCGCCCCGGTAGCGGATCACGATGTCGCGCCACTGGCCCGACGCGAGCTGGGTTGCCAGACGACCACACATCTCCGCCACCGACAGATACGGCCCGACCGCCTCCAACGACTCCGGGTCGATCAAGGGCGCATTAACCGCGGCCTGGGACGGTTGACCGCGCAACACCTTGAGCGTTTCCGTTGCAATATCGACCGCCACCCGCTCCTGCGCCTCCTGCGTCGACGCGCCCAGGTGCGGCGTTGCCAGCACCCGCGGATGGCCAACCAATGGATTCTCGTGAGCCGGTTCGACTGCGAATACGTCCAGCGCCGCGCCTCCCAGCCGATCGGAATCCAGGGCTGAGGACAGCGCCGCTTCGTCGATCAGACGGCCGCGAGCGGTATTGACCAGCAACGCGCCCCGCTTCATCTGCTCAAACTCGTCCGAACCCAACAGCGGCGGCGCATCAGGCGACGCCGACGAATGCAGGGTGATGACATCCGACGTTGCCAACAGATCGCTCAGTTCCACCAACTCCACGCCGACGCTCCGCGCACGTTCCTCAGACACGAATGGGTCGAACGCAATCGTCCGCATCTCCATCGCCTGGAGGCGGCGCGCCACCGCCGCGCCAACCAGACCCAGGCCCACAATCCCCGCCGTCTTCCCGCGCAGCTCTGCTCCGACGAAGTCCGAGCGATTCCACTCACCCGATTTCAGCGACGCATTCGCCTCGGGCAGATGGCGAGACAAGGACAGCAATAGCGCGATCGTCAGCTCAGCAGCCGAGACCGTGTTCCCGCCGGCTGCATTCAGCACGATGATCCCACGCTCCGACGCCGCATCGAGGTCGATGTTGTCAACCCCGGCGCCGGCCCGGCCGATCACGCGAAGTGTCGGAGCGGCCTCGATCAGCTCCCGATCCACTTGTGTCCCGCTGCGGACGATGAGCCCCTGGCAACCAGAGATCGCCGCAACCAACTCCGCCCGCGACCACCCCTCCCGCGCATCAACCTCCGCACCCCCGCGCAGGATCGCCAACCCCTCCTCCGCGAGTGACTCACTGACCAGAATGCGATTCATCGGACCTACCAGTCCCTCGCAAGGTTCCTTTCTCCCCCCTTCCAGGGGGAGATGCCGAAAGCCTGCCCCGCACTTGATGCGGGGGCAGAGGGGGTCCCACCCGCCCGCACATCAACCATCGATCGCCGGAATCACCGCGCCCTCAGCCACAGAGAATCCCTCCGCGACCAGCGCCTGCTGCAGCGCCGAGAAGCAGGCCGCAAACTCGCTCTCGTCGAGGTAGCCCAGATGGCCGATCCGCCAGATCGACGCCGCCAGCTTGCCCTGACCGCCGGCGATCACCACATCATGATCCTCGCGCAGGCGCTTCGTCACCGCCGAGCCGGTCAGGCCCTCGGGCACCTTGATCGCCGTCACCGTGTCCGATGCATACTGCTCATCAGCCAGCAACTCGAGGCCGAGCGCCTTCGCCGCCGAGCGAGTCCACGAAGCGAATCGATAATGCCTCGCGTAGATCGCCTCCGGGCCCTCCTCAATCAGCATCGGCAGTGCCGCGTCCATGGCGTACATCGTCGGCAGCGCCGGCGTCCACGGCGGTTGACCGCGCTCGGCGTAGTCGTGGTGGGTCGTCAGGTCGAAGTAGAAGCTCGGCATCGTCGACGTCTTCGTCGCCTCCCAGCCGCGTTCCGACAGCGCCGCCATCGCGAGTCCCGGCGGCGACAGCCAGCCCTTCTGCGACGCCGTCACCACCGCGTCCAGCCCCCAGTCGTCCATCCGCATCTCAATCGATCCCAGCGACGACACCGCGTCAACAATGATCAGCGGATCCGCCACTTCTCGCACGGCCGCGGCAATCTCGCCGATCGGATTGGTCACCCCGGTGGAGGTCTCGTTGTGCGTGATCAACAGCGCGTCGTAGTCGTCTTCCTGGATCAGCTCGGCGACCAGCTCAGGCGTCGCCGCCTCGCCCCATTCGATGTCAGAACGCGTCACCTCGGCTCCATACCGCTCGGCGATGGTGCCGAACCGGTCCCCGAACGAGCCCACCGTCACGCACAGCGCCTTGTCGCCCACCGACAGCGTGTTGACGATTCCCGCCTCCATCGCTCCGGTGCCCGACGCCGTAATCAGCAGGATCTCCTGGTCGGTGCCGAAAAACGGCTGGATGCCCGCCGTGAGTCGCTCCTGCAACTCGGCGAACTCGGGACCGCGATGATTGATCATTTCGCCGGCGGCTGCGGCCAATACCTCGGGCGGACATGGAGTCGGACCGGGAATACGCAGATTCGTGGACATTGCTAGCTCACACCGTTCTTTACGATGAATGGAGTCACTGGATCGTCCAGTGTCATTGGAGCGCCCAAACACGGAGCTGTTCGTCGCTGGTCGAATCGTATCAGCGCGACTGACCTTCACCATGTCGAACTCATCTGACACCCCCCCGGATCTGTCGCACAAACTGCGCTCTCTGCCCAGCGTCGACCGCGTGCTCGCCGAGCCCGCCCTCAGCCCCGCGCTGGAGCAATGGCCCAGATCCCAGGTCGTCGATGCCGTCCGCGCCGAGCTGGACAGCGCCCGCGCCTTGCTCGGCAACGGCGCCGCCGCCGCGTTCGCACCCGCCGACATCGCCGAGTCGGCCCGTCACGCCCTGAACGGGCAGTTGCAGCCGTCCCTGCGCCGAGTGATCAATGCCACCGGCGTCGTCATTCACACCAACCTCGGTCGCGCCCCCGTCTCCGAGGCCGCCGCGCAGGCCATGTCCGAAGCCGCCGCCGGCTACTCCAACCTCGAATACGACCTCGACGCCGGCGAGCGCGGCTCACGCGCCAACCACCTGGAATCCCTGCTTCAGTCCCTGACCGGCGCCGAGGCGGCCGTCGCCGTCAACAACAACGCCGCCGCGCTCTACTTCGTGATGGCCGGGTTGTGCGCCGGCCGCGAGGTGCTCGTCTCCCGAGGCCAGGCCGTGGAGATCGGCGGCGGCTTTCGCATTCCCGACGTCCTCCGCGACGCCGGAGCGACCCTCGTCGAAGTCGGCACCACCAACCGCACCCGAGCCTCCGACTACGCCGCAGTCATGCACAGAGACACGGCGGCAATCCTGCGAGTTCATTCCTCCAACTTCCGCATCGTCGGTTTCACCGAAGAACCGTCCCTGGCCGAACTCCGCAAGGTTGCCGACCGCAATACGAGGGGACTCCCGACCCTGTTGATCGACGACGTCGGCAGCGGCTGCCTGCTCGACAGCCGACAGTTCGGACTCGCTTACGAACCACGACCGCAGGACAGCATCGAAGGCGGCGCCGATCTCGTCCTCTTCAGCGGCGACAAGCTCCTCGGCGGACCCCAGGCCGGCCTGATCATCGGCAGGCAAGCCGCGGTCAACCGGCTCCGCTCCCATCCCCTGATGCGCGTCCTCCGACTCGACAAGGCGGCCATCGCCGGACTCAGCGCCACACTCCAGCACTACCTCCTCGGCGAAGCCGTCGACACCGTCCCCATCTGGCGCATGATCGCCGCCGAACCCGAGCAGCTGCGCGAACGCGCCGGACAGTGGTGCTCCGCCGTCGGCGCCGGCGAGATCGAGCCGTCCGATTCCGCCATCGGCGGCGGCTCACTCCCTGCCGAGACCCGCCCCACCTTCGTCTGGACACTCGACACGCCGCATCCATCCGACGCCGCCCGTCAACTCCGCGAACGAGCAGTCCCGATCATCGCCCGCGTCGAACACGACCGTGTGATCCTCGACCCGCGCACCGTCCTCCCCGGCGAGGACGCCGAAGTGATCGCCGCCCTCCAGCAGTTGCTCGGCAACAACGCGTGATCGTCCTCGGCACAGTCCTCCCGCATCCGCCCATCCTCCTGCCGCAGATCGCCCAGGGACGCGAGGTCCACGTGCAGGCCACGTTGAATGTATACGAAACCATCGCGGTTCGCATTCAAGAACTCGACGTCCAGCGACTCCTCCTGATCTCCACCCACGGAATCGTCACCCTCAACCGATTCCACATCCTCGCAAGCAATCTCTCCGGCAACTTCGAGCGCTTCGGTCATCCCGGTCTCACCTTTGAACACGCGATCGACCAGGAGATGGCCCAACTCCTCGTCAACGCAGCCGAGTCCGCCGAACTCCCGCTCTCTCGGACCCCAATCTGGGAACAATCCGACCACTCGGTCGGAGTCCCAATCACCTTGCTCGGAAACGCCCTGCCGCCGACCATCGGTGTCGTCAGCATCAGCTTCCGTCCACCCGCCGACCACTACCGGCTCGGCCAGACCATCGGCCACGCGCTCGCATCCCTCGACGAGCCGACCGCAATCATTGCCTCCGGCGACGCCGTGCACCGCCTCAACGAGGACTCGCCCCGAGGCAGTCATCCCCGCGGCGAAGAAGTCCAGCAGACCTACGAAACCGCCCTCACCAACTGGGACCACGAATCGCTGATCGCAATGGACGAGTCCCTCCGTCGCGACGTTGACGAATCCGTCGTCTCCCCCACCCTGATCCTCATGGGCGCCATGCAGGAGTTGGGTGCAAACCCGCGTATCCTGTGCTCGGAGCATCCCTGGGGCATTGGTTATGTCACCGCGTTGGTGGATACGACCCCGGAACACCACTGATCATGGACGCCAAGAGCATCGCCGTCCTCGAGTTCCCCAAGATCATCGAGCGCCTCGCCGACCTCTGCAGATCGGCCGGCGGCCGCGACCTTGCCCTCAAGCTCACTCCCAGCTCCGACGCCGAAGAGGTACGCCGCCGCCTGGCTGCCACCGCCGAGGCGAAAGCGCTCTCCCGGCTCAAGCCCCACTTCCACATGGGACAGGCTCCCGAGATCGAAGGGTCGCTCCTCGCCGCCTCCCGCTCCGCCGTCCTCCCCACCCAGGACATCCTCGAGATCGCCATTCTCCTGCGCACCGCGCGGCACTCGCGCAATCAGATCGCGCCGCTCTCCCGCGAACTCCCACAGCTCGCCCGCATTGCTCAGCGCATCGCCGACTTCTCGCCCATCATCCGCGAGATCGAGTCCATCATCGACGAGCGAGGCGAAGTCCCCGACAGCGCCAGCCCCGCCCTGGCCGAAGCCCGCGACCAGGTCCGCACCATCCAGGACCGCCTCGAACGCCAGCTCGAACGCACCCTCCGACACGCCGTCTCCGAGGGCGTCGCCCAGGAGTCGCTGATCACCGAGCGAGACGGACGCTACGTGATCCCGATCAAGGCCGAACTGCGCGGCCAGATGCCCTCCGTCGTCCACGACGTCTCCGCCTCCGGCGCGACGCTGTTCGTCGAGCCCCTCGCCGTCGTCGAACTCGGCAATCGCCTGCGCGAGGCCCGCCGCGAGGAGCAGCGCGAAGTCGAACGCATCCTCCGCGCGCTCTGCACCGCAATCGGCGCGGAGGCCGGCGCCATCCGAGCCGCCATCCGTTGCCTCTCGCAGATTGACCTTGCCCAGGCCAAGGCCCGACTCGCCGCAGAACTCGACGCGCCCCTGCCCACGGATGACGACCAGCTCAACTGGGTCGGCGGCCAGGACGCCGACCTCATTCTCCACTCCGCCCGGCATCCGCTGCTCACCGGCGATGTCGTCCCCATCTCCACCGCGCTCGACGCCGACGCCCGCTGCGTCCTCATCACCGGACCCAACACCGGCGGCAAGACTGTCGCCCTCAAGACCGTCGGACTGCTCTGCCTCATGGCCCAGGCCGGACTGCCCGTGCCCGCCGAGACCGGCACGCAAATCCCCGTCTTCGACGATGTCTTCGCTGATATCGGCGACGAGCAGTCGATCGAGCAGTCGCTCTCCACCTTCTCCGCCCACATGACCAACATCGTGCGCATCATCGACTCCGCCGGCCCCCAGACCCTCGTCCTGCTCGACGAACTCGGTGCCGGCACCGACCCCGGCGAAGGCGCATCCCTGGCCCGCTCGCTGCTGCAGGAGCTGCTTGAACTCGACAGCATGGTCGTCGCCACCACCCACCACGGCGAGCTCAAGGTCTTCGCACACGCCACCGACGGCATCGTCAACGCCTCGGCCGAGTTCGACGCCGTTTCCCTGCAACCCACCTACCGACTGCTGATGGGCACCCCCGGACGCTCCAACGCCCTCGCCATCGCCCAGCGACTCGGCATGCCCGAGCGAGTCCTCGACCGCGCCCGCCAGTCCGCCCCCACCGAGACCGCCACGATGGAACAACTACTCGGCGAACTGCAACAGGAACGCGACGCGATCGCCGACCAGGTTCGAGCCGAACGTATCGCCCGCGAGGAGGCCGAAGAAATCCGCGCCAGCCTGTCCGAGCGACGCGACGCCATCGAGTCCGAGCGCGACGCCGTCCTCGCCCGCGCCGAGCGGGCCATGGAGGACGAGCTGGCCGTCTTCCGCCGCAACATCCGAGCCGGTCTCAAGGAGCTCGACAAACAGCACACCCGCGAACAGGCCGAAACGCTGGCCGAACGGCGCGCCGACGACAGCCGCGAGCGGCTGCAGACCGTCCGCCGCGAGCGAGCCAATCGGCGCCGGCGTCGTGCGCCGGCGAGGCGCGAGGACACACAGTTCGACCCCAATCAACTCGCTATCGGCGATTTCATCTACCTGCGTGGTCTGCCCGAGCCCGGCGAGGTCCTCACCGCCGTCGAGGACGATGCCCTCGACGTCCAGCTCGGCGCCCTCCGCACCCGAGTCCGCGTCGAACAGATCGAACGGCGAGCTCCCAAAGGGGCGCGAACAGCCGAGGAACCCCGTCCCCTCCGAGGCATGCACGCCACCGTCGGAAACATGCCCAAACCGCCAGTCGACCCCGGTTCCAAGATCGACCTGCGCGGGCGCGTCACCGACGAAGCCCTGCCCATGGTCGACTCCTTCCTCGACGTCGCCTACCGCGCCGGACAGAATCGGCTCGAGGTCGTCCATGGCAAAGGCACCGGCGCCCTCCGACGCGCCGTGCGCGAGATGCTGCGCAAGCACCCGCTGGTCACCACGTTCGAGAGCGCCGAGCCCAAACAGGGCGGCGACGGCGTCACCATCGTCACGCTCGTCGGCTGACACGCCTCGAGGACAGTTGGATAGCCTGAGACATCATGGTCCTGCGACGCATCGCCGAAGCCATCGACCGCCGGCCCAACACCTACCGCGTCCGCCGCAGCATCCTCCAGATCGCCGCCGACGAGTTTGTCACCCAGCTGCCCAAACGCAAGGGACGCTCCGGCGCCTGGGGCGTCAGCGGCTGGGACGTCTGCAACCTCGCCCATCCCGCCTTCTGGTGCATGGCCCTGGTCAGCCAGCGCAGGCAACGCTACGCCATGACCTTAATCGGACAGGTGCATCAGGATCAGGCTGCCGTCCAGCCCTACGTCCAGGAGAAGCGCGCCACTGAACAGGTCCTGCACGGACTGCAGGGCATCGACCCCGATTCGCTCGTCGGTTTCGTCGACTCCGCCGTGATGCTCTTCCAACCGCCCGGTGCCAGCGGCGCGCCCCTCGTCCCGGCCGACCAGGCCACGGAAATCGTCCGTCTCGCCCTCCTCAGAGGAGCCATGGTCGGCGAACTCCGCCCCGACGAAGTCCGAGACGCCTGGAGCCAGGCCCACCCCGACCAGCTCGACCAACACGGCCCGGAAGTCGCCTGGAAAAAGGCCCAGGGCCGAGCCGAAATGCTCCTCCAATCCTGGAACCAAACCCGCCGAGGCCAGGGCCGCCGCCTCATCTAACCGCCCCACACCCGCTGCTTCCCGCTCCCTCCGGCTCCCTCTCCCCGAGGGAGAGGGTTGGGGTGAGGGCCCTTCCCTCCCAATGCCTCTCCTCCTCCGACGTCCTCCCCCCCTTCCGACACCCCGCACTTACCTGCCCCTGGCTTGAACAGGGGATGCGGAGATGTCACGAAGTGACAGAGGAGTCCCCGCCCCTTCCTCCCTTCGCTACCCTCAAGAGAGAACGTATGTACTGCCAGAAAGCGAGCCACCCATGAACCCCGCCAAACGAGCCAAGCGACTCCAGGCCCACAGCCTCCGCTGCCAGGGCCTCACCTACCGACAGATCGGAGAGCGCATGCGCTGCGCTCACTCCACCGCCGCCAGGTACGTCCGCGACTTCGAGGCGAACCGAGCCGAGATCATGGAATCCCTCGCCGCCGACCTGCTCGTCCACTCCGTCGCCAACCTCCAGACCCCCGACCCCGACCTCCACGCCCAGCACATCAACGCCGCCCGAGAACTCCGCCTGCTCGTCAACTCCCTCGATCAGGTCGAAGACCGCCGCCAGAAGCGCCAACGCCGGGTCGCCATGGAAGAGGAAGCCGACGCCCTCAAGAACATCCAGGCCCTCGAGGACCTCGTCGTGACGATGCACGAGAACGGCATCGACGACATGACCCCCTACCTCGCCGACCAGGGAGCCTTCCGCACCGAACACGTCACCCAACCTCCGCTCTCCCCCCGCGCAGCGGGGGGAGATGCCGAAGGCAGAGGGGGGGCCCTACTTTCTCAACCCCTACACTCGCCACTCCAACCCCAGCCAACCTCGTCCAACCACAACCCAGGTCCGCACACCAACCGACCAAATCCGCACAAAATCGTCCAAAATCGAACAACACCGACCAAGATCCCCCACAATCCCCCGCGAAACACGCCGAATCCCGCCCAAACGCCCGAAAACAGCAGCTATCCGGTCTCCAGTTCACCACTCCCGAGCCCCTGCCCAAGCCCAGTAACCGCCGCTATCTCGGCACCGACCCCACCGTCCGCCGAGTCTTAGGCGACTGGATTCGCCCTTGACCCACCCCGGCTACCCTCGACACATGGCACACGCGACCAGGCGCAATCCGCAATCCGAACCTGACATGCTCGGCTCCCGCAGCATGTTCGACGACGCCCGCACCGTCGACCGTTCGGCGCCCCTCGCCGCCCGGATGCGGCCCCGCAATCTCGACGAGATCGTCGGCCAGACCCAGCTCGTCGGACCGGACGCCCCGCTGCGCCGGGCGATCGAGTCCGACTCGCCGCCATCCTGCATCCTCTGGGGACCGCCCGGCAGCGGCAAGACATCGATCGCCCGGGTCGTCGCCCGCGTCACCAACACCCGCTTCGCCACGCTCTCGGCCGTCTCCAGCGGCGTCGCCGACCTGCGCAAGGTCATCGCCTCGGCCGAGGCCGGACGCCGCGACGGCCTCGCCCGCACCATCCTCTTCATCGATGAGATTCATCGCTTCAACAAGTCCCAGCAGGACGCTCTTCTGCATGCAGTCGAAGACGGAGCGATCACCCTGATCGGCGCAACGACGGAGAACCCATCCTTCGAGGTGGTCCCTCCATTGCTCAGCCGAGCCCGGGTGTTCAAGCTTGAACCCCTCGATGTGCAGGACCTCAAGGCGCTCCTGATCCGCGCCCTCAACGACACCGACCGTGGATTGGCCCCGGATCCACCGTTGGTGGAGCCGGATGCCATTGACGCGCTCGCAACTTACGGGTCCGGCGACGCCCGCGTCGCACTCAATGCGCTTGAAGCCGCCGTCCGCGACGCCCGATCACGAAACGGCCCGGTCACTGTCGACACGGTCCAGAGCGTCGCGCAGCGTGCGCTGCCCTACGACAAGGGCGGCGACGCCCACTTCGACACCATCTCCGCATTCATCAAGTCGGTCCGCGGCTCCGATCCCGACGCCGCCGTCTACTGGCTCGCCCGCATGCTCGAGGCCGGTGAGGACCCAATGTTCGTCGCCCGCCGCATCGTCATCCTCGCTGCCGAGGATGTCGGCCTCGCCGATCCCCGGGCGCTATCCGTCGCCGTCGCCGCCCAGCAGGCCACCCACCTGATCGGCATGCCCGAGTGCACCCTGGTTCTCTCCGAAGCAGCGATCTACCTGGCCCGCGCGCCCAAGAGCAACTCCGCCATGAAGGCCTACAGCGCCGCCAGCGCCGCCGTTCGTGAACGCGGCGCGCTCTCCGTCCCGCTCCATCTGCGCAACGCCGCCACCGGTCTCATGGCCGCCCACGGCTACGGCCGCGGATATCAATACGCCCACGATCACGAAGGCGGCGTCGCCCCTGACCAACAACATCTGCCCGACGAACTCAGCGGCGCCGCCTTCTACGAGCCCGGCGAGAGGGACGTCACGCCATGAAACCGCGCGAGTCCTTTGACGGAGTCACCGCCGATGCGATCAATGCCATCTCGGAGCTCTTCGATTGCAAAGCAGAACAACAAGAGTTCTCGTTACCAAACGACGACCACGGCGTCTGGCAGGTCCACCACCGAGCCGAAACCGGCAACATCCGCGTCCTCCTCTGGCCCGCCATCAACCGCATCGACGTCACCGTCGGGCCCCACATGTGGGTCGTCAAAGGAGTCCGCCAGATCGAAGTCATCCAGGACCTGGAGTTCATCGCCCGCTTCCCCAACGACGGAGTCCTCACCGTCGCCCGAAACGGCCAGGTCGTCCTGACTACTGCAAGTGACGCGTGACCCCGTCGCAGCCCACGAAACACGATCGTCATACCCGCGCTTGCCGCGGGTATCTCGCAGAGTTCAGCACAGCCGACAACCTCGGTGAATGCCCCTACGAAGGCCCAGGGATCGCCAACCCCCGCAGACGCGACAGGTCATCCAGAAACCGACCCAACATCGTCGCCGTCGCCCCAAAGATCCGGTGCCCCTCGTACCAGTACTCCCGCATGTGGAAGACCTCGCCCTCCCGCTCGCGCCGCTCAAACGTGATGTTCGCAGGATCCAGCAGGTGCGACAGCGAGGGTGTGATGATCTCCCCCACTTCGATCGCCAACGGCCGGAACGGATACGGCGCTCGGTCGATCAACCCGACAAACGGCGTCACGTGAAAGTTCGACATCGTCCGGTAATGCGACTGTTCCCCCAGCACCTCGACATGCTCGGCTCTGAGTCCGACCTCTTCATCCGCTTCGCGCAGAGCCGCCGCCATCGGATGTTCGTCGATCGAGTCCAGCGCGCCGCCCGGGAATGAGATCTCGCCCTTGTGATGCTCGACCTCATGCGAGCGCACCGTCAGGATCACCTCAGGATCGTCATACGGCAGCAGCCCGATCAGCACCGCCGCGCGCCAGCGCCCGATGTCCGGCGGCAGCGTCTGGATGTCGTGCATCAACGCCGCCTGGCGAACCTCACGGATCGCCGCCGGCTCGTGCTCGCGGTCGACGTAGTCGGTCATCGTCCGGCGATCTGTCAGTGCGTGCCCTGGGCCGCCATCACGGTCGGCATGCCCTGCATCCCGCGCAGTGTGTTGATCTCACCGCGGTGACCGTTGAAGTGTCCCATCATGTGCAGCGAGATCGCCTCGCCCACGCTCTCGGTCCCATTGCGAGCCGGAATCTCACGCTCCAGATCCTCATCCGAGGCGTTGGCGAGGAAGTCCGCCGTCCGGTCGAAGACGGTGTCCTGGTAATCGGCTAGCGCCTGCATATCGGTGATCTGGATCCCTTGCGCGTCCTCGTCCGACATGCCGGTGCCGAATCCATCAAAGGGCAGCCCGGTCTTCGAAGCCCAATCCTCGCTCCAGACCGGCGCCCCGCCCGTGACTCGGCTGATGATCAGGTCCTCCACCCGAGTCGTATGCCAGAGGCACCACGCGATCGAATGGCTGCCCTGCTCGGGCACATAGTGCAACTGCTCGTCGGTTCCGTTGCGGGCGTCTTTGAGCGCGGCGTGAGTGAACGCCAGGCTGCGCTCGATGAAGGCGACGGTACTCATGTCGGTCCTCTGCGTTAGTCATGGCTCGTGGTTCATCAGCGAGTCTAGCCCGCCGCCGGAGCTACTCGTCCTGCGGATACAGCACCACGCGGATAAACCGGTCCATGGGCAGATAGCGACGCGCCGCGGCCGCGACCTGCTCCAACGTCAACTCATCCAGCCGCACGTCGTACTCGCTGACCGCCTCGAACGGGTCGCCCCGCTGCCTGGTATTGCGAATGCGGTTGAGCCAGAACTCGTTGTCGCGCAGATCATCCTCTCGATTGGTTCGCAGCAGCTCCTTGACCGTGCCCAGGTACTCCTGCTCGCCTCCTCCGCGCAGCCAGTCCATCTCTGCCGTGACCTCGCCCAACAACTCCTCGACCCGATCAGGATCGCTGCCAAAGATGACGTAGAAGAGATAGTCGGAAGCGGGCAACGCCGTCGCGCGCGTCCCCACCTGGATCGCATAGGTGCCGCCCAGCTGTTCCCGCACCCGTTCCCGCAGGCGAATCTGAAGCACCTCGCCCGCCGCGGTCAACGCCAGCGACTCGCCCCGGCTCCAGTCCATCTCGCCGGCGAAGACCCAGACCGTATTGCTGCGTGGCTCAATGCCGATCCGCACTGCCTCGTCAATCACTCCCTGTGGCCGCCGAGCGCCGATGTCTTGCCATCGCTCGGTACGTCCGGTCGACGGCAGGCTGGCCAGATAGGTCTCCGCCAGCGAGCGCAGCTCGTCCCAGTCGAAGGCGCCAACGAAGACGAACGTCGAGTCGCTCAGATCTGCAAACCGTTCGGCGTAGACGGCTTCGGCCCGCTCGAAGCGAAGCTCGTCGACGACGGCAACGGACAGCGGCCGCCGCCGCAGATGACTGTCGCTGAGCAGCGTGTTCACCCGGTCAAACAGCACCCAGTCGGGCTGGGTGGGCCGAAGCTCGGCCTGGCTCCGCAAGCTCGCCTCGAAGGTCGAATAGTAGTCGGGATCAAATCGCGGTTCGGTCGCATACAGGTAGCTCAGCTGGAACAGCGTTTCCATATCCTGCGGCGATGCCGTACCGCGTAGACCCTCGAATAGTTCGTCAAGGAACGGAGCAACCGATACCCGCTTGCCGGCGAGGAGTTTGTCCAACGCCACACGGTCGTGAGGCCCCACGCCGCTGCCTGCCGCGATCTCGGCGGCATACGTCGCCGAGACGAAGTCCTCGTCGCTGACCAGTGAGTGACCGCCGGGGCTGAATGACGCGAAGCGCACTTCGTCATCCTTGAAGTCCGTCTGCTTGGCGATCACTGTGACGCCGTTGGACAACTTCCACTCGACCGCGTCAATCGACTCGATCTGCTCCTCCGACACGATGCTGCCGGCGGGCGGGATGCCTGCCAGCAACGGCACATCGTCAAACGTGTCCGCATACGCTTCGACGACCATGGCGCCGGCGTTGTCGAGTTGGAACTGGAGCGCCGCTGCCAGTTCCTCGCCGCCGCTCAGGTCGATCTCCTGAGGACCTAGCACCAGCAACACCGTGTTCTCAGACCGAATCCAGAATCGCGCGAAGCTATCGACTTCCTCCAGCGAAATCAGCGGCAGCACCTGCTGGTACAGAACCCACTCTGCCTCCGGGCCCGGGACTGGAGCGCCGCTGTGGAAGTGTTGCCTGAACCGTTCAGCCACCTGGGTCGATTCCACCTGGTCGCGTTGCGTGTAGGCGCGCTCAGCTTCGCTCAGCAGGTTGGCCTGCTCGCGTTCCAGCTCTCCTGCTGTGAATCCATGTTGCCCGGCCCGCTGCATCTCTTCCATCAACGCTTCGAACCCTCGCTCGACGCCATCGGGCTCAGTCACAATCGTGAACGTCAGAATGTCGAACGGATCGACAAATGGCCCGCGACCGCTGCCCGACCATAGCCACGGTGCGTTGGCTTGCCGGCCGCGCTCAAACAGGCGGGCGTTGAGCATCTTGAAGGCCAGCTCCTCGGCCACGCCACGCCGGAACGCCGCCAGATCCTGACCGGTCTCCGGCGCGATCTTGCGGACCAACGTGATCTGAGTGCCCGGAGCCTCGGGATCGGTGAAGACATCAACCAACGGCGTCTCGTTGTCCGGCACGTCGAACATTGGACGCTCGGTTGGCTCGCCGACGGCGGCACGTTCGTACGACGATTCCCCCTCCGGAGGCGGCGCAAAGTGCTGCTTGATTTTGCCTTCGATGACTCCGGCGTCGAAGTCGCCCACGGCCACGACAGCCATGAGGGTCGGGCGGTACCAGCGCTCGTAGTACGCAACCAGTTGCTCCACCGGCGCATTCTCAATCACCTCAACCAGCCCGATGGGCTCGCGCTCCGCATAGCGCGACGAGCCAAACAACAGAGGGTTCAGGTTTCTGAAGAACCGCGAGTCGAAACCCTGGAACAGCCGCCACTCCTCGAGGATGACCCCGCGTTCCAACTCAACCTCTTCGGGTTCAAACGAAATCGCGAAGGCCCAGTCGCTGAGAATCTGGAACGCGGTCTCAAGAATCTCCGGATCATCGGTCGGAATCTCGAGCCAGTAGACAGTGTGTTCGAAGCTCGTGTACGCGTTGAGATCGGGGCCGAACCCGCTGCCCAGCGACTCGAGATAGCTGACGATTTCCTGCTTCGCGAATCGCTCCGTGCCGTTGAAGGCCATGTGCTCGACGAAGTGCGCCAGCCCGCGTTGTTCCTCCTCTTCGAGGATCGATCCGGCCCTGACGACCAACGACAATTGCGCCCGGGCGGGCGGTTCCACATTCTGACGGATGAAGTAACTCAGTCCGTTGCTCAGAGTTCCCTGAATCGCGTCAGGATCGAAGGGCAACGGCTCATCGGGATCCCAGTCGACGACTTCGGGCTCCGATTGCGCGACGGTCTCCTGCTGGACGTCCTCTTGTTCCGCTTCCGCGTCTGTGGGTTCCTCGGATTGTTCTTGCTGACGCTCGGCTTCAGCCTGGTCTTGATCTGTCGCTGTCTGGGTTGACTCCTGCGCGTCATCGTCCACGGCGGATGCCTGTGAGTCGGACTCCGCTGGTTCCTGTTGAGCGGCCGGCTCGGGTCTGGCCGCTGATTGCTGCTGCGCCTCCGGTGGTCCGTCTCCTGAGCAGGCTGCCAACGCGAGCGCCAGCAGGATGGCGCAACAGACGGCGACAACAGACTTCAACATCACGATGAACCCTTCCGCTTCCAGGTTCCGGAACCGAGGCGGTTTACAAAACCTGGCCGTTATTGTCGCCGAGTTCCGTTGTAGGGACAGTCCTCAGGTGACATTCGCTTGGCGAACCCCAAGCACGGTTGCCGGTACCTTCGATAACCAGGTGAACCGTTCTCCATCCCCGTTGGCCGGCTTCGTGACGTTGTTGGTCCTGGCGCTCTCGATCGCGCAGGGACTGCAACTGCTCCGAGGACTGCTCGCCAGTCTGTCCGTGTACCTGGGACAGATTCGCGACATCGAATCAGGTTCCCTCGCCGGCGTGATCTTGCTGATTTTCCTGTCGGCCGTTGCTGCATCCTTGGTCCGGCGGTTCATCGGCGGTTGGCAATGTCTGTTGATCCTCGCGGCGACGCTCGCGCTGCTGCGCTTGGCTGACCAGCTGGCGCCGACGCCCGACGCCCGCCTCGGTGTCGAGATCGCGGGTGTGGTCGTCTGGCTCTGGATGCTTCAGTTCGTCGCTTCCATCTCGCCGCTGCCTTCGGCGAGATCAGGCGTCGGACGACCGGCGGTCGTCTTGCTGCTCGGTTTGACGATCGACACCGCAATCAACGGCGCGTTCGAAACCCTGGATCCGAGCTTCTCAACCGCCCTCGGGCCTCTCCTGTTCACGATTCTGTCGATCGGCGCGCAGCTGGCGATGATCTCGTGGCTCGGCCGCTGCCACGCGGCTCCGTTCACGATCGTCAGCCCGCCCAGTTTGGCCTTCTGCATTGGACCAGCGCTGGCGTTGGAAGCGCTGCTGTTCCAGAGTCTGGCGAGGCAGGTCGTCCTGATCGGCTGGGAACTGCCGGCGACGTTTGCCTGGCTGATGGCGGGGAATCTGCTCGCGATCTGGATCGCGGCATTCTGCTCCGTTCGCGGTTTATCGCCGCCCTGGTGGGCCTCGATCGCCGCGGCCGCGGCGTTGCTCGTTTCCGTCATTCAGCCGGAGCACCACGCCTGGGCGGCGATCGTGGCCGCGGCCGGACCAATCGCGATCGGCGTGCTCTTGACCGCGGCGCTCACCACCAAACACGCCGGAGGACGGGGTTGGATCAGCGCCGCAACTGGAATGCTTGCGGTCCCACTCGTGATCTTCGGCTGGTACGCCCACTACCAGCTCGATGTACCGCTACCGCAATTCGTCTTTGTCGTGTTCGCGGCAACGCTGGTTGCACTTGCCGGCTGCTTCGAATCACTTCGACTGCTGGTGACTCGGGCGCGATCGGCCGGGCAGGCGCAATCGGTCCGCACATCGTGGCAACAGGCTGCCCTGGTTCCCGCGATCGCATCCGTGCTGCTGTTGCTGCCGCTCTATCACGTCATCACCTGGCGCTCCGCCGATCATCCTCCGGCTGCCGACGTTCCCGTACGAGTAGCGACCTACAACATTCACCAGGGGTTTGATCTGCAGGGAATGCCCAGCCTCGAGCGGATTCTCGCAGTGGTCGAGCAGGAGCGTCCGCATGTAATCGCACTGCAAGAGGTACCGCGCGGCTGGGTCGTGAACGGCTCAGTCGACGCGTTAAGTTGGCTGGCGCAGAGACTCCGGATGCATTCGGCCTGGGGTCCGGCGGCCGATCCGTTGTGGGGCAACGCCGTGCTGAGCCGCTATCCGATCGTGCATATGGAGCATCATCCGATGCCTAACAACCACGATCTGAACCTGGACCGGGGATATCTTCTCGTGACGGTCAATCTGCACGGTGACCTGGTTCAGGTTGTCGCAACTCACCTGCATCACATCGAGTCGGAGCCCCATCATCGGATCCCGCAGGTGGCGGAACTCCTGAACGCTGTCGACTGGAGCCGGCCGAGCGTGCTGCTCGGGGATCTCAACGCCCAACCCCATCACGCCGAGATTCGGATGCTGGCCGCGGCGGGACTCTCGCCTCGCCATCCGGTGGTCCCCACATATCCGGCCGATCATCCCAGACGCCAGATCGACTACATCATGACGACCGACGCCCTCGCGATCGTCGAGCTGCGCAGCGCCCCAACGGATGCATCGGATCATCTGCCGTTGTTCGCCACGCTCGTCCGCTGAACGGGGAGGCGTCGCGAGTGCGGTCCGCTGGTGACGCTATGCCGTCTTGAAGCCCGACCCGTACATCAAGCTTCCATAGTGATTGAACCAGCCTCGCGCTTCGGGGTCATCGAAGGGATACTCGGCTCCGAGTTGCCGGGCGGCTGCCAGACCAGTGACGAAACAGGTCTCCTGGCTGTTGATCAGGGTGTGCGCGCCGCAGTGCCAGGTGCGTCGGTTGCCCTGAATGAAGCGGAACAGATTGACCAGCAGCAGCACGTGTTTCACGTCGTGCACGACGTGTTGGAACCATCGCCTGGCGACAATCTTGTCCTGGTCAATGGGCGTGATTGGGTTGTAGGTCACCAGGCACGGCCTGTCGGACTGGTGTGCCCACGGCTGCTGATTGTGCATGATGTACGTGATCTCATAGTTGTCCGGCCGCGCTCCGTACTGCTCGATGTGGTTGCTTCGCGTGGTCAGCGGCTTGACCTCGTTGTCGGGCAGCACCGACGCATCGGAGTGCACGATCGCGTGATTGTGCAGCTCACTCTCGTAGCGGATCGACGAGAGGACGTATCGCTCGAGCCAATTCGGCCGGTCAAGCATCATCAGCGTCTGGTTGGCATTGCAGGCGAAGATCACGTCGTCGAAGGTCTCCTGGATACCGTCCTCGTCTTCAAGGACTACGCCAGCCGATCTTCGATAGACCTTCCGCACGGGGCGACCCAGGTAAATCCTGTCCCGGAAGTCGAGCGAGAGATGTTCATAGATCCGGCGGGTGCCCTGGTCCCAGGTTCGCATCGGCGTCGCCGATTCGATGTCGAAGAACTCGAGATACCGGGAGAAGAGGGCCGCGGGCATATCGAACACATTGGTCGCCATCAGGAAGTTGACGAACATTGGCTTGAGCACCTTGTAGCGGAAGTCGCCCGAGAACCCACCGGCGTTCAAGACGGTCCCCATGCTGACGTAGTTGAAGGGGTTGAGCGCGTTGAGCAGCTTCGAACGGGATCTGGTGAGCCATCCGAAGCGGTGCATCAGCGCCAGCAGTCGCTGGAACCGGGCAATCTCTTCGCTCAGTTCCTCCCGGATCTCCGAGTCGAAGTCATGCGCGTACACCTGACCTCGGTACTTGACGCTGTAGCTGAAACGCGTCTCGAGCAACTCGATCCCGAACTGTTGCATCAGCAGCACGATGTGGTGGTAGACCGAGGGAATGCAGGCTGTCACGGAGATGTCGAACGGAATCGATCTGCCGTCCGCCTGCGGCATATCGGCCGTCACAGCATTGCCGCCCAGCTGCTCATTGGCCTCAAAGAGCCGCACGTCAAAACGGTCCGGGTCCCGGTTGAGCGCCCAGGCGGCGCCCAGGCCGGAGATCCCGCCGCCGATCACGGCCACTCGGCGAGGAGATGTCACTGTCGGGCCAGCTCGGCGCTGCGAGCCGGTTCACATGTTGCCGGCGGCGCCTCATCCTGCAGCGGATAAAACTGCGCGCAGTATGCGCGGTAAGTCATGATTTCGCCGTCCGAGCGGCAAAGTCGCGGCCGGCGGACATACCGCTTCCGGCTCCAGATCGTCACATCCTGCTGTACGTCATTGCGCTGTAGGGCGATCGCGAGCTTGTTGACCAATGGAGCACGCCACCTAACTGGGAGCAAAGCGAAACCGAGGGCGTTTCGGTTTGGGCTGCGGATTTCCTTGACCTGATTGACGATCGAGAGGTTGATCATCTCGCCGTCGATCGGCGTCGCCAAAATCCAGAGCCGCATGTCCGTGCCGACGTTGTGCTCGCGAAACTCGACAAAGGAGTAGCCGAGTCCATGGATTCGGGCGCACGCGCTGACGCTCACGTCAACATTGAAGAGATGAGCGATCCTCCGCCGGCTCTTGAAGTCGAAGCGGCTTTCCAGATACGGGCCATCGACCCGGACCGGATAGTCGCCGTTTACCTGGTCGTAGCCGTGGACGTACTGAAGATGGGCGAGGTCGACCGAGTTCTCTGTGGTTTCCTGAGGATGGCCGGGGAATCGCAGCGTTCTGATTTCAATGTTGCTCCAGCCAGTTTGATCCGGTTCCTTCTCCGGCAACTGCCATTGCGGATCTCGCCCGCCGATCCCCCACCAGGCGAAGACCATGCCGCAAATCTCTCTGGTCGCGAACGTCTGTAGCCTGGCCGAACGAGGCGCCGGCGCATACGGCGTGGCAACGCACTGGCCGTCCGCGTTGAACTCGAACCCGTGGAACGGGCAGACCAACCGGCCGTCGCAGACACGGCCTCCGGCGTCAGGCCCGAGGTACGAGCCCAGATGCGGACAGTAGGCCTCGGACACGCAGATTCGTCCCTCGTCGTCGTGCCAGACGACGATCTCTTCGCCCATCCACGTCATCTGGGTGATGTCCGATTTCTTCAACTGCCGACTGGTACCCACGAAGTACCAGCCTTCGGGAAACGGAGCCGGCGGACCATGCTCGGCCGCGTTCGGCTGAGGAGCGGACATCTCAGACTTCCCTCGTCTCACGGCCCGGGGCGACCGCCATCTCCGCCGTGCAGGCCCTGTGTAAGAAACGTTAACGGCTCACCAATTGACTGTGGTGGCGTTAGCCTTATGTACGCCGGACGGAAGGCCGATTCAGAACACCCGCCTGTTGTTGCCATATAGTGACGACGATCAGGGAATGCGCGCCTCAAGACATATTGAGAGCGTGCACCAGGGTGTGTAAAGGGCGCGAACGATGACGCTGAGGACTGCTGACGCACCAGCGCAACAGATGACCTTGCCCCAGGAACTGGTCTTGATGCTGCTCAATGAGGAGAGCGGCTACTTCCGCCAGGTGCGCGGCTGGAACCTGAACTGCGCCATGGTTGGCGCCGGGCTGGCCGAACTCTCCCTGATGGGCAACATCGACACCGATATGAACTCGCTGCAGCTGCTTGACTCGACGCCAACGGGCCATGCGGCTCTTGACCCGATTCTCGAGGCAATCGCTGAAGATCCGGCACAACACGACGCGCAGTACTGGGTAGAGGTCCTCGCTCCTCGGGCCGACACCTTCATCGACGTTGCCCTCGATCGCCTCGCTGAAATGGACATTCTCCAGCATCACGAGGGGGAGTTCTGGACACTGAATCACTCGGCGTGGCAATCCGACCAGTTTGGCGACACCGGGGCAATCACCGCTGCCGGATTCGTCAGATCGCGCATCGCACGCGTCATATTCGAGGATGAGATTCCCGACCCACGGGACGCGATCCTGATATCGCTCCTCAACACCTGCGATGTGCTGCGCTTCATCTTCGAACTCGAACCACAGGCTGACGAACGTGTCCAGTTCGTCTCCAACCTGGATCTGCTGGGCCGCTCAATCTCCGATGCCGTTTCCCTGAATCTGACGAGCCCGCTGGTTCGTCAATCGGCATTGACGAGGACGATTCCGAAAGTCAACCTGCTCAAGCTGCTGTTCAATCCACATGTCCGAACAGGCAATATTCCTGCGCTGTTCGCCAGTCTGGCCGAGCAGTATGGTCCAGTGTTTCAGTTGGCCCCGCCCTTCCAGCAGCCGACTATCTTCCTGACCGGGCTCGAGGCTAACCGTTGGGCCCAGCGGGAAGGCAGGCGATTCCTGACGTCGACGAAGTACCTCAACGAGCTTGAGGAGGAGTACGGCGCCCACGGGATCATCCCGTCACTGGACAGTTCCGATCACTTCCGGATGCGAAAGGCGATGCAGCCCGGCTTGTCTCGGGCGCGACTCGAGAGCCAACTGGGCGAACTCTATCGTCTCATGCGGACGCACCTCGCCGAATGGAACGTCGGTGACGCGATGCCCGCGAGGTCCATGTCGCGGCTGATGACTAACGCTCAGATCTCCCCCATTCTTGCCAGCGTTGATTCACAGGACATCATCGAAGACTTGATCGCCTATAAGGAGCGCGCGCTCAACACGCGCGTTGCCAAGGTGATGCCCAAGTTCTTGCTGCGCACGCCGGCCATCAGGCAACGAGCCAAGAGCATTGAAGCGATGCTTGAGCGCGTTCAGCGCGCTCATACTCCAGCCCTGCGGGTCGATACCCCGCGCGATATCGTCGACGATTTGCTCAGTCTGCACGCAAATGATCCGCAGCTGTTGCCTGAGTCGAGTCTCAAGTTCGCCCTTTCCGCCCCGCTGCTGGCCAGCATGTACCTGGGCGACACCATCGGGTTTGCGCTCTACGCGCTGGCGTCGCAGCCGGAGCTGTACCAGAGAATCCAGGCCGAGGCCGACGCGATCTTTGCTGACGGCGATCCGGACCCTGAGGTATTTCAGGGTCCCGAAATCGATGTCACTCGCCGCTTTGTCCTTGAGTGTCTGCGAATGTACCCGGTCGTTCCCGGTTCACTGCGCAACGTGATGAACAGCTGCGTCGTCGAAAACTATGAGCTGCCGTTGAGCGCTCGTGTGCTCGTCGTGCAGACCGCCGCGCACTACATGAACGATGTGTTCCCCGAGCCGCACAAATTCGATATTGATCGATACTTGCCTGGCCGTGAGGAGCATCGCTCGATTGGATACGCACCTTTCGGACTGGGCACGCACACATGCCTGGGCAACCGTTGGGTGGAACTGCAAATGGCAGTCGACCTGATGATGATCGCGCATTATTTCGACTTGGAAGTCCAGCCGGCCAATGCCAAGCTGCGGATCAGCCCGTTCCCGTCCTTGTCGATCAGCAACAAGGTGAAGTTCCACATCTCCCGCAAACGCCGCGAGATTCCCCCACCGGGCGAGTCGAATGGCTCAGCAGCCGCTATGGGTTGCCCCGTTCTTCACTGACTGTCTGCGGCTCAGGACGGGGTCGATTCCTGCTCGTGGCGCTCTTGCGTCTCGTCGATCGCTTCGTCCAGGTCATCCCACATTCGCTGCATCGCCGAGCGCAACCGCATGTTCTGGAAGGCGCCCCAGACGGTCATCGTTGGCGGTACGACGAGGATTGAGACGATCAACGAGTAGGCAATCGTGATCGCTGCGGTGATACCGAACTGCTGCGACGCCAAAAGCGGCGAGGCGATGAGCACTCCAAGACCGAGCGCCGTCGTCAGCGCAGACCCAAGGAGCGCCGAGCCGGTCGTGGCCAGGGTGCGAATCGCCGCCTGCTCCGGATCGCGTAGGCGTGTGAATTCTTCCCGATAACGATGGATCAGATGGATGGTGTAGTCGACGCCGATGCCAATCGAGAGCGCGGTGATGATCGACGTGACCAGCGAGTATGGGATGCCAAGCAGCGCCATCGTACCCAGGACCCAGATCAGGACAAAGACGATCGGCACCACTGCGATCACGGCCAACACGGGCTGACGATGGGTCACCCAGAAAAAGATCGCAAGAATGGCAAGCGCCGCAGCAATGGTGATGCTGATCGCCTCCGTCTGGCGATCCGTGATCGAATCGGTGATTGTCACCCCGATGATGCCCTCGGATGTCGCGGTGATCGCATCGTCCGTACCGACCCAGAGCGCTTCCAACTCCGGCTGCACCTGCCTCGCGCCGATCGAATCTCCCGACATGGTTGGGAATTGCACCAGGATCGTATCGAGTCCGTTCGGATTGTTGACGAGCGCATGCGAGAGCGCCGGTTCCAGAGTTTCCAGCCGGTTGAGAATCTGCTGCATCAACGCCGGATCAAGCTCCAGGCCGGCAGATGCTTCGCGGAACGTTGCCGCCAGTTCCGGGTCGTAGTTGTCGGAGGGCTCTCCGCTGTCCGTGATCCAGTCGCGAACGATTAGCTCGTATGACGTCTGAAGTGGTCCAGCGGCAAACCCCGGCCGGCTGCTGTCGTCCTCAAACACTGCAGCCAGATCGCGCAGATTGAGCAGGGTTCTGGTTTCCGTGGCCTCGGCCTTGATCAATACGGAGGTCACCTCGGCCGGTCCTCCGATCGCGGCGTCGAGCGTGTCCCAATCTTCGAGCACCGTTCCTCCGCGCGGGAGGATGTCGCGAATGCTGAACTCCGACTCAAGATCGGTCGCCGCTACACCGAAGCCAATGGTCACTGCCAGGACCACCAACAGGAAGGGGGCGGGCCTGAGCGCTACGTTGGCGCCCAACAGCTCGGCAGCTCGCGCCACGCCCGGGATCGCCTGTGCGATGAGACGTTGCGGAGGCAGCGTGCCCTTGGCTTCCCGCCGGCCGTCGATGATCGCGCGGCCCGCCGGTACCAGCGTGAGCATCACGAACAAGCTCATGCCGACGCCAAAGGCAGCGACGACGCCAAAGTCGCCCACGATCTCGACCGGGGAGAAGAGGTTGGCCAATAGGCTGACCATCGTCGTGACCGCGGCAAGCATCAGTGGGATCACCACATGCCGCATTCCCGAACGCACCGCTTCGATCACCGGCACGCCGGTGGCTCGCTGTTCCCGGTAGTTCGACACGACCTGAATGGCATAGTCGACCGTGAGGCCGATGATGATGATCGGCACGAGCGCCGTGAGGGCGTTCGGTGGACCGATCACTCCAAGCGCGCCGGGGCCCAGCCAACCTTCCAGGCCGACCACCCAGATAATCGACAACAGCAGCCCCACCAACGCGAGCACCAGGTCGGACAGCGTTCGCAGGAACAGCAGAATCAACACGGCAATCAGCAGCAGCGCCACGCCAATCAGCGGCGCCATGCCGTCCTCGGTCGCTTGTTTGTACTCATCCTCGACGACGATCGGCGACACGCTGCTGACTTGAAGCGGCCCTTCGTCGCTCGTGGCCATCTCGGCGATCCGGCGCTCGGCGTCGGCCACCCGTTCGTCCTGGGTGTTGCGTAATCGGACGGTCGCGATTGCGACGGCTGTTCCGTCGACGTCCGTCCCCGTGAGCGCGCCCATGACTGGCGCGATTTCCGGAGCCGCGCTGACGGCATCGATTTCCGCCTGCGATACCGCATCGAGGTTCTCAGCGCCCAGCGCAGCCTGAATCAAGTGAGCCGGCGAGAAGATCGCATCCGTGGGCGTCAGCAACATCGCGATATCGGGCTCGGCGGCGATGCCACCAAGCAGCCCACTCATCTGCGACAGCCCCTCGGGCGTCAGCGCTGCTCCTCTGAACACGAGCGTGACCAGTCGCACATCACCGGAGGCCTCGAAATGGTCGTTGATCTCTCCGATTGCCTCAACGATCGGGCCATCCTGGGGCAGCAGCGCCAGGTCCGTGCCGTCTACAATCGGCACCCGCCGATCCGCGCCGGCGGCGAGAATCACTGTGACGATCAGCAACACCCCGATGGTGACCCAGGGGCGGGCTGTGACCAGGCGGCTCAGTTTGCCGAGAATGTCACTCATGCTGAGCAACAGGATAAGAGGGTCGCATCGAGTCGCAACCAGTTCCTGTGGATCAGGACAGGCTGAAGCCCTGGTAGCCGTTCTCGGCGACTTCCGCTAGCCGCTCTCGGTATCGCGGTGCGCCGCCGGGGTAGATCATGTAGCGCTGATGATCCTGCTTGCCGTGGCCGTCAACGTTTGAGTTGTAGCCGGTAAACCAGCTCTTGATCTTGCTCATCAGCTGGAATTGGTACATCTCCTGCACGTGTTGCCGCCATTCCTGCTCGGCGCCGTCCTGAGCCTCGACTCGTCGATATCCGTGGTCGCGCATGTAGCTGAGCAAGTCGGAGATCCAGTCCACCGAGGTCTCGATGCCGCGTGGATAGTTGGTTGAGACGGATCCGCCCTGTGGGCCGCTGAGCATCAACAGATTGGGGAATCCGGACGTCTGCATGCCGAGCAGCGTGTCCGGACTCTGTGCCCATTTGTCCCGTAGCGGTAGCCCGCCCGATCCGGTGAAGTTGATTCGATCGAACGCGCCGGTGATCGCGTCGAATCCCGTTGCATAGATGATCAGGTCAAACTCGAACTCCCGGTACGACGTTCGGATGCCCGTTGGCGTGATGCGCTCGATCGGCGTCTCATTGATGTCGATCAGACGCACGTTGTCTCGGTTGTAGGCCTCGTAGTACTTCGTTTCGAGCGGCACCCGACGAGTGCCAAACCCATGGTCCTTGGGGATCAGCCTCTCCGCCGTGATTGGGTCGTGTACTCGTGCCCGGATTTTGTCCGCGATGAACTCCGAGTAGCCGGCGTTGGCCTCAGGGTCGATCCCGACATCGATGAAGTTGCTCATCCACTTGCTGAAGCCGGGAGTCTCGTAGAGCTGCTGCCAGAGCGCCAGCCGCTCTTCCTCGGGCACGTCGCGGTACTTGCGCTGGTCTGGGGCATGGATGAAGCCGCCGGGCGTCCGCCGGCAGAGTTCGAAGATCTCGTCGTAGGTCGCGTGAATTTCTGACTGCGTTGCATCGTCGATGCGGCCGTTGTGCAGCGGCGCGCACCAGTTGGGGCGGCGCTGGAAGACAGTCAGTTCGCCCACCTTGTCGGCGATCTCCGCGATCACCTGGACGCCGGTTGCGCCGGTGCCAATCACCGCGACCCGCTTACCGGCCAGATCAACTTGCTCATGCGGCCAGTAGTAGGTGTGCCAGGCGTCTCCCTCGAAGCTGTCGACGCCTTCGATCCGCGGCAAGGTCGCCGCCGAGAGCATGCCGATCGCAGTCAACAGGAAGCGGCAGGTCAGCTCCCGTCCGTCCTCCAGGCTGACCGTCCAGAGATCAGTCTCATCGTCAAACGACGCGCCGTTGACCCTGCAGCCAAACTGCATGTGCTTGCGCAGGTCGAACTTGTCGACGACGTGATTGAGATAGCGCAACGTCTCCGGTTGTCCGGCGAAGTGCTCGCTCCAGTCCCATTCATCGAGCAGTTCCTGTGAGAACGAGTAACCGTAGGTGTAGCTCTCCGAGTCGAAACGCGCGCCGGGATAGCGATTCCAGTACCAGGTGCCGCCGGGGCCGTCGGCAGTCTCGAGGACCGTCGCGTCGATGCCCAGCTCCTGCAGCTTGTACATCTGATAGATGCCCGCGACTCCGGCGCCAATGATGATCGCTTCGTGCTGGGGTTGAACCTGCTCGGTCATCGCTCGCTCCTTCACTTCGCTATGTCGAGGCTAAACGGAGCCGAATCCGTCGGCAACGGATGGGACTCAGCCACCGGCTATGTTGGCGATCGGAACCGGCTCGGTTAGATGACAATCGATCTCAACGCCATCCACACCCTGATCGAAGGCGACGGCGAGCGTTCATTCCTCTTGCTGAACGGCGCCGGCCAGAGTCTGCGCACCTGGGATCATGCGGTTCCGGGGCTGCTCAGCGCCGGCCGCGTGATTCGGTTTGACGTTCCGGGGGTTGGCAAGAGTCCGTCGCCCGGCGCTCCTTACTCGTTCGAGGAACTCGGACAGGCTGCAATGGAACTGGCTGGTCGCCATGGCGTCGGAGATCTGGTGGCGATCGGCCATGCTTGGGGCGCTCGGGCGGCGCAAGTGATCGCGCGTGATTTCGACGTCGCGGGCGTCGTGGTCGGGTCCGGCGGAGGGAAGTTTCCGCCGCTGGCCGAGCCTGAAGACATGCGTTCGCTCTACGTCCTCGATGTGGACGACTGGAGCCGGCGTTTCGAGCGGGCCTATTGCGCTCTTGACTTCAGCGCTCGCCATCCCGAGCTTGCGGACTGGCTGTTTCGACTCGTCCGCGAGACTCCCGTCGACCGCAGCGTCGTCACGGGAGCGATGGAGCGGTCGCCGGTCGACTCCTACTGGGGCAAATTCGAGTGCCCCACGCTGTTGCTCTATGGCGCGGACGATCTCGTTGGCCATTCGCAGCACGCCGAAGACTTGCACCGATTGCTGCCGGACTCCACGCTGGTGTACATCGAGCAGGCGGGCCACTTCGTCGTCGCCGAGCAAGGCGAGCGTTTCGCCGCGGAAGTGCTTCGTTGGATAGACGAGCGGGGACTATGAACTCGATGGCATCGATCCTGTTGGCGCCATCCCCGTTGCAAGGAGAGTGATGACGCCATGCAGTTTCGAGTTCGCGATCGGGAGGCCATCGCCAACGGGGAGCTGACGGCCACATTTCGCCGCTGGCGCAGTCCACAGGCTCGAGTTGGCGGGCGATACCGACTCGACCCAATCGTGATCGAGGTGACGGCGGTTGACCAGATCGATCCGTCCGAGATTTCGGTTGCCGACGCTCGCGCAGCCGGCCACGACTCGCCGGCGGCTGTCCTCGGGGCGATTCACAGAATTCAGCGCAAGAGCGCGGATCCGAGTGCGCCGTTGTATCGGGTCAGATTCATCTGTCTCGGCGAGCAACCGGATCCTCGGTCGATCCTTGCGGCCGAGGCTGGTCTCGACTCTGAGGAACTAACAGCTATCACTGCCAGGCTGGCGAAGATGGACTCCCGCGCCCGGCATGGAGCCTGGACGCGAACGACGCTTGCGGCTATCTCCGCAACGCCGGGTCGGCGCGCGGCCGAACTGGCCGCTGCGCAGGGTCGAGAGACGCAGAAGTTCAAGACCGACGTGCGCAAGCTGAAAGCGCTGGGGCTGACCATCAGCCTTGAGGTTGGCTACGAGTTGTCTCCCAGGGGCCGCGTCGTCCTCAACGCCCTGCAGTCTGCGTCGTCGAACGACTAACCCTGGCGTCCCTCCACGATCTCGCGCGCTGCGTTGACGACGCGCGGCATGGCCTCAGCTACCTCATGTTCGTTGAGTCCGAAGGCAACAGACTCGTAGCCTGCGCGCTCGATCATCGACCTCAGGCGGCCCCGTTCAAAGACGTTCAGGGTCCAGTCGAGTGAATCGCCGGCCGCGGTCAGGTCGAGCATCAGCCGCTCATCGTCGGCTTCAGGGCCGTAGTGATAGTGAGGAGCGACGCGGAAACAGTCGAAGCGAAGCAGCTCGGTGTCCTGTCCTTCGACGTCGGCGCGTACCTCGATGCAGAGTCCCTCGTCGCCGGCGATGTCGTCGCGGTAGCGCATGGCGAAGGCGATGCCTCCCGCGTCAACTCGAGCCTGGTCAGTTGCTGGCTCGTCACTCATGATTCATCTCCCGCCTCTGCGGTTGGTTCGGTCTCTGGCTGAAATCAGGATAGGAACTTGCGCTCCGGTTTGGGATGGCGTTAGGAGCATGGCGCCTGCGTTCCGCATCGGTGAATCGGTCTGGCTATCGCTAGGCCAACAAGCGCTCTGCCAGTTCGACAAAGTCGTCGACGATGATGTCGGGCTGGTACTCAGAGTCTTCGGTCGGCAGCCGATATCGATTCACATACGCGGCCCTGAATCCACAGGCCTGTGCGCCCAGAATGTCGAAAGAGTGCGCGGCGACCATCATGACCTCGCCAGGCTCGCACCGCAGGCGCTGAATCGCTTTGCGATAGATGCCGGGCGCGGGCTTGAACGCGCCGACCTGGTCCACCGAGATGATGGCGTCGAATGCAATCGGCACATTGTTGCCGAGCAACTCCTCGAGATACGACTGCTCGCCGTTGGACAGGGCGACCAATCGATAACGCTCTCCGAGCGCGCGCAGACCCTCGAGAGCGTCGTCATACGGCTGCAGATGCCTGTAGACCTGCATGAACTCTTCGACGGCATCATCGGTGTAGCTGATCTCGTGATTCTTGAGGCAGTAGACGAAGGCGCGACGGCAGGTCTCGAGATAGCCGCTGTGTCCCAGCATCAGCAGGTTGTCCTGGTACTGCTCAATGCGTTGTCGGGCGCGCCACTCCGCATAGAATGCCTCACCAGTCATTTGCGAGCCGTGGGCCGCGAGGAACTCGCCCGCCGGAGGGGCCAGGCTGCCGGTCAGATCAAGGACGGTGCCGAAAATGTCAAAGGTCAGGTGTCTGACGCGAGCCAGAGAATCGTCAGCCATGCGATAGGTCTCCTCAAGGAGCCGAACGCTGGCCGGCTCGCTGGAAATCATAGTCGCGGCCAACAGCTAGCAACTGCAGTTGATCGACCTGGAGAATTGAAAGCAAGCGTCAACCGGTTCAGGATCGATTAGACTAAGGCCAGTAGACTAAGTCACCAAAGTGTTGAGGATGCCCATGCGAGTCGTCAACATGCACGAGGCCAAGACGCACTTGTCGAGGCTCGTTCGCGATGCCGAAAACGGCCAGCCATTCATCATTGCCCGCAGCGGTACACCGCTGGTCAAGGTGGTGCCGCTAGAGACAAGGGATCCAGCTCCACGCCGGATTGGGTTCCTCCCTGGCATCTCCGTCCCAGACGATTTCGACCGGATGGGCGACGAAGAGATTGGGAACATATTCGGCGGCCAGTCTTGATGCTGCTGGATACGCACCTCCTGTTGTGGGCGGCCACTGACTCGCCTCGTCTGTCGCCGTTTGCCCGCGAACTGATCGAGGATCCCGACAACACGCTGTGGTTCAGCGCAGCATCGCTGTGGGAGGTCGCGATCAAGACCGGGCTGGGACGAAACGACTTCACCATAGATCAACGGATGTTGCACCAAGCGCTGTTGCAGAACGATTACAACGAACTCGCCATCACCGGCGCACACGCCGCTGCCGTGGATCTGCTGCCGGCAATTCACAGCGACCCGTTCGATCGCATCCTCGTTGCCCAGGCGCAGATTGAATCGCTCACGCTGTTGAGCGGCGACGAAGTCGTTGCTCAGTACCAGGGCAACATCCGCTTGATCTAGCCGTTTCAAGCGCCGTCAGTTCGTCCTCCGCCTTCTTCATCAGGCTGGATGCGTCCGAGAAACACGTCGGTGAGGATGTTGGTCTCACGGATTGATTCCGGCGTCCCTTCATGCACGATGCGGCCCTTGTCCAGCACGTAAGCGCGATCGACGATCTCGAGCACGCCCTTGATGTTGTGTTCGACGATCATGATTGTGGTGTCCACGCGGTTGCTGATTTCGCGCACCTTCGCGAACACTTCGCCGACCACGATAGGCGCCAGGCCCAGGGTCGGCTCGTCCAGCAACAGCAGGTCGGGCGCGCCCATCAATCCTCGGCCGATGGCGAGCATCTGCTGCTGTCCACCCGACATCTGGCTGGCCAAGTCCCGACGTTTGTCGTAGAGGATGGGAAACAGATCCAGGACCGATTCGAGGCGACGGCGCTTCTCAGACTCGTCTCCGAGATAGAGACAGCCCATCTCCAGGTTTTCCTCGATCGACAGGTGGGTGAACACCCGTCGGCCCTGGGGTACGAAGCAGATGCCTTCCCTGACGATTTCATGCGTCTCCGCTTCGAGCCGCCGGCCGCGCCAATGCACCTCGCCGGCCACGACGGGGGCCAGCCCCATGATCGCCTTGAGGACGGTCGACTTGCCTGCACCGTTCGGGCCCAACACAGCGACGGCTTCGCCCTGGCTGATTCCCAGTGACACGCCGTCGAGCGCGCGGACCGCACCGTAGTGAACGGCAATGTCGGTCAGTTGAAGCGAGACGTCGCTGGACCCATGCATGGGCGTGTCACTCTCCCAGGTAGGCTTCGATCACTTCTTCGCGGCTCAGGACATCGTGGACTTCGCCTTCGGTCAGCAGTTTGCCGCTATCGAGCACAATCAGGTGGTCGGGCAGCTCGCGGACGATGTCCATGTTGTGCGAGATGAAGATCAACGTGTGGCCCTGATCGCGCATCCTGATCACGATCTCCTTGACTCGTTCCAGCATCTGCGGGAACAGGCCGGCAAACGGCTCATCGAACAGATAGGTCTGTGCGTCCATCGCCATCGCCCGGCCGATTTCGAGCAGCTTGCGCTGTCCGTAGGACAGTTCGCCGGCCATCGCGTCGCGCTTCTCCCACATGCCGACCTCCCGAAGCACGCGTTCGGCCGTCTCCCTGTGGGCCGGTTTGACACGTTCGAACAGGGATGGGACTAGCCGGCGCTCGGTCAGCACGACCATGATGTTGTCCCAGGCGCTGATCTGCTCGAAGAGCCGCACTTCCTGAAACGTGCGGGTGATGCCGTGCTGAGGTGACTCGTGCGCCCTGACCACCCTCAGTCCGACGCCGTCGATGATCACGATCCCGCCATCGAGGGGCAACGTGCCGCTGAGCAGGTTGACGAACGTTGATTTCCCGGAGCCGTTTGGTCCCACGATGCTCGTGATGCCTGTTTTCGGGATCGCGACGGTCAACTCGTCGACCGCGCGCACGGCGCCGAAGTGCTTAGACAGGTCGATCGTATGAATGACGGTTGCCGACGAATCGGTCACAGCTTGTACCTCCCGACCAGGCCCTGCGGCCGGAACAGCATCAACAGCACCAACAGTACGCCGAGAACGACCTGGCGCGCCTGGCCTACGAACTCGGGCGGCAGGAAGGGCAGGAAACGCATGCCCTCCTCCAGTAGCACAAAGGCCATTGCGCCCAACAGCGACCCCCAGATCGTCGCCAGACCACCGAGGATCACAATGGCGATCAGCAGCATCGATTCGAGCAGGATGAACGAGTTGGGATCGATGAAGCTGGTCCAGCTCGCCAGCAGAGCGCCGGCGAGACCGGCCATCATCGCCGACAGCACCCACACGGCGAGCTTGAAGTGCGTCACCCGATAACCGAAGACGGCGATCGCTTCCTCGTCCTCGCGAATCGCCGTGAGCACGCGGCCAAACGACGAAGTCACGATCAACCAGCAGATTAGGACGACTAACGCCAGGCAAATCAGCGCGAAGATAAGGAACTCGATTTCGCCGTCGAGCACCCAGCTCCCAAACGCCGGTCGCGGGATCTCGTGGATCCCGAATGCACCTCGGGTCAGTTCGCGCAGATTGAGGAAGAAACTGAACGCGATGATGGCAAAACCAAATGAGACCAGCACGAATATGTCGTCGCGGAAGCGATTGAAGACCACGCCCACGCCCAGAGCGACCAGGCCCGCGATGGCAATGCAGACAGGCAGCGCAGCGAAGAACGGCCAGTCGGGCGTGGGAATCGACTCGGTACGGAGCCGATCGTAAGAAGCGTCGGAAGCGAGGATCGCCATCGTGTAGGCGCCGATTCCGAAGAATCCGATGTGTCCGACAGACAGCAATCCCGTGAATCCGACAACAAGATTGAGGCTGACGGCCAGGATCGCCCAGATGGCGAAAATGGTCGTCAGGGTGATGGTGAAACCGGCGCCCTGCCAGAGCATGAAGCCCACAGCCCAGCCGAGCACCAGGACCGTCGCAATTCGCTCGAGGTTCGCGCGAGGCATGCGCCGTAACGGGCCCGAGTCCCCCAGTTCGCGGATCGCCTGAGCCAGGTGTGACATGCGACTACCTTCTCGGCAACAGTCCGTTGGGCCAGAACGAGAGGAACAGGATCAACACGACGAACGAGACGACATCCTTCCATTCGCCAGCCAGGTTCCAGATGCCGAACTGTTCGATCAGGCCCAAGGCAAAGCCGCCAACGATCGCCCCGTAGAGATTGCCGATTCCCCCGACCACCGAAGCGATCCAGCCCTTCAACAGCATGATCAATCCCATGCGCGGCTGGATCGCGGTGTCGTGGCCGTTGAGCACTCCCGCCAGAGCTGCGAATACCGCGCCAATGAAGAACACGATCGCAATCACCAGCGTCGTGTTGATCCCGACGACTCTCGCGACCTCCTCGTCGTCGCCGATCGCCCGCACGGACTTGCCGAATGCGGTCTTCTTCAGCAACAGCAGCAACCCGATGAACGCTGCGATCGAGACACCGATGGCGAAGACGTTGAAGCCCTTGATCGTCGCGCCGCCGACTTGCCAGGGCGTGCTGCCGAACACGTCCGGGAGCGGACGCGGGGCGCTCTCGAACACGATGATGGTCAGGGCCGTCAGCGCGAGCAGCACGCCCAGTGAGGCCACGAGCATGATCAGGCGTGAGTTGGTCCGTCGGATGATCTGTACGTACAGCCCCCGATAGAAGGCCAACCCGACCATCCCGGCGAGGAGACAGGACACCACCCAGCTCAGATAGAGCCTTGAGCCCCCGGCATGTGCCAGCGCCACGCCACAGACCACGCCGAGGGCTGCGCCGATAATCGCGGCAGCGACCGGAACACCCGACTGAGTTGGCCGAGGAACCAATCGCGCGACCGTTCGGCGGAGCATCCAGGTGAACAGGACGGCGGCAGCGAGACCGATCGCCGGCGCGAACAGGACATTGAGGTCGTTGGGCCAGGCGAGCACCACGCCCATGTACGCGCCCAGACCGCCGGCGATCAGCGTTTCGACCCCGAGCGCGGATCCGGGTCCGAATCGTTCGCGTAGCCGTCGGCCGTAGAACTCGCGAATCGCCCACCAGGCGACGCCCGCTGTGACCAGTGCGAAGACAACGTTGACGGCCGGATCGTTGACCTGATAGAGCCCGCCCAGCGCCTCTCCGGAACGCAGGTAGAAGATTCCGTAGGCGCCAATTGCGGCGGCCGCACCGTAGTACAGGTCGAAAAACCAGACCGTGCTGTAGACCAGCGTGAACCCGATCGCGAGCAGGGCGTAGATCGCGCCGACCGAAAGGCCGTTGAAGGTGAATTGCAGGGCCTGCTGCGGCGACTGGCTGATCGCCCAGGCGATGTAGCCGGCGACCGCCAGCGCGAGCACGAGCGCCAGCAGGTCGCGCGGGCGCTCCGCGAACTGGCTCAGGTCAAGACGGCCGGACCAGACGCTCACGGTCCGATGCTAGCTGCCCGGAACAGCCGCCGAATCGTTACTGGCCTAGCCGCTGGGCGCCGGACCGAGGACCTGGTAGCCGTTGTTGTCTTCGTTGCGCTCGGACAGCGGCAAGACCTCTACGACCACGTTGGTCAGACCGACGACCTCTCCGCGCTCGTCAAAGCTGTAGTTGTCGCCAATGGCGCCGCTCCAGGTGATCTCGTAGAGGCAGTCGCGCAATCCGTCGGCGTCCTGATCGTCGTTGGTCTCCTTAAGGCACTCGGCCGTGATGTAGACATCGTCGTAGGCCGATCCGAGATACCAGGGCAGGGTCACGTAGCCGTACTTCTCGCGGAAGTTGCCCAGTACTTCCTGGCCCTTCTCATTGGCCGGGTCGATATCGGTGATCACCGCCTTCAGCCCGGTCGCCGCATCACCGGCGATCTCCAGGGCCGTCGTGCCGATCGGCACGATCTCCGAATAGATCGGTCCGTCGTAGCCAAGTTCCCGGACCTGCTTGACGATCGTGCCGCCCGTGAACTCCGACTGCGCGGCAACGTGTAGCGCGTCCGGATTCGCGTTGAGCAACTTGGTCAGCGAGGTGCGGAAGTCGGTCGCGTCGGAGGCGTAGCGTTCCTCACCTACGATCTCGCCGCCGCGCTTCTCGAACTGTTCGACCGTTGTTCGGCGCACGCCTTCGGCATAGTCGGTTGATTCGGAGATGGTCGCCAGCTTGCGGATCCCGTCGGCCCAGAGCAGATTGCCCGTGTCGACGCCGAGCTGCGCATCGTTCAGTGAGGTACGGAAGATGTAGTCACCGGCTTCGGCGATGTCGGGGTTGGTCGCCAGACCGGAGAACATCACGACCCCGTCCTTCTCGGCCAGCGGAGCGGCGCCCAGCATCGCGCCGCTGCATGAGGTACCGAGAATGATCTTGACGCCGTCTACGTCCGTCAGCTTGTTGTACGCAGTAATCGCATCCTGGGCGCTGCACTTGGAGTCTTCCACGATCAGTTCGATCATGCGGCCGTTGATTCCGCCGGCGGCGTTGATCTCTTCAACGGCCATCTGCTTGGCCTGAATCGCAACTGTGCCGTACGTCTCGCCAGGACCGGTGGCCGACTCCATCACGCCGATGCGAAATGGCTCATCACTATCGTCTCCACCGCATGCGATTGCTAACGGAATCATCAGCAATGCGACTGCAGTCGTCAGGAAGATGTTCCAGGAATAGCGAGACATCTGTTGCTCCAGGGCTACATGTACTAACGGCGCTCAAATCACGATTGAGTACATGACAAAACTATCAAATCGATGCCGCCGGTTGCGGCGTCCTCACGCTTGCCCGCAGCTGCGCATCGCGTACACCAAGCAGAGGTGATTGCCGCACGCGCCTGGCGCACTTAGCGATCCATCCCGAGTCCCGGGCTCTGGGGTGGGAGCACGTGTCCGTCCTCCAGCTGGGGCAGCGGCATGTCAGAGGCGAAGCGCCGATCATCGGGAACCCAGGGAATCTCGAACCAGCGGGTGGCCGAGGACGCGAATCCGTAGGCGAGCGACGCGTACAGTGATGGTCCCGGCCGGAAATTGTGGGGACTGAGCGCGACATTGTGCAGCTCTGCCAGTGTCGCGACTCGTTGTGCTGCCGTGACGCCGCCAATCTTCGTCACCTCGGGCTGGAGGTACGTGATCGCCTCAGACTGCAGCAGGCGTTCGAAGTCCTCCAGCGTGTATTCGTTCTCGCCAGCGGCGATATCGACGCCAGATTCGCGCTTGACCCGCAACATCGCCCGATGATCTCGCATCGGCCGCACCGGCTCTTCGAACCAGGTTGCGCCGAGGTCTGCGAGCTGGCGGCCGAAGGCGATCGCCTCGATCGGATCGAAATGCCCGTTGACATCGACCATGATCGCCAGTTCCACGCCGAAGCGGCGACGCAACCGCTCGACATGATCGATGGTTACCTCGTGCAGCTTGACCGCGGTGATCCCGACGTCGACTGCGCGCTGCGTCTCGCTGACGACCAACTCTGGATCGCGCAGCGGCGGCAGGCTGGCATAGGCGGGCACAGCGTCGTGTCGCGAACCGCCGAGCAGTTGCAGCACCGACGTACCCAGCGTCATGCCGAGCAGGTCCCAGAGCGCGATATCCAGTCCGGACAACGCCATCGGGAAGATGCCCTGGTCGGCGTAGCGGTAGCCCCAGTCCCAGAGCTCGAACCAGAGCCGGCCGATGTCCCCGGCTTCGCGACCGATGACTCTGGGCGCGAGCAGGTCGTCGACCACCGACGCGATCGGGAGCGCTCCGGCGCTGGGCCGCTCGGGGTTGGGGATGCCCCACCAGGTCTCGCCGACGCCGGTGCGCCCGTCGCTATCGGTCACGGTGACGAGCGTTTGCGACAGCGGCGTCGCATCGAGGATGGTCGTCCGCACGGCCGTGATTTGGCTCATGGCACCTTCCTTGCTTCGGCCTGGTTCTCACCGCAGATTGAGCCAGGGACAAGTTGCGCGGAGCGGAGCGGCGGGGTTAGGGGGTGATTTTCCGGGGTGATGGGCTGATCTCCTGTTGTGGGCTGCAGATCGTTTGTTTCGTTGTCCAGATTTGTCCAGATTTTTCTGGATTGGTCCAGTTGTGGCTCAGTTTGGTCAGTTTTCGTCCCGGCAATTCCACTCGAATGCAGGATTTTGCGGATTTGGGCAGGAATTCGTCTGAGCCTGTTGGACGCGCTCGGGCGTTGAGCACGCCTACGGGCCAATCGTATCCGTTCTTCGATCCTCCTCGAGACGGCAGGCCGTTATTCTGCAGCAACGTGGTTGGCGGTTGAGCGCCGCCGGTCGATGTGGTGAAACAGCGACAGGGGATTCCGATGACCAAGCAAGGCGTCGAACCGGACGATTTCAGCCAACCATTCTGGGACGCCGCGAACGAGAAACGGCTCGTGATCCAGAACTGCGTCGGCTGCGATCGGCTGCAGCATCCGCCGACGAATACATGTCGCGACTGCGACGACGGCGGCCCACTCGAATGGAAGCAGGTCAGCGGGCGAGGCACGATCTATAACTACGGCGTCGTGCACGACTGTCCCGTGCGGCTGCTGCAACAGGATCAGCCCTTCAACCTGGCCATCATCATGCTCGACGACGATCCCGGGATCCAGATGTATTCGCACTTGCCCGGCGTTGCGGTTGACGAGGTGCCGGTTGGCGCGGCGGTCGAGGTGATCTTCGAACCCTCGGCCAACGGCCAGCTCGTGCCCGAGTGGCGCGTGATCGCCGACTGACCCCAATCCATCCGGCGGCCGACAAGCCTAGGAGCCCTCGTTATGACCACACCAACTGCACCCGATGCGATGTACCGCAACGACGAAGGACTCGGCATTTGGGAGCACCGCGGCAAGGTCGCCGCGGTGGGCGTCGGCCATGCGCCGACATCCCGGCGCTGGGACGGCCGGCCGGAGACCTGCGTCGGCGCGATCACGATTGACGCGCTGCGTAAGGCGATCGACGACGCCGGCGTTCCGCCCGACCAGATCGACGGCCTGGTCGTTGTGCCCGTCACCACCACCGGCGCGTTCTGGGAAGCGGGCAAGCCACTCCCGATGGACGTGATCCAGAGCTTCCAGCAGACCGACGACCCGCTCGATGGCATCGCCAAGCTCAGCGCCGAGTGGCTGTTGGCGAATATGCCCGAGCTGACCAACGTCAAGTTCACGATGTACGGCCCCGGCTGCATGTCGAACGCACTCAACGTGACGGCCCAGGCGGTCGGTGACGGGCTGACCCACACCTGCCTCGTCGTCAAGAGCTGGCACAACTTCGAGGGTCGCTACTACCAGGGCGGCGCCAACGCCGGCGACGCCTTGCCCGGCACGCCCGCGATCACCCAGCTATGGGGCGGTCCTGCCTCGTACAGCACCGCGCTGCAGTTCGCGGAGTATTGCCGCAAGTACGGCAAGACGCACGACATGATGGCGCCGTTCATGGAGAACTCGCGCCGCAACGGGCTCAGGTTCCCCGAGGGCTACTGGGCTCAGCACCGTCCCGAGGAACTGGGGCCCGAGGACTACCTCGCCTCGCGCTGGATCGCCAAGCCGGCCAACCTGTTCGACAACGACATTCCGATCATGATGTCCGGCGCGTACCTGTTCTCAACGGCCGAACGCGCGCAAGACATGAAGCAACCGCCGGTCTACATCCTCAATCACGCCTCCAGCAATACCCGGCCGCGCAGCCTCGTCCCCACGCTCGACGAGGTCGAAGCCGACACGGCGCGCACCGGCCGCAAGATCTACGAGGGCGCGGGTATCACCGCCGACGACCTTTCGTTCGAGAACATGTATGACGGCTTCTCGCTCTTCCACCAGTTCCATCTGGAGGGTCTGGGCTATCGCGGGATCGGCTTCGGCGACGCTCTGGACTTTTACCAGACCGACATCAGCATCGAGGGCCCCAACCCCGTCTCGCCCAGCGGCGGCAACGTCGGCAGCGGCCGCAGCCGGGTCTGGATGCACACCGATTGCATCCAGCAGCTCCAGGGCCGAGCCGGCGCGCGACAGGTCACCGGCGTCAAACCAGAAGTGGGAGTTTCCGGCGGGCCGATGCCGCTCGGAGGCAACTACACCGTTTGGAGTGCCAGCCCGGATTAGAGCCTGTTCAGATGGGCCGAAGAGATAGCCGAAACTCCGTCATACCCGCGCTTGTCGCGGGTATCTCGCCGCCTCCAGCACGGACGTCAGTGCACATCATGGCGAGATTGCCGCGGCAAGCGCGGCAATGACGAAGCGTTGAGCGAGGGGAGTCGCCCGTGACAGTTCTGATCAGCTTCGACATCGACGGCACGCTGGAGGTGGGCGATCCGCCGGGCCCCTTGACGATGGACATGGTCCGTCTGGTGCGCGACAAGGACTTCCTGATTGGCAGCTGTTCCGATCGCACGCTCAGCGCCCAACGGGCGATCTGGGCCGATCACGACATCGAGGTTGACTTCGTCGTGGGCAAGCACATGCTGCCCGACGTCAAGGCGCAGTTCGAGGCGGATGTGTATCTGCATATCGGCGACCGGGAGGATCTGGACCGCCAGTATGCGCTCAAGGCGGGATTCGACTTCCTCTGGCCGGACGAGGCCGTCGCGCATCCGCATTTTCAGGCGGATTCCTGATCCCTTCTCCCCAGGGAGAGTTGAGAGTAAATCGGCCGATCGCGGTGGAAGAACACTCCGTCTCCATTTGGGAGACGGTTGGGCGTGCTCTATTGACCAAACAGATCCAATGTTTGAGGCGTCGGAGCCCTCACCCTAACCCTCTCCCTCGGGGAGAGGGGACCGGAAGGGAGATTGCCTCTGGGCCTACTCGGGGAATGGCCCGGCAATCCAAGCCGCTAGGATTTCGCTCGAATCGGCTCGTCCCAGTCGATGCCGCACGCCGAACACCATCGATTGAGCCACACGTCTACCGCCTCGCTTTCATCCCCGCGCTCCGCGTGGATCTGTCCGCCGCATCGACACAGCCGAGGAAACGATTTCAGACAACCTCCGCAATCGTCTTTAGGCGCGTGCTCCAGGACGAACTGCGGATGCATCGACAGGCTCATCGGTGATCACCCTTCCGGCGAGAACTGGCCGAGATGAGAGGCTAGTTAGTCGATCGTTTGGCGATGACCTCGCTGCCAAAGTCGGCGATCAGGTCGCGTGCGCCGGCTGCATTGGTGCAGGCGATGGCGACGTTATCGATCCCGGCCGCCTCCATATCTTCGAGACGCTCGATGATCTGCGCCGGCGTGCCGGTCAGGGTGGCGCCAATTGAGGCCTCGCTGATGAATTGTTCCTCGCCGGGCTTGAGGAAGACCATGTGTCCCGTGTGCACGTCCAGATAACGTCGATCCGGCTGGCTGCCTCGGGCGTCGCCGTACTCCACGATGTAGCGGTGGAAGGCGGCCGCAGCGTCCGGATCCGTAATCCCCAGGTTGGCGCCCGGGCCGTAGTGCGACTCCCACATCGCGTGCAGACCCGGCAGCGCGTTGGGGCCCACTCGCTCGACCACCCGCGGCGAGGTGAGCGACTCCCCGTCGCGCAGGACGCAGCCGCTGGTCAACCCGACCGTGTACGGCTTGTCGGTCGATCTGCCGGCGCTGGACGAGGCAACACGAATCGCCTCGAATCCCTCTGCCAGATTGGGTGTGAGCGCGCCGGTGACCCAGCCGTCGGCCAGTTCTCCTGTCGCCGTGAGCGCCCGGGGACCGTTGGCGGCCAGGTAGATGGGAATGTGGTCCTCGATGTTGATGAAGTCGCCGCGGTCCGGATGCAGCAACCGAATCCAACGCTCGCGGTCGCCCTCGCGGATCAGCACTTCCTCGCCCTGCAACAGGCCGCGCACTTGCTGCGTGTGCTCGCGGAAGTCCTTCACCGTCACGGCGGGCAGGCCCATCGTGTTGCGCCCCGTGTATCCGGTGCCCAGACCCAGGATCACCCGGCCGGGCGCGAGATAGTTGATGGTGGCAATGGCGGAGGCGGTCACCGCCGAGAGGCGGTTGCTGGGAATGGACACCAATGTGCCGAGCTTGATTCGGCTGGTGTGCTCGGCCGCCAAGGCCATGGTGGCGTAAACGTCGCTGTAAATCAGTTGCGAGTCGAAGAACCAGGCGTGGGTAAATCCGGCCGCTTCGGCCGCAGCCGCCTCACGCCAGGCGTCGATGTAGGAGGGGAAGGCGATGCCGTAGTCCATGAATGCTCCCAGGATGCGTCCTGATTCGCATCGGAAGATAGACGACCACCACATGTCTTGGCGGCTGCCTTGGGTTAGACCAGCGCAGATCTGCGTTGGGATTCCTGCACACCGAAGTGCCATGCGACTGACCAGTCGTGTCGCATCTGCGTCTTGCGGATTATGTCCCTTTTGGTGATATACCAGTACGGGTTCCGTGGTTTGAGACATTGATCACGAGGGACAGGGCCAATGCCACGAATCACGCACGGTCTCGGACGCGCAGGTTTGTGGATCGGATTGATGTTGGCGATTGCGCAACTCGTGGTTGGGTGCGCGGAAGACGATTCACATCAGGCGCAGTCAGTCGCTCGGCAATCAGTCCAGCAACAGGTCAACGAGCAGTCAGCCCAGGCTCAGCCTGCTGACCAACCTGAGCAGCAGCGAGAGGGCGCTTCCGTTAGCTCGCCAGGCCAGCCTCAACAACAAGATCAGCCTTCCTCCCGACAAACACAATCACAACAGCGGGACACACAGTCGCAGACGGATCAGGCGGACGCCGCTGACGAATCAGGGGACAACGAGGATCAGGACGACTCCTCGCAACCGGCCGACGCAGCCCAACAGAACTCGCAACAACAACAGTCGGTGCAGGTCGATGAAGCGGAGGCGGTTCCGGATGGAACTCGGCTGATCTCGCTCTTCGGCGACATCACCGAGATTGTCTACGCGTTGGGGGCGCAAGAGTTCCTCGTCGCCCGCGACGCGAGTTCGATCTATCCGGCGGAAGCTGAGCAGCTGCCCAACCTCGGCTTCGCCGGCTCCCTGAACGTCGAGGCGATTCTCAATCTGGAACCCACGCTGATCATTGGAACGGCGATGGCCGGTCCACCCGAAGTGCTCGAACAGCTGCGGCAAGCGGGAGTCGAGGTGCTGATTCTCGAAGAACTCACGGGGCTCGACGCACCGCAGATCAAGTTCCGCGTGATCGGCGACGCACTGGGACTCTCGAACAAGGCGGAAGCGATGGCGCTGGACGTGGAACAGCGCCTCGAAGCCGTGCTGGCAGCTGCCGCAACCGACAGCCCGCTGCGGGTACTGCATATCTACATCAGGCGCGGCGGATTGCAGCTGGTCTCCGGAGCAGGGAACGAGGCGCAAACGATCATCGAAGCGGCCGGCGGGATCGACGCCGCGGCGGAAGCCGGCATCGTCGGCTGGCAACAGTTGACGCCCGAGGCGCTGGTCGCAGCAGATCCTGACGTGTATCTGGTCATGGACCGAGGACTCGCCGTCGTCGGCGGAGTCGAGGGACTTCTGGAGATTCCAGGCATGGCCGAAACCAGGGCCGGACGAGGGCAGCACGTGATTTCGATGGCCGACCTTTACCTGCTCGGCTTCGGACCCCGCCTGCCCGAAGCCATCGCCGACCTCGCCGGGTTCCTGCGCGAGATCCAGGATCAAGTCCTGGAGAGCGAATAACTCCGCACGTACCGTCACAGGCAGCAGAAACCAGCCTGACCGTCGGGCGAGTGCGCTCCCGCCTTCCCTGCCTCAGGCCTGACCCCCTGCGGGCGGACGCTTCGCGGTCTTATCGGCGCGTGTAGCCGGAGGGATGCGCTGTTCCAGTTGCCAGGTCGGCCGGGCGATCAGTCAGAGCATCGCGAAGGCGGCCCGGCTAAGGCCGGCGCCGATGATTCCGGTCGATTGCTCGACGACCCCAATCAGCACGCGCACGGAGAAGACTCGTCCGAGCGCGATACTCGTAAGCTCTGAGAAGCGGGCCAAATGTCGGAAGCTTGTCTTCATCGACGTAACCCTCAGGACAGTCATGGGTCGATGGCTCAAGTAGCACCACGAAATGCAGAGGAGGCCAGACATGCGCATCACCCACACGGGCGTGTTCGTCAGTGACCAGGACGAAGCTCTGAGGTTCTACACGGAGACCCTCGGCTTTGTGAAGAAGGAAGATGTCCCCGCGGGGGAGTTCAAGTGGCTGACTGTGGTTTCGCCCGATGACCCGGACGGGACCGAGCTACTGCTTGAACCAAACGAGAACCCGGTCGCACAGGCATATCAGAAAGGGTTGTTCGAGCAGGGCATCCCGGCGACATCCTTTGGCGTAACCGACATCCATGCGGAGTACGACAAGCTGAAGTCACTGGGCGTAGCGTTTTCGATGGGCCCAACAGAAATGGGCACCGTAACGATTGCGGTCTTCGACGACACCTGCGGCAACCTGATTCAGATCATGGAAACGTAGCGAGGACCGACCGAGCTACCCCACCTGGGATGTGGGTGAAGGCAGTCTCGCATCGGCGTCCCGGTGGGCGTCGTGCACCGTTTTGCGACCCTCCATAGGGAGATCGCGCTGTAGACGCTCGTTCAAGCTTCGTAAGATCGCTCAGTTGCGCGGGGTTCGACTCTTCTTATCTGGAGCTGGGGAGTCCAGCCCGGGCCTGTTGACTGCCAGTCAAACGCAATCCCAGCTGTGCTACAGCCCCGCGTGCGCGGCCTCCTATTGCGGTCGGACTCAGCCGACCGAGAGAGTGGAGTGCCACTCGGCGACGGCCTGACCGATCGCGCCGGGAGAATCCTTCTGCAGGTAATGCAATCCGGGAACGGTCACCTCCTGCTGGTTAGGCCAGGCTCGGCAGAACTCCCGTTGCGGACCCGTCAGAATCGATCCGGGCTCTCCGTTGATGAACAGCTTGGCCACGTCGCTCCCCGCCAGCCAGCGGGAGTACTCATCGACGATTTCCGCGACGTCGGCAGGCTCACCTTCGAACGGAATCTCCCGCGGCCAGGTGAGTGTTGGGCGCCGGGATTCACCAGGCTCGGTGTAGGGACGCCGGTAGACGGACATCTCCTCATCGCCTGGATCTCGAAGCATGCCGGCGGGCAGGATGAACTCCACGAACATGTTCTGCTCAAGAATCATGTCGTCACCGGCCGGCGACCGCAGGCCCTGGAAGAGCTCGCGCGCGGCCGCCGGCCATGCGTCCCACGTCAGCGGCCGTACCAGCGCTTCCATGTACGCCAGCCCGTTGACCTGCTTCTGATGCCGGTAGGCCCAGTGGAATCCCAGGGCAGATCCCCAATCGTGTACCACCAACGTCACATCGTCGCCCAGCTCCAGAGACTCGAACCAGGCGTCGAGGTACCGCCGGTGATCGACGAAACGGTATGAGCCGTCAGGTGCTTCGCCCGAGTCGCCCATCCCCACGAGATCGGGGGCCAAGCAGCGGGCCGAGTCGGACAGATGGGGAATGATGTTGCGCCATAGGTAGGAAGATGTTGGATTGCCGTGCAAGAACACCACAGGGGGACCACTGCCCACGTCCACATAGGAGATTTCAGCTCCCTTGACGGCAATTCGCTTTCGCGGGTGGGAGTCAGCAGTTGAGATTGTGTCGTCGCTCAAGGTTGACCTCCACTTTGGCCTGCCAGCCCTGTTTGCGGATTGGGCGTGTAACGCTCAAAGCCGATGCCGTGGTGCTGTGTTCTAGTCCAACACCTCGCTGGCGAGTTCCGCCAGTTCTTCGAGAGCCCCGCCTTCGGTGTCGCTTCTGAGCCAGATTGTCGCCCGGCCCGCCCCGGCCTCTTCCAGGGCGTCGATCGCTTCACGGGTTCGGTATTGCCGTGGACCACCGAACGCCAGGACCTGGATCGATGCGGGGTCCCGGCCGGCCGCCTCGGCCAGATCGTTCAGTTCCTTCCGCCCTCGTTCGATTTCCTCTCGATCAACGAAGTTTGCATGGTTGGTGGACACGATCGTTGCCGCTCGGGCCGGCATCCAGCCGTCGCCGTATTCAACGACCCGCTTGAGCACATTCTTCGCCGTACCGCCCAGAAACACCGGCGGGTACGGCTTCTGGGCCGGCTTCGGGAACAGCTTGACCGGCGGGAAGTCGTAGTAGGTGCCGTGGTACTCCGCCTCGTCCTGGGTCCAGAGCTGCTTCATCGCCAGCATCGCGTCTCGGGTTTGGGTCCAGCGGTGGTCGAAGTCAGCCCCCATGATCTCTTGCTGCTCGCGGAGACCGCCGGCGCCGATGCCGAAGATGAATCGGCCGCGCGAAAACTGGTCCAGGCTCGCCACCTTCTTGGCCAGGTGGAACGGGTTGTGTTCGGGTACGAGGCAGACCCCCGTACCGATCTTGATCGTGGTCGTGACGGCCGACGCTCGGGACAAGGCCACGAACGGATCCGTCACCGCGCTTGCGTCCACGCCGCTGATCGTGTCTGTCGGGAAGTCGCGATCCGCCTCAACGGGAATGATCGGAAGCTCAGGCACCCAGAACGACTCAAAGCCGAGCTCCTCGGCCCGCTTCGCCAGGACGGCCGGGTCCATCGAAGCATTCGTCCACGTGAAGATGCCGACGTCCATGGTGCTCTCCCAGCGGTTTCCCGCGCCCCAGCATGGGCTCGCAAGCTAACACCTGCAGCATCCCGGTTGGAGCCTGCGCGCTGCGGCGCTCATGGGACGCCGAAACGGCGATCGGAGCGCGATTTCACTCGACCTTCTCTCCACTGAGGAGTTCGCTGGCTGTCCGACATCGCAGCGAGTGGGTCATTATGGCGAAGGCCGATGCGCTGGTATCGGTTGCACTCGAGGCTGGCGCCATCTGCCGGGTCGGTCGGAGCTATCGTGCATCTCGACGTGACGCATGCGGGGCGAGACTTAACAACTCCGGTATGGGACTACGGCTCTATCGATTCCGGCTGTTAGTAGGCATCAGCCAGTTCATGCCGCTGGTGGCCCTCTGCGTCGCGCTTGCCGCGGCGGTCCAGATGCTCGCTCCAGATGTGGCAATCGCGGAGGGCGAGGAACCCCAAGGGACCGTCGTCCGGCAAGTCGATGCGGGAGGTTCCTTCACCTGCATGTTGACCACGGAACGGGAGTTGATCTGTGCTGGGCGGAACACGATCGGACAGACGTACGCTCCAACGGGTCGTTATGAACAGGTGAGCGCAGGAGGGTCGCACGCATGCGCGCTCAGTGTTGAAGGCACGCTGTCGTGCTGGGGCTGGAATGCCGCAGGACAGGCAAGGCCTCCTGGCGGATCGTTCAGCCAAGTGAGTGCCGGCAGATTCCACACTTGTGCAATAGACATCGCGGGCGCATTGGCCTGCTGGGGAGGCAACGAAGAGGGACAAGCAGACCCGCCCCAGGGCAAATTTTCGCTGGTCAGCGCAGGGTTGTACCACAGCTGTGCCATAGACGAGGGCGCAGAACTGATCTGCTGGGGGTCGGCGGATCTGGGCCGGTTGCAGGTCCCGGCAGGCCAGTTTATCGATGTGAGTGCAGGCAGCGATCACACTTGCGCGATCCAGCAGAGCGGTGCAGTCCAGTGCTGGGGCGCCCGCGGCGTTGGCCAGACCGATGTCCCATCCGGGCGATTCACGCAGATCAGCGTTGGCAATGGACGCTCGTGCGCGTTGCATGACGACGGCAAGGTTTCTTGCTGGGGATTCGGCAAGATTCGCCCACCTGACAGGGTGTCCGGTCGCTATCAACAAGTCAGCGTGGGTAGCGGCCACGCCTGTGTTGTCACAGAAGCGGGGGGTCTCGAGTGCTGGGGTGGCGATTGGGATCGGCAACTGGAAGCGCCACCGGGGCGCTACACGCGGATCACGGCGAGCGAACGTCAAGACTGCGCACTTGATCCCGAAGGATCGTTGACCTGCTGGGGAGAGGAGTTCTTGCGTTTGCCGGACCCGCCCGATGGCCGCTTCACCAGCGTGAGCGCCAAATCTGCTCACGTATGCGCCGTGTACTCCGACGGCGGGCTGACCTGTTGGGGCATTGACAATGCTGGTCGGGACGACGTACCGGCCGGCCGCTATAGACAGGTCAGCAGCGGAACCCATCACAACTGCGCGATCAGTCTGCAGGACGAGTTGACATGTTGGGGGTCGAGCACTTTTGGCCTGACGGACGCCCCATCGGGTCGTTTCTCGCAAGTCAGCACCGGGAGCATTCATTCCTGTGCGGTCGATTTCAGCGAACAGGTGCAATGTTGGGGCTCAAACGCTCAAGGTCAGACAGAGGTACCCGGGGATGCCTACCGACAGGTGAGCGCCGGGGGCTTTCACACCTGCGCGATCGCGCGCAACGGAGAGCTCGACTGTTGGGGCTCGAATCGATACGGACAGTTGCTGACTCCGTACGGGAGATTCACCGAAGTGAGCGCCGGACGGGAACACTCATGCGCTCTGAGCGACCGTGGCGAGGCCGTGTGTTGGGGCAAGAACGACTTTGGTCAGGCCGATCCGCCCGGCGGCCAGTTCACGCAAATCCGCGCCGATCGCCTTCACACCTGCGCGCTGCGCCCGGATGGTGCGGTCACCTGCTGGGGCTCCGATCCGCTCTACGGCACGCCCCTGGCGCGAGGGCCCGTCACTTCATCTACCGAAGACGCAGACTCAGTCGGGCGTGGGCGGGGAGACATCCCCGTAGCGGACGAGGCGGATCAGTCATTGCAGGGTCGTGTTGCAGTCCAACAGGCACGTCGACAAGACACCGACGTGAGGACAGGAACCCGATTGATGCAAGTCTCTGTCGGAACCTGGATGATTTGCGTCTTGACCAACGCAGGTCGGCCCATATGCGGAGGAGACCTCGACCACCACCTGCGGGGTGTATCGCAACTGACCTTCAGGCAGCTCAGCTCGGGTTACACCCACTCCTGTGGCCTCCTTGAAGACGCTTCCGTGATCTGCTGGGGCAGCAACGAGCACGGCCAGGCGGATGCTCCAGCCGGCCGTTTCAGTCAGGTCAACTCGGGTGGGTGGCACTCCTGTGCCCTCCGCGACGATGGAACGCTCGTCTGCTGGGGCCGCAGCGATCACGGCCAGACCGACACTCCATCGGGACAGTTCAGACAACTCGACGCTGGCCCGCGACACAATTGCGCTGTTGCGGTCGACGGCGGCATTTCGTGTTGGGGTGAAAACAACCACGGCCAAAGCGATCCGCCGAGCGGACGATTCATTCAGGTTGGTACAGGTCGTTGGCACAGCTGTGCCGTGGACGAGCATCAAGCATTGCACTGTTGGGGGCAGAATGGTCATGGCGAGACCGATTCGCCGCGAGGCAGGTTCACGTCCGTCAGCGCCGGAACCGATGCCAGCTGCGCTGTGTCAGCTGATGGTCTGCTTCAGTGTTGGGGAAAGACGTGGTCAGGTAGAAGCAACCCCCCGGAAGGGCGCTACCTAACGGTGAGCACGGGGTTCAGCGAGAGCTGCGCCATCCGTGAGGACGGGGCGCTGAGCTGTTGGGGGGTTGGATGGAACGGTCAGGCGATAGCCCCGGAAGGACGCTACACGCAGGTCAGCGCCGGAAGGGAGCACAATTGCGCCCTGGGCGAGGACGGGCAATTGTCTTGCTGGGGGTGGGTTGGCCAGGAAGCAGCGAACGCGCCCGCCGGCCGTTACGTACAGGTCAGCGCGGGAGGATGGCATAGCTGCGCATTGGACACTGTTGGCGAGTTGCGCTGCTGGGGCGAGAACCTGTCAGGTGAGCTGGATGCTCCGCAGGGCGCCTTCAGAATGGTCGACTCAGGAAGGAATCATGCGTGTGCATTGAGCGAGGAGGAGACACTGAGTTGCTGGGGGCGCAGCGAGCACCAGGCGACCGATGCGCCGGAGGGCCGTTAAACGCACGTCAATGCGGGAGGTGGGTACAGCTGCGCCGTCGGCATCGATCGATTGGTCTCCTGCTGGGGCTGGAACGCCGTCGGCCAAACCGAATCGCCTCCCGGACCCTTCGCCAGGGTCGACGGTGGCAGCCGCGATACCTGCGCGTTGACTGAGAGTCGTGAGTTGATCTGTTGGGGCGCCCGCGGTGCTGGCAGCATCCCCAACGGCTATTTCGAGGACCTGAGTGTCGGCGATTCTCACGCGTGCGCCCTTTCTGACAGGAGTGAGATCGTTTGTTGGGGCAGTAACAGCTTCGGCCAGACCGATGCGCCGCCCGGACAGTTCGTGCAGATCAGCGCCGGCAAGGATCACAATTGCGCAGTGCGACAGGATGCAGCACTCGTCTGCTGGGGCGGCGATCAGTTCTACGGCACACCGTTGGCGCGCGACTATCCGGCTCGGATCGTTGCCCGGCTGTTGGAGAGTGGCACGATTGAGTTCGGCTTCCGACCTGTCGGCGCGGAGCCGATCCTGCCCAGGTCACGATTCTTTCCTCCAGGTGTGAGGGTCAATCGTTGGCTTATGTCATCTGACATCGACTACGGGGGCGAAGTCGTTGGGCGAATCGCAGCTCGTTTGCTTGAGAACGGACGCGTGGAGTTCGGATTCGTCTCTCTGGAGGGTGAGCGCATATTGCCGAACCAGCGAATGTTTCCAATCGGCGCCCAGGTTGACACCTGGCTGCCGAGTGGGTCGTTCAGACTTGATCGCCCGTAGGTCGCCCGGCAATCGACTGGCGACCGCAGCACGTCCTGATCCAGAGCGATGGCTATCCCGAAGGCCCCGGACTCCCGTAGGTTGACCCACCTCAAGGATGTTGAGCGCCTGACTTGCCAGAATGGGATTCTGCAGGGACATCCTTCGCAGCCGCGAGCAGCGGGTCAGAGGCCGGCAGCTGGGCCAGACGCAGATCAGGCGGCGGGGTGAGTTCCCATGAATCTCCCCAGCAGATCGCGTGCCCTCTGAGATCGAGAGCGCAGGCATGCAGGCCGCCCACGGTAACCCTGCGGTACAGGCCTGCCGGCGCCGAGAGGTCGACGTTGCCGCCGGAGAACAATTCGACGGACGAGCAAACGAGCACGCCCGAGCCGGCTATGCCGCAGGCATGCGTATAGCCGCTGGAGAATTCACGGAACACTCCTCGCGGACCGGTCTCCCACGAGCTACCGTTGGCGTCCCAGCAAGTGGTCTCGCCGTCTTGGGTCAGCGCGCACAGGTGCGCTCCACCGGCATGAATCTGCGCATACCGACCAGGCAGTTCGACATCTGAACCATATCGAGTCGATCCCCAGCACGAGATCTCACCTTGCTGATCGAGTGCGCAGCCATACCCTGCCGCGAGGCTGAGAGACTGGAATCGACCCTCGGGGGCCGATAACCGCTCCCATCCGGCATGTCCCCAGCAGACGATCTCATTGGCGAGGGTCAGTGCGCACGTGTGCCCCTCTCCTTCGTCCCGGGCGCTGTCGGCTTTACCGCCGGCGCTGATTTGCCGGTAGCGCCCTTTGGGAGGATCGGCCTGTTCATTGTGGTTTCTGCCCCAGCAGGTTGCTGCGCCCTGTACGTTGAGGGCGCAGTTGTGGTCCAGTCCAGTGGTCATGGAAACGAATTGTCCCTCGGGTGGATCGGATTCGCCCCAGGCGTTCCAGCCCCAGCACTCAATCATGCCGCCCTTGCGCAGTCCACACGTGTGCGCGAGTCCGGCGTGTAACTCAGAGAAGACGCCGTCCGGACCGTCGAGCTGGCTACCCCAATCTGCACCCCAGCAGACAAGGTCCCAATCGCGCGTCACACCGCATGAAAACCAGTCGCCGGAGTCGATGGCGATGAACTCCTCCTGCGGCGGCTCGTTCGCACCGGGCACGTTGTGTCCCCAGCAGACGGCCTGGCCAGTGTCCCGCAGCGCGCAGGTGTGCGAGCCGCCAGCGGACAGAGCCACAAACGTACCCTCGGGTGCGTTTGTGCGACCATCATCCTCTTTGCCCCAGCAGACCGCTTCGCCCACCTCGCTGAGCGCGCAAGTATGGAGCCATCCAGCGCTGACGACGGAGAACGTTCCGTCCGGCGCGTCCGACTGGTCCAGCCAGTTGCTCCCCCAGCACTGCACGTCGCCAGTCCTGCTTAGAGCGCAGGCGTGCAGCGCGCCCGCGCTGATTTGAATGAACGTGCCTTCTGGCGGATCTTCCCGATCGATCAACTGCATGCGCCAACAGTCGATCTGACCATCAACGGTGAGAGCGCAAGACACGTGCAAGCCGATGCTCACCGCCGATACCCGCGCCTTGGCGAGCTCTGGTTCGAGGTACGAGCCGAGGCCACAGTTCAGACGTCCGAACTCCGTGACCGCGCAAGTCTCAAATCCACCCGAGTCGATCGCCTGCAGACGTCCTTCCAGCCGCTCCGCGATTCTGTCCCCATGCCGTCCCCAGCACACAGGACGATCTTCAGCCGTGAGCGCGCAAGCGTGGCTGGTGCCCAGGCTCAGACGTCCGTCGAGCTCCCAGGGGTGGATTCCTCGTGCCTCCGCGTCCGCCTCAACATCATTCAATTCGTCATCGTCTGAACGCGCCAACTCAACCGGGACGTCCGTCGGGCGTTCATCGCCCCAACAGACGAGTTCGTGCCTCAAGGTAATGGCGCACCCGTGACGCTCGCCCACTGTGATCGATCGGTAGGGTCCAACATCGGCAATGACCTGACCATCGCTGTTCTGTCCCCAGCAATTGACCTGGCCCGGTACTTTGAGTGCGCAGGAGAACACATCGCCTGCAGCCGTCGAGCGGAAACCATGGCCGTGCGAATGCCAGTCGCGTTGGGGGTGAACTCCGCGACCCCAGCAGATCAGTTCGGTCTGCGTGGTGATCCCGCAAGCGTGGTTCCTGGCCACGCTGACCATGCTCCAACGCTTGCCCTCTGGAATGTCTTGAATCGGGCTGTCTCCCGAACCACCCCAACAGAGGAGCGTGTCGTCGGTGGTGATCCCGCAGGTTCCTTTGTTTCCGGCGCTGACTGTGGAAAACAGTGCGTCCGGTACATCAAGATGGGAGCCCTGGTTGCTCGAGTCGTCGCCCCAGCACAACAACTTGCCATCGGTGCGCACAGCGCAGGCGTGGTCAGCACCCATGCTCACCGAGCTGAACCTGCCCCCTGGAGCGGCCAACACGCGCGTCAACCTGCCCCATGCGAGGCCCCAGCAAACGACTTCACCATCGGAAGTCAGCGCGCAGGCGAGCCGGCCGTGAGCGGATATGGATGTATAGGGTCCTTCCGCTGAGTCCGACCGCTCAGAGGACTCCACGCCCCAACAGATAACCCGGCCGTCGAGCTGCTCCGCGCACGTCCGATCGCTCGCCGCGTCAACTGCGCGAAAGCGCCCAGGCGGCGCCGCAATCAGCGATTCGTCGCCTCCCCAACATGTCACGTTGCCGCTGAAGTCGCTGGCGCAGGCATGCTCGTAACCGGCGCTGAGCGTTGCAAACCGACCAGGCGGCGCATCCGTTTGCCCCTTGTCATTCCGGCCCCAGCAGATCAGCTGATCGATTACGCTCAGGGCGCAACTGAAATCTTCGCCCGCGCTGATTGCCCGAAACCGGCCGTCGGGCGGGTGAATCCGGCCGCCGCTGGCGCGTCCCCAGCAGATCACTTCGCCAACCTCGCTCAGCGCACACGCGTGTTGCTGGCCGGTCGTAACGGCGAGAAAGCGCCCCTCCGGCGGGTCGAGCGTGCCACTATGGTCGTACTCGCTGCCCCAGCACGTGAGCTGCCCGGTGGTCCTCAGTCCGCAGGTGTAGCCGTAGGCAGCGCTGACTGCCGAGTAACTCCCCGGTGGCGCATCAAGCTCACCGTCGTAGTTTTGGCCCCAACACGTAAGTTGCGAGTCGAGCCCGAGTGCGCAAGCGTGCGTGCCCGAGACAGCCAAGGTCTCGAATCGGCCTTCTGGCGCCCCGGTCGCGACCCTCCTCGAAGCGCTCCAGTACGAGCCTCCCCAGCAGTCGATCCGGCCGTCTTCATCGAGCGCACAGTTCACAGAGCCGCCAGAATAGATTGATTGAAAATCTCCTTCACGCGTGCTGAACAGACCCTCTCGTCTGTTGCCCCAACAGACAACGTCGCCGTCTGTTGTCAACGCGCAGCTGTGCGCGGACCCCGTGGCGACCTGCACTGCCGTGCCGCGCTCAAGAGCCGTAACTGCTCTGGGACGCAAGTCTGCCGGTTCGGTCCCAATTGCCAGGAGTCCGCTACGGAACCACTGACCGGGACTCGCGCGGAGTTCTGACAGGGAGAAGTAACGGCGCTCCGCGTAGACATCGTCGTTCACGATGCCTCCGCGCAACCCGTAGGAGCGTCCCCAACCAGGCCGGACGGCGACTTCGACTCGCCCGCTGCTCTCTCCGCGGTGGTTGGCTTCGGCGCGCAGCCGAATCCATGCTTCTACTCCCGTGTCAGAAGGTCGACCGCCGTTGACCGTGATGGCACTGCTCGTAATCCAGTTCCCTGCGGATTGTTCGACCTGACCGGCATTCACTACCCGAAGCACAGGCAGCAGATCGATGGCATCGTTGTCTCTTCCTTCGAGAGGCCGGAAGCCGACTTCGATTCGCTCGCTTGAGTCACCGGCTGAGTTCGCCTGCATGCGAACGATGACCCAGCCGATCACCTGATTTCGAGTTGAGGAGCGCACGTCGTCATGGCGCACATCGTCATCGAATGTGGGAACACCGCCGGGTGGTTCATTGGCGTTGGCCGCAACGGCGGAAACGATAACCAGTCCGACTCCAGCCAGGATGCCGAGCCACCCGCAGACAGCACCAATGGACGGGTACAGGACTCTACCGGGGGCTCCGGAGCGCATCGAACGCCTCACTCGTTGCCCAAAGCGCCCCGGAAGTGAGCCTATTGGGGGCGTCGCTTTGTGCCCGATCCTACCCATTGGGTAGCGCGCAACCCGGGGGTGTGGGTTCGCTCACGGATGCAGCCAATTCCCGTGCGGACCAAGACAGCCCCCGCGGTGCGCCCTGTCCGAGACAATGTGGTGTGGCTTCGGCTTGGGTTAGGCGCCCTGTTTCGGACTGCCAGATTCAATGCAGGCGCCCCTGTCCCAGCGCGTTGGGCGTACCCGCAGCAGCCTCACGCGTCACTTGCAGCAGCGCGTGAATCTCGTTCACCGCTCAGGTACATCCGCCCAGGAGCCAATCGTCCAAGCGGCACTGCAACTCAACGGCTCTCGATTCTGTCCAGTTGGGTGGACCACCGGCTCCAGGGTGATCTCGCCGGGGCCGAGATCCGTGTAGCTGGAGGGACGGTACGGTCCCGTCACCGACGGTGCCCGCAGCGACGACCGATCGAGTAGCGATGGTCGTCGTGCTGGAGCTCGCCCACGTTGGCCGGCACGTTGGTCGGCAGCAACGTGCGCAATCATCAATGGGGGACTGGGTCTCCCGGCCCGAGGAGACGATCCTCCCGCCGTTGCGAGCCTCAGCGGCGTCGTTGCCGCTCCCTCACAGCTCCACGCTCACTCCTATCAGCGCGAATCGGGATAGTGGCTGATCTGAGCGGTGGGTCGCTATTCGCCGCTCTGGGCCGACTCATCTCGGATTGCGCGCTCGAGCGCATCGATCCACGCGGGGAGCGTCCCGCGGATGGCACTGTCGGCATCGAACATTGCCTGAACGGCCTCTGCAGTGACAACGGTCGGCAAAATGCTGATCTGCGTGGCTTCAGCGAACAGACCCGTCTGCACAGGGAACGGTGTGCCGTGACCCCAGAGCAATGTCGTTGTCGTCAGGTATCCCTGCTCCAGCGCGTGTGACCAGAGCACAAACGAGAGCCGTCCGCTGTACAGCATCGCCAGCGGTGTCGGGAACTCCGCGGACACTGCGGCGAGCACGATGTCCGGTCTCGCCGCGCTGAGCGCTTCGGCCATCAAGTATGCGGTGTTGGAGTTGAGCGCGATCGCACCACCTACGTCATCGGTCGCATGTGCGGTGATCGTCGCCGACGAGTCGTCGGCGTCGCTGATTCGCACTCTGATTACGGAGCCACCGTCATAAGAGATCTCGAGCGAGTCGCAACGCTCCTCAAGCCCCGTGTTGGAGGGCTCGTGAATGATGCACAGGAGATCACCACTGACCTCCCGCTGGCGGAACTGCTCAGCGGCCGTCCGGCCGACAGCTGCTTCATCGATCGACACATGGGCGATCGACCCCACATCGGTAGCGCGTTCAGCGCCCGAGTTGAACGTCACGACCCGGACGCCGGCCTCCGATGCCTCCTGAAGCGCCGGTAGCAGCACGTCAGGCTCGGCGAGCGTCGTGGCAATCGCCGCGGCGCCGTCCTCGACGCAGCGACGAATGCCGTCGGCTTGATCGACGCCCTTGGTGTACATCTCAGCACGCAGGTTGATGTCGTTCCAGCGCCGGGCGTCAAGCAAGGCGCTGTACACCTGGAACCAGAAGAAGTCTTCCTGCACGCCATGCGTCAACACGCAGAACAGGGTGTCGCGGTCGAATGGGCGGCTCACCGTCGGCGTGCCGGAGATCTCAAACGGACCGATCTCAGCAACGCTGGGCGGGGCAGGTTCCTCGGATTCGATTGTCACAACGGAACTGGCGTACCAGCGGTTCACGGTGGCGTCACCGGCCAAGAACCGAAACTCCGGCGACAATCGGTCGCCCCAGCCCGGGCTATCAAGGCCCTCCAACTGGGCTTGTGGATCGACCGGGCGCGTCTGCAGTGCGACCTCTACGCGACCGTCGTCCAGTTTGCGTGCGACGACCCGGACTTCCGCGGTACTGCCGCTGGTTGCCCAAATGAGCCCGGTGGCGCTCGCACCGATGATCAGACCGACTACGAGACCAACGAGTGTGTGCCGATGATCATTGATCATCTTCCATCCTCCTGACATATCAGACTAATCTATATCGGTAGGTCTGAATAGATTGACAAAGTGCGCGGAAAAGGTCAAGGGTGTTCCAACACCTTGTTGTCTCAACACACGAGAGATGAATCCGACACAACGACCCGCATCACCCACCGGCCCGCCCGTGGGTCAGCCGCTCACAACATTTGGACGGCAACGCCTCTAGCTGCCCGGACATCCTGCTTTTGGGTGCGGAACGGCGGACTCAACCTCCAGGCTCTTGTGTTCGACTGCCCCTCACTGCAGAGGGTCAAGACGACGCCAGCGTGGCGATTGGATGAGAGTCACCGGATCCGAGGTGCGGGGGTTGGTGACCGAACGGTGTCCGACGCGGAGCACCCTGGAAGCTCTCCTGGCCGGTGATTCTCAGCGAGGATCAGCGTTCGAGCGATGGACTCATTCAAGTTCACTCTTCAGTTGATGCCATCTGCGTGAGGTGCCCACTGACCGGACCGGCGATCCCTTCCCAGTAGCTGTGGAGGTAACCATGCACCGCGCGGATTGCGTAGCTGTATTCGATCGTCGTGTAGCCGGTCGCATCGAGGTGGGTGGTGTCCGAGCTGTTGGTATTGGCGACCAGGACCTCCCACTCGGGGTCAGGGTTATCCGAGTGAGCAGTCTCGATTCTTCGAATTTCATATCCGGTCAGGCTCAGTGAGACCGATTGCCAGGAGAGATGACCGGCGCTCCAGGACAACTGGACGCCGTTGTCCGTCGAGGTGGCAGTGAGATCCACTGGCCGTGGCGGGTTGGGGATCGTGACATCGACAACATTTGAGTACCCGGACTCGGTTTGATCGTCGCCCTCGCCGCGGAGGGCGCTCACTCGGTACTCGTACTTCGCGCCATTGACATTGGCCGTGGCGTCCACGTACGAAGTGTCCGTCTGTCCGGTGTCCTCGGCGACGGTCGTCCAAGTCGTCGCATATTCGAGGATCCGTTTGCGCGATACGCGGTATCCGCCGACCGTATCCGCGTCCAGGGTGGGCGCGGTCCAGCTCAGCGTTACCCCGGCTGGCTGAACGCTGGCCGCGAGCGAGGTGGGCGCCTCGGAGGGTGGAGCGGATGTGCTAGATGCGTCGGTTTGCGTGTCGGACTGGCCGAGCACCGAACCCGAACAGAACAGGAGTAACGCGGCGGCGAGGACGGCGAGGGCGACGCTCTGGCAAGCGCGCGCTGGGAAGTGCGTCCGATGCATCACGACGAGTCTCCCTAGGCCATGCGTCGGCGCGGCTGACATTGCGATCCGCGAGGTTGCTCTTCGGCACCCTCCACCGCCAGACGAAGAGGGTCAGGCCCGTCGAATCGCATTCCCAGCCGCACATTGCGATAAGGATCAGGCCGATCTTCCATCGACCTGGCTCATTGACATCATCATAAGAGATCAGATACATCTATCTATATGACATTGCAGAACAGATAGATTCTATTCGTGGGTTCTGCGAAAGGAATGTGCGATGACCGTTGAGGCTCTCGGACGCTCGATACGCCACAGTCCCCTTGCCGCGATATTCCGACGTGCGAAATCGCCCTTGATCATCGCCGGGCTGGCAGCGCTGCTGGCGCTGCTCGTCAGCTCGGCGAATGTCAGTCCCCAGTCGTCGTTCAGCGTCGTTTCGCTCTCATTCCAGGGCACTCCGAACGGCGATGTCTATGTGACGGGCGACCAGATCAGCATTCAGGTCGAGTTCAGCGCCATGCCGGACTGCTGCAACACCACTTACCGGCCGACCCTGAAGGTGCAGATTGGCAGCAACGAGCGGACGTTCAACGGCGGATTCGATGGCGAAGTCGCCTACTTCCGGTACACCGTCACAGACAGCGATCTCGACACTGACGGGGTCTCCGTGGCCGCCAACTCCCTGGACGGCAACGTTGTTGTGGATGGCGACACGATCGATCTCGACACGCTCACCCACGATGCGCTCGACGGAGGGCAGGCGCACCGCGTCAGCCATCCACAGCCAACGATCGACTCGATCGCGTTTGACACCACACCGAGCGGCGACGTTTACGAGGCCGGCGACACGATCGAGGTCAAGCTGGGCTTCAGCGCCAACGTCAGCCGCGAATCGAGCGATCCGCTGAAGCTGAACCTGAAGGTGGGCGACAACGACCGTCCGATGCGCGCCAGCTACAGCGGCAGCGAGGTCACCTTCTCCTACACCACCAAGACCAGCGACTACGACACCGACGGTGTGTCGGTCGACGCCGACTCCCTGACCGGCAAGCTCAAGGTCGGCTCCGTAACCTTCGATGCGTCCGAGATTGACCATGACGCGCTTGACGGCGGGACCACGCACCTGGTCAACCGCGCCCCGCCGACGGTTGAGTCGATCGCGTTCGATTCGACGCCGGCGGACACCCTCTATCTGACCGGTGAGACGATCGAAGTCGAGGTCGAGTTCAGCGAGACCATCGGCGAGGACTCCAGCGATCCGTTGACCCTGGACCTACAGGTCGGCAGCAACACCCGTGCGATGTCCGCCAGCATCGACGACGACACCGCCACCTTCAGCTACACCGTCACGAACGCCGACTCCGACGTCGACGGCGTGTCCGTCGCCGCCGACTCGCTGGACGGCACGATCGTCGTCGACTCGATCAGCCTGGCGGCGTCGTTGATCAGCCACGCCGCGCTCGACGGCGGCGATGGCCATCGCGTTAACCCGGCGGCGCCAACGATCGAGGACATGGAGTTTTCCAGCACCGGTCCCTACACGATTGGTGACACGATCAGCGTCGAAGTCGAATTCGACGCGACGGTCGACGGAGACTCAAGCGATCCGCTGACGCTGACCCTGCAAATCGGCGACGACCAGCGCACCGCTACCGGAATCTTCGAAGGCAGGTTGATCTACTTCCAGTACACCGTGGTCGCCGCCGATGTCGACACCGACGGCGCGTCCGTGGTCGCCAACTCGATGAGCGGCACGCTGGTCTACAACTCGATCTCTTACAGCGGTTCCGACATCGCCGTGTCCGCTCTGGACGGCGGCGCCAGCCACAAGGTCAATCGCGCGCCGCCGACGGTCAGTTCGATCACCATCACGAGCACACCGACCGACGGCGTCTACGAGACCGGCGACCGCATCTCCGTGACCGTCGACTTCGGCGAGAACCTGACGGAACCCTCCGACGACCGCGTGACGCTGCAGTTGCAGGTCGGCACTCGCGTGCGCACATTGACCGGGAGCCTCGACGGCTCGGAAGCCTACCTGGGCTACCGGGTCGTGGCCGAGGACTACGACATCGACGGCGTGTCGGTGATTGCCGACTCACTGGACGGCACACTGAAGTCGGGTTCCTACAGCTGGGACGCCTCGACGCTCAGCAACGACGCCGTCGTCGGCGGTTCCGATCACATCGTCAACCCGAACCAGATCACGGTCGAACAGATTCGCTTCGAGGAGATCCCGGCCGACCACATCTACGACACCGGCGAGATTGTCGGTATTGAGGTCGAGTTCAGTTCTACGCCGGGCGAAGACTCCAGCGATCCGATCAAGCTGGCCGTGCAGATCGGCGACGAGGTCAAGTCGCTGACCGGAGGGTTCGACGGGGAGTCCGCCTACTTCCGATACACGGTCACCGCCGACGACTTCGACCCCGACGGGGTCACCGTCGACGCGAACTCGTTGTCCGGCACGTTGATCGTCAACGGCAACCGGATCGACATGACCACGGTCGAACACGCGGCCCTCGAGGGCGGCGCGTCCCACCTGGTCAACCGACCAGCAACGCTCGCGCTCGAGTCGATGGCGATCACGTCTAGCCCAGACGGCGACTTCTACGTAGCGGGCGACGTGATCGAAGTCACCATGACGTTCAACCAGACCGTTCACGAGGGTGACGACGACATCACGTTGATCCTGGACGTTGGCGGCGGCCAGCGCAGCATGGAAGCAAGCTTTGACGACAGCGCCACAGCGGTGTTCAGCTACACGGTTCTGAGAACCGACCTTGACGAGGACGGTGTTGAGGTTCGCGCGAGCTCCATGAGCGGCAACATCGCTTACGCCGGCGGCAACTACACGAGGGACGCCTCCGCGCTGACCTTCCCCACAGTCGAGGGAGGGCAGGTGCATCGCGTCAACGAATTCAAGCTGCTCTCGGTCGAATTCCGCGACGAAACAGGCACCCAGTCATACGTCACCGGTGACTTGATCAAGGTGTACACAATCTTCAATGGTCAGGTCGGCGTCAACCATGCCAGTCCAAATGAACGGCTAACAATCCTAGTGGGGGACACCGAGCACGAAGTGCCAATGAAGGGGAGCGCTCCCAGCGACAGAGATAACGGTGAGTTCGGCATCTACTTCCAGTATCTCGTGCAGGAAGGCGACGCTGACTCCGACGGTGTTTCGCTGCCGGAGAACCCATTCTCTGGGCAGGTGTACGTGCTCACCCAGTACCTGTACGAGTTCGCCAACGTCGTGAGCGAGAGCGTCAACTCGGGATTCCGCATCAACCCCGATGCCGACATCGAATCGGTTGAGATCACGTCCAGCCCGGAGAACGACACTGGATACACGGTCGGCGAGTCGATCGTGGTCAGGGTGAGCTTCTTCCAGGAAGTCGAGATTGGCGACATCAGCATCGACCAGATACCCGTCCTCGACCTCACGCTGCACGGTGATGGCGGCGACGACGACGACGACACTCGCGTCGTTCAAGCAATCGCGAGTGTCGAATCTAACGCACGATACGAATGGATCGACTTCGTGTACTCGATCGATGAGGCCGATCTGGCGCTTGACGGCATCTCGATTGCCGCCAACTCGATCGATGCGAACGGCGTGTCAATCACCCTCATCGAGGATGAAGTGGCAGCCAACCTCCGGCACGACGCCGTGGCGCAAGACACCAGCCAGCCCATCGACCCAAGGCTGCGGATCGTCTCGGTCAGCTTCAGCTCTGAGCCTGACGCCGATTCCTTCTACCTCCTCGATGATGAGATCACCGTCACTGTGACCTTCAGCGAGAATGCGCTGCTCGCCAGCAACAACCCGCGCAGCGTCCCATCAATCACGGGTCTGGACTACGACGAGGACGACTCGACAAAGGCGCGAACGTTCGTCTACCAGAGCGGCGAACGGACCAACACCTGGGTGTTCAAGAGCACGGTCGCGGCAGGAGACAATTCTTACAACGGGATCAGCCTCGACGCAATTGATGCGGACGACGATCTGAACGACCGGATCAACTCGTGGTCCGGCGCCGACGTCCTGCTGACCTTCAACGGCCTGGACAAGGACTCGACGCAGCAGGCATACGGCGGTCCGATGGCCACCTCGGTCCTCGTCACCTCGACGCCCGATTCCACCGACGGCTACGAGGAGGGCGAGAAGTTCACCTTCGAAGTGAGTTTCGACGATGAGCTGCTGGTCATCGAGACCGACCCGGAAATCGACATCAAGGTTGGCGACAACGTCCGGACCGCGGAGCTGATCAGCGGTCATGGCTACGTCAACATCGACAAGCTCCAGTTCGAGTACGAGTTCGACGGTGACGATGAGGATTCCGACGGGATCGAAATCCTCGACACCTGGTTCATCGTCTCTGGTGATTTTGATCGCGGCTACTTCCTGACCGGCGACCCGTCCGACTCGAGCACGTACAGCCAGCCAATCTGGAAGTTCGTCAATCCGTCGGCCGGGACGCTTACCAGTCACAAGGTCCAGTCCTCAAGCTCGTCCGGAATCTCCTGGTTGCCGGGCGACTAGCTCGGGCTGTGAACCGCCCAAGCGGGCCCAGGCCGTGTCCTGGGTCCGCCTGGCCTGAATCCCATACATCGCTGATTCAATCTCGATCTGGAAGAACAAATGCAATATCCAGCCCACACGATCCGTAAACACCTCGGCTTGTCCTTGCTCGTTGCAATCGGGGGCCTGCTGACCGCGATGGCAGTGTCCCTTTTGCCTGCGTCAGGGAACACGCTCCCGAAGCCGAGCGACGTCGAGGTGGAAGTCGTGTCCACTGGTATGAAAGTCACCTGGGAGGAGCCGGACACCTCGAACGCGACGCTGCCCGGTCAGCTCCTGAGCTACAAGGTCGAGCGCAAGGAAGGGCTGTCGGGCGAGTGGGAGAGCTTCATTGACGACACAAAGAGCTCGGCCAGCACGTCGCTGATCGACACGACCGGCGGCACGAGCGGGCGCTTCCACGCGGGCAGGGCGTACTACTACCGCGTCTCCGCCATCTACGACGACGGCAATGACGGTTCGACGACCAGCAACCCCTCGCACCACGGCGTGCGCGTCGCTCCCAGCTATCCGATGCCTACCGACCTCGACCGCGACGACACGACCAACGGCACTGAGCTGGAATGGGTCCCGCCGGACCTGTCCTCTCCCTCGCTGGACGGCATCCCGGCCCTGAGCGGATACCAGGTGAACGTGAACGGCAGTTCCGGCTCGACTCACACGCTGGCCAGCACCGCCTCGACGTGGACGCACTCGAGCGGCGACTTCAAAGACGACTACGAGATCATCGCGATCTACGGCAAGTTCGAGTCACGTGAGGCGCGCTTCGACCAGGGCACTCCGCCCCCGGTGCCGGCGCCCACGAACCTGAGCGGTTCTGCCAAGAACCAGGGACTCGAAATCACCTGGGACGCGCCGGACACGTCCGACATCGATCTGGACATCGATATCGTGGGCTACGAGATTCTGCGCCGCCGCGCGAAGCCCGCCTTCGAAACCCACGACAGCAACACCAACAGCACCTCGACCACGTACCTCGACAACCTGACGGAATCGAACGGCTTCTTCATCGCCGGTCAGGAGTACAGCTACCAGGTGCGGGCCATCTACAAGGACGATGACCACTACGAGTACCGCAGCGATCCATCGGACTCAGCAACGGTCTCGGTTCCCAACTACCTGAAGCCGGACAACTTCTCCAGCGACGTCTCAGGCGGTGACATCGAGCTGGAGTGGGACGCGCCGACGATCAGTTGGAACGCGAACCGTCACGGCTTGACCGGATACCGGCTCACGATCACCACGCCCAGCAACACGTCGACGACGGTCAGCCTCGGTACGGGCACCACTTCGTATACGTACGATCCCGGCGCAAACGGCACCTACACGTTCCAGATCGCGGCGATCTACTTCATCTTCAGCAGCGGATTCGATTCGACGCTTGAGTCCATCGGAAGCGAGTAGGTCCCTGCGTTCCGGCAATGAAACGACACCATGTGCAGGCGGACCCGGGTCTGCCTGCACTGTGGTCGACACGAGAGGGATAGCGAGCTAGTTCGAACGACGGAACGTCGGAGCGCACTGCGCGCAGAGGATCGAGACGGAGTTTCCCATGTCGAGCAACACACTGCTCACCGCGTTCACCAGCCGAAGAGTCCCGCTCATCCTCCTTGTGCTCGCCTCGATCGCCGCCCTGATCCTGGTGGCGGAGCGAGCGCAGGGCAGCTCCCTTCCTGCGCCCACGAACCTCAGCGGCGAGGCCGTGACGACCGGTCTCAAAATCAGCTGGGACGCGCCCGACTCCACTGAGACGATCACTGGCTACGAGATCCAGCGACGCCGCGGCAGCGCCGACTACTCGGTGTTGGTCGACAGCACGGCCAGCACCAGCACGGAGTACACCGACACCTCGGGCGAAGGCGTGGATTTCAGCTTCGTTGCCGGACGAGCATACGACTACAGGGTCAGAGCCATCTACTGGACCTCGTCCAGCGGTGAGACGCGTAGCGATCCGACCGACGCCGTGACAGTCACGGTGCCCGACTACCTCGCCCCGACCAGTCTGACCGGCACTGATGTCGGCAAGGGACCGCTCCTGGAGTGGACGGCACCGACCATCTCGTGGGAGTCGAATCGCGCCGGGATCAGCGGCTACGTGCTCAGGATTATCCCGCCCACGCACGGCGCCAGGAGCGCCGCCATCGACTCGGACGACACCTCGTATCACTACGGCGCGTCGGAGTCCGGCAGCCACGACTTCCAGCTCCGAGCCATATACGGCATCTTCAAGAGCGAGGCGGCGACTGTGACCGTGGACGTGTCCGATTAGAGCCCGACCCGATTGCATGGACTCCGCGTGGCTAACGACTTGCCCGTGGCGACGCGCTCATTGGGCGGCTCGCCGGCGCCTCAGCGGGCTCATCGCCATCGGTTCGTTGAGCTAATCCATCCATTGCGAGTGCTAATGTGAGTCGGCAGACCAACAGGTTCCGGGAGACAGCCGACGACGCGGATACCTTCTGGCGCTCCCTCGTTCCCGAAGCCGACTGCGACCGCGACCAGGCGGCCCGCGATGCGGACAACAAGTACATGACGCGCCTGTTCTCCGGCATCGCCCAACACCTGAACGCATCGGTCCGGTTCAGCGCCGACGAACTCTGGACGCTGGCGAACATCTCGGCCTGGGCGCGCTGGTTCGTGATTGCGGCGTCGTTCGGGCTGATCGGATTCCGCAACGACTACACGGACATCCAGTTCACCGTGATGATGACCGGGGTCGGCATCGAGATCGTCGTCAACACGGTGTTTCACTACGCGGTCTGGAAGCGGAAGCGGCTGCGCTGGCAGTGGCTGCTCGCGATGGCCATTCTGGACGTCGCCCTCGCGACCCTGATGGTTGGCATTCGCGGCGGACTCGATTCGTACTACTACGTGGTCTACTTTCCCATCCTCGCGGTGTTCGCCGTAGCCTTCACTTCATTCAGGATCGTGGCGACCTTCACTGCACTGACCATCCTGGCGTATGTATTCACCACGCTGTTGACCGGCGACGGTATTCAGACCGAGCTCAGCGAGCATCGAGACCTCTACATCCGACTCGTCTTCCTGTTGCCGGTGGTCGTCTCGGTCAACGCTGTGGCCAAGTTTGAGCGCAGCGGACGCCGGGGCGCGCTGCAGCGTGAACAGGCGCTGCTCAACGACCGGCTCGAGCTCTCGCAGACGATCCACGACACGGCCGCCCAGGCCGCATACATGATCGGCCTCGGCGTCAACGAAGCGATTCGAATCGCGGGAACGAGCAACTCGGAACTCAATCAGACGCTGGAGGCCACTTCTTCCTTGACCAAGTCGGTGATGTGGGAGTTGCGACAACCGATCGACGCCGGCGCGCTCTTTGAAGGCGCCACGCTCAGTCGGGCCCTCCGTGCGCATGTCCTGACCTTCGACGCGATTTCGTCCATGACCACCGAGTTGGAGATCGTGGGCGAGGAGCCGCCTCTGCCTGTAGACACTCGGACGCGCCTGTTCTCGATCGCCCACAACTCGCTGGCCAATGCGCTGCGCCACTCTTCAGCAAGTCGCCTCACCATCCGGTTGCAATTCGACGACGACGCGGTGCGCCTGACGGTCAGCGACGACGGCGTTGGACTGCCGGACGACTACGAATCTCGCGGCCGTGGGTTCAGCAACATGAGGCGCAACGCTGAGCGAATTCGCGGGCAACTCCTAGTCGAGTCCTCTGGTAAGGACCAGGGCACGACCATTACTTGTACCATCCCGGCGAATCCGTCCGGGACGCCCGCTACGTCTGCCGAGTCGTCGACGTAAGGCGGCTCCACGAACGGGGATCCTGGAGGCCCACCGAAACGTCGGATCGGATCCGTGCCGGCTACAAACTCAGGAGATCACAAGTGCATCACCTGTTTCGACAAGTGCGGTGAACCATCACCATGTATGATCACTTTGGTATTAGGATCAGTCGGCTGAGGTACTCTGGATGGCGATCCTGTTTGGTATTCGTTAAGAGACCTCGAGCTTGGCGGCACAACTGGGGACGGGATGACGACTTCCCCGGGGGCTCGACACTCCGTCCGAGACGCCATGTCAACGCGGTCCGCTGAGCGAGGCCCACTGTCAATCGTGGAGTAGGCAACGATGTCGCTTGCAGCACCTTCGAGCCAACCGTCCTCAGAGTCGAGCGAACGGGTGGACCAAGCTACGCCGATACGCGTCATGCTGGTCGATGACCATTCCATCGTCCGTCAGGGGTTGAAGGAGATCCTCGACCGGACGGACGAGTACGAAGTCGTGGGCGAAGCCGCAGACGGCGTGCAAGCGGTGGAACTCGCCAAGGCGATCGCGCCCGATGTGATTCTGATGGACCTGATCATGCCGAACAAAGACGGCGTCGAAGCGAGCCGGGAGATCCTCGAGGCCGTGCCAACGACGCACATTCTGGTCCTGACCGCGTCAACCGCAGACGACGCAGTGATCAACGCGCTGGCAGCGGGGGCCTCGGGTTATCTCCAGAAGGTCTGCGATCGCGAGGATCTGCTCGCTGCGATCAGCGACGCCGCTGAAGATCGTTCGAGTGTCTCTGTTGGCATGCTCCGCCGGGCGCTTGGCGCCGGCCAAGCCGCTCCAACGAGGGGAACGGGCACAGGGGGCAAGCTAACAGCGCGTGAGCGAAGCATCCTGACCCATTTCGCGAAAGGCAACTCCTACGCCGAGGTTGCCGAGATCATGGGCAACAGCGCGGTCACAGTGCGGAACACCATCTATCGAATCGAGCGGAAGTTGGGTGTGACCACCAAGCAGGAAATCGTCGCTTGGGCTGCACTGAACGGGTTGCTGGACGATCACCTTTCGGTTCGGAAGGCTTCCAGTCGCGAGTAGAGAAGTCCGAGGCAACGCCCAGGGCGTCCTCTCAAGTTCCGGACCCGATCGACACGATCCTGTGCTCCTCACGACCGTGCTGTCAACCTTGCGATGCGACCTGACCAACGCATGAGTTGCGGCGGGACGCAGGGTAAGGGCGTGTCGGGCTGTGCGACACCTCCTGCAGATGCGGCTCGGTGCATCACCGGCTCTGCGAGAGAAACGGTACACATCGTCGACCGCTATGGCCAGCGCCCTCACTTGTCTGGATTGAGTGGAGCGACTGTGGGAGGCGGGCGATCGCGGTCACCGCTAATCCAGATGATGGCGCCGCTCTGGATCGGGAAGTCTGTGCCAGGTTCCGGATGCGCGGGATCCGCCGGAGCATATGACAGCCAGCTGTGTTGGCCGTGCAGCCAGAGATGGATCGCGCCGGCGCCTCGACTGGCGAGCTGCGGAAAGAGCGCCGAGGCCAGAATCTGGTTGGGCGCGGTCCAGACGGTGAGGTCGCCAACAACGATGCTGGTCAGACCGTTCAGCCCGGTGACGTTCTCGGCCGCGGCCACCACCCTGACAACATCGTGCAGCTCGGACGTTGACGCGAGAAGCAATCCCTTACCAGAATCGCCGAGAACGAGGAACCTCGCGACGGCCACGCCGCGCACGATCTCATGCTCACGCGAACTGAGTTGGAGCATGTCCAACGAGCCCGCAGCATCGAACGTCACACCGTCCCCGGGAACGGTCGGATCCGACGAGGCCACCAGCTCGCCGAACTGGTCACGCAGGACGACGGCCGCGATCAGGACTTCGCCAGCTGCCGCGATCAGTTCCGCCCTCTCACCCTGACCAGGGACGTAGAAGAGCAGTCCCTTCAAGCCCTGTCCGAAGGTGAGCTTGGCGCCGGGATCGCTCTCGCGATAGAGCTCGAGCGAGAGGAACACGGGGTGACCGACGACGATGATCTCGACAGCCGTGACGGCCGGCACCGGGATGCTGCTAAGCCTCAACTCGACTTGATAGTGACCGAGCGCTGCCTCCTTGCTCGACGTCGTCAACGAGACGACAACCTGATCTTCTTCACAATCGAGCGCCCAGATCGCGGCTAGCCGCCGCCGTTCCTCCTCGTCCGGTCCGTCCTCGTCGTCCTCGTCTTCTGGGTCGGGCGGATCGCACTGCTGTGGGCGCTCCGCTTCGATCAGCGACAGCTCCGCATCCTCAGGGCCGGCGACAACCTCAACTTCGACGTCTCGACGGTTCAATTCAGTGCGGTTGCCGACCGAGTCGAGCCCGGTGATCACGATGTTGACCGTCCCGCCTGCGGAGGCGAGGTTTCCGCTCGGTTCTCCCGCTCTGAGCCCAGCGGGATCGCCGGCGAAGTTCAGCTCGAGTGTGTTCGAACGAGCGTGGCCGTCCGCGCCGATCACGATCGCGTAGACGTCGATGTGACTGGCGGCCTGGCTGACCGGCCGGAGCGTGAACTGGGTGAGCGCGTTGGCTGGATTCGTCGCCGCATCGTCACCGCCGTAACGCAGCGTGTGTCGATTGGTCTCGCTCGGACGGTCGGACTCGCGCCCCATGTCAGCCTGGGTCGCGACGATGATGATCGAACTCACGTCATAGTCGTTGGCCATATTGCCGAGCGAATTCTCGACCGACAGCTCGAGATAGGCCGTCTGGCTGCGCTTGAGCGAGGTCGAAATCCGCTTACCGCGCTTCGCGTGGTCTTCCCGGCCTGGACGCAGGACGGCTGAGCCGATCGGATCCCCCGGATCGCCGATCTTCAGGGTCGCCACGGCGATCGGCAACGGCTCGGCATCGTCGTCGACGGCAACCGAGGCCGAGAGCGTCGCCCGACCTTCGGCCGTCCCAAGCGGTATCGCGAGCCGCACGACGATCGGTCCAAGATCGCCTTCATCGTTTCGTGGACCGGCAAACTGGGTGCCAGCGAGGGCATTCCGTTCTAGCACGACCGGACCGCCGACCGCGTGGACGAAGCGCAGCGTGTACGACTTGCCACTGTCGGCGTCGCGGACCCAGATTTCAATCTCGACATCCGTGCCGGCCCCGACCAGGTCGTCCGAGTCACGGATAACGATGCCGACCTTGGGGGATGCTGCGTCGAGCTCGGACGGGTTGCCGATCTGCAGCGCTCCACAGAAGAAGATCCCTACGGAGATGACGGCCACTAGCCTTGCCAGTCGCTTGCGCCGTAGCCCCTCCCGATCCGCGTGCCCGCCCAGCGCATTGAGATGCAACTGGAACAGCGCGGCCGCGAAGGCAATGCTCGCTGCGACAAGAGTGAACCCGCGTGCAGGATGTGTTCTACGCATCGTCGCTTTCACGCCCAATCGCCAAGGTCTTCCTGGCGCACCTCCTCCAGGTTGTCCCTCAAGAAGACAGCCTCAGCGCTGCAACTTATCGGTCACGACTAGTCCTAACGTCAGGATCTTGCGACAACTGATCAAAGAGAAAGTCTCAATAGATCGATTGCTTATGTGGAATCTGATCACACTGACTGATGATATCTCAACTGATGTCCAATGCGATCATCCAGCTACCTGACGTTGGTCCGATCGATTGAGTCGGCGTTCACGGTCACTCGCCTCAGCTCCATCTCTTTCCCGTGAGCGTGAACCGCATGCTGGAGCCTGCCTACGCGATCGCCACAGCCGAATGAACCAGTCCTCGTTCTCCTGCTGGCTACCGTCACCGCAGAGATTGTTGTCAACAGGCTCAGCGACGATCGGACCGTTGCCGCAACAGCGGTGGTCGCTGGCGACATCCTCGACGATCGTCCGTATGCGACCTCAGGTTGGACATACCCCGTCCGCCGTCTTGTTCTACATCCAGTACTCGTACTCGCAGGATCGCGACGTGTCCACTGCCAATTTCGTCATTGCCTGGCTGCTCAATGCGGGCCGACGCGGCGAACTCGAAATGTGCTCCCTCACCTCTACCCTGCGCGAGGTAGCCAGGCCAATCTCCCCGACGGCGTGATGATTAACTCAGCGCGGCAAGCATTGTGGAGCCTGCCCATCGATCGGAACCAGAATCGGACAATCCTATGCAAGCCCGCTAGCGCCAGATTTCTGTGCGGCTCGATCAGTTGCTTGGTGGGCGATCTGATCCAACGCGCACAATCACATCGGATCAAGCGGCGGTCGGACCTGGCATGCCGAGTGACGAAGACAGCAGGTTCCGTTCCGAAGGACTGCTCGAAGGCATTCCCAAGGCGTGTCCCACCGGTTCCTCGCTCAAATCCAGACGAGGGCTACGCCGGGTGCTCTGTAGTCCGAACAGACACCCCGTAGGCCCCAGCTCTGTGGTGCATTCCGAGCCAGGACACGATGGTACGCACCCATCGTGCCCGTCGGTTCAACCACCTGTGAGCAAGCGAGCAGATGCCAGTCAGGACGCAAGCGGGTCGACCGCGGAGCTAGACATCCAACGTAACCCGCAATTCGAAGGTTCTCGATGTTGTCCAGTTTGGTTGGCCGTCGTGTACTGAACTGCGCACTTTTGAGTGGGAAGTTCCGATCTGAACACGTCTAGTGCTCCGTCGTCCGCTGTCGAACAGATCACGAGACAGTGCCGCTTGCCGTTGCCCGTCTCATGTCTAATGGGCAGGATCCCCGTCCGAACGCCTCAAGGTCTCCGTGCTGGTTAGTCCACCGCGACGTTGCCCGACGTGGGTTGGGGCGAGGCGGCGGTGACTCGCCAGCCGGCGGCGCGGAGGCGTTCTTGCCAGAACGCGGCGTAGCGACCGTCCAACTCCAGCAGATCCGCGTGCGAGCCGCGCTCGACGATCCGTCCCTCGTCGAGCACGAGGATCTGGTCGGCGGCCTGGACGGTCTGCAGACGGTGGGCGACCACGACCAGGGTCTTGTCGTGGGTCAGGGCTTGCAGGGCCTGCTGTACGGCGCGTTCGTTGATCGGGTCGAGCGCGGCGGTGGCCTCGTCGAGCAGCACGATCGGCGAATCCTTGAGGATCGCCCGGGCGATGGAGACGCGCTGGCGTTCGCCGCCGGAGAGCCGCGCGCCGGCCTCGCCGACTCGCGCTTCCCAGCCTTCCGGCAGGCGTTCGGCGATCTCGTCGACCCGGGCCAGCGAGGCCGCCGCCCGGACTTCCGCGTCGGTCGCGTCGGGCCGGCCGAGGCGAATGTTCTCCTCGATCGTGCCGTCGAACAGGTAGACATCCTGGAAAACGACGGAAATCTGGCGCATCAGCACCTCGGTCGAGAGGTCGCGGACGTCGACGCCGCCAATCCGCACAGTTCCCAGGCTGGTATCCCAGAATCGCGCAATCAGGCGGAGAATCGTGGTCTTGCCGGCGCCGGAGGGTCCGACGACTGCGGTCATCGTGCGCTCGGGCGCGGTGAAGCTGATGTCGTCGAGAACCGTGTGGTCCTCGTAGGCGAAGCGGACCGAGTCGAACTCAATCGCCGCGCCCGCGGGTTCGGTCGACGACTCGGACTCCGGCAGCGGGTCGGTGGCGAACAACGTCTCCATGCGGTCCAGGCTGTTGCGGCTGATCCGCAGCGCGCCGCCGAGGTCGGCCGCTTCGATCATGGGATCGACGTAGCGGGCGGCGAGGACGAGGATGGCCAGCAGCTCGGCGACTTCGATATCGCCGCCCAGCGCGAGGTCGAGTCCGAACAGGATCAAGACGGTGAACGCGATCTGCACCACGAGCACGAATCCGGCGAGTCCGGGCGCGGCGATCAGCAACTGGGCGCGACCCGCGTCGCGTTGCTCTTGCAGGGCGTCGTCGAGCTGCTTGAAGCTGCGCGTCGCGTAGCCGAACCCGCGCAGCACGGTCTGCGCCTGCGAGAACTCGACCACGCGATTGGAGGCGTCGACCTTGGCGTCGTCGTGCCGGTGGTCGGTGCGGGCGACGAGGCCAGTCGACCAGCGATAGACCAACCAGGCCAACGGCGCCGTGATCGCCGCGGCGAGGGCGAGTCGCCAGTCGAAGGCGAACATCACGATGATCACGGTGATCGGAGTCACGAACGCGTTGACGACCGGGCGCAAGAGGTGGGCGGGGACGCCCATTACATCGATCACGCCCTGGCTGGTCAGGCGGCCCAGGCTGCCGACGCGCGTGACGTCGAACCAGCCCAGCGGCAACTGGGCGATCTTGTCGCCCAGGCGCTCGAACAGGCTCCTGGCCAGGTTGATGGCGGAGATGAACCCGAGCATCTGGGTGACCCAGCGCACGATGCCATAGGCGGCGAGCACTCCGGCCATCGCGCCGAGCCAGACCCAGGCGGTGTCGTAGTCGCCGTCGAATGTGGCTCGCAGCAGCGGCACCAGCAATGCGAAGCCGACCCCCATCAGGATCCCTTCGAGCGCGAGGCCGAAGATGTTGGCCCGAAGTGTGCGTCCGTGGGGCAGCGACGCTGGTAGCAGCTGCAGCAGTTTGAAGATCATCCGACTGCCTCCGCGACCCGGCTCGCTTCCCAGAGACGGCGGTACGTTGCTTCGAGCGCCAGCAACTGGTCGTGCGTGCCCTGCTCAATGATCTGCCCGCGGTCCAACACGCAGATCTGGTCTGCGCCCACGATCGTGTGCAGGCGGTGCGCAATCACGAGCAGCGTGCGGCCGACGATCAGTTCGGAGATTGCGTCCTGGATCGATGCCTCGGCCTCAGGATCGGCGAAGGCGGTCGCCTCGTCGAGCACAAGGATCGGGGCGTCGGCGAGGATCACGCGGGCGATTGAGACCCGCTGCGCCTCGCCGCCGGAGAGCAGCGCATCCTCGCCGGCGATGGAGTCGTAACCGCTCGGCAGCTCGAGGATTCGCTCGTGAATCTGCGCCGTCTCGGCCGCCGCCACGACTTCATCCAGCGGCGCGTCGGGCCTCGAGAGGGCAATGTTGTCTCGAATCGACATGCGCAACAACTGCACGTCCTGGAAGACCAGACCGACATTGCGGTAGAGGTCGTTGCTACTGATTTCGTCGACCGGCACGCCGCCGATCGTGATCCGCCCCTCGGACGTGTCCCAGAAGCGGGGCAGCAGCCGGGCCAGTGTGCTCTTGCCCGAGCCCGACGGGCCGACCACGGCGGTGACGGTGCCGGGTTCAAGGGTGAGGTCGATGCCGCGGACCGCCTCATTTTCGCCGTCGTAGGAGAAGCTGACGTTCTCGAACGCGACGCGGGTGCCGACCGGCACGCGGGGATGCTCTGATTCGGGCAGGGACGGCGTGTCGAGCACGTCGGCAACCCGATCGGCGGCGCGATGGGCGAGCATCAGATCGTTCTGTGCAAAGGACAGCGTCAGGAAGGCGGCGGCCAGGCTCGGTCCAAGGATGATGAAGGGCAGCAGGTCGATCGCCTCAATCGCTCCGCCGGCGGTCATGCCCAGGCCGATCGCCAGGATGACGACCATGGCGAAGATCGGCGACATCACCGTGTTGCCGGCGGAGATCCAGGGAATTTGAACCCTGACCCACTCCCAGAAGTAGTCGACGAACCGGTTCGCGTGCTCGACGAACTGACGATACGAGCGCCGCGCCTGGCCGAATGTCTTGACCACGGCGATGCCCTGGACGAAGGCGACTGAGGAGGCGTTGACGTCCTCGAGCGCCTGGTCGTAGGCGACCATCTTCTCGCTGAAGCCGCGATACATGAAGGCGTAGAGAAAGACGCCACCGACAATCGGGATCAGCGCAACCAGCGCCATCCGCCAGTCGATGATGAACAGGTAGATCAGCGCGGTGACCGGCGTAACCATTGCGCCGACGATGTTGGTGTACGAGTGACCGACGATGTGATGCAGGGTTGAGACATCGTCCTCGAGCGCCTTCTTGACCGCGCCCGCGTTGCGGTCGTTGAACCAGCCCAGCGGCACCGTGCTGAGCTGAGCCGCCATGTTGCGTCGCAGGTAGAACTGGAAGTCGACATCGGCCAGGTGGGTGATCGCGCCCGAGGCCATTTTGAAGATGAACTGGAGCAGCATCGCGCCCGCGCAGAGCCCGGCGATCAGCCAGGCCTTGCCCTCGTCGGTCGGACCCTCCGCCAGCAGCACGCGGCCGATCTCAGCGACGGCGATGAATGGCATCACGCCAAACGCGGAGCTGATCGCCTGCAACAGACAAGCAGCGGCGATCGTCGGTGTCAACGGCGCAACCAGACGTCCAACCTGGGAGCCGGGAGACCTCGCCTGCCGTTCGATCCCTGCGAGTTCCGCGCTCGCTGCTTCTGCGGTGGTCATCGGCAGCTCCTCAGTCGATTGTGGCCGATGCTCGGCTCATCGTGCCGGATGCACGAGGGACTCCCTCGCCGGCCCTGAGCCGGGGCATGACATTGGCGGCGAAGCGGCGAATCGAGTCGAGCGTCGCCTGCGGTTCGCCTATGGGCTCCATGTACAGCGCGAAATTGCGCGCGCCTGTGGCGTCGATGAACTCGTCGAACCACTCGATCACTCGCTGCGGCTGGCCGACCGGGCTCTGCCCGATCACGCTCTCAACAAGCGCGGGAGTCATCTCGGCACGCGCTGATAGATCCAGGTCGGGATCCTGCAGACCTGGATGATTGCCGGTGTTGAACGACGCCAGCATCCCGGCCGACATGCGCTCTCGCGCGGATGCTTCGTCATCCTCAACCAGGCAGGGAATGGCGTGCAGATGGTCGATGTCGCCGTCCCAGCCATGCTCCTGCGCGAAGCCTCGATATTGCTCGATCGTCTTGACCCGGCTCTCGGTGTCGGCCGCAAAGTAGAACTGCAGTGGCAGGCGCAGGCGGGCGGCGACCTCGACTGCCTCCGGCGTCGCGGTTGCGACGTGCACCGGCGGATGTGGCTGTGTCCGGGGCCGAGGGCGCACGGTCACCGACTGGTATGGGAACAACTCGTTCTCGCTGGTGACGCCGCGATTCGACAGGGCGTCGATCACCGCCGTCACGATTGCTTCGATGCCGACCGACCAGCGCTCGGTTGGAACCGAGAGCACGTCATAGTCGAGCGAGTATCCGCCGCGGCCCAGGCCGAGATCGAGCCGTCCTCCGCTGACCTGATCAAGAATTGCCGCCTGCTCTGCCAGCGTGATCGGGTGGACCAGTGGGGCCAGGACGACCGCTGTGCCAACTCGTATGCGCTGAGTCAGCCCCAGCAGATAGCCGGCCAGCGTCAGCGCCTGGGAGCACACCCCAAAGTCAATGAAATGGTGCTCGGTCACCCAGAGTCGGTCGTAGCCAAGCGATTCAGCCAGCCTGGCGGAATCGACTGAGAGCTGTAACGCCGCGGCATCGTTGACGTGCTCGAACACGCCGTTGTTGAGAAACAGGCCGATCTGCATGTGCGTGTTCTCCTAGAAGCGGTGGGTGGTGTCTTCAATCGGTCGGTCACGACGTCCTGAGATGCGTAAGTGAGGCGCAACATCAGATGCGAAACGTCGGATCGACCGTAGGGTGCCGTCCGAATCACCCAGCGGCTCCATATGAAGCGCAATGTTGCGCGCGCCGGTGGCCCTGTGGAACGCTTCAAGCCACTCAATCACCACGTCAGGCGGCCCGATCGGGCTTTGATCGATCACCTGAGGCGCGAAGTCTGCGAGTTGGAGGGCGCGGGTCTCGAGATCGAGTTCGGGGTCATTCAACCTGGGATGGTTGCCGCTGTTGAGCCAACTGATCATTCCCGCCGACATGCGCTCACGGGCAGACGCCTCGTCGTCTTCGACCAGGCAGGGAATGACGTGGAGGTGGTCAACATCACCGTCCCAGCCGTGCTTTTGCGCGAAACCTCGGTACTGCTGGATCGTCTGCACACGGCTCTCGGTGTCGGCGTAGAAGTAGAACTGCAGCGGCAGGCGCAGCCGGGCGGCGACCTCGACGGCTTCGGCCGTCCCCGTCGCCACGTACACAGGCGGGTGAGGTTGCGTCTGCGGCCGTGGTCGTACACTCACGGACTCGTAGGGGAACAGACTGTTTTCGCAGCTCACTGTCGCGTTGGACAGGGCGTCGACCACGGCCGCCACCGACGGTTCGACACCCTCAGTCCATCGCTCGGTGGGAACCGCGAACACGTCGTAGTCGAGCGAGTATCCGCCCCGACCCAGTCCGAGATCGAGTCGTCCGCCACTGACCTGGTCCAGAATCGCCACCTGCTCGGCGAGCGTGATTGGGTGGACAAGCGGCGCCAGTACGACAGCCGTACCGACACGGATGCGCTCTGTCCACCCCAGGAGGAAGGCGGCCAAGGTCAACGCCGACGAGCAAACGCTGGCATCCATGAAGTGATGCTCGGCGACCCAGAGATGTTCGTAGCCAAGCGATTCAGCGAGTTGGGCGGAGTCGAGCGAGAGCTGCAATGCTGCGGAGTCGTCGATGCCGTCGAACAAGCCGTTTGTCAGGAACAGTCCGAATCGCACGGCAATCGACCCTATCTAGGACGCAGCGACGGCAGGAAGGTCATCGTCAGAGTTCTGACGTGCCGCGAGCGTTCGGCTCAGCGACGATGCTGCGTCGAGCAACTCGCGCGACTCTGACGCCTGAGGGTGATTCACGAAGTCCGCCATCTCCGCGACCTCAACGAGTTTCCCTTCGCTGAGCACGCCGACCCGGTGGGCGAACTCGTGCGCCAGAGCCAGATCGTGCGTGATGAACACCAGGCTGATTCCGGTATCTCGCTGTATCTGCTGCAGCAGGTCAACGATCTGACTCTGGACGATGGTGTCCAGCGCGGTGGTGATTTCGTCGCAGACCAAGACCTCCGGTTCAGCCGCGAGCGCTCGTGCGATCGCCGCGCGCTGTTGTTCGCCACCCGACAGCTCGTGAGGCCGACGCCTCGCGAGGGCCGGTTCGAGTTGGACCTGTTCCAGGAGTTCCGCGAGACGTCCTGTGGCCGCCGAGCCGCTGAGGCCTCGTGTTTGGCGGATTGAGCGCAGGATGCCGTCGCCCACTGTTCGGCGAGGATTGAAGGACTCCTCGGGATTCTGCGGCACGAGCTGAATCGCCGCGCGTTGCTTCCCGTCCCGCCGGCGCAATAGCGGAGGCAGCGAGAATCCGTTGAGCAGCACCTCTCCACTCTCAGGTGGATGCAGTCCGACCAGCACTCGGGCAATCGTCGATTTCCCGCTGCCAGAGCGGCCGATCAGCGCGAACGTTTCTCCGGGCGCCAGATCGAAGGAGACATCCCGGGCGGCGCGAATCGTCCGCGCACCGCGTCCCCGACCGAGAACGAATTGGGCTGACAGACTTATGACTCGCAGCACCGGAGCCGGTTCATCAGTGTTCGGAGCAAGCGGAGGTTGGTCAACGGCGATGTCGGGTGATGCAGAGACCAGTGCTTTCGAGTAGGAGTCCACTGGCGAGTGGAGCACCCGAAGCGCCGCTCCTCGTTCAACGATCTCGCCATGCCGGAGCACGACCACCTCGTCCGCCATCCGAGCCACCGACGCGAGGTCGTGGGAGATCAACAGCGTCGCTGCGCCGAGGTCGTCGCGGAGGCGTTCGACCAGTGACAGCATCAACCGCTGGGTCGTCGGATCGATCGAGCTGGTCGGTTCATCGAGGACGAGCAGCCGCGGCTGATTCGCAATCGCGCGCGCCATCGCCACCCGCTGTTGTTGGCCAATCGAAAGCTGGTGAGGAAACCGCCGGCGGAAAGACCGATCACTTGGGAGGTGGACCTGTTCCAGCAACTGGTTCGTAGGCTCGGATTTCGCCAGGCGCCGTTCTTCGACCAGGTCCTCGACCCGCATCGTGGGCGTCAGGGTCGAGGCTGGATTCTGGGGCAGATACGCGATCGACTCCCGCCGGAAGCGACGCAGCTCAGTCTCCGAGAGATCGAAGAGCTCCTGACCGCCATAGCGGACTTCCCCGCCGACCTTGCGCATGCCAGGCCGGACAAAACCAAGCAGGGCCAGACCAAGCGTCGTCTTGCCGGCCCCCGACCCTCCGACCGCTGCGAGGATCCGGCTTGATTCCAGGCAGACGCTCACCCCGCCAAGTATCTGCGCGTCATGACTGCCGCGAATCTCGAGGCTTCGCACTTCGATCATCGGGCGACCTGTCTCGCAAACCGGTCGGCGAGCAGATTGACCGGGATAGTCAGGATGAGAACCATCAGCGAAGGCGCGATCGTGGCCCACGGATTGAGCCCGGCGCCGCCAATGTTCTCGGAAATCATCGAGCCCCAATCGGTCGAAGGCGGGGGCGGACCGAAGCCAAGGAATCCCGCCGCGGCGACCAGATATATCGCGCCGATGAAACGCAAGCCGGCGTCCGCCAGCAGGGGACGGGCGAGATTCGGTACGACATCGCGGACCATGATCGTTGCCGCCGATTCGCCAATCATGCGCGCCTGCTCAACGTACGCGCTGTGGATGATCGGGAACGCGGCAGCGCGAGCGTAGCGCGTTGTGAACGGAATCGAGACGATCACCACCGCAAGCGCCAGGACCCAGTGTTGCGCCCCAAACCGGTGAAAGAGCACCAGGGCGACGAGGATCGATGGAATGACGGCGAACACGTCCATGACCCGCATGATCACATCATCCCGGCGCAAGGCCGCAGCCGCGACTCCGAGCACTCCACCGAACAGCGTGGCCAGCGAGGTCGCCACCAGTGGAATGATGACGATCGGCCGCCCGCCGTGCAGGATGCGCGACAGCACATCGCGTCCGAGGTGGTCCGATCCGAAGAAACCGACAGCTGCGTCGAAGGGTAAGGACACGACCTCACCCCTGTCGTGTGATGCGATCATCGGACCGAACAAGGCCATGATCAGGACCGCCAACAACACGATCAACAGCGTGATTGTCACCGACGAAACGCGCGCCGGACGGGCGCGCCTCCAGCCCACGGCGAGGATCTGCTGAGCAGCGAGGAAGGTCATCTCGCTGTCCTCCGCTCCGGCGACGCGAGGAATCCCACGACGTCAGCTACCTGGAATCCGACAATCACTGTTGCCGCCTGGATCAGACCAATCGCTTCGATGACTGGAGCGTCGCGCAGCGCAATCCGGTCAACGAGCTGCGAGCCGAGGCCGGGGAAGGCGAAGATCCGCTCAACCACGACCGCGCCGCCGACAAGGAACGGCACCATGAAGGCAAGCACCTGCACCGATGGCGGAATTGCCGAGGGCAGCAGATGTCGAATGAGCACACGGGACTCGGTTAATCCCGCGAGACGCGCGGCCTGTACGTGGGGCATCCGCGCCGCGTCGGCGACCGCCGCGCGGATCAATCGGGCCCCGTAGGCGCCACCGACGATGCTGAGCGATATCACCGGCAAGACAAGAATCTCTGGCCGCGACAGCGGAGTCCCCTCGCTGGGCACAAGCGATACGGCGGGTAACCAGCCCAGTTCAAGTCCGACGACCGAGATCAAGATTCCAGCAATGATGAACTCCGGAACCGACACCGCGCTCAGCGTCGTCACAGAAACCAGGGTCGAGGTCTTCGTGCCGTCACGCATCCCGCCCAACGCGGCCAGGAACAGCGCGACCACCGTGATCGCGACGAACGCCACCAGCGCGAGCATGGCCGTGTTCAGCGCCGGCCGGGCGATGATCGCCGCGACCGATTGATTCGTGCGAACCGACTCACCGAGGTCGCCTTGCAGCGTCGACCAGAGCCATCGTCCATAGCGAACCGGAACGGGATCGTTGAGGTTGAGTTGCTCACGCAGGACGTCCAGGCGTTCCGGCGTCGCGTTGATGCCCAGGATTTGCTGCGCCGGATCGCCGGGCAGCCACTCAACCGCGGCAAACAGGATCACGCTGACGGCGAGCAGGGTCGCGACGAGGGCCGTCAATCGCCAGATCGCGTAGCGCGCGGCGTTGTGCAGTCCTGCCGTCATTCGCCGCTTCCGAACCAGGCTCTAGCTACTGAGGGCGATGTCCTGGAACTGGACCAAGCCCTCACCGGCCAGATTGACGTTGGTCACCCTCGGTGAGTGCGCCATAATCAACGGGCTGTAGCCCCAGACCAACATGCCGCCGTCATTCCACTCAATCTCCTGGGCACGGAGCAGATGCTCGGCGCGCTCGGCGTCATCGACCGTACTCTGCGCTGCGCTCAGCGCCTCATCGAACTCCGCCGCCGTGAAAGCGGTGAGATTCACTCCCGCGCCACTGCCGACGAAGCGCGGCAAATGCACGGCGGGCGGGTGATTGATGAAGTAAACCGTTTGCAGCGGCGTCGAGATACGGGCGGCGAAGTCCTCGAAGAACGCGTCCGCGGGAATCTCATCGATCGTGAGCGCCACGCCAGCCTCCGCCAGGTGCTGCGCCAGCAGTTCTCCGGATGCGAGCAAGCCGGGCGCGACTTCCGACGCGACGAGGTCGAGCTCGCTGATGCCGGCGGCGGAGAAGAGCTCGGCAGCGCGAGCGACATCTCGGCTGCGCTGCGGCAGTCCGTCGTGATAGCCGGTCATGCCCAGCCCGACCAGATCGTTGCCGACTTCGCCCTGGCCGAGCAACACACCGTTGACCATCGCCTGCCGATCAATCGCGAGCCGCATCGCCTCGCGGACGCGCGGATCGTCGAATGGTGGGAGCGCGGTGTTCATGGTGAAGCACATGACCGCGCTGCCCGCATTGGTGCGCCTGACGACGATGTCGGGGTTGTCTTGCTCAGCGACACCAATCGTCGGCGTGAGCTGATAGGCAAAGTCGATCTCGCCCGACTTCAGCGCATTAATCCGAGCGCTCGGATCGCTGATCGGAACTGTGACCACGCGGTCGAGGGAGGCCGGCTCGCCCCACCAGTCATCGTTGCGGATCAGCTCCACGCCGTCAGCGCCGTCGTTCGCTGCAACGCGAAATGGGCCGGAGCCATTGGGCAGGGTCCAGTCTTCGATGCCCTCGGGTACCACCGGCGCGTAGAGCGCCATCGATGCTTCGACGAAATCGGCACGCGGTCGCAACATTGGCAACTCGAGCGTCAGGTCGTCGATCGCGGCCACGTTCGGAAAGTCGACATCGGCCCACTGAGCGGCGTGCCGGGGGCTGTTCTCCCAATCGCCCATGAAGGCGATCGAGAAGGCGACATCCTGCGCGGTGAGCGCCTGACCGTCGTGGAACTGCACATCGGGGCGCAGCCTGATGGTCCACGAAGTGGCGTCCTCATTTGGCGTCATGCTCTCGGCCACACCCGGCACGATGCCGTCTTCCCCATGCATCGCCAGGAAATCGAACGAGGCGGCCAGCGAGTGATAGGCGAGCATCGAGAAGATGTTGCGAGGATCAATAGCCCCGCCGACGCTGCCCAGGGCCGAGAATCGCAGCGTGCCTCCGGTCGTCTCGGCGACCATCGCTTGTTGCTGTTCTTGCTCTTGTTGCTGTTGTGCGGCGGCAGCCTGTTGTTGCTGTTGCTGAGCAGCAGGTTGCTCGGCGGCTGCCTGTTCCTGCTCCGGCTGCTCCTGGTCCACCGCTACAGTCTGCTGTTGGGGCCGTTCCTGCTGAGCCGGTTGCTGCGCCGCAGCCTGTTCTCCTTCCTGCTCCTGCTGCCGTTGGGCCGCAGATGGTTGGGGAGCGGGCTGATCGTCGTCATCGTCGCCGCAGCCGACCAGCGCCATCGCTGTCGCTCCGACGCCGGCGGTCGTTGCGGCGCGGAGGAATCCGCGCCTCGTCAATCGGAGGTTCGAGAAGGGGGACATCAAGCGGTTCAATCTAGGGAACGCCGGTCTCCAGCCAGGCGTACCGATCCGGTGTTGCGAGTGACCCGAGCGGCCCGGACAATCCGGCGAAGCGCGTCAATCGACGCTGTCAGTCTTGATGCGTCGCGTAGTTCGCCGGTCGTTCGCTCAATCTCACCCAGGCTCTAGCTGCTCAGCACGATGTCCTGGAACTTGACCAGTCCGTCGCTGACCAGGTTGACGTTGGTCACGTGGGGCGCGTAGGCCAGGATCATCGGGCTGTATCCCCATATGAGCGAGCCGCCTTCGGCCCACTCGATTTCCTGCGCGCGCAGCAGGTGTTCGTCGCGAGCGGCTTCGTCAATGGTTGATTGCGCGGCCGTCAGTGCCTCGTCGAACTCGGGCGTAGCGAACGCAGTCGGGTTGAAGGTGGCCGTGCTGCCCAGGAACGAAGGTAGATGCACCGTCGGCGGGCGGTTGACGAAGTACATGGTTTGCAGCGGCGTCGAGAGGATGCGCGCGAAATCGCTGAAGAACGCATCGGGCGGGACTTCTTCGATGGTCAACGTTACGCCGGCTTCGGCCAGTTGGCCGACCAGCAACTCGCTGGCCGCCACCAGACCGGGCGCCACCTCTGATGAGACCAAACTGAGCTCGGAGATACCGGCAGCGGCGAAGAGCGCGGTCGCCTGCTCCAGATCGCGGCTGCGTTGGGGCAGGCGGTCGTTGTAGCCGACCATGCCCAGTCCCATCAGGTCGTTGCCAATCTCGCCCTGTCCGAGCAACACGCCGTTGACCATCTGCTGGCGATCGATTGCCAGCTTCATCGCCTCGCGCAGGCGGGGGTCGTCGAAGGGCGGGAACGACGTGTTCATCGAGAAGCCCAGGCCGGTCGAGCCGAGCGTCGAGCGCTCGACGATGATGTCGGGATTGTCCTGCTCGGCCAATCCGATCGCGGGCGTGAGCTGGTAGGCGAAGTCGATCTCGCCGGATTTGAGCGCATTGATTCGCGCGTTCGAGTCGTTGATCGGGATCGTGACGGCGCCGTCGAGAGAGGGGGCCGGCCCCCACCAGTCCTCGTTACGGATCAGTTCGACGCCGTCGGCCTGGTCGTTGGAGGCGACCCGGAAGGGCCCCGATCCATTGGGCAGGATGAGGTCGTCAATGCCATTGGGAATCACTGGCGTGTACAGCGCCAGAGCTGCGTCAAGGTAGTCGGCGCGCGGTCGGAACAACGGTATCTCGAGCGTGTGGTCGTCGACCGCCGCCATGCTCTCGAAGTCGACATCGGCCCAGCCCGCTGCGAAGTATGGACTGGTCTCCCAGTCGCCCAAGAATCGGATTGAGAAGGCGATGTCCTCGGCGTGCAGCGGGCGTCCGTCGTGGAAGCGCACGTCGTCGCGCAGGTGGATCGTCCACTTGGTGGCGTCATCGTTCGGCGTCATGCTCTTGGCCACGCCCAGTTCGAGACCGTCCTCGCCATGGAGGGCGAGGAAGTCGAACGCGGAAGCCATCGAGTGATAGGCGAGCACGGAGTAGATGTTGCGCGGATCGATGGCGCTGCCGCTGCCGCCCAACGCGGAGAAGCGCAGCGTGCCGCCGGTCGTCTCGGCGACCATTGATTGCTGCTCTTGTTGCTGCTGGGCCTGCTGCGCCGGGGCGGCCGCTTGCTGTTGAGCTTGTTGCTCTTGCTGGGCAATCGTCTGTTGCTGCTGTTGCTGCTGCTCGTCTGCCTCGGAGACCGCCTGCTGCTGCGCTTGAGCCTGTGTCTGTTGCTGCGCGGCGGCCGGTTGCTCTTGTTGGTCCTGCTGTTGATCCGTCGCTGCTGCGGGAGCCGGTTGGTCATCGTCATCGTCGCCACAGCCGACAAGCGCAAGCGCCGTCGCGCCGACACCGGCGGTCGCAGCGGCACGCAGAAACACGCGCCGCGAAACGCGTAGGTTGGAAAACTGGGTCAAGGGGGTGGGCCAATCCAGAGGCTTGTGTGAGGACGATAAGGTTTTCCGCAACTACTGAAAGCAATGAAAGCTACAGAGACGATTCGGCCTCTGCCTCCGTATCGACCTGCGATGGTTGGTTGGGTAACGCGTCTTCCAGCCGCCAGATCGGCCGGACGATGAACGACAGGATCGCGAAAGCGGCCAGCGTGAGCCCGGCGAGGATGTACATGAATCCCGTCCCGCGATCCTCGCCGACGCCGATGAACTCGCCGATGCTGTCCGCGAGCGCTCCGCCCTCGACCAGAAGCGGCTCGAAGACGTCGTCGGCTCAGAGGGCCGCCGACTCGTGGAATCAATCTCGGTTGTGCGGTGACTCACCCGAGGAAACGCAGCGGCTGACGCAGGTAACGAATCGGCGAAACAGTTCGCAGTTCGGTACGTCGAGGTCCGAAAAGTGGGCCGGACTGTACGAAATCGAGAACCGGCGTGCGCTCCTTGGTAACGCCGTCCGATGGCATGGGGATCGTGTATGTCAGTATCGCGTCTCGGTCCTCGACCTCGATCGACTCGACGAAGTTGCGAATCAGCGCCTTGCGCTCGGGAATGCTGCCCTCAGCGAGGAACTCGCGGAAGTCGGCGACGTATTCGCCAATCTCCGCCGTGGTCGGCAGGTCGGCCCTGCGCTGCTGCAACTGACGCGCCGCATCTTCCTGCGCTGCTGCGAGTTGGTCCTCGCGCTGGCGCAGCTTGAGGATTCGCGGCGACAGCGCCTGCATCGTGAGCTCGGTCGTCTCCAGCGCCTCATAGAGTCGGTCGAGCCGACTGCGGACATCAGCCAGTTCGGCCTCGACCGCGTGTAGCTGGCCACCGAGTTCGCCGGCCAATGAGTCGATCTCCTCGGCGACCAGCACGACCAACTCCGTGATGGTCTGATCGTTGAGAATCCGCCCGCGAATGGTGTCGACGATGGAAGACTCCACCCGCTCCGCGTTCAGGTAGCGGGCGGTGCAGGACCCCGAACCCTCCCGCAGCAGGGTGCCGCAGACGTAGTAGGAGAACTTGCCGCTCTTCGCCCCCTGACCGGTGTAGGGCTTGCCGCAGACCCCGCAGCGCAGCAGACCGCTGAGCAGGAACTTGCTGCCGACGCGCGCAGGTTGCCGCTTCTTCGGCGCGCGCTCCTCCAGACCATTCTGGACCGCGTCGAACATCTCACGTGAGACCAGGGCCTCCCAAGCGCCTTCCGCTCGCACAGGTTCCGGCTCCTTGTCGCCGGTGGTGGTTCGTCCCCATACCGCCGTCCCCGTATACGCCTCGTTGGTCAGGACGTAGTGGAGTCCGGTGCGTTGCCAGCGCTTGCCCTTGTTGGTGACGCCGCGTTGGTTGAGATCGGCCGCGATTTCCTTCAAGCCGAGTCCGCGTAGCGACTTCTCGAAGATCTCCTTGACGATCGGACCGGTGTCCAGATCGACTTCCAATGTCGGCCGCTCCTTGGCGCCATCCTGGACCTTGATTCGTCGGTAGCCGAACGGTGCCTTCGAGCTCAGAAAGAACCCACGCGAGGCGGCTTCCCGCATTCCTCGAGTCACCTCCTGGGCGAGATTCTCTGAGTAGAACTCGTCCACGCTCTCGATGATCGCCTCCATCAGCTTGCCGGTCGGCGTGTCGTCGGCGTGCTCGGTGATCGAGGTGACGCGGATCCCGCGCCGGCGCAGCATTGACTTGAAGGCGACCGCATGCTCGCGCTTCCGCGTGAAGCGCGAGAACTTCCAGACCAGAATTTCTTGGAAGGGCGCGTCAGGCAGTGCCGCTTCGTCCAACATCTTGCGAAACTGGGGCCGGTCGGCGACACGCCCACTTTCTGCCTCATCGATGTACTCGCGCACGACGAGGTAGCCGTTGCGCTCGGCGTAGTCGCGCAGGGCGCGGAGCTGCGCTGCCACCGAGAGATCGACATCCTGGCGGTCCGACGAGACGCGGGCGTAGAGCGCAGCGGGCGTGATGTTGAGTGAGTCTTGCATTTGGGATTCCGTTCTCGAGTAAGTTCCCGTGGCGCCGTCATCTTCATGGGCGAGTTGGTTGGCCCGCAGACGGATTGGAAAACGGCATTCCTTGTTCGAAACACCATATCCGATTCGAACTGATATAGGTTCACACGTGAACCACTGAAGCAGCGCTCTCCAGCTTTGCACCGGCGAGCCGCCCGTGGCTTCCGACATGCCAAATCGACTCGAAGCAGCCTGCAGCAGCACTGCCGGCGCATGGCCACAGGTGCTAGACGCCTACGGCATCTGCGAGGCCCGCCTGACGGCGTGCAAGATCAGGCTGCTCGGACGGCGACTCGGTCACACCGTTGAAGAGTCCGACTATCTCTTGACCACCACCCGCAGTCGTCTCGCTATCGCCTCTCGGTCCTTGATCAACTTAAGAGCGGAGACCGTGCTGCCCGTTACAACCGCCACGAAGTGAAAGATCAACAGCAGTTCGCACTGGTAAGTGAGGCGGATGAGTTCTGCACCTCTCGGGACGTCGTGGTCCTCAAGCGGAATGTGGTGGACGACGACGTTCCTCGTACGTGCCACCTTTCGACCAAACTCCTCGCTGGATTCTTCAAGCCCGAGATACTCAGCGAACGGTTCAGTCAACCTTTGGATTCGCTTGCGAAGCTTCCTCTTCGATCCGCCATTCAAGGCCTTGTCGAGGGTCTCGAGGGCCTCGGTCAGCTGCCGGAACTTCTCGTCGACGGTGGATGTTCTGCTGGAATCAGCCGCCGAGAAGTAAAGACGAAACGGCTGATAGTGCGCGGAGTACATATCGAACCATCGCGCGAGGCATACATGCAGATCGTCGTTCAGATCGCTCCGCTGAAACATCATCAGCGCACCTAGGAGATTGCGCTCCGCTTCTCCCTGATCTCGTTCCTCATAGATGATCTCTATCTCGCTTTCGCGCTCTCCGCCCCCCGGAGCTGGTTCGGTCACACCGCGTGAGTACCCGGTCAGGCCACTCACTGCAACGCTCTGATCCGTCGCAAGCCGGAGGAAGTCTCTGAACCACATGACCCGCCTGGTCGCCTCGTCGGCGGTCCAGAGATCGGCGGCCGACAGTTCCACGTATGCAAGCTGCGAGACTTGAGCCTCTTTCGTCTCTTTCCATGCTGACGGAATCGAAAAGCCGAACCCTATCTTGCCGCTCTCACGGTGCTGGAGTTCTGGAAGCGCTATGGCCTGGGGTGCTCGGAATGAGATTGTCGCGTGGCCTCCTCGTGCATCACCGTCAACACGAATGCCGGACATCGCCAGCCATTCATCGAGTCCTTCGACTGTGAAAGTGACGCGAGAAAAGCCAATGATCTCCTCTGGCTCGGACAGGAGCCCGGCAAACAGCCATGTCGCGCGATATGTGCCGCCAACAAATGAGGCGCCTCTCGTCCTCGATTGCAATTTATTCTCTGTACGAAGGCAGCCATCGAGAGTCACGTAGCCGTGGTCCTTTGTGACTCCGAGGATTCGACGGGTGCTATGCGCATCGCTAGCGATGAAGGCAGAGGCGAGCGAGCGTGGCTCGTCGCCCATCAAACCGAAGGTCTCTAGCACGACAGCACCTGACGGCGCTACCCTGAGAACTCCAGGCACTCGATGGTCCGCCTGCGCGTCTTCGGGGAGCCAGAAGAAGCCGTAGTCTTCCATCTCTTCTACGCGCATCGGGTGCTGCCATTTCATCTGCTCGAATGGGTTAGCCGGATAACTCAAGGATACTTGCCACCCACCGTTCTAGATCGAGCAACCAGCGGATGTTTACACCGTCAACGCACTGTCCATCTCATTCGACTCTCGGTCTCCGAGCCAATATTTGCGCGCCACGTTCCCGCCTCGCCGGATTCTCGACGCCTTGATCCAGATGCCCCGGCAATTGATGCGATCGTTGAGATAGATGTCCACCGCGTCACCGTGACGCTCGACCTTGAGTTGGGTGGACTTTACGGCCAGGCAGGCTCCGAAATGGACTCGGCCGGTGTTCAGGTACAAGTCGGCGTGTGGCATTGTTGGCCGGCAGTTTGCCTGGGGACGGGGATGTGTGCGTTGTCGGAGAGGGGGCCGAAGACTTCGGGCTCTGCGTCAGGGAGGCGAGGTGTTGAGATCGCATAGATCGTCGCACAAGGTAGGGCGCAGCCCGAACGCAGACCGCAGGCCCAGAGTATGTGTCTGCCAGATTCGTCAATGAAGCCGATGCCTCGATGGTCTCAAATCATGCATTGAGGAGACGGCCGATCATCCGCAAGTGTCGGCCTCGTCCTTGAAGGTCCTCCGCGCCGGCAACGTGCCGATCACGAAGGAAGAAGCTGTGCGCCGGTCTCTTGCCGCTCGAGAACTCGCCTCGCTTTCGGATTCAACTGCAAGTTAGATGCGGGACGGCCCAAGTCGAACAGATCGTCAACCGTATAGGTGTCAATCGCCTCTAACGAGCGGTCAGACAGAACCGCCTTACGACACGCCGCACCTCGGTGAGTCGATTATCTTGCTGTGTCTCGAATCGCTCGACCTCTAGATTGCCGACGCCGCCGCGCAAATTGAAGTCGACGAGGCATACTTGGCGGTGCTGTGCGAGGTTCACAGGACCGTCAATGTGGACCTGGCCATTCGTCTGGAACAGGCATTCGAGGAACCGCCGAAGTGTGGATGCGGATGCAAGCCTCCTAAGACCTGGCCCAGACGCGATTGAAGTCGGGCCACATTCGGGTGAAGCCGTTCGAGTCAGCGGCCTGAATGTGTTGCGCGACAACCCACAACATCCCGGTGAGACCATTCGAGACGACTGCGTCGAGGCGCTCGGCCTGACAATGGCAGAAGCGGCGGCGCATTTGCAGATCGAGGAGTCGACCCTGGCGGCTGTCTGCGCCTGCGAGGCGCCGATTACTGCCGACCTGGCCATCCGCTTCGAGCAAGCCCTCGGCAGCACCGCCGACACCTGGCTCCGCCTGCAGAACGCCTACAACCTTGCCAAGGGCCGCAAGAGGACCTGTCAGATCAAGAGGATCGAGTCTGCACTTTGGCTGCATCAGCGGGAATCGTCGGCTGCGTCAATGCGAGCCCGCGCCAGACCAGAGGTTGCCGTGTCTTGCAGTCAACCACGCCTTGCAGATTGGGTGGATTATTGGGGTTGGCCCTTGCCGTGTCCAACTGAGCCTGGGTCAACCCGCATGCTGGATGTTCTCCGTCTCCGGAGAAGTCAACGCCCGACACGTCAGTTCCGGTCAGATTCGCATCAGAGAATACAGATCCCTTGACCCGTGACGACGTGAGACTTGCATCGTGCAAATCTGCTTCCGAAAAGTCGGTATCCATCAACGTGGCGCCGACGATCGTCGCTCTGGCAAGGTTCGCATTCGAAAAGTTGGCCTTAAAGGAATAGATTCCCGACAAATCAGCATCGATAAGGAGTACCGTCTGGAAATTGCTAAAGCTGAACCTAGCCCTTCTGAGAACTACATCGTCCAGTTCCACTAGACCATACTCATGCCGAAACACCGCCTTGTTTTGCAAGGCCTTCGCAGGTATTCGACTATCGGGTTCATTGCGTCGACCTATCGAGTCGACCGCAGCCTGGATATCATCACGCAGCCACGCTGACGAGCCTGCTCCCAAATGGTGTGTCGGGTACCGTATGAAAGTGGTCAACAGCCTGATCACGTCAGGGCGATATCTCTCTGAATCGTCTTCGACGAGCCTATCAAGTGCGTGTATGCCGCCTAGTCTGGTAGAAACAGTTGAACTGCCGAGCATCTGAGCGGCCTGTTGGAAGCGCTCGTCGAGAAGTCTCCGTTGCGACACCTCTGTCTGGCGAAGCGCGGTATCTACCTGCTGTCGGGCTGCGTGGGCTTGTTGATTGGCCGAATGGGCCCGCCAACTCGCCACGCCGATGGCGATCACTCCGCCAATCAGAATCCCTGCAGTGGCGACACGCTCCATTCGGTCTGGCCATGAAGAGGCGAACTCCATCCCATCGCGATGGATCGGTGCTGCGATATCTGAAGGCCACCAACCCACCGTATAACTGATCGCAGAGACCAGTCCGACTCCAGTGACGGCGAGGAGAACCGGCACTCCCTTACTCACGTGAAGCCTCCTGTACCCCTAGAAGAACCGCCACCCGCCGCGCAACCTCCGAAAACCAGCCGACCTCCGACACCTCCAGTCCCCGATCCAGCACCTTCGACTCCCGGTAGCTCAGCCACTTCTTGAGGACCTGGTAGCCGCCGAGGCGGTAGCTCCAGACTTCGATGGGTATGTCCCGCCAATACGCGTTGTCGTTGAGGTAGACGTCGACCAAGTCTCCTCGTCGCTCGATCTTCCCCTGGCCGGGCATGACGGCTTTATTGGCTCCAAAGTGGCCCCAGCCGGCGGTGAGGTGGAAGTCGGCGGGTTGCATGGGGAGGCCGTCGACCGTGGTGGGGACGGCGATGTGGGTGTTGTCGGCGAGGAGGTCGGCGACGTCAGACTCGGTGTCGAGCAGGCGTGCGAGGCGGTGGCCTCGGGCGGCGGATTGGGCGAGCTCGGCAGGGTCGTCGGGCAGGGGGATGCGGGGCCAGCCCATGCGCAGTCCGCCGGCATTAGCCTCGCGGTAGGCGGGGTCGTGCAGCGTGGCGAGGACATGGTGGAAGAGATCCTCGGGCGTAGCGTCCATGGACTCGATAGAGGCCCGCGCCCGCTCACTCAGATTGGCGGTCCGTTTGACGCCGTCCACCTCCTCGCCGAACTGGTCGTCTCGGAGGTAGAGGGGGATGCACGTGGCGCCTCGGTCGAACAGATCGAGGCATCCGATAGGAGAGATCACTTGTGCCGGCGACCATTCGCGACGGGGCTTCTGTTGAGACACAATCGCCATGTTGCCGGCGAACACGTGCGGCTGATACTCCGGGCGCGGGCGATCTAACAGGCTTGACGTAGAGGACCAGTAGAGCCAGCGGACATCGAACGGACGGTAGGCGAAGCGGACGAAATCGGAATCGGTTGTCTCGACATGGTTACCGACTTGCTCCTTGAGCTGCTCCAAGTCGAGGCCAACGACAAGTGAATCGCGGCTCGTTTTCACGCCTGGGTAGTAGGCGGGAAAGAGACTTACCAAGGTCGGCCAATCGAACCAGTTCTCGCTCACCGCAATCGGAGCGAATGGCAACCCCAGCCCCTTCATCGGTCTCAGGTGGCGGTACTGCTCGGACGGATCGGGGTTAGCGTCTTCGTCTAGTTCACGGAGCTTGCCTGTCCCCCACAGTTCCCGCCAATCAACCCGCTCCGGAGACTTATGCTTCTCTTTCCGCACCAACGTCGCAATCGCCGTACCGACCTGGATGCCGACCGGATCGTCCTTGGTTGAGAACACGCTCGGATCGGAGTCCCCTTCGGGCGTGAGCTTACCGGTGCGGTACTTGTCTCCGTTGAGGTTGTCGATGCGGATGATGTCGAAGGCGTCGAGGTAGCGCTGTCTCATGCCGGGGAAGGAGAGGCCGTCGAGCCAGGAGTAGTTGCTGATGAAGCAGACGATGCCCTTGCCGGTCTTCTCGGCGATCCGGCGCTCGGCCATGCGGAAGAAGCGCACGTAGAGGTCGTTGAGTCCCTGGCCCTGCGGCTTGGGCACGTCGGGTCCGGAGACTGGTTGTTTAACGGTGCGGTAGGCGTCCGACAGCGCCCGCTCCTCCGGCACGTCGGGCACGCCGGGGAAGCCGTTGTATGGCGGGTTGCCGAGCACGACCAGGATCGGACGCTGCTGCTTGACCTGGTTGGCGCTGCGGCGCTCCTGTTCCAGCTCGGGGAAGGGCAGCGGCTTGGTCGTGTGCGGTTCCCAGCCGGTCAGGGCGTTGGTCAGGAAGACGCCGGCGCGCTGGTTGGGCGAGAGTCCCGCGCCCAGGCGCTCCAGCGCGAGTCCGATTTCGAGGTGCGAGACGACCAACGGGGCGGGCATGATCTCGAAGCCGAAGACGCGGGTCGCAGCGGCCTGGCGGACCGACTCGGCCCAGGTCGCGCCGCCTGATGCTTGCTCGGTCTCGGCGATCCGCCGCAGCGTCTCGACCAGGAAGGCGCCCGTGCCGCAGCAAGGATCGAGCACATAGACGCGTTCGTCGGCCAGTCCCTTGGCAATGCCGAGGTCGTCGCGCAGCGCCCGGTCGACGCGCGCCACCATGTAGCGCACGATCTCGCGCGGCGTGTACCAGACGCCTAGCGATTTGCGCAGTTCGGGGTCGAACGCCTCAAGGAACGGCTCGTAGAAATACTGCACCGCCTCGCCCTCGCTGAAGCTCTTGAGGAACGCCTCGCGGTCGACCCGTTCCAGCGCCGCCTCGACCCAGTCGAGCACCTCGTCCAGTCCCAGCCGCTCCAGCCGGCCTGGATCCGTGATTTGATGGAAGAGCATGCGCAGCACCGGCGCACGCAGTTCGTAGACCGTGTCTTTCCAGCCGAAGCGTCCCGGCTTCCCGGCCCGCGCCCAGAGCACCCAGGCGGCGAAGACGCCGTAGAACAGCGTCTGCACCAGCGTCGAACGGAAGAACCGGCCGCCGTCCTCGCTCTCGAAGGACATGCCCAGGGCCTGCTCGATCGCCTCGCGGATCGTGGCCAGCGAATCCTCTTCCTCGGCCGCCTGCTCGACCCGCTGCAGCGCGTCGCGGGCGTATGAGGCGAGCAGCCGGGCGAGGTCGCGGGGCTCGGAGATGGTCGAGCGGTGCGACATCACGCGCAGCAGGTACTCGCCCAGCGAGACCCCGTGCCGGTTGGCGGCGCGCGTGGTGTGTTGGAGCAGTTCGTCGAAACCGGCGACGGAGTCTGCGAGCGAATAGCGCTCCAGGGTCGCCATTGCGCCGCCGTTGTCCTGTCCAACCAGCGCGAACTCGCGCAGGTTGGTCACGAGGACGAGCTTGCGGGCCTGCCAATACTGTTCGACCTGCTCGGAGGCGATCAACGCATCGAGGTCGGCGTCGGCGCCCTTGACCTCGACTACGCCGCGATCCGGGTCGGTGCTCTCGCCGGAGAAGAACCCGAGGTCGGGCTGGCCGGGATTGGTCTCGCTGTAGTGAACGACGGCGCGGACCTTCGGCGTCAGTTCGTCGCCGACGGCGTCGAAGAGGTTGTCAAGCGCGGTGTAGTGCGAGAGCTCCGGTGTCCCGACGCGGCTGACGGCCGAGATCGCGTCGAGGTACTGCTTGACAGCTTGGCGGATGTCACTCACTGATTGCCCAATTTCCTTACCGATGTTCTCCGCATTCTCGCTCAGATCAGCAAGAGCGGTCGAACGGCCGTTGATTCCCTGACAAGAAGATCCGAGGTTGTCGCAATCGTGGCAAGTGTCTAGACAAGGAACATCTAGTCACCCGCGAGGGTATTCGAGCACCACCTGAGGCAAGTGTCCGATTTGCAGCGCCTGCGGTCGGCACTGAGCTGGTTCTCGGATTTGTGTCGACTCACAAGGCCAGGCAGTCGACTTCCGCACAGCGCACGTGCGACGCGCGGTGGTTGTGGTGGACTGGGCTGCCGCACCGCCAGACGGCAGAGGAATAGATCGCCGCAAACTGCGATCAGCCATATTCCGTGGTCCATCCGGAGGATCTCGCGAAAACCCCGAATATCGCATCCGTGCTATGATCTGGGCGTGCCGACCGTACGCTACTTCGAGGATGCAGACGGTTCGATTCCGGTCTTCGACTACATCGACTCCTTGGATCAGGCGGGACGCGGCGCAGAGGCGGCGGGCATGCTCTCGGACATCGACCTGTTGGCGGCGATCGGCATGCCGGGCGCGCAGCAGAGGGGCTGGTCGTTCAGCCGACTCATCGATCCCGAACTCAGGATCTGGGAATTGCGGCCCGGCAACCATCGGATCGCATACGCCGCCATTGCGGGCGACCTCGTGCTTCTGCACGCCTGGCGGAAGCAGACGCAGAAACTCGATGCTAGGGCGTTGCGGCGCGCCCAACGCAACTACTGGCGCGCCGTGGACCGGATCGGCCAGTGACTCCCCTCCGCGCGAAAGGATGACGACCATGGCAACTCCGGCCGGACCCACCCACGAAGAGATGCGCGATCGCTTGCTCCAGAAAGGCAGCTCAGAGCTACGAGAGGAATACGCCCGCCTCGGACCGCGACGAGACGCCATCGTCGCGTTGTTCCGCGCACGCCAACTGCGCAAGTTGACACAGTACGAACTCGCTCAGCGGGCGGGCGTCAGCCAGGGAGTGATCAGCCGACTTGAGAGCGGCGGACACAGTCCCAAACTAGAGACGCTTGAACGAATCGCCAGAGCGATGGACTTCCGCCTAGAGCTCAAGTTAGTGGACGACCGCGAGCGCGGCGCCGCCGCGAGCGGCACGGTCGCCGGGCGTCGACGCGAACGACCGGCGGCTGAGATGGTGGATACTCAGCCGACCGACGGACAGTCGAGTCGTGAGACGCGGTTGGCGGAGACCACTGCAGCCGGGTACGAACTCTTGAGGCAAACAGCAGATGCCTATCGAGACCAGGGCTATGAGGTCTCAATTGAAGAGGAGCTCGATTTTCTGCCCGGGTTCCGAGCCGACCTGTTGGCGCGCAAGGGCGATCAGGTACGGGTGATCGAAATCAAACCTCGCTCCATTGTGGTCAACTCAGGCGCGCTGGACCAACTGGCGCGAGCGATTAAGGAGCAACCGGGCTGGAGTCTCGACGTGGTGCTGGGGGCCGAAACGGAGCAGCAGGAGCCGCCGCGCGCGGTGGACCCGTTCATTCGCGAGCATGTGCAGCGCCGGCTCGATGAAGCCGAGCAGGTGCTTGACGAAGGGCACCCCGAGTCGGCCTTTCTGCTGGCCTGTTTGGCGTTCGAAGCGAGGATCGGACGGCCATTTGACGACCGCGGCCGATTGCGTGAGCGATTCGCGGAATTCGCCCGGATGTCGGAACCGGCGGCGATTCGGGGCATGTTCTCGGCGGAGGAGCGGGAAAGACTGATCCGTCTCTGGGAACTGCGAAATGCGATCGTCCACGGCTACCACGCGCCTGAGTTCAACGAGGCTTCGGTCAGGGAACTGATCGATGTTGTTCGAGAACTTGGTACTGCTGCCGCCTGACTGGGGTTGAGCTGCGATCGAATGCGACCTCGCAACGCTGCGGATTTTCCAGACCGTGCGGGTAGTGGCGAGCCGCAGCGTTTGCGAACCCCGGCACTAGCAGCTGAGGTTCAGGATCGGCGCGCCTTGCATCAGGTTCTGATGACAGTCGCTCTCTGCGGTGCTCCAACCAAGCACGCGACTTGGCCTGGAACAGCAAGCAGCTCACAGATACGCCTGCGCTCTTGCTTCCTGCTCACCAAGATGCTGGCTAACACCACTCGAGGGAGTAGCCGCTCGCGTAGGGGGAAACTATGCCGATCCCGCGAGTAAGCTCAGCCAGATATCCGATGACAAACCACCACCGACGGCTTGGTCAGCGACTACTCCACTAACTCCATCTCCTTCAGAAAGCGCGACGGAGCCCTTTTCCATCCGAACACCTCCCGCGAGTAGGTCAGCGTGAGACTGCTTTCGGCACGTGTTATCGCCACAAAACAGTTGCGCCGCTCTTCCTGGATTTCCTGGCTTGCCGGCCCCTTCTTTACGGCCCAATAGCTAGGTAGCTGATCTTCAACCAGACCAACCAGGTACACGTGCTGAAACTCCGCCCCCTTGGCCCCGTGAATGGTGTAACAGGGAACAGCCTCTTTTGGGGGCCTAGGCGTCTTCGCGCGAAGATCCAGCCCTTGCAATAGCACGTTCAGCGTGACTTGATCCCTACCAACCTCACCGGCAACCTCTGCCACCAGCTCGTGCCAGGTGTCAAGTTCCTCACTGAACTCATCTTCATCGTTGTCTGGCGGTCCCACATCTGGCAACGCGTCAAACCACTTCAGAGCCATCTGAATGAAGCTCCAAAAGTCCAATTGCTCGGAGATCATCGGGATGCCGTTTGTCAAGAGCTCCCTCGTAGCCGGGTCCAATCCGGGGTTGTTAGACGCAACGCGTCGCCAAGCACGAAGGTAGTCAGCATCAGCAGCTGCAGCGTCGGCCACGATGTCCCGAACTTGCAGATTAGCGCCCGCCAACTCAAAGAACGACTTGCAAATCCGACGAAGTTGCTCCCTGTCCTGTCTAGAGTTCGCCAATCTGAGGATAGAGTGCAACCAAATCAGCTGTTGGCTTGTAAACTCATCCTTTCGCATGGCTATGTAAGCAGGAATCTCTTCGGTCGCCAGAGCCTCAAGGATTGGTTCTAGTAGTCTCCGAGTGCGAGCAAGCACTACGCAGTTGCGGCGTTCCTGAACAGATCGGCCTGCCAGATCCGCTGCGACCCACGCCGCCTCGTCCTCAAAGCTGTGGAAGTCCTCCACTCTAATGACGTTGTCTGCCTCCTCCACTTTGTGAGCGACCAGCATCGACTTTTCGAAGATCCGAGTTACGTTGCCGCGTATGAGCTTGTTGGCAACGTCCACGACCTGAGCAGGGCAGCGGTAGTTCTCTGGCAGCTGAAGTACGGTGACGCCGAAGTCGTCTCTCAGAGAGAGCAGTCGCTTTGGGTCCGCGCCATTCCATTGATAGATCATCTGATCATCGTCGGCGACCACGAACAGGTTTCTCGTCGTGGGGTCAACGACGTTCACAAGCACGCGATACTGTGCCAGATTGGTGTCCTGAAACTCGTCGACACAAACATACGGGTAGATGCGATTAATCAGGCGGCGGATAGCTGCATTGCCTTCCATTAGGGCAATAGCCTCGGCGATCAGCGAGCCAAAGTCCAACTGGTTGTTTTCCACCATTAGTCGCCGGAAGGAAGAATAGACAGCCGCCAATGCCTCCGCATCTCCTAGATTGCGATGGCGAAGATCCTGTAGAGCACGATCCGGAGCCACACAATCGTCCAATAGGCGGTTGATCATCGGCAACAGTTGTTCTCCTCGGAGGGCGAAATCGGGAAACTGCTTGCCCGCATCCTGGATGGCCTCATCAAGTACGGACTCTCTATCCACGGTTTGGGACAAGATGGTGAAGTTGGGCTCTAGCCCTATGTGGTGTCCGTGCTGTCGCAGAATGTCCACACAGAAAGAATGAAAGGTCGTTAGCCGTATCCGGTCTCCCGCGTTGGGTACAAGCTGCTCGATTCGCTCTCGCATCTCTGCCGCCGCCTTGTTGGTAAACGTGAGCCCGAGAAGTCGGAAAAACCTGTTTGGGTTCTCCTCCACTATCCTGGCAATGCGGTATGTGAGCACCCTCGTTTTGCCGGAACCTGGACCAGCCAGCACCAGAAGAGGACCGTCGCCCCAGTTCGCTGCTTCGAACTGGCTGGCATTCAATGAGGACAGGTCAACCATTTCTGGCCTCCTCCGCCAAGTGTATCGCGCAGTTTAGGATGTCAGCCAGTTGCGAGGGAACGCCCGTGACGCCATTTCGCCTGATCTCGTTGGCCACCTCAACGGCAGCGGGAATCTTTGCTTTGTTGGCTTGGGATCTGGACACCTGCTCCCAGTACTCGAGAGATCCTTGTGACGCAGTTACATTGCTGGCCTTGTTCTGCGAGATGTAACTCTTGTACACATAGCCATACCCTTCCACACTCAAGAACACTTCCAAGGTGCCATGCTGTAGTTGGCTGATGTGTTGTGTAGCTTGCCTGCCTGCGAGTTGTTTCTCGGCGGCCTTGACGTAGTCATCGCCTGCTTTGTCATTGTCTGCAACGAGATGCCATTCTATGCCCATCGAATCGGCAAACGTGGTCAGCGCCTCAACCCCGACGCCGATCTGTCTGTACTCGATGAAACTCACGCCTTCGTATGCGAGATTGCGATTCATTGCCTCGGCGCATCCCTCTAGAATCAACCGATCCGCTTCACCCTCTACTAACAGCCAACAGCGAGCAAACAATACGCTTCCTCGGTTTGAACGAATGTGGTAGTTCACCTTCCTCATCTCGTCCTCGTCGAGAATACCTGTTGTCAGATGGTGAACGGTGATTTCGCCATTCTTGCGCCGCAAACGTCGCAAGGATGTAATCGAACAGGCCCCAACGAGATCGCCTGAATGAGAGGTGAGTAGCTTCTGGCCGCTGAGGCCCTGCAGGAGAGTAGCCACTGAGTGGATTGCTGCAGGGTGCAAGTGGGCCTCAGGCTCCTCGAGGGCCAGTATCGGCGTCGTGTCGTCCCGGTAGGTGTCTGTCATCCTGCTCTGCAGGAAGGCGTCGAACAGACAAACGACCGCCAAGCTCTGAGTCCCTTCCCCATGTCTGCCGATAGGCAGGCGAGCGCCGGTGACTGATGAGAGCATCACCTGCGTCCGTGACAGAATGTCGAACACTCTTGAGGGGATTGCCTCAATGCCCACCGGGTCATCAGTCGCCAAAGGCACAATCGTCTTCGTGTTGCTCAGTCGCTCCTCGATGGCACCGAATGATTCGTTTGCATCGAGAACCCTCTGGTTCAGATGAGCGAGCTCCTCTTCCAATTCTTGTCTGACGTCGGGTTCCATCTTCGAGAATCGAACGAAGGGCCTCCAGAACTGCCCCCGTGGCGTAAACTCCTGCGCGGAGTCGCGGAGCGCAGACAGGTAGAAGACTGGCACCAGTTGTCGCAGGGCGTCTAGCAAGGCAGGATTCCGTGCGCCAACCAATTCGTCGCCGGCAGGATTCAGGAAGGTCCAAGCCGTGACGAAGTCGCCCAGGAGATCGTCGAACTGGCTTCGGACTCTAAAAGTCACTGCCTGTTTGTCGTCCGCCGATACCTGTACCGCTTCTCCCAGTGCTTGGACGACTTCGTCTGGCCATTCGCCTTCCGACCGTTCGAGGAATCGGAGAGTGATCTCAATCCCATCGCTGTCAGAGGGTTGACTGTCCTTGGTTGGAAGGCGATAGTCATATTCTGAGAATGCGCCTCCTCGCCTCCCGAGCCTTCGGCTCAAACAGACCTCAAGGGCCGCAAGAATCGTGGACTTTCCGGTGTTGTTTTCGCCGATCAAGACCGTGGTTTCGTCCAGCTTCAACTCGAGCCGACGGATGCCTCTGAAGTTCTTTATCTCGATCTGGTCCAAGAACACTGCGTGAGTCCTCCCTTGGTCACTCATCGACCACTGTAGGTGGCGATCTGAATGCGGCAAAGGCACGGAGCACGACCTACCTGGGACCAGCTCACATGGAAGGCACCATGACTTCCACGACCGCAAGGTGGATCCCGTTGAAGTGAGAAATGTCGCGCCAGTCGTATCGGGCGGCGATCCATCGGAAGCCCTTGAGACGCTTGACGAAGCACTCAACCTCGATGCGACACAGTCACGACGGACATCGTAGGTCCGAAGTGGGTGCCGATTGGATGTGCGCAAATCGAGCGAGAGGTTGCCGAGCGATCACGGAGGCTCCGAAGTCGGTCGCCTTCGTCGGCACCACTCACGAGCAGAGCTGAGCGAGGCGAGACCGGGCAGAGCCTGCGCAGCGATGCGCGTTTGACAGGTCCCGGGGCAGCCTGACCAGAGCAGAGCGTCCGCGTTGTAGGAACTCACTCGCCGCCCGCATTGGCTTGCAGGTTGTTGAGCAAGCCGCAGTTCGAGCGACAGTTGCCTTGTCGCCCCTCTTCTTGGGCGTTCCGCGTCCGAAATCGGTTTCAGAACCCCTCGGATGCAGACTCACCCGGGTCCTCTCGGTCCCGCACTCTGTGCATCAGGGGAACTCCAGGTGTGGAACGCACCCGGAGCATCCTCGCTTCCGCTGACGCTGAGCCGTTCTTCGAAACCAGCGTCTGACTTCGATGTTGGGCAGACCGGCATACCGGTACGCCAGGACGAGCAACGGCACACGGGGTCGGTCATCCTTTCTCCAGCAGATCAGAGACCTCGCGGATACGCACAGGAAAAGTGAGCGTGATCGTGCTCCAGTCACGGCGATTGTCGAGGCCGTCGTAGCGGTGGACGAGGACGGCTCGCACACCGATGACCGCGTTGTGCTCGGTGATGCGTGCGGCAAGCGATTGGTCGCGAACCGACAATTGGGCCGTTGCTTCGCAGAGGATCGTCAGCTGATGCTCGACGGGCGAGCGGAGAAGGATGTCGTACTCGGCGAAGCTCTTGCCGTCCGCGAACTGGGTGACCAAGAGCGCGGCGTCAAGAATGTCGCGCAGGTACTTGTTGGCCCTGGGCCGTGTACAGGGACGTCCTGATCTCTGCGACTGCCTTTGCGAAGTATGGGTTGCGAAATGGCTGATCGATCACGAGATCAACTGGGCGATCGAAGACTCTGACGAGGGCTGCCTGTAGCTCGAGGTGCTTGCTAAACCACGGATCCGGGTCGGCATCGGGCCGATAGGCGACTATGAAATCAAGGTCACTGCTCTCCGGATGGAACTCGCCGCTGGCGGCTGAGCCGAACAAGTCGAGCCGCTCCACCTGATACAAGCGGCACAGTTCGGCGACCTCGCCACTGTGGTCGGCGATCAGAGAGTTCACGGCAATTCCCTCGGCGCTCACTCGTTCCTCCACGGGTTCAGCCTACCCAATCTCTGGGTGTCCGATATCTCTACTTTGGCCTACTGACAAGGGGCCTGGCTAATCCATTGCTCGGACGACACGCTGTCCTCACACTCACGGGCAAGACCCGGCTGGCCGATACAAGACTCCGACGACTGCCAACTGTTCTCAACGAGCTAGCCGCTCTTCTTCCTCTGCAGCTGGCTACATCCGCGCGCGGACCGTCAGCGGGCCGGCTCGCCGTTAGCCCAAACCGCCCAATCCGCTGTCCAGCCCTGAGCCAACCTTCGCTCATAGCCGACATGCAGGAGTGGCCTGGCTATGTTTTCCTGTGTGGTGAACGATGTATTGGATACCATCGGCCAACGGTTCTGATCGCGCGAGAAACACCAGGCCCAGTGACTGCCAGCGCATCACCTTTCGGCCTGTTGTCCAGGAGCAAGAGCCCCCCAAATCGAATACCGTACACATGAGCAACACACAGTCGGGGCGGTTGATGTCCGTTCGCGTCTCGGGATTCGCCAAGGGCCTGGTCCGCTGCCTCGATTTCGAGTCGGTCTCGGTCGAGGAGCTAGATCGCGTGCTCGTGGACGTCGCCGAGACGCTGGAGATGGACTACATCGACCCATCGGCTGACTCCCCATTCATCCGCTCCGGTGCGCCTTTCGCGGACCTCGTCTTCGTCCAGCACGGCACGGCCGTGCCCTGGCAATCCCCGCACTCCGAACTCGCGGCACCGTTCCTGATCGGCGTGCACGAGTTCCTGATGGATGCGGAGCGCTGGGTGGCCAGCTACTCCGCAATCACCGAAGCGGTCGTGGTGAGGATTCCGAAGGTTGTGATGGGGCGGGTCGTGGACGAGCTGCCGTCCGTGCGCGAGCGGATGCACGAACTGGTGATGCGCCGGCTGGCTCGCTACTACTGGATCTCCCTTGCGACCAGCGGCGCGCCCGGCTCTCGGGTAGCGGCGGCGCTGGTCTCCCGGCTGGCGCTGGATGACCGGGACTACGGCGCCGATCGCCGGATCGCGGTGCGCCAGACGGACATCGCGCGGCTGACGACGATGTCGCGCTCGGGGGTGTCGGTCGGCCTGGCCGAGCTGGCCAGGGAGCAGGTGGTCGAGTGGGGCGACCGGCCGGGGGCGCGGTTCCGAGGCGAGGTGCTGGTCCCGGACGTGGATCTGCTCAAGGACTACGCCTTCCTCGACATGCGTACGCGCGAGATCCGCCCGCTTCTGACCGGTGAAGGCGGCGAGTGAGGCGGTCGCCCAGCGCCGGATCCCGCTCCGCGCCTGAGTGGTCCAACCGCGGGCTCAGAGCCGCCTGCGCGCGGCTTCCCTGGTAGCAATCAATACCCCGCGGCAGATCTGTCGCACCTTCACACGCAGCCGCATTGGTCCCGAATCATCGCGATCGATTGCACACTCCGTCGCGGCCTTGGCGGGCCGCTGACCGGATACGCCGGCGGCCTGCATCGCAATGCGCACATCGCCGTATTAGGTTTTCCACAGCATCAGTGTTGTACTTCAACAGGCATTGACAACGCTTGTAGAACAGCGATACCTTCGACCTAACACAGAACACTTGTACCGCAGAAGAGATGTGCGCCATGACCCTGTCCGCCTCCGATCTGATTGAGATTCCGGTTGATATGAGAGACGGACGTAATGCGTATGCGGGAGATGACGGAGGACGAGCAGCAAACCCTGCGCGCTGGGCTGCGGATCGTTGCGCGGATGATCGCGCGGCGCCACCTGGCCCGGCAGGCGGCAGAGGGCGCCGAGGCAATGGAACCTGATGACGACGCGGAGAGCGCCACCTCTGGCGGCGTTCAAAGCGGAGTCGAACGATGAACAGACGCGGAACGAGGAGACGACTGCAATTCGCGCCGGGCGAAGCCCAGCTGCCCGCCGATTTCGGCGAGCGGCTGACGGCGATCAAGCGGCGCGCCGGCCTGACCTGGGAGGAGATGGCCGAAGCGCTGGGCGTGGACGACCGCCAGCTCTTGCGCTGGCGGCGCGGGTCCTGCCCCTCGGGCGGCTCGATGTTCTCGCTGATCCGGCTGGCGTCACAGCTGCCCGGCGGCCTCAAGGAACTGCTAGGCGACGACCCCAGCGCGGCCCCGCGGAAGGAGCGCTTCCGATGATCCAGGCGCGAGCTTATGACTACCGGCCCACGGGTGCCCGGTTTCCCGACGACTTCCCGCAGCGCCTCGAGCGCCTGCGGGCGGCGTCGGGTCTGACCTGGCGGCGGCTGGCGCGGGAACTGGGCGTGGGCGTGCGCTCGCTCTACCGCTGGCGGGCCGGAACGCGGCCGGACGCCGCTCACATGCTGGCGATCGTGGAGTTCGCCACGGAGCGGGAGCTATTGCAGTGTCTGTTGACCGGAACGGATGAGGGTGAGGCGGACGAGCGCCAGGCGCGGCTGTTCGGGGAGGATGTGTGGGCGGGGTTGTGCGGCGGCGGCGCGGCGAGCGACGGAGCCCAAGACACCAGGCGAGCGGCCTAGCCGGACCGCCTCGAGCTGACGCTCAGTCCAGGCCGCGCGGCGCCCTGTGCTCGATCGAGCGCCAGGCGCGGCCCAGGGGACCGTGCTGTTCGAGCCTCAAGCGGTCGGAGACCAGCAGCGGCAGGGGCACCTCAGCCCGGGCGACGGCGTCTGCGGCGATGCGGAGGAAGTGATCGGCGGCCAGCTCGTCCTCGAACACCACCAGCACCCTGGGCAGGAGGCCATGGTCCTCGATCGGCCGAGCGGTGGCGTAGTAGCGCAGGTAGGGCGCGAGCCGGGCCGCCATCGTCGCCGGACGCACGGCGCGCCGCTCCCATTCGAGGAAGAACCCCTGCTCGCCTGAGGGCGTCTCCACGAGCGCGTAGGCGTCAGGTTGGATCGAGCGCATGCGCTCAAATGACCGGAAGTAGCGCGAGGCGCGGTGGGGCGGGTCGAGCTGGACCAGCCGGGCGCCCTGCTCGCGCGCCTGGCGGGCCAGCAGCGTGTTGAACCAGTGCACCGACTCGGTGTGCTCGAGGTTGCGCAAGAGCTGGCGCGAGCAGATCCCTGCGACGTTGCGCCAGTCGAACGCCTCTCCCGCCCAGCGCGGTTCGGGGCTCCAGCGCTTGCGCGCGATGCCGACCGAGGTGCGGTCGCGGCGGGCCAGGTAGGCGAGGCCGCGGTCGGAGAGCGCGAGCCGCGGCACGCCCGCTCGGGTGAGTCTCGTAATCAGACCCAGTTCGTCCAGCCGCGCGAGCAACTGCGTCAGCCGGCGCCGGCCGACGCCGAGCAGCGCCGCCAAGTGGCCGGGCCTGAGCCAAGGCCAGTCGCCGACGAGGTCGAGCGCGCGTTTCTCGGCCGTGGTGAGCGCGGCGGGCAGCATCCACGAGGCGCGGGCGAACCCGGGATCCAGCGGTTCGGGCATCGAGACGCGGACCAGGGGCCGCTCCGACCGTTCGCCCGAGGCCGGCAGCGCGTAACCGAGCGCCTCGCGCAGGGTCAGTCGCGCCGCGCCGGTGGGACCGCGCCAGACGGCGGCCTCGGCGCCGGCCAGGGCGACATCGCGTTCGAGCGCGAGGAACGCAATCGCCGGCGGTCCCGCGACCAGCCGCCGCGCGTGGCGCAGGCGGGTCTCGTCGGGACAGAGTATGAGCACCGCGCCGTGGCCGGGGGTCTCCTTGAGCCGGCGGATGCGCTTGGCGAACCCGGTCCGGTCCGCCGTCCGGCCCTGGCGCACCACGGCCGCGCGGAGGTCACCTGGCAACTCCAGCAGGGCGTCCATCGGCGCGGCCCTGAGCCAGGGCAGATCCAAGGGGAAGGCAAACTGGGCGGCCTGCTCGGCCAGGCGGTAGATCACGGCGGCTAAGTCCAGTCGTTCGAGCAGCAGCCGGCGCCACTGCTCGGAGACGGGCCGAGTGCGCAACAGCTGGGTGACAGGCACGCCTTCCTCCGAGGCCAGCCGGCGCACACCCCTGGCGGTCAGGCAGAACCGGCGGGTCGGGGTGACCAGTTCCGAGGCCTGGCCGACCGACTCCACCAAGCCGGCCTCAGTGAAGCGGTCGATTCGCTGGTAGACGGCGGCGCGCGAACGGCCCGAGAGCGCGGCCAGCTCCAGCCGGTCGAGGAACGGCATCCGGGCCAGCGTCACGAGCAGCTCGACGTCTCCGGGGTAGAGCCTCATTGTTCGGCTCCGTCCCGCTCGGCCGGCGTGGCCTCACCGGGTTTCTTCCGGTCGCGCGTCTTCGGCTCGGGCCGCGCGGCCTTGGGCTTCTGCTGCTTCTTCTGCTGCTGTTGTGGCGTCTTGTCCGCTTCGCGCCAGGCTTCCATCTGCTCGCGGAACTCGGCCACCGCCCGCTGGCGCTCCGTCTGCTGCCGCTCCAACTCATGCGCCGAGGTGACGTAGGTCGAAGCGGCCTCGCGGATCCGTGCCGCCCGCAGCGGGTCGCCCGGATCGGGCTTGCGCACCGTCATCGAAAAGACCGGCATCCGCTGGGTGCCGACCGTGGCCCGCACGTAGCAGTGATGCACGGGCTGGGAGACCACATCTTCTTCAGAGACCCGCTCGCGGCCCAGCTCCCAGAGCAGGTCGCGGGCGTCCTCGCCCGAGACCTGGAAGACGCAGAGACAGCCGACGTTGGCCATCAGCGTGTGACGCATCGTCGGCGAGAGGTCCTGGAGCTTGGCCAGACTCTGAGTGGCGAGCACGAATGAGGCGCCGTACTTGCCCAGTTCGGCCAGCATCGACTCGAACTCGACACCGGGAATGGCCTGCATCTCGTCGACCACGACCAGCGCGCCGCGGCGCTGGTGCTGCGGCAGCCGTTCCTGCTCGCGGATGACCGAGTCGACCAGGTTGAGCAGCGACGCCCCGACCAGGGCGGCCACATCGCGGCCGACCGAACCCTGGGCGGTCGAGACCAGGAGGATGCCGCCTTCGAGGATCGTCTTGCGCAGGTCGATCGTCGACTGCGGCTGGCCCAGGATCGCGCGGGCGCGGCGGGAGGAGGCGTAGTAGCTGAGCCGGGTCTGGACCGGGGCCAGGGCCTCGGCCCGGTACTCGCGGCGCCAGCCGCCGAAGTCCCGTGCCCACCATTCCAAGAGGAAGGGGTCGGAGACCCGGGTCAGCACTTCGGCCCGGAACCCGTCGTCGGTGAGCAGCCTGAGCCCGTCCAGGATCGTGTGCTGGCGATCGGGCTCGGTCAGGGGATGGCTGTTGGCCTCGTGCAGCGTCTTGACGGTGTGTTCGAGGATCGATTGCATCCGCGGCCCCCACTGCTCCCACAGCCCGCGGGCGACCCGTACGACCGAGTCGGCGGTCCGGTCGCGGTCCGCGAACACGCGCGCGTCGAGCAGGTTGATCCCCGGCGCGCCCGTGGGGTCGGCGAGGTCGATCAGCCGGACCTGGTTGACCAGCTCCTCCGGCGTCTCCTCGAGGATCGCCTGGACCAGGTCGGCGTGCGGGTCGATCACGACGACGGCGTCCGAGTCGAGCCCCTCGGCCTTGCGCTTGAGCTTGTGCCCGACGATGTGGCGCATCAGGGTCGACTTGCCCATCCTGGTGCGGGCCACATAGAGGTGGTGGCGACCCAGCAGGTCGTCGGGGAAGTGGACCGGTTCGCGGTCGGCCTCGCTGGTCGTCCCGACCGCGGCCCCGCCGGCCAGTTCGCCGACCGCCGGCGGCAGCGCGCGGGCGCCGGCGCGGGCCACGAGCGGCGACTCGTCGGCGGCCGAGGGCGGATGCCAGAGCGCCGCCGCCTCGCGCACCCCGAGGATGCTGCGACGGCGGAACATTCTTGGAGGACGCGGATGCAGGCGCGGCAGCCCCGGTTCCAGGGGCCCGATCTTGCCTGCTTCGAACTGCGCCCCGGAAGGATGGTCGTAGTGGCGGTAGGCCCCAGCCAGCCGCTCCAGCAGCTCCTCCGCCCGCTCTTCCTGCGAGCCCTCCGGCAGCACCGCGACCAGCTCCAACTCGGCCTCGAACGCGCCGCGCGAGATCTTCTCCTTGACCAGTTGCGGATCGAAGTAGCGATTGCGCGACTTCTTCCACCTGCGCCAGCCCCAGCCACCTCCAATCAAGACGACGGCCGCCCCCGCGCAGAGCGCGGCCAGGTGCCAGATCTCGCCCGCCTGCAGCCAGCGGTAGCCCTGGAAGAACCCGAACGCGGCCAGGCCGAGCACGGTCAGGGCCAGCGGGTCGGGACCTGTTCCCGACGGCGGCGGCGCATTGGGTTTGGGCTGGCGCTGGAGATGAGCGGGCTGCGCCTTCTCCTGGTAGTGGCGCGACCACTGGGGGCCCAAGGAGCGCAGCAGCAGACGCGAGACCAGCCGCTCGCCCTCCTTGAGGCCGGTGAGCGCGCCCAGGGGGGCGAGCAGCGGGTCCGAGCCCGGGTCGACCAGGTCCTGGTCGCGGAACACGCGTAGGGGCGCGTACTCGGGGCCCGAGGCGCGCAGCACCAGCGACCAGGCCTGCTCATCCTCGTCCAGGCGCATGTAATCGCGCTCAGAGGGCACGTCGCGCACGCGGGCCTGGGGGTAGTGGACGCCGACTTGGCCGCGCACGATCTGGTCGCCCGCGCAGCGGACATAGAGGCCGATTGAGCGTTCGTCGGCCGCCAGTTCCAGCGCGAACGGCTCGGGCGCCGCGATCGAGCCGAGCAGGTTCTCGACGCCCAAGAGCGTCCTTTGTCCGGTGCGCGGCGGCGTGACCGCCAGCAGCGCCGGGCCCGACGGTTTGGCCGAGCGCCTGAACCATCTGAGTGGGTTCAACTTCATCTGAGTGTCCTTTCGTTATGTCGGTCAGTGGGAGCGGGCCATCGGGCGGCTCAGTGCCGGCCCGGGCGCCACTCGATCAACTCGGTCTCCTCGGGCGTCGCCTCGATCCGGATGGGAAAGCGCTCGCCCTTGGCCAGCAGCAGCCCGTCCCCGCGGGGGCAAGAGACCAACCAGCGCTGCAGGTCCTCGGGCAGGTCGAAGGCATCGGCCACGGTCGAGATGGCGGCCGCGTCCTGCTGCAGCAGGAGCTTGAACGCGGCGTTCTGCAGCAGCGCTCTCCCTGAGTGCCCCGTGATAGTGCGCGAGTGGTCCTCGGACAGGAGATCCTGCACGTCCTGGGTGATGAACTGCAGGCCCAGGCGGTGCTTGCGCGCCCGCTTGGCCATCGAGACCATGAACGCCGCGCCCTCGGGATGCTGCATGATCGACCAGACCTCGTCGACCACCAAGAGGCGCGGTCGCGGGTCGCGGGCGGCCGCCGCCCAGACCGTCTCGGTACAGACCATCGCCGCCGCCGGCCGCAGCTCCGGTTCGAGCAGCCTGAGGTCGAAGACGGTGACCAGCGCCTCGTTGTGCAGCAGGTCGTCGCCCTCGTCGGAGAGCAGGTGGCGGAGACTGCCCGAGGCGAAGGGGCGCAGCAGCTTGGCCAGGCCCTCCGGGTCGTCTTCCTCGAGGAAGCGGTAGAAGTCTCGGAAGCCGGTGCGCTTCGAGGGCCGCGCGTAGTAGCTCGCCAGGGCGTGGTCCAGCGCGGCCCGCCGTTCGGCGCTCAGACGCTCGCCGATCATCACCTCAATCAGTCGGCGCAAAGAGCCGATCCGCTGGAGCAGCTCCTCGGGGTCCGAGCGATCGAGCACGAACGGGTTCATGCCCTGTCCGGCCACGCCGGGCGAGACCACGCGCCCGCCGGCCGAGCGGGCCATGTCGGCGTACTCGCCCTCCGGGTCAATCACATAGGCGACCACGCCCCGGCAGAGACCGCGCAGCACGCCCAGCTTGGTCGCGAACGACTTGCCGGAGCCCGAGCGGGCCAGCACGGCCGTGTTGGCGTTGAGATGGGTGCCGTCCCAGGGGTCGTAGACGATGGGCGCGCAGGCGCGCATGTCGATCCCGTAGAGCGCGCCCGAGCGGGTGTCGAGGTCGGGCGGCGAGAACGGGAAGCAACGGGCGACCGAGGACGTGTCCAATGTGCGCCAGGCGGCGACTGCGTTCAAGGACAGTGGCTGGGTCGAGAGCAGGCCCTCGCGCTGGCGGAAGGGCAAGGGGTCGAGCCGGCCCAGCGCGGCGGCGAAGTGGGCCGAGGCGCGCTGAGTCAGTTCGTCCAGGGTGTCGGGGTCGTCCGCGTGCAGGGTCAGCGAGAGCGAGGCGTGGAACAGCCGCTCGCGGCCGCGCTGCACGTCGTCCCTGAGCCGGCTCACGTCCTCCAGCGCGATCTCGGCCTCGGGCGACATCGTCTTGCCGCGCCTGAGCGAGAGCGAGCGGGCCGACTCGAAGCGCACCTTCTGCCACTCCAGCTGGCGGGCGGCCTGCTCCGAGGGGATCGGGCCCAGGTGCAGCGCGATGTCCATTGGCGCGCCGGTCGCCATCAGCTGCTGCAGGAAGCCGGGCGCGAGCGAACGCGGCCATTTCGCCAGGTGCAACGAGCGGGCCAACCGCCCTCCAAGTTGGATGTGACGCTGGTTGAGCTGGACCTCGACCGGTTCATCGCGGCCGCTTCGCGCGGGCGAGCCGCCCAGGGCCGCAGCGATCACGAGGCGCTGGAGCGGTTCACCTTCTAGCGGATGGATCGAGAGGCCGGAGCGGGCCAGGAGGCCGCGCAACTCCTGGGCGTGCTCCTCCTCGCAGATCGCGTAGAAGCGGCGGTCCAAGATGCCTTCGCGCGACTCCAGTTCGGTCAAGAGCCGGCGCTGGGAGCGGGCCGCTTCGCGGGTCTGGTCGGGCAGGTCGCCGGGCTGGGCCTGTTCCAGTTCGCCCCGCATCCGTTCCAGGTCGGGCGGATGCTGGCGGACCAGCAGCTGCACGGGGAAGTCGCAGGCGTTGAGCAATCCCGCGAAGGCGCCCAGCTTGGGCCCGTCCAGTTCCAGCCCCATCAGCTCGGTCAGGGCGAGCTTGACCCCGTCCAGGCGCACCGGGCCGTCGGGCTCGACGTGCGAGAGCATGAAGCAGAGCGGCAGCTCGGGGAACTGCCTCTGTGGTTGTGGGTCCTCGGCTGGCTGCTCCGGCTCCTCGGCCTCGTCCGCATTGGGTGGTGCCTCCTGCACCGTCGGAATGGAAAACAGTCGTCTCATGTTCGAGTTTCTTTCGTTCAGGAAAGCGGGATCGGGATCACGCCGGCCGAGATCAGCGCCGCCAGGCCCTTGGCCGAGAGCGCCACGCCGAGGCCCGCGATCGTGAGGAAGACGGCCGAGCGCCCACGGGCGCCGCGGCCCTCGGCGCCGTCGGCCATCAGCAGGAAGCCGGCCCAGACCATCCCGAACAGCGCTAGGCCGGAGGCGGCGTAGGCGACCGCGGTGAGCGCCGCGTCGAAGGCGTCGAGCATCGCCTGCTCGGATGCGTCCGCTTCGGGCGCGGCGGCGGTCGAGAGCAGCGCCGCCGCGCCCAGGGAGATGATCGAGATCAGTCGCCGCACCATTAGGGCCCCCAACCCAGGATCTGGAACAGCTCGTCCAGCTCCGCCTGCGAGAGCCGCGTCTGGATCGAAACGGGACGCTCTGGCTCCCGCTCCACGACCAGCGCGCGGTAGGCGTCGTCGGAGGCGATCGCGGATGCCAAGAGCAGCGACTCCGCACGCGTCTGACGCATCGCCGGGCGCTGGACCAGCTCGGCCCGCACGTGCTCGTCGTGAATGATCTCGAGCATCACCTGCTTCTGCACCTGGGCCGCCGGGATCGAGAGCGTGGTGGAGATCGTCCAGGGGATCGGCTTGCCGTCCGCGTCGGCGACGATGATCGTCTCGGAGACGGTCTGGCTCGTCCCCGGACGGGTCAGGGTGACGGTCTCCGTGCGCCGCTCAACCCGGCGCGGGCGGTGCGTCAGCTGGACCAGCGGCGGCAGCGCGATGCGCAAGTCGGCGCTCAGTTCCGTCGTGATCTCGACGGCCAGGATGCCGCTCTCAGCCGGCTGCGCCAGCGTTAAGCGGGTCTCGCCGTCGGGGACGAACACGGCCGTGGCCTCGTGTCCGCCGGCCGAGACCGTGAGCGTCCCGGACACGAGCGTGACCTGCGCCTCGAGCAGCGCCGTCTGGCTCAGTGCGCGGTGACCGGCTGCGGTCTGCAGCTCGACCTGCTCTTCGAGCGTCGCGACGCAGTCGGAGCGCACGCCGCCCTCGATCCGATCCGGACGCCAGACGAGCGAGACCAGTTGCAGGTCGCAGAGCTCACCCTCGACCGCTGGTAGTGGATAGGGCAGCTGATCGCCGGCGAGCGAGATCGCCCCGGCCTGGCCGTGCTCATCCCGCCAGGCGAAGGTGAACGAGGGCACCGGACCGTCCAAGGGCAGCAGGTAGCTCAACCGGCCACCCGTGCCCAGCGTGTTCTCGCGATGGAACTTGGGCTCGCGGCCGTCCGCGCCGCCGAAGGCGCGCACCTCGACCTCGAGGTTGGCCGCCGCCTTGAGCACGACCGTGGCCGCAGACGCAGTCACGGTCAGGCGCTCGATGAACAGCCGTCTGCCGGGGATCAGCGGCGACGGGTCGAACTCGATCTCGTCCGAGGTCCAGGTCTCCTCCTCGCCGTCGTCGGCCGAGGCCAGAGGCGGGCTGCAGACGACCACCGAGGCGACCACCGCCGCGGCGGCAGCCCCGCCCATGAGCCGCGGCCACCAAGCCGCTCGGTGTTCCCGTTGCTCCCGGGCGATGGTCTGCCTTGCCTCGTCGTACTCGTGCTTCGGTTGCTGCTTAGTGTCGCGCTTGCGGAACCAGTTGCGGGGCTTGAACGGCATCCGCTCGCCCCGCGTACGCGGCCGCGACGAGCGCTTGAGGTTGGCTAGCTTGCGCGCCCCGCGCCGGATCGGACCGGGTCGAGCTGCTGCCTTCTGGGTGGTGGTTTTCGCCGACACCTCTGCCACCGACAGGGCAACGCCGCCCACCGGTTCGTCGTCCGGCTGAGCCGGTTGACCCTTCACGGGAGGGGCTGGTGGTTGGGCCCGCACCAGCTGAACCGGCGGACCCTGGAAGCGCCGCGGCCCGAAGCCGAAGCGCATCAGGTCTGCCGCCACCGCCGGCAGGCTGCGCCCACCGACCCGGCCCACGATCAGCGCCACGCCGACCAGCGCGAAGACCAGACCGAGCCCCACTCGCACCGCCTCGGGACCGAACGGAGCGACCTGGTAGACGCCGTAGGCCAGCGCCG